>CAZDVK010000005.1:0-96316 GCA_964508915.1 uncultured Verrucomicrobiales bacterium | reverse complement strand
GGATTGGGAGACATTTTGTTGAGGCGGCGCGTGGGGTGGGCTGTGTTGGGTTCCCGAAGCAATCGCAGGTGGGCCCCACTTGGGGGCTAATCTATAAATTATCAAAAATATCCAAAATTACGATATTTTATATCGAAAAAATATGTTGACTTTTGTTGCCCATCTATTATCTTATGAATGCATGGGGCCGATTTCTTATAGAAAAATTCTTTCCTCTACGGAAAAAAATTTCATGACATGGGCCCGTGCAGCGTTTTCTCCTTGAAAACGCTGGGCTGTTAGACGTGGTTTAGAAAAGGGCAACCAAAACTAAATCAGATAAATATAATAACAATGTCTAACGGCTTGGTTCCTCCTGACGCAGTGGGGGCTTGTGACGGCAAGCCCCCTTTTTTTATAACAACTGAAAAATGTCGTTTTTGTATTGTGTCAAACGCTTGAATAAGCTGGTTTTTTTTTGCTACCGTCAATCTAGATTTACTTTAGTGTTTGTTTTTAATTGATTTTACCCCGGTTAATAAAGTCTGTTTATGCTGTCGCTCAGTATTGGGCCCAATGGCCACTTACGTTCAAGAAAACCCTTGTGGCATGTTTTGTTCTGGGCGGCATTACGGGTTTTTCTTTTCCACCCCTGAACTTATTTTTTTTAATGGCTTTTGGTTTTTCTGGGTTTGTTTTGCTTTTAAACCGTGAACAAAAATCAAGTGCTGCCTTTTTAAAAGGTTTTTTGTTTGGTTTTGGTTATTTTTTGGCATCAACGTATTGGGTTGCTTTGTCATTTCGGTGTGTGGGGCTGCATTATTGGGTTCCCTTTGTGGCTATTGCTTTCGCTATTATGCTTGCTTTTTTTCCGGCGCTGGCAAGTTGGCTGACCGTGTTTTTTTTCTCTCGTGCAAAGCAAAATAGGGTGATATTCACCCTGTTATTTACATTTTTCTGGTCTATTTGTGAATGGATGCGCGGGCATGTTTTGACAGGGTTCCCTTGGAATTTAACAGGTTATGTTTGGGGTCTTCCCATTCTTCAAACAACCGCCTGGATTGGAATTTACGGTCTTTCGTTGTTTACCACGTGGTTTGCATGCGTATGGGGGTGTGGCAACAGAAAACTGATCATCTGCACATGTGGGCTTTTTCTGGTTTTTTGGGGGGCAGGTACGTGGCGTTTAACGGGCCCTATTGAAGAAACGACCCTATCTATCCGTTTAGTTCAGCCGAGTATTGAACAAAAACTAAAATGGAATCGCGAACATTTGGATGAAAATATGATGAAGCATATGGTTTTGTCAAAAAAGCCATCTCTTACCCCCCTTCATATTGTTGTTTGGCCTGAAGCTGCTGTTTCTTATGATTTGGAAAACCCCTCTGTTCGAGATGTTTTATTTACCTCTATCCCTAAGGGGTCTTTTTTAATTTTAGGTGGAATTCGCCGGCAAAAAATTACGGAGAACCAACTTCGTATTTTTAATAGTCTTTTTGTCTTGAATCCTCAGAAAAATCAGATACAGGCATCTTACGATAAGGCACACCTTGTTCCCTTTGGGGAATATGTGCCTTTTAAAAAAATTTTACCGCTTCAAAAGCTCACTGATGGTATTACAGACTATACAGAAGGAGAAGGCATTCGAACGCTAGACGTCCAGGGTGTTCCACCTTTTTCCCCCCTTATTTGTTATGAGGTCGTTTTTCCAGGGCAGGTTGTTGATCAGTCTAAAAGACCTGAGTGGTTACTTAATTTAACAAATGACGCTTGGTATGGGGTTAGTGCGGGTCCCTATCAGCATCTAGCCATCGCCCGTGTTCGTGCCATTGAGGAGGGATTGCCTTTGGTGCGTGCTGCTAATAATGGTATTTCGGCAATTATTTCACCTTATGGCCATATTTTAAAGCAATTAAGTTTATACGAGGTTGGTTTTTTGGATTTTTATTTACCAAAGTTCTTGAAAAGGACAGTTTATGGACGTTATCATGATTCAATTTTTTATTGTTTTATGTTGATTTGGGCGTTTGCTTTAGTTGTTATTGGGAGAAAAAATGATCAAGAAAAGAAAATCAAGTCCGACTGAAGTTGATGCTTACGTAGGATATCGCATTAAAATACGGCGAACTGAACTTTCTTTAACTCAAGAGGATTTAGCTAAAGCCATTGGTGTTAGTTTTCAGCAAATCCAAAAATATGAAAGTGGTATGAACCGTATTGCTCCCTCACGTATTCTTGATATTAGTAAAAAGCTGAAGGTTCCCATTTCTTATTTTTTTATGGGCGTGGATGAGCTACCAAGGGAAACATTGTTCTTGCAAGAAACAGTTTCTCACCCCCAAAAAAAAGGCAAAAAGGACCCACATACGTTAGAGCAGCAGCGTTTGTTTGAATTGGTTGAGGTTTTTCAAAAAATTAAAAGCCAAACCTTAAAAGAGCAAATTTTGGCCTTGGCAAAAGCTATTGCCCAAGAAGAAAGCAGAAGCTAATTTCACGTGAGAATGGTGTCGGGTATGCTCCCACACGGCTATTATGCTTTGTGAGTCCACCACTCTGGTCGTTCTTCTTGAATCAATTTTTGGGCAATTTCACAAGAAGATGTATCGTTAAATATGCCGAAGCACGTAGCCCCGCTGCCGCTCATGCGTGCTAACTGACACCCGGGTTGTTTAGTGAGCATTTCCAAAATAGTTGTAATTTCTGGAACAAATTCTGTAGAAAAAGGTTGTAGGCTATTTTGGGTTTTTTTCAAAAAGTCATCTAAATTTTGGGTAGTGGGCGCCTGGGTGGGCTGCATGTAAGATGCTTTTGCTTTATGAAAAGCTTGAAAAACAGCCGGTGTGGATAACCCAATATTTGGATTTACAAGAAGAATAGGGAGTAGTTTCTTGCGGGAATAAAGGGGTTCTATTTCACCTTCTTTACCCGTTCCATCAAGCCAAAAAAGAGGGGTTTGCCAAAATAAATACCCCAGGCAAACAGGTACATCTGCGCCTAAGAGGCCAGACTTTTGAACAAGGATTTTTTGTTGGGTGAGGGTAAGGGAAATACCCCAAAAATCCAAAATTCCTTTGATTACAGCAGCGGCATTGGCAGACCCACCCCCAATTCCTGAAGCCACCGGAATGTTTTTATGAAGGTGGATATGGGTATGAAAATTTTCAGGAATCAAATGTTGATTTTTTATAAAATCTATGGCCTGGATTAACATGTTGTTGTCTAGGGTTAGGTTTTCTGAAAAAGGCCCAGATATGCTAAAATCCCATGTGGAGTTTTTTGAAAATGTAATTTCATCACCGTTTGAAAATAATGCCATGAGCGATTGAAGGTGGTGAAATCCTTCATTTGTTCGACCTAGGACATGTAGCATCAAATTAACTTTGATAGGGGATAAAATAATTTTTTTATTCATCTTTTTAATCCAATCTTATCAACCATTTCTTAACCATTCCTGTGTTATAAAAAAGCTTGAGGACACATGTGGTGGTCACGGGTTGAGTGCGGCCTGTGGACGTACGGCCGGGTTTGTTGAGGTTTAACTCAACGAATCTCTCTTAGGTCCTCAAGAGCTTTTGTGAGGTATGTGTTCAAGCGTTCTAGACGTTAGATTTGTACCTGTTACTGTTTGATTTTTCAAGCAGAACCTATTGCGTGACTTGTTTTTAATGAGTTTCAGCAAGGGACAAAAGGATTGTGCGTTTTGCGGTGGAGGAGGCGGTGGCCATGCACTGGTCGGGTTCAACGGTGGCCCCGACGCAGTCGGGCAGGTATTAAGTTAAGATCTTGTAATTGCCAAAAATTTTTTAAGTCATTGATAAACCTTAATGAATCTTTCAGGTTGATCATTAATTATGCTGCCATATAAAAAAGTTTAGGTAACTGGCAAATAGAATCCATAATAAGTAGGGCGTCATCAGCAGTGATAAGGATCTTATGGTTGAATAGGAGAGCCAAATGAACGCGCCAACCAGAATATTTATACATATTAAAACCATAAGAGAAGCCCCAATGAGGTGATAATGAAAAAATAAGGGTGTCCAGCTCCAGTTTAAAAGGAGTTGGATCATATATAACATTTTAAGTACTTTTATTTTTGAAAATGATTGGGTCCGCCAAATGATTGAACCGCAAGCCCCAATCATGCCGTATAAAATAGTCCAAGCAATGGGAAATACATAATTGGGCGGTGTCAGGGGTGATCGACTTAAGGAGTTATACCAATTACTGATTTGAGGTTTGGTTAAAGAACCTATCACAGAACCAATGGCTATGAGTGATACAATCCAGATAATAAGAGAAAAATAATTTTTATTTTCTACACTCATAAACGATAGATTCATCTTGGTTTCAGATTTAATTTCAAGATTAGCCCCTTCATAAATCTAGTTCAATGTATCCAGTATCCATGAGATATACGTGTGAGGTTATGGTCAATCATTGTAAGGTGAGGTATACTTGGCAAAACACTTTAACACCTTGTTGCCTGTTTGGTTGATTTTCGTTCCGTTTTATTTTTAATAGGTATTTTGCTAACGGCGCTTAGCAGTTCTATGTTGATTCCCCTTGGGGTAGAGCTTATTTTTTATCAAACGCATTTATGGCGCGTGTTTGCCATTTCATTCTGTGTGATGGGTTTTTTTGGGTCAGCCATGATTTTGGCCAATCGGCCCTCTGGAAAAATTAGCTTAGGTATGCGCGAGGCTTTTTTAATGACGTCGTTGAGCTGGATTATTCTGTCCATATTTTCAGGGGCGCCATTTTTTTTAGCTCAATCATTAAATTTAAGTTTTGTTGATGCTACTTTTGAAGCTGTTTCGGCCTTAACAACAACGGGGTCAACGATTATTCGTCATTTGGATTCCGTTTCTCCTAGTATTTTGCTATGGCGTTCTATGCTGCAATGGTTTGGTGGTATTGGAATTATTGTTATGGCGATGATTATTTTTCCAGCACTTCGTATTGGCGGTATGCAACTTTTTCGTAGTGAATTTTCTGATCGATCCGAAAAAATTCTGCCCCGGGTTTCACAAATTGCAACGGCTATTCTAACAGCGTATATCTTGTTCACAGTATTGTGCGCAATTTTATTATGTTGGGCAGGCATGTCATTTTTTGACGGCGTTTGCCACGCTATGTGTACAGTATCGACAGGCGGTTTTTCAACAAAGGACGCTTCAGTTGGTTTTTATAATAATCCTCTTATCGAATTTATAATCATTGTTTTCATGATTATTGGCGGTAGTACCCTTGTTTTGTATGTTCGTTTATGGAATGGCGACTTCAAAGCCATTCGGCAGGACCAGCAGCTTCATGTTTATCTACTTGTTCTTGTGGTCACATCGTTAATGGCATGTTTATGGCAGTGTTGGGAAAATAATATTCCATTTTGGACAAGCCTACGTCATGCATCCTTTGCATGTGTGTCGTCTATTACATCGTCGGGTTTTGTTTCGCAAGATTATGGAAAATGGGGGCATTTCCCTGTCATGTTTTTCTTTATTCTTAGTTTTATTGGTGGGTGTACCGGGTCTACGGCAGGGGGCATTAAGATTTTTCGTTTTCAAGTTCTTTTTTCCCTAACACGTGCTCATTTGCTTCAGCTAAGGCGTCCCCATGGTGTTTATGTGCCTTTATATCAAAACCAAAAAATTGAACAATCTGTGGCTTTTTCTGTATTTGCATTTATGACTTTATATACCTTGTGTTTAGTCATTGTGGCTTTTATTTTGTCAGCTTTTGGCCTTGATTTTATGACCAGTTTAACGGGGGCGGCTGCATCGCTTAGTAATGTGGGGCCAGGTTTGGGGGATTTGATAGGCCCTCATACATCTTTTGCTAGCTTGGCGTATAGTCCTAAAATCGTTATGATGGCAGCCATGATTCTTGGGCGGTTAGAGCTATTAACAATTCTTGTTTTGTTTATGCCCAGTTTTTGGAGAAATTAAGTGAACCGTATCACAGTATATGGGGCAGGGGCGTGGGGTACAGCGCTTGCTTTGACATTTGAAAAAAAAGGACTAGCTGTTAACTTGCTTGTGCGTCGGGAAGACCAGGCACATTGGATGGCAGAAAGCCGTACAAACGAACATTATTTGCCAGGCTATTTGCTTCCCAACTCTATTCATGTGACGGCAGATTCAAAAATTTTAAAAACGACAGATATTCTGATTTGGGCCATTCCAACCCAATATACAATTTACGAATTAACGCAAATTAAAGAGTTTTTGACACCTCATTGTCCTATTGTTATTGCATCGAAGGGGATTTTATCTAATCAAGATGGTCATTATAGTTTACTGACAGATGCAATAAAATTGGTTGTTACAAATCCGTTAGCTATTTTGTCGGGCCCTAATTTTGCAAAAGAAGTGGCGCAGGGGCTTCCTGCTGCTGCGACGTTAGCGGCTTTTGATGAAAAACTGGCTGAAAATTTGGCGTCTCACTTACGCCATGAAACGTATCGTATTTATGCGAGTTCAGACCCTGTGGGTGTTCAAATAGCTGGGGCTATCAAAAACGTGATTGCCATTGGATGTGGTGTTTCTGTAGGGAAAAAATTAGGCCAGAATGCAATGGCTGCTTTAATAACCCGTGGTTTAGCAGAGATGCGTCGTTTAGGTGTTGCGTTGGGGGCTAAAACAGAAACTTTTTTAGGCCTTAGTGCTGTTGGGGACTTAACATTAACATGCTCCAGCGAACAGTCTAGAAATATGAGCCTTGGAATTGAACTGGCAGAAGGCCGTGCTTTAGAAGATATTTTAAAAGAGCGTCGAACCATTGCGGAAGGTGTTCATACGGCTAAGGCTGTTTATGAAATGGCAAAAGCGCATAACACGCCTATGCCTATTTGTGACGGAATTTATCAAATTTTATATCAAGGAACATCAATTGATAACGTAATTCACGATATTTTGGCAAAACAGTCGATGTTAGAGGTTTTTTAAATGTGGCTTATTAAAAGTGAACCAACGACATGGTCGTGGTGCGATCAGAAGGAAAAGCAGATAACCCATTGGGATGGAGTGCGCAATTATCAGGCCAATAATTTTATGAAGGCCATGAAATTAGGTGATTTGTGTTTTTTTTATCATTCCAATGTGGGTAAGGAAATAGTTGGTGTTGTGAAGGTTGTTAAAACCCATTACCCAGATCCATCTGATGATACGGGGCGTTTTGGTATGGTCGATGTGGCGTGGTATGGTGATTTTAAGACGCCTGTGACGCTGAGCCAAATAAAGGCGCACCCGGACCTTCAGCATATTTTACTATTAAAGCAGTCGCGTTTGTCGGTTATGCCTATAGATTCCGAGGCTTGGAAAATTATTCTTCATTTGGGGGGATGTATTTCGTGAGGGGCGTCTTATGCATTTTTAGTGAAATCGCTTCAAAGGTTAACACTTTGTTAACTTTTACACCATCCCTAACCCCCACCCGCCCAGGGGTGTATTCATTTTCAAAAAAAAACATTAAAATTTCGTTAACTTTAAAAAAACTCTACATCAGTTTAGCAATGAGGTGTGGATTAAAAAGCACAGGGGAAATTTTTTATGGTCCAACTAACACGCATTTATACTAAGGGTGGCGACACAGGCAAAAGTTCTTTGGGAACGGGCCAGCGTTTATATAAAAATGAGGTTCGTTTTGAGGCTATAGGCGTTGTAGATGAAACAAATGCTTTCGTGGCTGCTGCGTCTAATCAAGCAAAAGGGGACGTTCATGCCCTTTTGGTACGTATTCAAAATGATTTGTTTGATGTGGGGGCTGACCTATGTATGCCAGAAGAAAAAAGCCCAGAAGGTGTTTTACGTGTGAGTGAAAAACAGGTTTTTTATTTAGAAAATCAAATTGATCATTACAACCAAAATCTTCCCCCGTTGAATTCATTTGTTTTACCAGGTGGTGCGCCCCTTGCAACAAGCCTTCACATCGCCCGTACCGTTGCCAGACGGGCTGAACGAATTGTAACAGCACTTCACCGTCAAGAAACGTTAAACCCATTTTTAATTCAGTATATGAATCGTTTATCAGATTTATTATTCGTTTTGGCACGATATGTGAATCATATTTTAGAAGAACAAGATGATGTGTTATGGAAACCCGGAGAAAATAGATGATTCAACAGACATCCCCCATTGCAATTGTTGGCGCAGGTCAAATGGGCACTGGTGTTGCCCTGGTCAGTTTAATGGCGGGTTACCGGGTTTTTTTGTATGATTTGCAAGAAACTGCTTTGGAAACAGCCCAAAATACAATTGAAAAATCTTTGCTGAAATATTTAGAACGGGGAAGAATCAGTCAGGTTCAACAAGAACTGGCCTTGAAAAGTCTAACTACAACGCAAGATTGGGGCCATTTGAATAAGGTTTCATTTGCTTTAGAGGCTGTTCCGGAAGATATACATATTAAGAAAGAAGTTTTTTCAGCCGTTTGTTCCCACGTCCATGCCCACACAATTGTGGCAAGCAACACGTCATCCATTCCTATTTCTGTTTTGGCCGAAGAAGTTAAACACAAAGGTCATTTTTTAGGCGTTCACTTTTTTAACCCTGTTCCTCAGTTACCCCTGGTAGAGGTTATACCAACCCGTCATACTCATACAGATGTGGTTGACCATGTTAAAGAATTTGCAAAAAGCTTAGGCAAAACAGTGGTGCATAGCCGTGACATGCCCGGCTTTATTGTAAACCGCATTATTTTTCCCATGATTAATGAGGCAGCCTTTGCTTTGCATGAATCCGTTGCTACAGCGGAAGATATTGACCTTGCCATGCGCCTTGGAACAAATATGCCCATGGGGCCCTTAAGTTTGGCTGACTTTATTGGTTTAGACACATGCCTTTCCATTTTGAAAACGTTGGAAGAAAGGCTTAAAAACCCAAAATACGCACCATGCCCTTTATTCCAAAAACTGATTAAAAAAGGGAATCTGGGGCGCAAGACAGGGCAGGGGTTTTTTACCTACAATTAAGGTGGTTAGAAGGGTACCTTATTTCCCCCGGCCCAAATCGTCAAAAAAGTCTTTTACTTTTGCGAAAAATCCACTGGTTTGTGGGCTGTTAGATTCTTTTTTGCTGGCTTCGTCAAACTGTTTTAACAGTTCTTTTTGCTTCTTAGATAAGCTAACTGGTGTTTCAACAGCTGCTTCCACAATCATATCACCCCTGGAACTGCTGCGTAACACAGACATTCCTTTGCTACGCAGTCGGAACTGATGCCCGCCTTGTGTTCCAGCTGGAACTTTTAGCTGTACAGAATTGCCATCAATAACGGGCACATCAATTTCACCACCTAAGGCTGCTGTTGTCATGGGGATGGGAACCCGGCATATAATGTCAGCACCTTGACGTTTGAACAAACGGTGGGGGCGTATGCTTAAAAATACGTACAAATCACCGGCAGGGCCGCCACGTAAGCCCGCTTCACCTTCTTTGGAAACACGAATGCGGGTTCCATCTTCCACACCCGCTGGAATTTTTACTTCCAGGTTTTTTTCACGACGCACACGGCCATTGCCTGAACAGGTGCGACACGGTGTTCCAATTGTTTTGCCAGCACCCGCACATGCCTGACAGGTTCTTTCAATCGTAAAAAAACCTTGCTGAAAGCGGGTTGTTCCACGGCCTGCACATGTTTTACATGTAATAGGGGCAGAACCCTTTTCACTGCCTGTTCCTTGGCAGGGGTCGCACGCAACGGCTGTTGTGTATTTTACGCGGGCTGTTGTGCCTTGAAAGGCTTCTTCTAAAGAAATATCTAAATTAAAACGCACATCTGAGCCGGGTTGGCGAAACCCATCGCCACCTGAATGCTGACCACGGCCACCAAATCCAGAAAACATTTCATCAATAATGTCAGAAAAATTCCCTGAAAAACCAAATCCGCCGCCCCCAGAATTTCCAGGGTGAAAACCAGAATTCTGGTCAAAAGCTGCAGAACCATACCGGTCAAAAGCAGCACGTTTTTGATCGTCTTTTAAAATATCGTAGGCTTCGGAAATATCCCGAAATTTTTGTTCTGCGGCTTTATCACCGGGGTTTTTATCAGGGTGATATTTCATAGCAAGTTTTCGGTAAGCTTTTTTGATATCTTCACCACTTGCTGTTTGGCTTACGCCTAATATTTGATAGTAATCTTTTCCAGCCATTGAAGTCTCTTAGTCAAGAAATGATCCCTCCCTTTTAATAAAGGAGGGATTGCACCATTATGCCTTTTTGCGGTCTTGATCGTCTAGATCTTTGAATTCCGCATCAACAACGGTTGATTCGCCTGCATCAGGATTATGCGCTTCGGGAGAGCTCTGATCTGCAGTAGCGCCACTTTCTTGCGTTGCTTTATAAACAGCTTCCCCTAATTTCATGGATACTTGTAATAAGGTATTCAATTTTTCTTGAATATCATCCTTATTTTCAGCCTCAAGTGCTGTTTTCAAATCTTGAATGGCACTTTCAATAGATGCCTTTTCATCAGCAGATACTTTATCGCCATGTTCGCTCAGGGTTTTTTCCGTTGAATGAACCATGCCATCAGCTTGGTTTTTTAATTCCACAAGTTCCCGGCGATTTTTGTCTTCTTCGGCATTTGCTTCAGCTTCTTTAATCATAGATTCAATATCTGCATCGCTGAGACCACCGGATGCTTGAATGCGAATCTGTTGTTCTTTTCCAGTTGCCTTATCTTTAGCAGAAACCTGTACAATGCCATTGGCATCAATGTCAAAAGTTACTTCAATTTGTGGCATACCACGCGGGGCTGATGGAAGACCAACTAAGTCGAACTGTCCTAACAACTTGTTATGGGCAGCCATTTCCCGCTCACCTTGGAAAACGCGAATGGTTACAGCTGTTTGGTTGTCTTCTGCCGTTGAAAATACCTGACTTTTTCGGGTTGGAATGGTTGTATTACGGTCAATTAAACGTGTAAACAAGCCACCTAATGTTTCAATGCCCAAAGAAAGGGGCGTTACATCCAGCAATAGAACGTCTTTGACGTCACCTTTTAAAACACCGCCTTGAATAGCAGCACCCAATGCCACAACTTCATCAGGGTTGACGCCACGGTGGGGTTCGCGGCCGAAAAATTCCTTCACCTTTTCAATAATTTTTGGCATACGGCTTTGGCCACCCACTAAAATGACTTCGTCAATTTCACTGGCTTTTAAGCCGGCATCGCGAAGGGCTGCCTTGCATGGTTCAATTGTGCGGGCAACCAAATCATCTACCAATGATTCGAATTTAGCGCGTGTCAGTTTCACATTTAAGTGTTTTGGCCCTGATGCATCTGCTGAAATGAAGGGCAAATTGATTTCCGTTTGCATCGATGATGACAGTTCAATTTTTGCCTTTTCAGAAGCTTCTTTTAAACGTTGTAAAGCAAGCTTATCTTTTTTCAGGTCAATGCCTTGTTCTTTTTGGAATTCTTCAGCTACGTATTCAATAATGCGGGCGTCAAAGTCTTCACCGCCCAAAAACGTATCGCCGTTGGTTGACTTAACTTCGAATACGCCATCGCCAATTTCTAAAACAGATACGTCAAAGGTACCGCCACCTAAGTCATAAACAGCCACAGTTCCGGATGCCTTTTTTTCAAGACCATAAGCCAAAGCTGCTGCTGTGGGTTCGTTGATAATGCGCAAAACATCAAGCCCTGCAATTTTACCGGCATCTTTTGTGGCTTGGCGCTGGGCGTCATTAAAATACGCTGGCACCGTAATAACCGCTTGGGTAACAGTTTCGCCTAAGTAAGATTCAGCTGTTTCTTTCATTTTTTGCAAAATAAAAGCACTAATTTGGCTGGGGCTGTATTTTTGTCCGCGGGATTCTACCCAGGCGTCCCCGTTGTCAGACGCACAAATTTTGTAAGGAACAAGGTTGATGTCTTTTTGGGTCATAGGGTCCTTAAATGACCGACCAATAAGACGTTTAATGGCAAAAAGTGTGTTTTCAGGATTTGTGACCGCTTGTCGTTTGGCAGCTTGCCCAACAAGCCGTTCCCCTGATTCTGTGAAGGCCACCATGGAAGGTGTTGTACGCGCCCCTTCACTGTTTTCAATAACCTTGAGATTGGTTCCTTCCATGACAGCTACGCATGAATTGGTGGTTCCTAAGTCAATTCCAATAACTCTTCCCATGATGTATTCTCCAATTTATTTTTTAAAATTTCATCGATTAGCAGCATCGATGACAGTCTGCTAACAATATACGAATAGGATGTGAAAAAATCAAGGGGAAATCGAATGTTACAAACCCATTAGACATTCTTTCGTCAAAGTGCTAGCTTATGTCTTAATTAATATTTTAGGGAAAGTATTACGTGGGTTTCCTGATCAATTATTTTCTACCTTTTGTGCTTATTTTATCTGTTCTGGTATTTGTTCATGAATGGGGGCATTTTTGGGTTGCGCGCCGCAATGGCGTTCGGGTGACAGATTTTTCTATTGGTTTTGGTCCAGAATTGTTTGGGTGGACAGACGCCCATAAAACCCGCTGGAAATTAAGTGTTATTCCATTGGGTGGTTATGTGAAAATGTTGGGGGATGCTGATCCATCCAGCGCCCGTGCAGATGATAAAACCATGACAAGTCTGACAGATGAAGAAAAAAATGAAACCCTTCATTCTAAAACGCCTTTGCAACGCATTGCTGTGGCCAGTGCCGGCCCTGCTGCAAATTATTTATTTGCCTTCGTTTTATTGGTAGTACTTATTGGTTTTAAGGGACTTCCTTATTTTTCAACAACAGTGGGACATGTGGACCCCAATATGCAGGCTGCCAAGTTTGGTATTCAGCAAGGTGATGTGATTCAAAAAATTAACGGGGCCCCTGTTGAAGAATTTGAAGCATTACGTGAATTTATTCAGCAAAATGTGGGAAAAACCCTTCGTTTAACCATTTCACGGGGCGGTCAAATTTTTGAAAAAGATGTTCCACTTTTTGAAACTGATCCGAACACACATGAAACAAAACCTATCGCCCGTCTGGGTCTTGGTCCTGCTGCACCTTTGTACAGGCATGAAGGGGTTTTAGCAGCAATCAAGTCTTCTGCAGCGATTTGTTGGAATATGTCAGTATCGTCACTTCAAGGGATTTGGGCCATGATAACCCGCCAAAAAGGTGCCGGAGAGTTGGGCGGTATTTTATCTATTGGTGACATGGCTGGTCAAAGTACCCAAGGTGGTTTAGCAAGTATGGTCTTTTTTATGGCTGTTTTATCTATTAATCTTGGTTTTATTAACTTGCTGCCTATTCCTGTTTTGGATGGGGGGCATATTTTATTATCCTCTATTGAATTGGTGCGTGGTAAGCCTGTTCCCGCCAAGGTTCAAGAATATATTTTTCTGACAGGTTTTGTTATCGTGGCGGCTATCATGCTTTTTGCTACGTGGAGCGACCTCAAGCGCTATAAAATTTTTGAAACAGTGCTCCATTGGTTTTCTTAATATATTGGTTTTTTAGGTTATGAATTTATTTAAAACGTCTCTTTTGCTTTTTTTATCAAGTTGTATGACAAGCCTTTGGGCTAACGCTATTTCGGCCATTAAAATCCAGGGTAATCAGCGTGTTGAATCAGATACCATCCTGTCGTACATTCCTGTCAAACCCGGCGATTCTATGGATTCCTTACGTTTTGACCAAATTTTGAAAGATTTGTTCGCAACGGGTTATTTCAAAGACGTTAGCATTACCCAAGAAGGGCAAGCACTGGTTATTAAGGTGGAAGAAAACCCCATTATTAACCGTGTGGCTTTTGAAGGGAACAGCAAGCTAAAAGATGATGTGGTGCAGCAGGAAATTAAGCTTCGCCCACGTGAAGCATTATCTAAAACACGCATTCAAGAAGCCCAACAGCGCATTCTTGAAATTTACCGTCGTATGGGGCGTTTTGGGGCAAAAGTTGACCCCAAAATTATAAACTTGCCTGAAAACCGGGTGGATTTGGTTTTTGAAATTAATGAAGGCCCCGTTACGTACGTGCGTTCTGTTAACTTTATTGGAAACAAAAAATTTCCCAGCAAAAAATTAGAAGAACAGCTTATTACAAAACGGGCCCGTTGGTACCGGTTTTTTGCTGTTGATGATATTTACGACCCAGATCGTTTTGTAAGCGACCAGCAGGCTTTGCGTAAGTTTTATTATGATAATGGTTACCCTGACTTCCGAATCATTTCATCTGTGGCAGAGCTCAGTATTGATCAAAAAGATTTCGTTTTAACTTTTACAGTAGATGAAGGAAGCGCCTACACATTTGGTAAAATGGATGTTGTGTCCCACCTGCCATCTGTGAATGTGGATGACCTAAAAAAAGACATCGAATGTCAAACTGGTGAAATGTTTAGTGGCAGGCTGATTGAAAAAACTGTCATGAAAATGACGCATACAGCTGGAACAAAAGGGTTTGCCTTTGTTTCCATTGAACCAAAAACGGAAAAAAATCACGATAAAAAGACGGTTGATGTAACTTTTGAAATTAAAGAAGGCCCACGGGTTTATATTGAAAAAATCATCTTTATTGGAAATGATCGTACCCGTGATGAAGTGATTCGTCGTGAAATTCCCATCCACGAAGGCGATGCTTATAATGCCGCAAAAATTAAAGTGGCAGAACAGCGCCTGAAAGACTTGGGTTATTTTAAAACAGTAACGGTTGAACCAGAACAAGGGTCAGCCCCTGACCAGGCACGTTTAATTGTTAAGGTAGAAGAACAGCCAACGGGTGAGTTGGGTCTTGCTGCTGGTTTTTCAACATTAGACGGCCCTTTAGGTAACATTAAAATTGTTGAAAAGAACTTCCGTGGTGCAGGGCAAATATTACATTCAGATTTAACAATTGCCAAAAAACGCCAAGATTTTAGCGTAGGTATGATTGAACCTTACTTCTTAGATCGAAACCTAACAGCTAGTACGAATATTTTCAGCACACGGTCAAGCCGTTTTAGTTCGTTCCGCCAAGTAACCAAAGGGTTTGACGTGGGGCTTGGGTATAAATTAAGCGACTACTGGATGCAAAGCTGGACCTATACATTGCGGCAAGATCACGTAGGGCATATTTCCCCGTTTGCCTCGCCCATTATCCGAAGCCAAGCTGGTAATTCATTAGATTCATCCGTAACGCATGCCATTTCATACGACCGTCGAAATAGTCGTTTGAACCCAACGGCAGGTTATATTGTGACGCTATCTAACACCTACAGCGGGTTAGGCGGTAATGTGAATTACCTGAAAAATGACTTGGGCGCTGCCGGTTACCACCCAATTACAGAAGATGTGACCTTTGGTGTGCGCGGGTCTGTGGGTGGTATTGAAAAAATTAGAAAAACAATCCGCGTTATTGACAGCTTTATGTTGGGCGGTGATTCGCTACGTGGTTTTGAATATGGTGGTGTAGGCCCACGAGATTCCATTACAGGCGACTCATTAGGTGGTACGCGGTATTGGTCGTCCACAGCAGAAGTAGCCTTTCCTCTTGGTTTACCGAATGAATTCGGTATTAAGGGTGCTGTCTTTACAGACCTAGGGTCTGTATGGCGGCCAGGTCAAAAAAACCAGTATACCCATGACGAGCAATCTATTCGAAGTTCAGCTGGTTTCGGGGTGTCTTGGATATCACCGTTGGGCCCCATTAAGCTTGACTACGCATTCCCACTTAGGAAAAAGAAATACGACAAAACACAACGTGTTTTGCTAGGGTTTTCAACACGGTTCTAGGTTAAAAAGGTTGCCATCCATCTTGCGATGGCGACCTAAACCCCGTATGGTAATTAAAAAACTTGACGCATTTGAAATATGACCCAAAAAACTAAAGTCCTGATTATTGGTGCCGGTCCTGCCGGTTATACAGCTGCCATTTATGCAGCACGCGCAAACCTTCAGCCCATTCAAGTTTTGGGGCTTCAGCCAGGTGGTCAGTTGATGATCACAACCGATGTGGAAAATTACCCAGGCTTTGCTGAAACCATTCAGGGGCCTTGGTTGATGACCCAAATGCGTGCCCAAGCTGAACATGTGGGTGTTCAGATGGTTGAAGATATGGTGACCCATGTGGATTTTTCCAAAAGACCTTTTGCAGCAACATTAGATGACGGGGCAGTAATTGAAGCCGAATCTATTATTATTGCAACGGGTGCCCAAGCCAAATGGCTGGGTATTCCATCCGAAGAAACTTACCGTGGTTTCGGTGTTTCAGCGTGTGCTACGTGTGATGGATTTTTCTTTCGTGGTAAGCCCGTTACCGTGATTGGTGGTGGAAATTCTGCAGTAGAAGAAGCCATTTATTTAACCAATCATGCATCTCATGTAACCTTAATTCACCGTCGAGATACGTTGCGGGCAGAAAAAATTGCCCAAGATCGCCTTTTTAAAAACCCAAAAATTTCCGTTATTTGGAACAGTGTCGTCGATGAAATTTTAGGGGAAGACAACCCAAAACGGGTTACAAGTCTTCGTCTAAAAAATACAGAAACTAAGGAAACAACTATTTTCCCAACGGAAGGGGTTTTTGTAGCCATTGGTCACACCCCCATGAGCGACCTTGTTAAAGGAAAGCTTGACCTGGATTCAGAAGGTTACATTTTAACAAAACCAGGCAGTACAGTTACATCTGTACCCGGTGTTTTTGCAGCTGGTGACGTACAAGATAAAATTTTCCGTCAAGCTGTTACAGCGGCAGGTCAAGGGTGTATGGCAGCGCTAGAAGCTGAACGATTTTTGAATCATTAATGTGTGATAGTCCACTCACCGTTGACACATTTTCAAAACTTTTGCCGTGGTCTTTATCTGGAAAAATAGCCGTTGCTGTATCAGGTGGCGCAGACAGTATGGCTTTAACCCTTTTAACGCACCAGTGGTGTCGCCAAAATAAGGTGGCTATGGTGGCGTTAACGGTGGACCATCAATTGCGACCCCATTCAAAAGAAGAAGCTGAACAGGTACATACATGGCTAACAGGGCATGGAATTGAACACCATATTTTAACGTGGCAACACGAAGGCGTTTCAACGGGTATTCAAAAAAAAGCCCGTGAAGCCCGGTATGCGCTGTTGTTTGATTGGTGCCATCAACACAATGTATCTGCTTTATTGACAGCCCATCACGCCTTGGACCAGTGGGAAACATTTATGATGCGGCTTTCTAAAGGGTCAGGCCTAACGGGGTTATGTGGAATTCGGCCCGTGACGCCAACGCCTTTTGGGATGCTGATACGCCCCTTTTTAACGGTTCACCCAAATCAGCTTTTGAAAACGTTGCATCATTTAGGTCAATCTTTTGTTGAAGACCCCAGCAATGAAAACACTAACTTCACACGTATTCGGTTCCGTCGCCTTTATCAAATGCTAGAACAAGAAGGGGTGGATGTGGATTCTATTTCAAAAACCATTCAGCGTTTCCAGCAGGTGGATGATTTTTTGGAAAACCTAACATCAGAAGCAGCTTGTGGGTGTTTTGAAAATAACTATTTAATTCTTGACCATTTTTACAAACAACCCCCTGAAATCGCCCATCGTCTTATTCAGCGGTGGCTGCAACAAACAGGGGAAAAACCCTATCCTTTGCCTGTGAAATCTTTAGATCGATTGTATGAAAAATTGATGAATCCAAATTTCAAGGGCGCCACAGCGTGTGGGTGTGTGTTAAAGCGCACTCAAGGGGGCAGGGTTGCAATTGAGAAAGAGGTGCGAAAAAAAACTGGTTTCCACGTTTAAAATACGACAAAATGAATGCGGAAAAGGGATTTTCATTATGTTTCAATTTGACCTTGCAACGCCGACCGAAGCTTTATTTTCGGGGGCTATTCAAAGCCTAGCTGTTCCAGCAGAGGAGGGCGTTGTTGAACTATTACCCAACCATATGCCATTTATGTGTTTTTTAAAACAGGGTCAAGTTCAGTTAAGAAACGATCAGGGGGTGCAAAGTTTTCCCATCGACAGTGGGATTTTATATTTTTTGAATAATCACTGCCAAATTTTGGTTTCCACAAGCTAAAAAACATAATAAAAATTGCTTTTTATCGCACTTTTTTCTATAGTTGCTTCTAAGTTTGGAACAAATGCTTTCTTGGGGGCGTGTTAAACGGCCCTGAGACGGTTGTTCTTTGCTTCTTGCTGGTTTTGAAAAAGCCAGCTGTAACTTTCAATATGAAGTTATCAACCACAAGGAGATTATTTTGACATTACGTTTTTATGAAACAGTTTTTATTGCCCGGCAGGATGTAACATCATCCCAGGTAGAGTCTTTAGCTCAACAATACACATCCATCGTGAAAGAATACGGTGGGGAAGTTACAAAAACTGAATTTTGTGGCTTACGGACCTTGGCTTACCCAATTAAAAAGAATAAAAAAGGCCACTACGTTCTTCTGAATATTGCAGTTAAGTCTGAAGGTATGGACGAAGTCGAACGTCAGATGAAAATCAATGAAGATGTGATTCGTCACCTAAGTGTTCGTGTTGAGGCCTTGGACAACAACCCATCACCTTTAATGCAGCAACGTCATTATCGTGAAGATTATCGTGACTATGACGATGATTTTGATGTGGCAAGCAGCGAACCAGCCAAAGCCTAAACTACCTATTTCTAAACCGGAGAATTACACATGAGTGAAGAAAATAACATGCAAGAACAAGGCGGCCGTCCAATGGCCCGTCGTCAGTTTTTCCGCCGACGCAAAAGCTGCCCATTTTCAGGCGCCAATGCTATGAAAATTGACTACAAAGATATTCGTGTTTTATCTAAGTTTGTATCTGAACGGGGCAAAATTATGCCAAGTCGTATTAGTTCCGTTTCCTTAAAGAAACAACGGGAACTTTCCGTAGCTGTTAAGCGTGCGCGCTTTTTAGCTTTGATGCCTTACGTGAATGGTTAATCTTTAAATTTTGAGCCCCACTAAATTTAGTGGGGCCTTTCTTATCACATGAATCAACCCGCTTTTAATATGTTACTGAAAGCCATTTCGGCTGGATTGATTTCTTTTGTTTTTATAGCACTTTCCCCGCACGTTCCTGTTTTTGGTTTTTTGTTGAATTACCTAACGCCCATTCCATTGCTTTTGCTTGGTTTTTCTATGGGGCTTCATTTGGGTTTTATAGCCGCCCTAACGACCGGGGTTCTGTTAGTTATAAGTTTTGGTTTTGCCCTAACTATCCCTTTTGTTTTGTCAACTTTGATGCCATTTTTGCTGATCTGCTTTGCCTTTTTAAAAAAAGATGCGCGGGGAAATTTTGTGTCAACCGACACCATTTTAGACACATTGTGCATCTGGGGATGTATTGGAACATTATTTGGATTGGTGGCCCTAGATTTTCTTGGTTTTAACCCGATTCAGGCTATTGAAAAAACCATTAACATTATTGCGAATGCAACGCCGTTATTGCAGGGCCAATCAGTTTCTTTTTTGGTTGAATTTTTCCCTGCTATTATGACGGCGTCTTGGTTGATACATATGCTATTTTTAAGCGCCATAAGCCAAAAAATGCTTGTCTCTCGGAATTTGAATTTGCGTTTGGTTAACCCATTTGTGCCGCCTAAAAAACATATATGGGACATAGAACTTGTTTGTGGAATTATGATTGTACTGGCGGGAAGTCATTTTGGCAGTCCACTGCTCAAGGCTTGTGGGAACGTTGTGATTATTTATTCTGTTTTCCCCTTGGCAGCTTTTGGGTTTTATACCCTGCGTATGATTCGCAATTACTATGGTTTGGGAAATTTTTTCTTTTATGGGGCCGTGATTTTTGCATTTCTTCTTGTATGGCCGCTATTATTTATAGTATTGTTAGGCTTTGTTGAGCCATGGTATGGTTTCAACGATCGTTTTTCTAAAACGAATGCAGAATAATACATAGACCCATATATTAAGGAGCTTGAAAAAGATGCAGGTCATCTTGCTTGAAAGAATTGAAAAACTTGGCCAAATGGGGCAAACAGTAACTGTAAAGCCAGGTTATGCACGTAATTATTTGCTACCACAAAAGAAGGCAATCCGTGCGACAAAAGATAATGTTGCTTATTTTGAGTCTCAAAAAGCGCAACTTGAAGCGGCTAACCTAAAACGCAAAGAAGAAGCTACTTATGTGGCGCAAAAAATGGAAGGCTGTTCCGTAACATTAATTCGTCAAGCCAGTGAAGTTGGTCAGTTGTACGGATCTGTGCGTGGTCGTGACATTACAGAAGCCCTTGCTAAAGGTGGCTACAATGTTGCTAAAGGGCAGATTCAGTTGATAGCCCCTATCAAAACATTGGGCATCCACGTAGCTAAGCTTGTGTTGCACCCAGAAGTTTTTGTAGATGTAAAAATCAACATCGCACAGTCCGAAGATGAAGCTGCTGTACAAGCTGAAAAAGCAGAGCAAGTTTCAGCTGCATAAGGAATTTTAACCATGATGTCAAAAGATAAGGCCAAGAAAGAACTGCTTGGTTTTTCACAGGCCTTCTTTTGGGCCATGGTTATTCGAACATTTTTATACCAACCTTTCAATATTCCAACGGGTTCCATGTACCCAACGTTGATGGTTGGTGATTTTCTTTTTGTGAATAAGTTTACATACGGTTATTCGCGGTATTCATTTCCATTTAGCCCAAATGTTTTTTCAGGACGGAAAATGGATTCAGCCCCTAAACTTGGGGATGTTGTTGTTTTTTTTAATCCAAAAGATCGTGACCTTGATTACATTAAGCGTCTAGTTGGGTTGCCGGGCGATCGTATTCAAGTGAAAGAAGGAATTCTTCACATTAATGGTCAGCCTGTAAAATTAGACCGCACAGATGACTACACCTGGGTAGATGATAGCCGGGTTCGTGTTGTGCCCCAATATATTGAAACCCTTCCAAATGGTGTAAAACACCCCATTTTAAAAACGGCTGAATTTGGAAAAGGCCCACTGGATAACACAGAAGAATTTGTTGTGCCTGAAGGCCATTATTTTATGATGGGTGATAACCGTGACCATTCTAAAGACAGTCGCGTTATGGAAGCTGTTGGTTTTGTACCATCTCAACACCTAATTGGTCGGGCTGATCTTTTATTCTTTTCAACCGAAGCCAGATGGTGGGAGCCTTGGAGTTGGTTGTTTGGTGCGCGCTATAAGCGTATTTTAAACGTAATTCGTTAGGTCTTTTTTTCCTCTTTTTTGGACAGTCTTCTATATTATTTGCATAAATCTTAGAATTTGCTATAAGTGGCTAAACAAATTTTTTAGATTTACAAAGTTATGAAGCAAAAAATATTTATTCTTTTGGCATGTGGTGCTGCAGCAGTTTTTGGTTTGTGGTATTTTTCAAATTCAAAAACACAAGAAGCCCCTCAGCAAAAAACATCTGAAGCTGTTGCACCTCAAGCATCACCCACGTTGCCTGAAAAACCTCTTGAACATAAAGATGTTGTTACTAAATTGTCGTTACCGGTGGGGTCTGTTCATGCGTTATCTCGTTTTGGGGAACCTAAGTACCCAAAAGATTTTAGCCATTTTAAGCATGTTAACCCGAACGCACCAAAAGGTGGAATTCTTCGGCTTTCAACAGTTGGAACTTTTGATACCTTAAATAAAGATGCCGTTAAAGGGATAGGTGCCGAAGGTCTTTTAATAACGTTTGACCCTTTGATGACGCGCGCGTCAGATGAACCTTTTACGTTATATGGTGTGATCGCGCAGGGCGTTGAAATAGCGCCTGACTTTTCGTGGGTTATTTTTCATATAAATCCGAATGCTCGTTTTCATGATGGAACCCCCATTACAGGTCAGGATGTGGAATTTACATACAAAATTTTAATGGAAAAAGGTTTGCCACGTTATCGTCAATATTATTCACGTATTACGACGTACGAACATTTATCACCCCATGCTATTAAGCTTCACTTTCAACCGAATGCGGACGGTCAGTATGACCCAGAACTTCCTTTAGTTGTGGCGTTGGTTCGTGTTTTAAGTAAAAAGAATTTGGAAACATTAGATTTTACGGATACAGGATTAACCCCCATTTTGGGAAGTGGCCCTTACCGCGTCGGGCAAGTAGAGCAGGGACGTTTTATTACCTATGAACGTGTACGTGACTATTGGGGTAAAGATTTGCCGGTGAATAAGGGGCAGTATAATTTTGATGCCATTCGTATTGAATATTTCAAAAATGCGCAGGCCCAGTTCCAGGCGTTTGTGGCTGGTGAATATGATGTGTATTTTGATACAAACCCGAACCAATGGGAATCATCTTATGGTTTTAAAGCTGTTCAAGATGGCCGTGTAAAAAAGGTGGATAGTACCCACAGCCGTCCAGTTGCTGTACGTACAATTATTTACAACATGCGTCGGCCTATTTTTGCTGATATTCGCGTACGTCAAGCTTTAGCGTTAGCGCTTGATTTTGACACATTAAATAAAGTTGTATTCTATAACGTGATGCAACCGCCGCATAGTTTGTTTTCCAATACGTTTTTAGCCCATTCAGGCGCAGCTGAAGGAAAAGAAAAGGAATTATTGACCCAATTTAAAGATCAAATAGAGCCGTCCCTCTTCAAAACACTATTGAGTGAACCGTTTAAGCCAGCGCGTACAAAAGGTGATGGGGATCAACGCGAAAATCTTGCAAAAGCTAACCAGTTGCTGAAAGAAGCTGGGTGGACTGTTGAAAATGGTCTTCGCATCAATAGTAAAGGTGAGCCGCTAACAATAGAAATTTTAATTAAAGACCCCCGTCTTGAAAAAGTTGCCTTATCTTTCCGGGAAAGTTTGAAGAAGATCGGTGTTAATTTGTCGGTACGCTTGATGGATGCTGTTCAGTATGAAAACCGCGTTGTGGAAAGCGACTTTGATATGATTATACATACGTGGGCTAACAGTTTGTCGCCCGGTAACGAACAGCTTTACTATTTTAGTGCTAAAAATGCAGATATTAAGGGAAGCAGCAATTATATAGGTATCAAAGACCCTGTTGCTGAAGCGTTAGCCCGTCAAGTGACAATGGCAAAAACACTGGACGACCTTAAAGCATCTGTTCATGCGTTAGATCGTTATGTGATGCACCAGTGTTACCAGATCCCATTGACGTATGATAATACGTCACGGTGGGCTTATTGGGTTGATCGTTTTGAAATACCTGCCATTAATCCTGAGGTTGGTACCAATATGATGAACTGGGGATGGGCTGGCAGTAAAAACCTTGCCAGTGGTGCTCAGGGGTAAAAAAAGAGCAGGGTAAAGGCGAACTTGCAGGAATTTTATAGGCGTTGTGCTATGTTTTTGCAGGTTCCCATTACCTTTTTTTAAAAACTAGTTTAATCTGCGCTGTTTTTTAGATAATCTGTTGTTAGGTGTTTCTTTTTTATTCGTGGATTCATGACCTACATCCAGCATTATTTTCTGCGTATGGGCGCTTTTGTGGCTGCCGTCTTGCTTTGTGTTTTGGCTTTAAAAACGCAACTCATTAGCATTTTTTCTAACAATATATTTTTAAACTCGGTCATTTCATCGTGTCTGGTTTTGGGTATTGGGTTGTGTTTTTATCAGCTTTATCGCTTAAAACAGGAACAACAGTGGCTTGATACATTTGAACAGGGAACAGAACGTTTTCCAAATGCCCCAAAGGCACAAATCTTAGCACCTTTGGCTATCATTTTTAGCGACCCCAGCCATGGGGGAACGTTATCAGCGGTTACAGCAAAATCTATTTTGTCGAGCGTGGAAGCACGATTAGATGAATCCCGTCATGTAACCCGTTATTTGGTTGGCCTTTTAATTTTCTTAGGCCTTTTAGGAACTTTTTGGGGGCTGTCTGAAACCATTGGTGCCATTGCTGGTGTTATTAATGGTATTGATATGGGGTCGGGTGAGGTTAAAGACGCCTTTCAAAACCTAAAAAAAGGTCTTCAATCACCGTTGTCTGGTATGGGAACGGCTTTTAGCTGTTCCATGTTTGGGTTGGCAAGTTCGTTAATTGTTGGCTTTTTAGACCTTCAAATTTCAGGGGCAGGAAATAAATTTTATCAAACCCTGGAAGAACGTTTGGCTATGAATACGCGCTTAGGGTCATCTGTAGATCATACAGGTCAGTCCAGTGGTCCTGCGTACAGCTTAGGGCTTTTGGAGCAAACGGTTGAAGCTTTGTCCAACCTTCAAAATCAAATGCGCCGTACAGAAGATAACAGACTTAGCCTTGTTAAAACACTTCATACGTTGACTGAAAGAATGACGCAATTGACGGAACAAATGGGGTCTCATCAGGGAATTATGAAAAAAATTGCCCAAAACCAGATTGATTTGCAGGAAAACGTCTTGCAAATTGGTAAGGCCGTTGCAGAAACACAAAAAGATGAAACCCTTAAGCATCATTTGCGAAATATTGATGCAACAGCGGCTAAGTTATTGGAAGAAAGTGTGGAAGGGCGTAATCGGCTGACACAAGAGCTTCGTAATGAAATTCGGGTTATTGCCCGCACCTTATCAGCCATCGCGAATGGACAAGACATTGCAGCCTAATTTGGCAGAAAATACTGGCCCGTTTAATAAAATACGAGCCGTATTGCAAAACAAAACATGTGAAGTGCCGCCCCCTATTTGGTTTATGCGCCAGGCAGGCCGCTATTTGCCAGAATATCGTGTGGAACGGCTGAACCACCCTGATTTTATGAATTTTTGCTTCACGCCAGAAGCCGTTGTAAAAGTAACACTTCAGCCTATTGAGCGGTTTGATTTTGATGCGGCGATTATTTTTAGTGACATTTTGACAATTCCCCACCTGTTGGGCCAAAAAGTAGCCTTTCATGAAGGCGTCGGCCCTGTTTTAGAGGCTGTTGATTGGCCGTCGTTTCTGGGTGGGGCAGAGCAAAATTCTTTGCACCCCGGATTAACACCGGTACTGAAAGCTATTGGTGATGTGCGTCGTTCTTTGGCGCCTGAAAAAGCATTAATTGGTTTTTGTGGATCTCCCTGGACCGTTGCTACTTACATGATTAATGGCGGTAAGAATAAAACATTTGATGCAACGTTGCGTTTTGCCTACGAAAATGCTGCCATTTTTCAAAGGCTGCTAAAAACCCTAGAGCATCATATTGCACAAAGTTTGGTGATGCAAATTGAAGCTGGTTGTGATGTTGTTCAGATTTTTGATTCTTGGGCTTCTGTTGTTCCTGACGCATATAAAAACGGCTGGTTATTTGAGCCTGTGCAACGTATTTGCCAAACAGTTTGGGCAGCATATCCAGATGTGCCTATTATTTATTATGGTCGTGGAATTTCTGATCATTATGCGGGGCTAGAAAAGAAAGTCCCCGATCTTTGTTTTGGGGTTGATGAACAGACAGATTTGTCTAGATTGACATTATCAAATAAAACAGCTTTTCAAGGTAACTTAGGCCCTGTGTGCCTTGCTGAGGGGACTTTTGAAAAAGAGGTTCATAGAATTTTAAAGCAAATCCAAGGTAAACCTTTTGTGTTTAATTTGGGGCACGGCATTTTACCAAGCACCCCCATTGACAATGTGCATCGGGTTTTAGAATTAGTTCGGGGTAAATCATCTTGAAATATGTCCATAGTAGTGGCCAACTTTTATTTTAAAAAATAGAGAAAAGGTGGAGTTTGTGTGGAAGAGGGGATCCATAAAATCTCAACCCCTGGATTATATTTTCCACAGGATCATATTTTAAGGATTTTTAATGCCTTAGAGTCAATTGAAAAACCAAACAGGCATAGTTCTGCCCCTTGCGGGGCCCACCTAGACCCCGAAAAAATCAGTGCACAGCGCCACCCCCTCCGCGCACCTCAACAAAGCTCCGCCCATCACCTTTTTGCAACCTTTTTAAAGGGTACAATCCAGGTTTCTGCTTGAACAATGACTTCCGGTCACCATCAAGTAGCCAACTTTTGCATGCCACAAGCGCTTGTGGTACAGTCAGCCGAACGGGTTTTCTTAAACAATCGTGCAGAACACACAAATCATCAGAAAACAGGTATAAAATCTAGCTTCGAACCACCCATCAGATGGTTTAACTTACCGCCACTTGTGATCATAAGGGCAAATGGGTTAAAAAAACGTTAAAAATGAAGCAGATTTTTAAAAAATAGGAAAGGTGTTGTGAAGGGGTGAGGGGGCTGTAATATAGTGAGGTTCTTTACCCCTTACTTTCGTAAGGGTAACAACCTGCAATCATTTTTGGTGGTTTATCTATAATTAAAAGACTAATGAAGGGTCTCATCCACACCCTTTTGAAGTGCCAGGGGAATGATTTTGACCAAAGAAATTTGGTTTTTTTGACGCCTTAAAACCTCAAACCGGAAATTTCCCAAAACAAAAACTTGCCCAACCTGGGGAATCATACGAAATTCATACAGCAATAAACCGGCCACAGTGGCTGCAGATTCATCAGGTAAATCCCATTCAAATTGGCGGTTTAAGTCACGAATGGTCACGCTGCCATCCACAACAAAAGCCCCATCTTTTTGGGGGCGCACCCCACGCACCGTAATGTCATGTTCATCATCAATCTCACCCACAATTTCCTCTAGAATATCCTCTAGGGTAACAATCCCCATCAAACTTCCATATTCATCGACTACTAAGGAGAAATGTTCACGACGACCCCGAAAAGCGTGTAGTTGTTCCAACAGGTCAGTACTTTCAGGAACAAACCAAGGTTTATTTGCAATACTCAAAATATCCAGTTTATCAAGGCTTCCTGGGTGTGACCGAACGGCACGTAGCAATGCCTTGGCATTGATAATGCCAACAATATTATCTGGATCCCCTTTCCAAAGGGGTAAACGGGTAAAAGGGCAAGATAGAACCTGGTCAACAATGGAACTTGGTGGATCATCTGCATTCAACATAGTCACGTTTTTTCGGTGCACCATAATTTCGCCCACCTGCACGGACCCCAAGTCCAAAATACTTTTCAGCATGGCCCGTTCGTGCTGCACATCCTGGCCTGGGCCTTGGTGCAAATCGATAACGCCTTTTAATTCATCCAGACTGGCATAAATATTAACCGAATTAGTTGGTCGTGCCCCAAACAAGGCTAAGGTTTGCCGTGCTAATATATTCACAACATGATTCAATGGCCGGAACAAATTAAATATAAAATTCAAAAGGTGGGCAATTTGAAGCGAAAAACCTTCGGGGTTGTATAAAGCCAGCATTTTAGGCATCACTTCAGCATAAATCAAAATGACAGCCGCCATGCTTAAAGAAGCGTAAAAACCACCCACAAGCTCTGTCGCCAAAGAAGCCACGACCGTATTAAGAACGGTATTACACATTAGCGTAACACTGATTACAAGCCCCAGTTTTTGTTGTAAATCGCGAACAATAACAGCTTTTTTGTCACCTTCTTTAGCAAGTTGGTGAAATTTTGCACGCGAAGCTGTTGTAATAGCTGTTTCACAGGCGGAAAAAAAAGCCGACACAACTAACAGTGTAATAATTATGGCAATAGAAAAAAACAGCATGAACTAATCGTCATCCTCTAAAATAGGTTCTTTCAAAACTCTACCGACCTGTCCTTGATTTTGCAAATTTGAATCCTTATCGGGCATCGCCAAGGTTTCTACTTGTCTAATGTAGGGTTTTTTCTTTGTTTCTTGATTCGGGCGAATTTCTCGGGGTGCCGTTACAACAAGTTGCTTTTGTTCCGTATAAGTATACGGCTTTAAAGATTCAGCCGCCTGCATATCAGCCAAAGCTTGCCTTAGGGTATCCATAATTGCCTGGAAATAAGCAATTTGATCCAAGGCCTGCCGGTTTAAAACCGTGAATTTTTCCTGAGCCGTGAGCTCCTGTGTTTTTTCGTTCCAGTTACTCCAAATAGATTCCTGGGCATCAATGGTCAAATCGATGGAATCTAAAACCTCTTGGGCATGAACATAAATGTCGTCAAACTGAGAACCCAAAATATTTTTAATGTAATCTAAATCATGCCGCAGCCCCCGCACGAACGCCTTAAAGGAAGATATTTTAGACGCCTCAATAGAGGACGAAGCCCTACCCTCAAGGGGGGCTAGCAAACATATGATCAGGACAAAAAATTTTAACACTGGCCATCTCAATTTCGGGGAATAGGACAAAGTTTCTATAAAATCGTTTTTTTTAACGAATGGTCGGAACGGCGGGATTTGAACCCACGACCCCTATCCCCCCAGAATAGTGCGCTACCAGGCTGCGCTACGTTCCGACTTGGTTCAATATAGTAATTCATACCTGAAAAATCAACAAGGATAGATTAACTCAAGGATATACAGGGTTTATTTTTTTGAATAGGCACTGTCAGGTTCACTAATCACATATTAAAAAACCATTTTTTAAAAATAATCCTTGCGAAAAAATCAGGAATGTGTAGTATTTCTTTCATACGGAGCGCGGGCGTAGCTCAGGGGTAGAGCACAACCTTGCCAAGGTTGGGGTCGAGGGTTCAAATCCCTTCGCCCGCTCCAGTTTTTTATTTTCCCCCTTTAAAACATGAATCGGCCATTTAAAATAGGCGTTGCAAAGGCATCTTGCCCGGCATGAACGGCATCTCGGTAATAGGCGTATTCCGGCTTGGTCATGCGGTCATTCAAGATTTGCTTTACCTTTTCTAACGGGTTTTCGTAGTCAAATTTTACATACGGTGAAGATTCTTTCATTTTTGTACAAAACAGTGCAATTTTTGGGGCTGCACATTCAGGTTTTGTAGGGTCTTTCAAACATGCTAAATAAGGCCTTGGGTCAATTCCACAACCATCAGCGTCTGGGTTTTTTAAACACGTATTTTCCCATGCACTATAGTGGTCTAATACGTGGGATGGTGATGTAGGTAAGCCAACAGCCCCTGTTGCTGAACTTGCCGCTGGTGAAATTGGGAAAATAACTTGAAACGCTTCTTCTAGCCAACTTTTATGGGCTCCGTACCAAAAATATTTGATATTAAATAAAGGCACATCAATATCATGAAAATCGTTATTTCGTTCCCGGGATTTTAAATCTAGCAAAGCTGCAACCAACATGGTCGGCAGGCCTTTTGCCCCGCCATGTGTGTTGTTTTTTGAAACTTGTTCTAAAACACTATCTGCTTTTATGTAATCGTGTTCTATGTTACCACGCCAAATAGACTTAACCAAACCTCCCATAAACCGTTCAAAGGGGCTATGAATAGCTGGATTCGTACTGTAAGTTGCCATGAGCATAGGCGCATTTTGTGCTAAGGCATGGGTTGTTACGGCGTCATTATGACTTAAGTGAAATACCTGACCCTGTTGTTTGGCAAAACGAACCACATCTAAAAACCGAAATTGACGTTCAAAGTATTTTTTGAATTCGCGGTCGCGTAATTTAAAACGCCCCTGATCAACAGCTGTGGATTCTTGTACCCCCATAAAATGGCCAATTTCCCCTTCAAAGCATAAGCTTACAAAGTGTTGAACGCCGGCTGTCCATGATTTCTGAACCAAATTCATGGCTGATTGGGGTGTTGTGTTGTTATCGTTGAGGCCATGAAGAACAAGAATAGGCCGTTTTACATTCGGTAAACGGCTGTAAATGGAATAAGGGGACAAAGATGCCTCATCAAGATAGGTGGAGGCATCTTTGGTTCTAGCCAAAGGAAAGGCACTGGTGAACCACTTAGCTCTACTTACGTCCCAATGGCGTCTTTGTCCAAGTTCTGTCGGGCTTGATTCCGCATCTTCCCATAAATCGATATAAGCTGCTTTTGGTATATACGCATCAAAAATTTCGGCAATAGTTTCTGTTTTATCTTTACCACCTTCACGGTATGTAATGGGTTCATTGCTGGTGGCCGTCATTAACGCTAACATGCCGCCAAAACTGGCGCCTGTTAGAATAATGGGAATTTTCTTACCTTTAATGCGATCATGCCCTTCAACAGCATTTTGAACACTTGGTCTTTCCCGCATTCCAGAAATAGCCGGTAGGTGTGTCAATGTACTGTCAGACTTTAACAAAGCCGCAAAATAAGCCACATCCCGCACCAGGGTAAAAATACCTTCTGTTCCTTCTTGTTTGAAATCACCGCCATTGCCTTTGCTTTTTCCAACACCAATGGTGCTTGTTTTTGAACCACGTGGAAAAAGTAAATAAACAATATACCCTTCTTTTGCCAAAACGTGCTGGTCCATCAATTGTGAAAATGTTTGCGGGGTATTATACAGGTGGGAAATCTCCACATCGTCACCACCATAAACCTCTATGACCACGCCTTTCGCTTCTTTTCGACCTGATAAAACATCTTCCGATGCCAACATATCGTAATAAATAGGGGTATCAAGCCCGTGGGCCCTTTCAGATGGCAAATTTCGACGCATGACAGAACCATAAAATGAGCTTCCAAGCCGCAGATCCCTGTTAAAATCAAGTGCGTTAAATTCACGCAACTGTCGCCAAAGGCCAGCTGTTCTTTCTTCCTCTTTCTCCCTTTTAAATTTTAACAGGCGGGGCGAATACCCCGACACAGGGCGCCCTAGGGCGCGTTCAAACGATGTTTGGAAAAGTGGGTTTTCGTACCAATCCGATACATATGCCCACATATCTACCGCACAAGATGGGTTTAGGGTAGCCTCCGTAACATAATCTATAAATTCTTTTGCTTTTTCAAAAGTTTGGAAACCACCATTCATTTCATATTCGGCTAGTTTGGCGATGGTATATAAGGCCAGTTGATGGTCATAATTCCGGCGATCTGTAAAAGCCACTAAAAAGGGGTGTTGATAAACATCTAGGATACCCCAACTTAGGTCAGGTACTAACGTTGACGTAATGACCGCTTCTATCATAATCAACCGTTCAGCGGGCGTTGCCATGCGGCTTAGGTTTAGGCCAAACTGTTTATCTTTGTAATTTCCTGTTTGAAGCAAGGAAACGATGTCTCGGCGGGTACCTTCATCGCCACCTGCAGATTGGTAGCGCCCCACCATTCCGTGCAATTCTTCGACAGATTTGGCAATTTCAGCCCTGCTTTCACAGAAAAACCCTAAAAACATCAGCACAAAACTGGTTATGATTGCTTTAATTTTCATTCGCATACCTTGCTGTCCTTTTTGAAAATACGTTTTTCATGAGGTTACTCGTAATCTCCGTTCACAAGCATTGTTGCAACCCCAACCCGACTAGATGCTGGAATAATCCCGTATTCCACCAGATAATCTAACGTGCGCAAAACATTCTGAAAGCGCTGAATATCATCTGGTGCATTGACGTTATAGTAAGGGGCAATCAATGTATCAAGCTTTGCAGGTTTGATTTCAACGCCAGGAACTGCTATTTCCTTTTCGTCCCAAAAACGGGGATGTCTAGGTAATAAATTTTGCATACTGGTCATTAAGCTTGATACACCAGTCCAATATGTATGTATTAATTCTGCATAACCTGGATACGCGGCAATAAGATCAACCTCATTAGCAAGTTGAAAAAAATTGTCTGAAATTGAAATTAAAAATTGGCCTTCGTTAAACATCACACTTGCCACAGCTACGTTACCTGTAATTCGTTTATGAAGCTGTTCAATCAGTATTTTTAGAAACGCACAGCAATTATTGCGTTCCATATAAGAAGCTGCATCAAGAATACCAGATATTCCTCTCCAGAAGGCTTGACCATACAATGGGTAATGAGCTGATAAATTCCCTTCAGATAATATGAATGCATCTGTTCCATTAAAAATATTGAAGCCCTCCAATATATTGGTTCCAATTTTTTCAGTGGTGGATAATTCGTGGAGGTTATCCAAAAGCTCTACAAGTTCCACATATTTTGTTTTCAGATCATTTCTTTCTACAAGACGAGCCGTGAATTGGGCAGCTGTGTTTGCATTCGCATGCACAGTCATATTATCAATAATTACTTGGCCTGCCTCATAATCTATCCCATCTAAGTGCCCTTCATAACGAACAACCAACTGATCTGGCCCATTTTCTTTTGCGCAATCTAAAACTTTTCCTACATATTCTTGGGCAAATCGCACCAGACCACCATTCCAATCCATCACATTTATTGGGAAATTAACTGTTGGATTACCTTCTTTACCTACGAAACTAAGCAAAGCATTTTCATAAACATAGTCATCAACTACACCCTCTGTAACATGAAACAAAACGTCATTTGTTGGCCCAATTTTAAGGCCATACTCATCCTCTCCCTCATTCCAGGTGTGTGTTACGGTTTCAAACAGTTTTGTTACATGCCCCCGCACGGCTGTATTTCCACTTTGTGCTTGGTGAACCAGATCATTCTCATAACAATCGCGGTAAAAATCATGGACTGTGTTGGCGTAAGAGGCCTCTTGCGTTTCTTTATAATCTTTGGTTACTGTTGCAACCACACCCAGCAAACCTTGAATGACACGTGGGTCATACCGTCGGCTTGTATCAATACCCCAGGCACCTGCCAGCAACCGACGTTGGGCTATTGTGATTTTTTTTCGAAGGTCTTTATATTTTGTCCGTTCCTTTTGTTCTTCCAAAAAAAATACAGCGTCCGCTGCTAACGACCCCGTTTTTTGATGATAATGAAGCAACGGCTTCCACATATTTAAATTCAACGTATCTAGCAACTCATCCGTCAAGTTGGCTGCCAGCTGTGTTATTTGGCAAAAAGAGATTAAAAATATAATTAAAATTTTCATAATTGATTTTTGTTTTGGAGCAAGTCTTATGGTTATTTTTTCATGAATTGATTAATATTTATTTAACCAGCCCAAGTCTACTGTTTTATGAATCTGAATTTATTAAAAGAAAAACTAACAAAAATAGGGCTGTCTAACATAGGTTTTTTGGTAAGTTCTACCGTTAACTGTGTTGGCACAGCTTTTTATGGCGACAAACCTATTGTTTTCAAAACAACCGAAAATTCAAAAGACCTACAGCGGGAAATTCAGGCCCTTAGGGCTTTTCAGGGGTATGGCGCTGTTCAGTTGATTTATTCAACACATGATTTATACCTGATGGAACACATTAAACCCGGCGCATCTTTAAAAACGTATTTTCCTGAACAAGAAGAAGCATCTTACCCCATTGTTGTTGACTTGATTGAAACACTTCATAGAGCCCCTATCTCCGGGAAGTATGGTTTTCCCCATATTCGTCAATGGCTTGGTATTTTTGACAATATAGAGGGGATTCCCAATGAAATTTGTCAAAAAGCCTGCACAGTTCGTGATTACCTTCTTCGAACATCAGAACCAGACGTATTGCTTCACGGTGATTTGCATCATGATAACATTCTTAAAAAGGAAAATTATTGGGTGGCCATTGACCCGCATGGCGTTAGAGGAGAGTCCCTGTACGACATTTGTGCATTTATTCGAAACCCCATACCCGAATTATTAAGTCACCAAAGCCCTGATAAAATTATCAATCAACGCATTCACGTATTTTCAAAAATGCTGAATAAACCTGCAGGTCGTATTTTGGATTGGTGTTTTGTGCAAGCAGTGCTTGCATGGGCTTGGGCCTTAGAGGATGGTGTTAATCCCAACTACTTTGAGCAGCTCACGGGCCTATTTGGTTCCATAAAATTACAGGTTTAGGGGAAAAAGTGGCGGAGAGAGGGGGATTCGAACCCCCGATACGGCTTTAGACCGTATAACGGTTTAGCAAACCGCCGCCTTCAGCCACTCGGCCATCTCTCCTCAAAGTTGGTTTGATTTTAAGAAGGCCGTATGATTTTGTCAATTTAAAGATCGCCTTAATTAATTTTATTTAGAAAATCGTCAACGTTCCCTAAAGCCTTGAAAGCGCTTCGAAGCTCTTCTTTTTTAGCTGCAAAGGGATCAATATCGTCAAATTTGATGTTGTATAATTTTGGCGTACTTCCATCAATAACGACAAACCAAACAAGACTGTGAAGCTTATCTTCACTAACGCCGGCATCACATGGGATTTTGACAGAAACAAGTTTTTTGCCATTATAATCCACGTCGCTAAATTCAATCAGCCTACCTTTAACTTTCATAATAGAGGCCCCTTTAAGGCCTTCAACAAGTGTTTTATTGATAAGGGATTTCAACAAATGATTTGGAAAGCGGCTTTTAAAGGTATTTTTTTGTTCATCCGTTAAAGTAGAGCAGGAAAACAGTATCATTTCATTGTTTACATAGTCCATATGGATATCGTCCATTAAAGGCTTGAAATTATCTGCGTAAGAAATACCCTCTTTAACCTCAGGTATACCGTTGGCGATGCCCACAGCTTTTTTAAAAAATTGACTGACAAACTGTATGGCAATATCTTTTTGTTCTTGTTGTGTGCTAGCCAAAACATAAGTTACGTTGATCGCAAAAAACATAATTATAAGAACAAAAGTAAATTTTACCTTTTTCATAAAAGAATACTCTATATCAAGTGTCTGCATTTAATAATATTTTTTATTTATTAATATTTAGTTAATTTATATTTTTTTAATTAATGCTTCTAGGAAGGTCATTCATTACGGCACTATTAAATACGAAACGGTAAAAATATTCAAGATGTCCTGTTATTCACGTTTTTATCATTACAAAATGAACCCGACGCTGTATGCTTACATTTAAGTGTTTTTTTGTCGTCAAGACGTGTGAAATGAAGCTGTACTTTGGGTCATCTTGCCAACATCTAAAACCTTATTTCGATCAAAAATTCCAAATTCTTTCTGCTGAATGTGAAACTTTTTCTGATGGTGAACAGGTTTTTACCTTTCAAGAATCGGTCAAATCTGAACGTATTGCCTATATTCATAGTACGTGCCTTCCAACACATCAAAATTTCATGGAATTATTTATAACTATTTCAACTTTGCAACAGCAAGGCGCTATAGTTGATTTGGTTATGCCTTACACAGCTTATACACGCAGTATTAACGCGCCTTATTTTGCGCGGTTTATTAATGCCTTGCAGGTAAATAAATTTGTTGTTCTCGATATTCATATTCCAAACATTTTAGATTGGATACAGTGCCAAAAACAGCACCTAACTGCCCTGCCATTATTTCAAAAACATATCCTAGAAAATTTTTCAAACCAAACTGTTCTGGTCAGTCCAGATTTTGGGGCACGTCTAAAGGTTGATTCCTTATCAAAAGAAACCGGTTTTATGAAAGCACACCTTAAAAAAGAACGCCAAGCAGGCCGTATTCAAAGTTGCCTTATTGATGGAGATGTTAGAAATAAAACCTGCATTTTGATAGACGATGTCATTGATTCTGGGGCCACTATTTTAGAAGCGGGGCGGGTGTTGAAAGAAAATGGCGCCAATGACATTCACGTTTATGCAACCCATGGCATTTTTTCAGTGCCTCCCTTTACTGAAACGGGGTGGGGCAATATTAAATCTGTTACGGTTACAACCAGCTGCCCACCTATTCACGGCGTTTCTTATTTACCCATAGAAGGGGTTATTGAAAAGATTCTTATATAACCATGGCGGGGCAGGCGCCCTGTTTTTTGTTGCTTTGTGCCATTCAAATGGCAGCCCCGCGTTAGAACTATAGATTTGCAGCCCTTTTTAAGTGTAGAATAGACCTGTATGGATATTTTAGGTATTAAAGATGGTTGATCCGCTCCATCAATTTGAAATTCATGAAATCGTTCCCCTATCTTTGTTTGGGTATGATATTTCTTTTACCAATGCATCTTTGTCTATGGTGATGTCGGCGCTGGTTGCCCTTTTCTTTTTACATATGGCAACCCGAAAACAGGCTCTTATTCCTGGACGTTTTCAAATGGCTGTGGAATCCCTGTTTTCTTTTATTGGCCAAATGATCAAAACCCATGTTGGTCGTGAGGGGCTGGCGTATTTTCCGCATGTTTTTTGTTTATTTTTATTTATTTTAGTGGGGAATACATTGGGCCTTTTGCCCTATGCATTCACGTTCACAAGCCACATTATTGTGACGTTTTCCTTAGCTATGCTGGTTTTTATGGGTAGTATCATCATCGGGGTTAAAAAACACGGCCTTCATTTTTTTAAGCTTTTTTTTCCAGATGGTATTCCTGTATACGTAGCGCCTTTATTGGTACCTGTTGAAATTATTTCTTTTTTATCACGCCCTATAAGTTTATCTGTCCGTTTATTTGCCAACATGGTGGCAGGTCACATTATGTTAAAAATTTTTGCAGGCTTTTGCGTGTTATTAGCTGCTTCTAACTTTTTTCCTTTAGCAGCAGCGCCCCTTTTAATTAATGCGGCTATGACTGGTTTTGAATTTTTGGTGGCCCTTTTACAGGCCTATGTATTTACTATATTGACATGCATCTATTTAAATGATGCCATCAATTTACACTAACGATTGAAAGGATTTTTGAGTATGGATTTAAGTGCAGCAAAAATGATAGGGGCAGGTCTTGCAACTTTTGCTTTATTTGGGGTTGGGCTGGCTTTGGGAAATATTTTTTCAACGCTGATTTCATCTATTTCTAGGAACCCATCTGCTAAAAATGATGTGATGCCAGTTGGTTTATTGGCGTTTGCCCTGACAGAATCTATCGCTTTGTTGGCATTTATTGTGGCCATGTTAATTCTTTTCTCAAAATAATAAGTTATTTTTATGCCCCAGTTTGACGTAACCACTTTCACATCGCAGATATTTTGGTTGCTTGTTGTTTTTGGTGGATTTTTGTTTGTTTGTTACAAATTTTATTTTCCGAAATTAACATCTATGCTGAAAGATCGTGCGTCACGGTTGAATGATGAACAGGGGCGCCTGGATCATATGAGGCGGGAAATTGAGGTTTTAGAAAACCAAAAAGCAGAGAAAATTCGAGCAGTTCATCGGCAAATTGCTGACATGATTCAAAATGCAGAACATGAAGCTAACGCCAAACTGAATAAACAGCTAGCTTCTTTAGATGGTGAAATAACCGAAAATATTAAAGAACTTGAAGATTCTTTAAATCGTCAACGAACGCATATTTGTGAATCAATTGAAGATACGGTAAGCGCCTGTGTGCAAAATGTTATCCAAAAAATAACAGCACCTTATGATGCCCCAAGCCCCTTAAAAAAGAGAAAGAACAAGCAACATGTTCACTGATACAGGCATTTTCATAATTTTTAGCTTTTTAATGTTTTTGTGGGTTTTGGTCCAAAAAGGAAAAGTCTTTCTAATGACGGCATTAGATCAGAAAATTGAAAGAATTCGTACAGAATTTGAAACCCTTAAAAAAGAAAAAGAAGAAGCTTCTTGGGGGCTTGAAAAGCTTTTGCAGTCTGTTGCTGAAACAGATCACATGCTGGAAAATATGTTGGAAGATGCTGAAAAAAAAATTCAACTTATCCAAGACCATAGCCATGATGTATTATTAAAATCCATTAGTGCCCGGCAAGAGGCTGCCCAGGAAAGAATGAATAACATCAAGAAAGCATTCGAAAGTCTTATTTTAATAGATATATCAGAAAAAATTATAGAGCATGTTTCCGCTGTTTTGAGGCAAGATATGTTTACAGAGAAGCAGCAAAAAACTTTATTAGAATCACTTAAAAAACAAACAATTAACTAAGAGAAATTTATGGGCCCCGTCCAACAAGAAATGACTGACCGTCTTCAAAAAAAGTTGAATCCAACAACTCTTGAAGTTATCAACGAAAGCCCCAAGCATCAAGGGCACCTAGATCCATCATTAGGGGCGGAAACACATTTTCGCATTCATATTTCAAGCCCCATGTTAACTGATTTATCCAAAGTGCAGGCCCACAGAAAAGTTTACGAAGCCATTGGGGATTTGATGGATAACCCCATTCACGCGTTGTCTGTTATGGTTGTGTAATATTGAATTTTTTATTTTAATCTCTATATTTATTCTATCTAAATAATATAGTTTTAAAAATGAAAATTGCTTCTTTATACGTTTACTTAATTATTATTGCATCTCATGCAGTGTTTGCTTCAGGGGAACCTTGCCCGGCACTGTTGGGCGGATCTGTAGGTGAACCGTTTCCACAGCTTACTAAAATCTCTGATGGGTTTTATCTAAGGCCTATCCTGTCGGCAGATGGAGCCCCTTTATGCGTTAAAATGGAAAAAGTCACGGCTGAAAACCGAGAGGCTTGGTCCGGGTATACAGGAAGGCAAACACGAGGAGAATCTGTACTTGGAACGCAAGTATTTGGTTCAGGAGGACAGGCTTTATCCTTTTCAGCAATGGTTTTAGAAAAAAGTAGAGACTTTCCTTCTATCGAGGTGTGGGTTGCTTATGTTACAGCAGACATGGAACCTTCTGCGCTTGATATAGCAGAACTGGGGGCATATGCAAATTGTGACGACCTGGATTCATATATAGAAAGTTTCCCGGACAACAAAGCCAATCAGATTCGTATGCTTGTGACTGTTACCTCTAGTAAAGATGCTTTGATTACAACGCATATGGGGATCGGCCGAACTGTTCAATCGCTTAAACGTATTCAAAAAGGCGAAAAAGAACCTCGTAATATCTCTCTTTATCTTCATTCTATGGCTGCCCAAGTTATGCTAACTGAAAACCCAGACCAGTTATTTATGATCAACCAACCATTAGATGCTATGCGTGAAATTATTTTAAAAAGCTTACCTGTTGGCGCTTGTCATGTTGGTACATGTGATTTAGTTGAAAAAGTTGGAAGAAAAGGGGAGTTTGTTTCTGCTGATGTTACTGATGACGAGAGGGATGAGGCAAAAGAAATTTTAAAAAAACAGCTTTCAAACTATCAAAAAAAAGAAAGAGTAGGACTTTTAGGAAAACCCTACGAATCTGAAGCTAAAAAGTCAAAAGCGTTGGCACAATTTAAAGCTGATTTTAGGAAAGTTAATTACCATTTAAGATTTGATGATTACGTAATTATTGATGGAGATACAGTAGTCCTAAAAGGGGATGAATTTGCATCTGCCTATACAAGGGCTGCCGATATTTATGGTTACAATAGTTCATTTGACACAAAATATGGGAATTTTTTGGAACCTTTATCGGATGTTGTCATAAAACACCCCCCAATTGTTTCTATAAGTGATGGAAAGTGGAGTATTAAACACCCACGAACAGGAGGCATAATTGATTTGGATAGCCCCATTTACCCTTGGGTATATTTTCAGCCTTGGTTTGGTTCTAGCACCTTACCCTATTTAGCCGTTGACTTAAATATATTGGCAAATCCACCGGGGCTATGGGAGCCTCCTTCCACAACAGGCGGTGCCGCAGCGTGAGTTTCTGGGACGGTTACATCCAAGTAGTGACCCAACACCAATACTAAGTTATTTTGTCAACAAAAGGTCCGAATTCTTCCAGAATTTTTTTGTACATATCTTTTTTAAAAGGAACAATTAAATCCAACAGTTCTTTGGGTTGAACCCAGCGCCAGTCAGAAAATTCTGGGTGCCGTGTTTTGTTGAGGTCAATGTCGTTGTTTTGTCCCAGAAAATTCATTAAAAACCATTTTTGACGAACGCCATCATACCGGCCATGCCATAGCTTTTTTTGAAGATCATCGGGTAACTTATATTCGAACCAATCACTTGCTTCTGCAACAATAACAGCGTTGTTTGTTCCAACTTCTTCTTCTAGTTCACGCATGACTGCTTCGTGTGCTGTTTCGCCGGCATCAATACCACCTTGGGGCATTTGCCACCCAAACTGCCCATTAGGTGCATCAATACGATGACCTACAAACACTTCTTTTTTGCTATTGATTAGCATAATGCCAACACCTAGGCGTAAGCTTTGCATGATGCCCCCTTGCTTTGTTTTGTGTCTCGTACCCAAAACAAAAGAATAAAGCTTAACGCTAAACAACAGGGAATGGCAAGAACAGCTGTTTGATAACAGGAGTGGTTATAAACACGTGTTAAACCCCGTGCACACATAGTACCATCCCAAACAAGGTCTAAAATATACCCTAAAAATGGTTGGAATATGATACCGCTGAGCATAACCAGAGCATTTGTAAAAGCAACAGTTGTGGCGCTAATAGCAGGTAGGGTGTGTTCTTTTGCACAGGTAAAGCATAAAACCTGCCCACCAATGGTTAAACCTGCCATAAGAAGCAATAAAAACATTGTTGTTATGTTGTAATAGGCGCCAAAAGCGACAGCAAAAAAGATAGAGGCTGTTAAAAAGGCAGATATTCTCATAACGCCAACGACTGTGCCCAATTTTTGTGTTAACCACGCAGCCCCTAAACTGCCTAACGCCATTCCCATATACAGCATAATATTGGCTGTTGACGCCACTTCGTTAGATACTTGATAAGTGCTCATGATAAAGGGAATGGCCCATAATTCTGTGAAAGCGGATATAGGTAAATACATAAGTCCACCAATAATACCAGCCAACCAAACCTGTGGAATCTGCACCACATGTTTTAAGGTTTCCATCAAATCAATAGAATTCGAACCTTTTTCATTTTGGCCAGTTTGGGGGGCATTTTCGATAAAAAACCAGCAAATAAGGGTTACCAAACCACCTAAAGATGCAGCTAAAAGGGTTGCTTGGCGCCACCCAAAATTGTTAACAAGAATGGCCATTGGTTTGCCAGCAAAAGTTCCCCCCAATGTCCCCATCATATTTGTAAGGCCTGTAATTAAAACAAAACGGCTTGGTGTAAACCAGTCTACCGTAATTTTTAAACAACTGATAAATGCGCAGGCAGATCCGGCGCCAATTAGAAAGCGTCCTATTTGTGCCCAAAGCAGGCTGCTTGTTAAGGCAAACAAAAAAGTTCCAAGGGTACATAAAAGCGCTGATGTTGTGATGATAACTTTGGCGCCTAATTTATCAACCAATAAACCACACGGAATTTGAAGGGAAACATAGGCGTAATAGTACATGGAAACCAAAACCCCTAACGAGGTTGACGTTACATGAAAATCTGCCATTAAATGTTCTGTCATCACACTGGGAGATGCGCGCAAAACCATTTCATATAAGTAAAAGAAGGCCGCAACACCCCAAACAAGCCAGGATACGCCAGAATTAAGAGTACTTTTTTTTTCAAAATCCATTTTATTTTTTTGGGTACGTTTCACGAACAAATTGAATAATAAACCACCCCAACAGCAAAGCCATAGCTACAGCTGAAAAGGAAATTTGATATGTCAAAACAGAATATTCTGGGGCTCCATCAAAGTTCATTTTTCCATCCCAGGATAAATCCAACAGCATTCCAAGAAGGGGCTGAAAAATAAAACCACTCAGCATGACAATACAGTTTGTGAAGCCAACAGTTGTTCCGCTAATCCATTCAGGGCTAATTTCTTTTGCTGCAGCAAAGTATAAAATTTGACCGCCTGAAAATAAGCCACCCACAAAAAGAATGGCAAACATTAATTTTAAGGGAATATTAGGCACATAGAATACGACTAAGAAGGATATTAAAGTTCCAAGGGCTGCCCAAGACATAATTTTGATGCGGCTTTTGAAATAGTTGGACAGAACAGCAGCCAATGGGCACCCCGTGGCCATACCTAAGAACACCATAATGCTGCCAATAGAGGCCGTTTCATTATTAACGCCATATAGTTGCATTAAAAACGGAACGCCCCACAGTTCAGCAAAAGCTGATAAGGGCAAATACATCATGCAACCATATAAGCCAATAAGCCAATTTTGTGGACTTGTTGCTACAATTTTTAAACCATCTAAAAGCGATTCATTGGGTTTGTGCGTTTCTGAAAGATCTTTATCGGTAGAGGGTCTATCCCGTACAATAATCCAAGCAGTTACAGCAACAATAATGCCAAAAAATGCGGCAATCAGCATGGACAATCGCCATCCATAGGCGTTAACAAGCATGGCAAAAGGTCGCCCACCAAAAATGCCGCCTAACGTTCCCATCATCATGCTAACGCCCGTGATCATGGCAAAACGGTCAGCACGGAACCATTCGGCACCAACTTTAGCGCAGCTTAGGTAAGCACAGGCAGATCCGGCACCAATGAAAAAACGGCCTATCTGTGCAGCAAATAGGGTAGAGCTTTGCGAAAATAAAATGCTTCCAATAACGCACAGAAAAGCTGAAAAGGTAATGACTTTGCGTGGGCCTAACCAATCAACAATGACGCCACACGGAATTTGTAAAGCAACGTATGAAAAATAATAAAAAGATACAAGAACACCAAGTGCCGTCGATGTTACGCCAAAGTCTAGCATGAGGTGATTGGTCATTACGCTGGGCGAGACACGTAAAATATATTCATATAAGTAAAAAGACCAGGCACAGCCCAGAACAATCCAAGAACGGGTAGAGTCTTTTCTATGAACGGGATTGAAGTTTGATACGTTATTTAAATCAGAAATACTTTCCACTTTTGCAATTTTCATAGCGACGATAGGCCTCTTCCTGAAAACCCTCTAGAACAAAGAACTAAAGGGGGCATTAACTGTTCCTTAACTAATTGAGTGTAGCACAGATGGCACATCTAAAATCAAGAAAAAATAACGTTGCCGCTTTGGTTGGACTGTCATTTTACCTTTGTAACTGCCGATAACTGGGCATATTTTTAGCCTGCATAATGAAGTAATAGGATGCAATGATCAAAAGCCCACCCAGTAGAGTCGTATACGAAACAGGTTCGGCAAAAATAAACCACCCTGTTAAAATAGCCAACGGGAATCGGGCAAATTTAAATGGCCCTAAAAAGCCAGCGACAGCGTAGGTATAAGCTTCGATCAACGCAATTTGGGTGGCTATATACATAACAGATACAAGGGTAAGTTTTGAAAAATCTGTCCATGAAAAAGTTTCCCAATTCAAAAAAGCAGGTACAGCACTGAATAAGGCCATAAAAAATAACAGGTAAAACAATGTGGTATCGGACCTGTCATCTAGGGAAATTTTTTTGATGCTGAGGGATGAAAATGAAAAAGCAGCCGCTGATAAAATTGGAAACAAGGCATAAAAACTAAAAACAGCAGAGGTTGGTTTTAAAATAAGAATAACGCCACACACACATAGGCCAATGGCAATAAAAATTGGCCGTGTTATGGATTCTTTGAAAAACAAGGCGCCACCAATGGTTGTTAAAATTGCGCTGGTTAAGGATAGAGCACTGGTGTCTGCTAAAGGTAGTTTTTGAAGGGCTACAATAAATAAAACATTACCAACCCAGCCAGCAAGTCCTTTTAATGTTTGAAGTTTTACATGTTGCGTTTTAATGATATCAGGTAAATGACGAATACGAATAAGACATATAATCAAAAAACCTATGGCTGACTTTACAAACAGTAATTGCCAGCACGAAAAGTGGGGCAGGCTGTGAACCAAGGCATTACTGGCAGCACCAAAAACAGCTTGGCTTGCAATAAGCAGGCCGCCATAAACATTACCTTTTGTGATTTTAGTCATGAAGTTAGTGGATGTTACGCCAAATACGCCGTTTTGTTAGGTAAAATAACACGGTCATAAACAGTAAGTAAATCATCACTTTGGTACCGGTTTGTTTTCGTTGTTCTAATTCTGGTTCCGAAGCCCAAGCCAAAAACGTAACCACGTCATGGGCCATTTGATCAACAGTAGCTTTCGTTCCATCCACGTACGTGATTTGATCATTATGAAGGGGCGGTGCCATAGAAATTAAATTGCCCGGAAAATAGGTGTTGTAGTGGTGCCCTGCGTCGACGACTAAGTCTTTGGGGGGGGTATCGTACCCGGTTAGCATAGAATATACATAATCAGCGCCGTTTTTTCGTGCTTTGATGATCAGCGATAAATCAGGCGGCACAGCACCATTGTTAGCAGCGCGGGCTGCATTATCGTTTGGAAATGGGCTTGGAAAAGCATCGGATGGCAAAGCTTTTCGTTGAAAAGGCTTTCCGTCAGCATCGGGGCCATCTGTTATTTCATACTGGGAAGCAATCGCTTTAATTTGTGCCTCTGTAAAGCCAAGGGCTTTTAAATTTCGATAGCGAATGCGTTTTAAACTGTGGCAGGTAGAACAAACTTCTTTGAAAACGTGCAGTCCCCGTTGCAAGGCGGCCCGGTCAAACGTGCCAAATAGTTTGGAAAAGCTCCATGATTGGTTTTTCAAGGGAGTATGGTCATGGGCCTGAAGTATAGATGTGCAAAACAAAAACAAGAAAATAACTAAGGGCATGAACACCTAAAAATTATGAATTTTCTTCATTATGGCAGAAGGTAACAGATTTTTTAATACGATTTTGAATAAGATTTGCGTGCAATTTTATTAAAGTTTTGTAGAATTTTATTGGTGGGATCAATTGTATCGCAGGAGAAAATGAAAAAAACGAATGAATTTAATTAAACCAATTATCCAAAATCTTTGTCAGGTCTGACATACTGCATGCAACACGTCGCCTACATAGATGACAGATTGCTGAAGAAAAAAACAGCAATCCCCAAAACAATTTGGCTTTTGGGCGGAATGATGCTTTTTGTGAATTGTTCATTTGCGATGATCACAAGTTTTCTAGGGATTTACCTAAGAGAAGAACTTGGCATATCTACTACCTGGATTGGTTTCATGGAAGGGGCCACAGAAGGACTTAACTACATTATGAAAATGGCTTCGGGGGTGTTTTGTGATTTTTTCGGATATCATAAGACACTCATGCTTGTTGGTGGTGGTTTATGTATTCTAAGTCGCCCTTTATTAAGTGTTGCAACCTTTTTTCCAACAGTTTTTTTATCCCGCATTTTAGACCGTGTTGGCAATGGAATACAAGCTACCCCACGGGATGTTTTGGTTTTTAATGATACGGTTGATAGTAGTGGAAGTGCAAATTATGGCTTACTTCGGGCTTTTGGCGCTGTTGGCTTTGTTGTTGGTGGACTATTAGGCATTTGGGGGATGATATGGACATGTGACAACTATCAAAAAGTTCTTTGGTTGTCTTTAATTCCAACAGTTTTGTCATTTATTACTCTTGTTTTCTTTGTGCTAAAAAGTGAAGAAAAGCCTTCAAAAAAGCCGTGTTTAAAAGATATTCCTGTCTTTTGGAGGTGGAGCTCTATCACGTTTCTTGGGAAACCTTTTTGGCTGCTCATGATTGTTACCGCTGTTTATTGCCTATCACGTATGAGTGAAACCTTTATTATTTTGCATGCATATATTAATTTTGGTCTTGCTAAAACGTATGCGCCATTTGTGACTATTCTTTTCTACGGAAGCTGGGGAATATGTGCATATCCAGCTGGTGTTCTTATGGAACGTATAGACGGATATCGGCTTTTTGGTCTTGGAATCCTATTTATCATTGCAGCAAACGTTATTTTTGTTGTAGCGCCTTCTCTTAACATTTTGTTTCTAGGTGTCATTTTATGGGGGGTGCAGTATGGAATTGTGCAAACGGTTTTAGTATCTCTTGTGGTTAAAGAAACACCACAACATTTAACAGGAACAGCGATTGGTACTTATTGTGTTGTTGGGGCTATAGCTACTTTTTTTTCTGATACAGGTGCTGGTTTTATTGCAGAACATCACGGTGAATGGACTGTTTTTGCCGTTAGCGGGATGATTGCCTGTATATCATTAATTATTTTGGGTTATGTGGCACAAAAACGCAGAGCCGTTACCAGGTTATGAAGTTTTAGCCTTTTAATATTTTCTTAAGCATTTTCATTTACATTCGGCGTTAGAGACGAAGAATTAAAATCTGCCACCGAAAACTTGGCTGCAAAGGCCAAGTGCACGTGATGGTTCTTGTCATTCTCTTAGTTAATGAATCAAAAGGGGCTAAAAGCTTTGCCAGTTATAAAAATGATACAGTGGAAAAAAACAATCCACCTTTTCGTAATGTGGCTTCTTTTTTTTCTGATGCGTTACATCGTTTTACATGATGCTCATTTAGGGCACCATGTCAGTTTTTCTGGCTCAGTATTTGACCCATATCTTTTGGTGCAAGGTGTCAAAGTTTTCTTTATAACGCATACAATTAACGTTTTATTTTTTATATTTGTATATGATTTTCTTCTTAAAAAAATTCTGCACAAAGAAATACCAGATATTGTTTTTCAAATTATTTCTGTAATAGTTTACATCACGGCAATTTTATTGATTGCAAGTAATGTATCATCCAAATCTGTGGCGACTATGTTTACCGCTATGGGTGGTATCGGTATTATGATTGGTCTTGGTATTCAAAGACTTATTCTTGACGCTTTTTCTGGTTTGGCCTTAAACATGGATCGTGCCTTTAAAATCGGAGATTACATTGAAATTCAAAATGGATCCCGTTCTTACGCAGGGAACATTGTAAAGCTTGGTTGGCGTTTTGTAACAATTGTTGATGAAGGTGAGTATCTTTTTGTTGTTCCCAACAGTATTTTGAGTGGAAGCGTTGTTATTAGCTACGTTTCTGCTAATAGAATATCTGAACTTGACGCTGTTTATTATTTTCATCCTAATGAAAGTTATAATCTTGTTTCCGAAATTATCAACAACGCCTTTGCGTCAGTTGCAGCAAGGGGATATATCTTGAAAGACCCTGTTCATTTGGTGAGGTTTTCCCGGATTGAACCAGAGCGTGGCATGAGAATTAAAATCTACTACTATGGAGAAGACGTTTTTAAACGTCCCCCTAAATTCAGTGCAAGTAAGCTTAGAAATTTTGTTAACGCAGCAGTTTCAAGACACATTACAAGTGCTGGGATGCTTTTTTATGATTCGAACGAAAAAATCAAGCAAACCAATAAGTACAGACTTGATGAAAAGGAAGTTTGTTTCAATCTTATTAATAATTTACCCCTTTTATATGGTTTGGAACCGGAAGAAAAAGAATATGTTAGTAATCGTATGAAAATAAAATTCTATTCGAAGGGAATGAACATTATAGAAGAAGGTGATGAAGGCGACTCTTTATTCATTTTAAGAAAAGGCTTTTGTTCAATAAAGATTCACAATGAAAAAGAAGAAAAAGTTGTGGCAATTATGGACCCAGGGGATTTTTTTGGGGAAATGTCACTTCTTCTTGGGGAAAAAAGGTCAGCAACTGTTGTTGCTGAAACAGACGTTGCGTTTTATGAAATTAAAAAAGAAGATTTTAGTCATCTTTTAAATAGTAACGAAAGGTTATATGAAACTTTTGCAAGGTTTGCTTTAAGCCGTGTTCAACTTAATAAAGATACGCTCAGAAAAAGTAATCTTCCTCAGGAAGAAAAACACCACTTGCACCTTGCTGAAATAACCCAAAGGATCAAAAGCTTTTTTACCCAATGATCTAAAAGCTATTGGCGTTCTTTTCAATTATTAAAAATAAGGCGAGCAGTTTTTGGGTTGGGTCTAAATGCGCCTGATCTGAAGCATTCAAAAACTGAAGAACGGCGCTATATGCATTGGCATAAACGGGGTTGGGTAGGTTTTTTAAAGTTTGCCTATATAAAATAGGGCCAATAATTCTTGTAAAACAGTTTAGGTGCAAATTCTGTTTGCCATAAGTTTCGGAAAATTTTTGATACAGGTTTGTGTTTTTGGTGTAGGCGGCTTGAACAGCTTGTTCGCAGGCGTCAATGAAAGAATGGCCACCTGCCTCTTGTATTTGATGGTAAAGCCCTAGGCTTCCCTGACATAGGTCAAAAATTTTTTCATCCAAAGGGTCTGCTAGGGTTTTTTCAAAGTCTGTTGAGGTGAGGGGTGAAAAAAACATTTTCTGGCATCGTGACCGTATGGTTGGTAAGACCGTGCCCAAAGAATGGCATATCATCAGAATCAGCGTTTTTTGCGGTGGTTCTTCAAGAATTTTCAGTAAGGCGTTGGCAGAAAACCGATTGAGTTCATTAATTGAGTCAATAATAACAACGCGCCAACCGGGGATTGTTGGGGATTGCCTTAGAAATTTAATGGCGTGGCGAACATCATCCATGACAATTTCTTTGCCAGGCAATCCATCTTCTGTGGGTTTGGGTTCTAGAACAAATAGGTTGGGGTAGCTTCCAACCGAAATTTGACGCTTAACGACTGTATCTTTTAAGCCACAGGGGTTTTGGGTGTTTTGGGCCAAAATTTTGCCAGCAAACTGGTACGCAAAAGTTGCTTTCCCGACGCCAGATTGGCCAATTAACAGCCAACACGGGGATAGCGCCCCTTGTTGATACAGGTTCCAAAATTGTTCAAATTGCAACACATGAGACAAAACGTTATCGCTTTCTTTTGGAATTTTCAAAAAAAATGTCATTTTTTTACTGCTTTTTAATATATGGCTTCGTATAATCCCTTGTAGTAATGTCCGTAGCCAAAGATCGATGCAAATGCTTTTGAGTAGCACGGAAAAAGTTGTTAAACAGGAGCATACATGAATAAAAAACTATACGTCAGTAATTTGGCTTTTTCAATGAATGATAACGGGCTTAAAGACGTTTTTTCGCAAGCTGGTGAAGTTGCATCAGCCCGGGTTATTACAGATCGCCAGTCTGGCCGCAGCAAAGGCTTTGGATTTGTCGAAATGTCTACAGAAGAAGGTGCATCGAAAGCCGTTGCGCAGCTTAATGGTCAAGAAATTGGTGGCCGCGTGATTCGCGTTGCCGAAGCTTTGCCAGAAGAACCCAGAGAACAAAGAGACCAAAGGGATCAAAGACCACGCCGCCCTGGTGGGTTTTCCCCAAGCCGCCCTCAGCGGTAATTATTCAGTTATTATAGCAGGATGAATTCTCTGCTTTTGACTCAGTTGGTGGTTGCAAAGGTCTGTCATGACCTAGCAACCCCATTGAATAGTCTGTCCTTAGGCCTTGAAATGGCTGGTGACGGCGAATCTTTTTCAGCCGATACTTATGATCTGTTGATGCAAAGTGCCGGCGTTATGAAAAGCCGCCTAAAATTTTTCCGTTCCATTTTCAGTTCAGGTTCAAGTACCCCAACCTTCCCAGAAGTTTGCGATATTTTAAAAGAATGCGCCCAGCATAATAAGGTGTCATTTTCTTTAATAGCGCCAAACCTTATTGAAGCACCAGCAGGTGTGCCAGCCCGACTTATTTTGGCATTAGCCTTTATGGGACTAGAAGGGTTACCACGCGGTGGAAAACTAACCGTTTCTGTTGATCACAATAATAATATAATCAGTCAAAGCGAAGGGGATTTGGCCCAGCTAAGGCCCGGTTATGAGGATATTCTAACGGGTGTGGACGCATCGTTAGAAAGCCAAACATCCCGCAGTATTTTTCCTTATTTTGCAAAAATGCTGGCCCAGGAATGCAATAAACAAATTCACACCTCAAGCCAGCCTGGCTTTTTTGAAATTAAGGCAATAGGCAAAAACCTTTAGCCTAAATTCCCATCACACCATTTAAGCCCAATTCTTCTTCAATGCGAATCAGGCGGTTGTATTTTGCCACGCGGTCAGTACGGCACAGGGACCCTGTTTTAATTTGCCCCGCATTGGTGGCAACAGCAATATCGGCAATGGTTGTATCTTCTGTTTCACCAGACCGGTGGGAAATAACCGTTTTGTAACCATTTCGTTGGGCAAGGGCAATGGTGTCTAGCGTTTCAGACAGGGTGCCAATTTGGTTGGGTTTAATCAAAATAGCGTTCGCTGTTTTTTCTGAAATTCCCCGTTGAAGGCGTTCTGTGTTGGTTACAAATAAATCATCGCCAACTAATTGAATGTCGTTACCTAAAGCTGTTGTCAATGCCTGCCATCCTTGCCAGTCTTCTTCAGCAAAAGCATCCTCAATGGAAACAAGGGGGTATTTTCGGGTTAGGTCTTGATAAAAAGAAATCAAATCTTGGGTGCTGAAATTTTTGCCTTCAATCGTATAAAGATTTCCCTGCAATAATTCATTGGCAGCAACATCTAGGGCCAGGTGCATATCTTCGCCAGGCCTGTACCCTGCTTTTTCAATAGCCATCAAGATGGTATCCATCACATCATCGGTGCTTTGAAGGGCAGGGGCCAAACCTCCTTCATCGCCCACATTAGTGTTATAACCTTTTGCTTTCAGAATGGATTTTAGGGCATGAAACACCTCGGCCCCCATGCGAACAGCCTCTGTCAACGATGGGGCGGATGATGGAATAATCATAAATTCTTGAATATCAACGGGGTTATCTGCATGGGCACCACCATTTAAAATATTCATCATGGGCATAGGCAATACGTGGGCGTTTACGCCACCGATGTATCGGTAGAGGGGAACCCCAACAGATTCAGCGGCTGCTTTGGCAACAGCTAAGCTAACGCCCAGGGTACCATTGGCACCTAACCGGCTTTTGTTTTCAGTACCATCTAAATCAAGCAAAACTTGGTCAATAGTTCGCTGGTCTTCGCCATCTAACCCCACTAATGCTTCAAAAACTTCATCATTCACCAGGTCCACAACGGTTTGAACACCTTTTCCATTGTAACGATCGGGTTCTCCATCACGTTTTTCCAGGGCTTCGAATGACCCGGTTGATGCACCCGAAGGCACCGCCGCCCGACCCACAGACCCGCATTCAAGCACCACGTCTACTTCAACAGTTGGGTTTCCGCGGGAATCCAAAATCTCACGGGCGTGAATATCGAGAATGGCTGTCATGGGCGTTCCTTTTGCTGTGTGTTCATTCAATACCACCCCACTTTACAGAAGGTGGAAACAACCTGCCAGCACTATGTTTGAGGGGGAACTTTGTGTTGATGATGGTGAAATATAAAAATTAATATAAATTAACCTTGTTTTAACAATTATTTATATAATATAAATTTGGATACATATGTATAACCAGGTAGTCTTATGAAAAAATTTTATACACATTTTTTGGCGTTTTTTTTGGCCGTTACCACTGCCACAGCTGTGAATGCTATGAATTGGGTGGATTGGAAAACTTCTCAGACTGAACGGGATGCTCAAGATCAAGCCAAGTTTCAACAGATAATGGCCTTAAAAGTGCACGGCCCTTTAGTATTCAAGGAAGAAGGTACTGAAAAGAATGCCCTTCATGTCTTGGCTGAACTTTGGGGTGGATGCTTCATGGGAGACCCGCAAGCAAAATACCCAGGTATTGAGGCTAAAATTATTGACATTATCGAAACCGCACCACAATTAATGCTAACACCTGACCAGTATGGTCGCCTCCCTTTTGATGATGGTCTACATAAACTTTTTTCTGCACCTATTTACGAAAGCTTAGCCAGAAAAATTGATAGCAATACATTCAAACAAGAAGAACTTTTAGAAAAAGTTGCACCAGCGGTGTTAAGGGGTATTTTAGTGGAATGGTCGCGTTCGTCTTCTTTCCTTGATTCTGGAGGTTCCTCTCAATCACCGCCACCGGCTGAAGATTCTTTTTTCCAGTTTGTAAGCAATTGCCCCATGCTTTTGAATGTAAAACCTGCAGGGTCAAGCCTTCCATTGTATTTGAATAAAATTCCAAAAGGAAAAGTTCGCCAAGTACACCCAATGGTTGAGCATTATTTTACGAATGCAAAACGCCTTTTTGAAGATGCTGATCTGCAATATCAATTATTTTTGATGGTGAATAACGAATATGACGGGTTGTATGCCGTTATAAATGGAAGTGGTAATTTTGACAGTTTTAAAACCAAATTAACAGGTAACTCCTCTGTCTATGCTGGTAGTAGTCATCTTGGATTTAGGGATGTGTTTAAACAACGCCTTATGCCCGTATTTTGTGAAGCTTTAGCAGAAAACGGAAACCAAATGTTAGGGTACGGGGTGCCAGGACATATTTCTATTGACCAGTTAAACGAACTTTTTACTCTTGTGCCTGAATTACGTGTAGAAGCCATTTCTAATTTGCGTAGTTTTGGCACATTCGAACAAGTTTTTACAGAAGAAGAACAGCAAAATCGCCTGTTTAGAATTTTATCTAACCCTGACCCAAATATTGGAAGAGGTGGCATCTATATGCTTTATCCTAATAGTGGGAGGCTTGTTAACCCAGCCATTGCTGGCTTGGTGGAACAATACGGAAGTGTACATGGTTTTACAGACTTTTTTAAAGTGAACCTTGGAAATCCAACACGAGTAGAACCAGAATTGTATGATCAGCTTTATAGAAACCCATTGTTTAATCAATTGCCAGATGATTCTGCCGTGAGGGCTTTTATGATTGGTTGGAATATTGATGTCTCTGCATTGGAGGGCGAAGTAGATATAGGTTCATTAGAGCTGCGCGTGTGGGAACCAGCAGGTATGACAGCTTTATTCCAACATGATGATGCACTTCATAGTCATGATGGAAGACGTTTTGTTCCCCAAGTGAATTCAGCTGCTTTACGATCAGTTTGCCTGATGACAGAAGTTACGAATTACGCGGAAAAAACAGAAAATAGGCTTCCTGATGTTGGCCATTATGGCTCAACTTCTGTGATGCAAAACCAAAACCTGAAAATTTTAGCGGGTCGTAGCGATTTTGGCATTAGCAAACGCCCAGCAACAAAAGAAGAGTTTTTGTTGATTTTGGAAATGTTAAAAGAAAATGTAACGCAAAAAGACACCAGAATGTTGGAACTTTATCCACATAGAAAGACATTGCAAGATTGGGACTTGCACCATAGTATGATGCACCGGGATTATAGATCTGCTTACGAACGAACCCACGCTGAAAACATGTACCTGTGCGCCTTAGCTATGAAGGCAGAGGTTGATGGTATTGTCGATGATGTGGCTAAGGTTCGTGAAATCAGTTCCCAATCAGGGAAGTTGGAAGCAGATGTGAAAAAAAGCCTGTATACGCTGGAAGATACGTTTGGTGCTAAAGGCAGGCTTATTAAAAACCGAGTTCCAGTCGACACAGAATTTCCAGATGAGCCAGAGTGGGGCGGAAGCTATGGCAGCAGTAGTTTTGGACAAGATATGGCCTATGATTCCGGCGAAAGGGGCGGCGTTGCTGTGATGAAACCAGTTGCTACTTCCGCAGGGGGTGTGACTCTTTCTGACGGCGATGAGTGGTAGGCCGTTGTGTGCCTGAAACGCTAAGACAGGGGCGAATTGCCCTTGCCTTGTTTGTGCCAGTTTGCCCCAGTATCTAGATCCTGACCCGTAGGGCAAGCGATAGCAAACCAAGTTCAGGACGACTTAATACAAGGGTTCAACTCTTCCTGTCGTCCCCGGGTAGGCGGGGATCTAAAGAGATTCTGTTAATTTTATTGATTTTCATTTTTTTATAGATTCCCTCCTTCGAGGGAATGACATCCTTTTTGATCATCTTTTATAGTTAAAGTGGGAGGTCAACACTTTTTGTCATCCCCGCGGAAGCGGGGATCCAAGTTTTTTCAACTTACAGTGAAAATTTCATAGCCTGTGGTTGTCACACCAATGCTGTGTTCGTATTGGGCCGATAATGACTTATCACGGGTGACGGCTGTCCACCCATCTTGTAAAATCATCACGGGGTATTTGCCCGCATTCACCATGGGTTCAATGGTAAAAAACATGCCTTCTTGCAACACATCGCCCTGGCCAGGTTTACCGTAATGCACCACCTGGGGGGGCATATGAAAAATTTTTCCCAAACCATGGCCGCAAAAATCACGCACCACAGAAAAGCCATTTTTTTCAACGAATGTTTGAATGGCATGGCCAATATCACCAATGGTGGCGCCTGGTTTAACAACGTCAATACCGCGCATCATGGCTTCGTATGTGACATTTATTAATTTTTCCGCCCGTATGCCAACTTTCCCAAGGGAAAACATGCGGCTTGTATCACCGTGCCAGCCATTCAAAATAACAGTCACGTCAATATTAATAATATCGCCGGTGGCCAGTTTTTTAGGGCCTGGAATGCCGTGGCACACCACATGGTTGATGGATGTACAAATGGATTTTGGAAACCCCTTATACCCTAAGGGGGCGGGAATGGCACCGTGTGACACAATAAAATCATGGCATAAACGGTCTAGTTCGTCAGTTGTGACACCAGGCACCACATACGGGGTGATATAATCTAACGTTTGTGCGGCCAATCGCCCTGCTTGACGCATGCCTTCAAAATCTTCAGCTTTATGGATAATAATCTCCTCTGGCTCAGGGTGGTGGTGGCTGCAATGTTCAGTGTGTTCATGGTGCAAAGGGTGAATCATGGGGGGCTCTCCATATATAAAAAAAGCCCCGATAAACGGGGCGTAAAACGAATCAAACAAACGTGACTAACGGGAATAAAATTCCACCACGAGATGAGGTTCCATTTGAACAGGATAAGGAACATCGGAAAGCTTAGGCCCACGAATGAATTTACCCTTCATTTCTTTGTGATCAACTTCGATATAATCAGGAACATCACGTTCTGCTGATTGAGTAGCAGTTGCCACGTTAATATTGTCTTTCATGGATGATTTTAAAACAATTTCATCGCCATCACGCACTTTGAATGATGGAATGTTAACGCGCTTACCATTCACATAAATGTGGCCATGGTTTACCATTTGGCGGGCTGCGAAAACTGTTGAAACCAGTTTCATGCGGTAAACAACCGCATCCAAGCGCCGTTCTAGCAATTCAACCATATTTTCAGATGTGTCACCACGACGGCGTACAGCTTCGTCATAGATTTTACGGAATTGGCGTTCACTAATGTTGCCATAGTAACCTTTTAGCTTTTGCTTGGCGCGAAGCTGAATACCGTAGTCAGATGGTTTCGACCGTTGTTGACCGTGCTGACCGGGCCCATAGTTTCGATTATTAAAGGGGCTTTTTGCGCGTCCCCACAGGTTAACACCCAAACGGCGATCAATTTTATGTTTCGCGGCAATGCGTTTTGTCATGTAAAAAAAGCCTTTAGTTACAAGTCGTTAAAGTTGTGCAATAGGGCAATTTTTGCCATTTTTCAACCATTTTGTCAACGACCATTTTTTGATATTCGTGAAAATAATAAGAATTGAAAGGCCTTATCAGTTTACAAACATAGTAGCCCACCATGGTTGGCTTTTTATTTTGTCTGTATAGGCCTCAGCAAGGGTGGCTTTTATGTTTTCAACAACAAGATCCTTATCCCAAACAATTCGCCCCGTTGCCATAGAGGGAGCATAAAAAAGGATAAGGGAAAAATTAGATTCGGTTACATCCCCTGTTACAGACATATGATTATGTTGATCAATTTTGAAATGACAGGAACAATGAAAATTTCTTTCTGTACCTACTATGGCCCCGTAAAGGTCTTCTATTTGACCTGTTAAGGCAGGAATTTTTTTAAACGGAAAATCCCCCTTAAATCCAATCGAAACAATCATATCTGAGCAGTAGCCATATACTTGCTGGTATATATAGGCCTCGTCACCTACCTGTTGAACGAGTGCATTTCTGTGCTTTTCCATACCAATTAAGGAAGGGCGCTCTTCTCCAACCCATGCTCTGCCAAAAACAGATCGAAGAATGGCACGTGTGTGGAAACCTAGGGGAGAACATTCTTGCCTTAATCTTTCTTCTGCACGGGAAACGGGCGTCAACGGTTCTGTTCTTGCATTTTCCAAAGGGTTATCAGCTGCTTTCAAAAAAGTGAAGGGAAGAAATATTGTAAATAAAATTGCAAATACTTTAGTCATTTTGTTATTCGTTTAAAATTTTTTTATTTTTTTATCACATTTATTTTAAAAATGCCAGAAATTAAGCTGGAAAGCCCATTATAGGGCCGGTTATCAGCTTCATATTAATGTATAAATACTTAAAATATGTATTGAAAAAATAAAAATAAACATCAATCATAAATATAATGCTATTTTTTAAGTATTATTACGCATGAGATTGAGTTTTTACCTTTTTTTAAGCACTATCCTGTGTGTAAGTTCAGTTTTTTCAATGGACGATCTGGAAGATTATGAAGGTGTTTTGGCTAGAAGGCGTGCTCTTTTCAGATCAAGGGGGATGGTGGCGCCAACAGCAGATACCAGTTTATCTGGTTTAAGTCATCAGCTTCGATTGCTCATTGGAAATAAGCTTCCTGGTGTTGTTCTGCCACCCCTTGCCCAAACGGAAATGCAAACATTAATTAATAAAATTATACCGTTGGAGGCTGCAGCTGATACCACAGTTCGTAACCGTTTAGAGGCTATTGGAGCTATACAAGATGCTGCTGAAAGGATGTCAGAAAGAGAAAATATTAAAATATATAGACAAACAAAGCCAATGCTGGATCGGGTTTTTTGTCAGTTGGAAGAGGTAGACGATGTTGATGGTAATTTATTGTTTAGAGCACATTCTTTAGCTTTTGATTGCGCCGATGCGTTAAAGCAAGCAACTGACCAAAGAGTGCATTTAGGATTTTTAGAGAAAAGTGCCGTGACCCCTGCGCAAAAAAAACTTCTTGAAAGGAAAAAGGCCTCTCTTGAGGCAGAAAATTTGATGAAGCAAGGTATAGCAGCGCCCAGATTAGATCCAAGGAGAGTTGGACCTGCGGTTCGTGCACGTTTGTTAAGAAAAGATGAAGAAAGCAAAGCAAAAGCGGAACATCTTTTTGCCAAAGTGATGGATGGCAGTAAATTGGATACACATGGGTTTTTAACAACCTCTGCACAGCTTTCTGCTGATACAGCCACGATGAGTTATTTGGACTGTGAAGGAATCGCTGATTTATGTCTTAGGACTTTTGATTTTCTTAACAGTCTATTATCTGCATTTCCTGAGGGGGAATGGTCAGATTCTTTCGAAAGTTGGAATGATTTCAAGTCTGTATTTATGGCTTACGAAAAGCATTTGGAAAGTACGCATGATGACAGTGAGTCGACGTTTAAACAGCACCAAATGATCAATTTTGCCAATCAGCTTATTACGGTTTTTGTTTTTGCAGATGAATGGGAACGAATTTCAGCTATTACCCGTGCTTTTTCTGATTACGCAATGAAGCATGGAATTCCATTTAATAGGGGGGCAAGTCAAATTTTAGGTGCTTATGCACGCTATCTTGGTGGGAATGCAGAAGAATTAGATTTTTTTCTGGCTGAGGAAAAAGCTGTGAAAGAGTCTAAAAGGACATTAAGGCGGAAAAAAATGATACAGGATGCCCTAGAAGCTACACGAAAAGCAAAAGAAGACGTTTTAAGAAAACTAAGTTCAGAAACTGTTGATGCTGGAGAAGACAAAAAAGCCACTTTAAGAGCAAAACAAATGGACCCAAGGGGTATGTCGGGTGCATTTTTGTCTCAAAAAGTAGCCAAAAGGAAACCAAAAACAGCTTGCGTAGAAGAAGTTTCCACAGAGGATTCTGAAGGAAAAAAGGAACGTGATGAGCTAGCAAGTACAGCTTCTAAAACTGTTGAGTTGGAACTGCTTGAGGAATTAACGTCTCGACCAGCGGCAGTTGATGCATCTATTTTGGATGGAACATGGAATTTTACGCGATCAGAATTTGTAACATATGTTGAGGCCTTAGAATGCTCTGTTCGTGAGGCTAGGGGGTCACATCTAGTTGTGTCACTACCAGATGGTTCTTTTGGAATGCTGATGTTGGAAAATGGAGAAGGGGCCATTTTGACCTTACCCAAGTGGGATAGCCGGAGTGTGCCCTTTTATTTGCGAAAGCAAATTTTAGGGTTGCGTGAAAAGATACAAAGGCTAAAATCCCTTCAGTAACAAAAAGGCTGGGGGCGCTCATGAAAAAAATTGCAAAAAGTTCTTTTGCTTTAGTTGTTATGATGATCTTTTTAGGCTTTTTTGTTTTGTCCCAAAAAGGCCAAGAAGCATGCTCTTTATCTGAGCTTTTAAAAAATTATGGGTTTGAATCAACTGTTCAAAAAGAAGCCCTTCAAGATTTGCTCCAAAAATCAGGCGTAATTCCAGCAGGCAAAACGTGGGATGATGTGTTTCCAAAGCGATCTAATAAGTTAGAATTAGTCCAAGATGTTTTGACCATGGTTCAGGAAACACAAGCCAAATTCACCCTTCGTAAAGGGATCCAAGAACGTTGGCAAGTTTCACCTTTAGAATGGATGGCACAAGAACCAGAAAAAATAATGAAGAACTTGGAGATGTTGGGGTTTGTGAAAGAAATTGTTCCACAACAAAAAACAGTGGATGCTATTTGCATTTTGGGGGCAACCCTTCCAACGATGGAAAAACGCATTAACTATGCGAATCAGCTGATTCAAGCCGGCATTCAAGCAAATGCAATTATTTTGCTGGCAGGTGAGCGGTACATAACAGCTGGTGTTGATGGCACTGAAGAAAAATTAAGAGATATCGCTTATCAGCAAAAAGTTGTTGATTTCCATCAATTAACAGAGACTCACCTCATAAAATATGCTTATGAAAATTCGCCTTTAAACCGTTTAAAAATTCCAGTTCACGTAATTCATACCCCGAAAAGAGATTTACCACGCCCCACAACCCAAACAACGTTGGAAGAACTGATTCAGTGGTTAAAAAATCACCCGGAGATAAAAACTATTATGTTTGTTTCCAATCAGCCCTATGTGAATTATCAAAAAGCCATTGTGGAAACTGTTTTTCAACATTGTGGAGTTGTTCTGCCTTTTGAAATGGTGGGAAGTGCCGCATCAGAAAATGCAAAGGTTCAAAACCTAATAGAAGGATTGGGATCGTATTTGTACGCTGCGACACCATTGGTTTTGAAAAAAATAGGGGTTTCGTTTGGTGAGGAGCCAATTCAAACCACTCTCAAAAAACTTTATGCCCAAAACCCGTTAGTTTATCGGGTATTACCCTCCTGATGTAGGGTAATAGGCCGTTATGTATCTTATTAAAAACATTTTTAGTTGATCGTTATTTTCTTATTAATCAAAAATTTATTATTTCAATTTACATTCTACACTAGTACATTCATCAAAAAATATAAGAAATATAAAAAATGACTATGAATAGAAAAATATTTTTCATTACACTATTGGCTGCACAATTTAGTACTGGAATGGCGAGTGATCATCTACCAGGTGAAGCGGCTGCCAGAGCAATTTCCAGTGCATCAGGGAAAAGTATAGTGGTCGGGGATGATATGTCCCCTGAAGATGAAGGTTTAATTAGTAGGATTGGTGATGAGGCTAGTTTATCTGGCTTAGCTTTGATCGGCGAAGAGTTAGGAGAGTTGCCGGAAGGATTGATTCGAAACTTTGCTTTTGAGTATTTAGGGGCAAAGTCAAGAATTCTAAGGGGGCAAACGGGTGACAGGATTGAATCTTCAGAAAGGAAAAGGGCCTTATTAAGTTCCGTTTTTCCTTTGCGAATCTTGGTTCAAGATGCCTTTGTAAGCGAAGATGATTTAGGTCGTGGATTTTTGAATACTGTTTTTCTGAGTGGGCCTTTTTTAATTAAAACAAAAAAGGGTCATAACAATCTTGCGCATCCTCGATTTCGGGAGGCTTTAGACGAATTCTCTTTGAATGGCATAAGGAGTGCACAAGAAGCATATGAAACTAGCCACACCTCTGAACTCCCCCATAATATTCTTGCAAGGAACTATTCATTTTTGGGTTTTTACCTGCCAGGTTACAACCCTGTTGAGGGCGTGTATCAAGACCCTAAGGGTGGTTTTTTGGTAACTTTAGGGGTTTTGCGAAGCTTGTTAGATGGCTCGTTTGTTAATGACCTTAAAACACTTTCAGCCAGAATACGTTCTAAAAATTCTCCCGGTGCAAAAGCTTTAGCGCCCGTTGACAATACCCTTTTAACGACAGCAGAAGGGATAGATCGTTTGGTTGAACTATTGGCTTCATCACCTTTGCTGAAACACGTTGAATATGTTATGCCAAATTTTGAAAACTTATGTGCGTTGTGTGAGCGTTATTTGGATGAAGAGGGTATCCGTGGGGTGGCCATTAACCCCTATCGTGTTCATAAAGACGGTAAGACAGAGGTACATGTTGAAGATGTGGATATTTCCAAAGTTGAGCAATCTTTAGGTCTGTTACTTCGCTTGATTACAGGCATCCCTTTCTCGAAAATGCATCAATCAAATTTTGGAAAATTTATGGGACATGACGTTGACGTAATGCATTCGATGCAGATTGCAGGTGAAGATGTAGCAAGGATGGAAGCAAGGCACCGTGAATTTGAAGAGGCTTATACAAAAATTATGACAACACCAGTATTTTTGGAAAAAGGGAGGTTATTGTTCTTGGAAACAGAAGGGCTATCAACTTTAAGGCAAAGAGTCGCCGATATTGATATGGTTTTAGAATCCCTTGTTTCTTTATATTTATTTGATCAAAAAACTATTTTAAAAGAACTGCCAACACTCAGAGACGCAAGAGGGGGCCATGAAGCTGATGAGGGCCTTGTTGTGGCACCAGAGACGTTGTCATCTTTAAGGGATTACGAACTCAGCTCTGCAAGACCAGATGTGTTGGATATTTTGGATGATCTTGCGTTGAATGAAAGAAAACTCAGAGTGGCCTTAGGCGGTGGTTCTGTTAAGTAAACAAATCAACCTTGCTAAGGGTTAGTTTAATTGTGAATCCGGCGTCTGTGTAGTTCATCAGCATGGATGCAATGACCCCGGATTCTAAAACTGTTTGAGTAATTTCATAATCAGGTTCTGGGTTTTTGCTGTTATGGGAAAAAATAGCCATTTGCAAACTCCACATTTTATCAACCTTCAAAAGGTCCGGTTTATCAACAACCAATTTTGGCCCGGATGCAGGGGTAATAATGGTATTTACGTCCACCTCTGCCTGGGCATCACTGGCACCGTCAAATACAATTTTATCAGGAAAAACACGATCGCCCCCTTTGGCTGTTGTAATGGCTTGCCGAAGATGGGTTAAGGGAAATAGGGTACCTTTTGGCAGTGTAATGTTTCTAGGTGAAGGGCTTGTGTACGTGATAGAACCTAATGTTGTTGGGGAAATATAACCTTGCCCTTCAATAAATTCTTCATCTGTTCCGTTGCGCAAAGATCGTACATCAAACTTATATTGCTGACCATCTTCTGATTCGAATGACTTAATTTGTGTTACGTATTGTTCTGAATGGCCATCATCAAAATAGACAATCATGGTTGATTCTTGGGTAAAATTCCAACCATGGTCACCTTTTCGAAGTTCAATAACCAATGTGCCTTTTACGTCTTGTACCAGGCCATTATTTTTTTTCTCATGCAGTTCAATTTTGTATTCAGCCCGATGAGACACAAAATCAATGGGGCTTTTAACTTCGGCAGCTTGAAGATTGGCTAGAAAAAATAAAGAAAATAAAATAAATCGCATAAAAATTATTATTTAAGAAACAACGCCATAACCTTACCACAAATAGTAAAATAGCGCCCAGCGAATTTTTGACAAGAAGCAGTTCAAGAAAAGGGGAGAACCTTTTCAGATTTCCCCCCTTCGTTGTTTTATGCGAAAGCCTTTCTTGCGGAAATTAATTGGTGCCTTTTCTTAACACCAATTTTCCATACATTCTTTGGTTTTTCCTTGTGTCCATTCTTTCCCACGGTTTTTTTAGCCTTGTTTCTTGAACTGAAACATCACCGTCTTCTGTATCACTTTCACTCAGGGTTGGTTTTGTCGCAGCAGGCGTTCCTTCAGCATAACTCACACTAGTGGGGAGGGGGAGGCGTTTTAATTCACTAGCGGCCACAGTGAAAGCGGAAAACAGAATTTCTTTATATATAGGAATAGTAAGCGTGTCTTCCTGAACCGAATCGTCATCGGTTTCTGTGTCGCTTTCGTATTCGGTTGGTCTTGCAGAAACAGGTATTCTTTCAACATAATCCGCGTCAACATGGGGAAAGCGGGCCATCAAAAAATGGTACTTATCAGCGGTTTCTACGCCCAAAACTTTTGGATAACTTTCTAAGAATTTAGAAACTTCCACGCTTTGCTCTGTATGTATTAAGGTAAAGTAGTTAACCCCTTTATACTGACTAACATCAAAGTCTGTTTCAACACCACAAATAGCCTTTGCATAAAAGAAATGATCAGAGCACTCAAGGCCGGAAACTTTCTTAAGTTTTCCTGACTTTGCCAATTCTCTGATGACCAATCGATTCGCAAACTTGCTTGGTAATTCATAGAAATTGGCTTCACCGCTATAGTCTGTTTCAAGATCTTTAGAAAAACCATAAACATGAAGGAGTTGATCAAGATTTGTAACACCAGTAACAGTTATTTTTTTTCCTCTGGCTTGGGCATTTTGCACAAGTAGTTTAAAATCCTTCCGATCTTTTTGGAAAAAAGCAAAAGAAACCTGATTATGATCTTCATAGTCTTCTAACATTTTTGCATTACCACCAGGTAAAAAAACAGCCGGGTACATGACGGACTTCATTCGGTTTAATTCAGGGTCGGAACCTGGCAGCATAAAGCCTGACATTGGTGAAGAATCACATGCCATTGGTACAACAGCAAGTTCATCAGGTTCAACTGTGGGTTCTTGGTACGTTTCTGTTACAAAATCTGTAAAATGACGCAAAAATCTTTCTTGGCTAAAAATACCCAGCCCAAATTTGTCGGCGGGTAATGGGCCACCCGGAACTACCTTAAAATGACCGCTTTTGTAAGTTAACTTAAGTCTTTTCTGCGCTGCTGAAAGACGAAGATAATCCAGAGCCGTTTTGACTGCATCAACTCTAGGGCTCCCTGGTAATTGATGCGCCATAACTCCGTAATAATGAAGGGCATATGCTAAAGAGGCCGCAACAACGGGCGTGGCGCTACTACTTCCATCAAACCCTTCTATGTGGGTTTTGCTGGAGCGACGCCCGCAGGCAAAAATGGTTTGTCTATAAAGTCGTTCAGCAAAACTATCACCGCTGAATTTAGGTTTTCCAATTTCAAATGAAACAACACTTGGTTCTAGTAAGGCTTCTGGTTCATCTACAGAACCACCCCACGTTAAAAATAAAGAATCTGCTACATTTCCAACCATGACAAGCCGTTCCCATTGTGCGTCTGATAGTTGGCCTGAAACTGAACGCAAGAAATTTGGTGTTACAGATCCGGTTCCTAAAACAGTTGGGGCTTTATCATTGTTTGGAATCGAAAGACATACAATGATATTGGGGTTTCGTATCAACTTCACAAAGGCATCAACCAGTCTTTTATCATTTGAAAACCCAAGGGACATGCTGACAACCTGAGGGGTGTTTATTTTCTCTGCAAGTCTATCCCACGTTTCGACAAGGCTTGTCACATAGTCTTTTGATGGATCGTCATCTATGGGATGCTTCACAATGAGCCTTGCTTTCCCAGCACTAAATTTTTTTGCGTTGTAAAGAACTTCTTCTCCATGGCTTACAGGTTCTTTGTGGCCTTCTTTCATTTCTGGTTTGAAAAGATCAATAACATGTAGGCGTGGGGCGGTACCAGCCGTAGTTTCTCCATCCACTTGTTTAGCTGCAATTCTAGCTTCCATATCAGCTAATCGACGTTCAGAAAAACCGTTTGCTTGAAGCCAACTTATATAGGGGACTCTATGTTTTGCTTGTGGTCTTATTCTGTCTGCCAAAACCTTCCTTCTGTTTTCAGCTGCCGTAATAAAGGTTTTGTCGTCCACCGGGGTGTCAACATAAGATGATGGGGCTACATCATAAAGAAACGTGAGTGCTGCACGAAAAACAGGGTCTTCTGAATTTGGCTTTACGGAAAGACCTAAAGAAGCAGAAATTGTTGAAAAATAAGAAGCTCTAGCAGAGTCTGCCATAGCGTTAGGATTAAAATCATCAAACAACACCGTTCCAATGCCACCAAATTTTTGGTTAAATTTTTGACTTTTCGTAAATAATTTTTTACTGATGTCCTCAATAGACATTCCTGAATTGTAGCCAAGATAACGAAGGACAGGGCGAACTTGCCATTCGTAACTAAGACGTGCTCTAACCTGTTGAGTATGCTCCTCAAGGGAAGAATTGACAAATATTGTATGATGAATATCCCTATCTACTCCTTGAAGCTGGGTTACAAATTCGTGGGAAGCTAAAGAACTCCTACCCTTTATATGGTCTATCATTACACGAATGACGGCTTGCTGTGATGTGGATCTATCTAGGTATGCTATAAGTTCTTCATATTCTGCATCTGTGTGCATGCCTTGTGCATGTTTGTTTCCTGTGACAACACTTGGTTTTCCTGAGGTAAACCGTGCACCATGGTAACATAAAGACAAAAAATTCAGTTTACTGAAAAGGTCAAAAAATTGATCTGTATTTTGTAGATCATCTGGTGAGATTCCTGCCAAATCTAAAATTCTTTTCAACCTTAGACGGTCATATTCATAGTAAAGTTTGCCCCATTCCACGCCACGGTCACCTCGTGCGCGGGCTAGCCTGTTCTCTAGGCTTTCCAAGGCCTTTGGTGCAATGGCATTGATAACCCAAAGGGAACGGGTTATTTTTCGTGCTTGTTCTGGGGTGGCAGGTACTGCATCCTCACCTTGAGAAAAGCTAAAAACAGTTTTTATATAACTTCCAACCAAGCTTAGGGCATCTTCCAAAGTGGACCATTCGTTACGTTTAATGCGGCTTTCAATGGCCTTTAGTTCACGCATTTTTATGTCAAAGTCACTGCATACCAAATATTTGTCTGTTGGAAGGTCTGGCAAATTATGGGGGTTCACCAAAGCGGTTAGAAATTTTTGATAACCGTCACCGTTGATAGCTTGGCTATCATAGTTATAGTCTGCAGCTGAATAACTAACGGGTATATCACCAATACCAAATTCAGCACAAAGGTCACGAAGGCTTGTGTCGTCTTTTGTTGAGTGGCCACCTGCCGCAGCAGCTGGCGTAGTAGGTAACCCAGGAAGATCGACTCTGCAACTGCCATCGGGCCCATACACTGCATCCATCGCATGAACAGATGTTCCCAAGAAAAGGGAGCAGGTCAACGTGGCAGCAAACTTCATTTTTGTCATCATTTTCTCCATTATTTATTCATTTTTTAATAGGTTGTTTGTATTTTTTATTTTGAATAAGTCAGCAAGTTGGTAGTGCGTACATCCGCTAACTTACCGACTCTGTTAGCCTTATTAGCTTTAAGGGCAGCACGTTTGTAAAATTGCCCCAAAAATTGTTCATTATCGAACTGCATATGGCTCAAATTAATACTGACCATATTTTCCCATGCATTTTCTTCATCACTTGAAATTGGTCCTTCGCTTGCAACTCCATCACCACCAGTTGGGCACCCCGTAATTGTGCAATCAGACAAACTTAATGTTGTCAGTCTGGCCCCAAAAAGTTTACTTCTAAGGCTCTTGAATATTGCAAAATGCATTGATGCGTTTTCAAGGGTAAAATCCTGTAAATCATCACCCAGCAGGGGAAGTAATTCTTGAACGCCGGCATCTGTTACGCCGTTGCACCGAACATGAACACCCTTTAGGGGGGCACCAAATTTAGAAATATCTACCATTCGGTGAAGTAACTGGTCATCAACAGTCCATCTAGAGGACCCCAAGGAATTGGGGTTTGATAAATCAAGCAAGTGGTGGGCCCATAAATCTAGATTGTTAGTGAACCTTTCTAAATCTATGGCTGGAAGACCTGCGTAGGGTAGGGAGTCTGGAATTTCATGATCATCAGAACCATCGCATTTTATAATTTTATCAGGGCTAAGCCTAACAACATCAGAACGATCAAGTTGTTGTTTTAAAATATCAATAGCTGTTTTTTGAATCAGCCCATTAACAATGTTTACATGGGTTTGTTGCGTAACGTATGTGGTATCAGAAACTGTATGTTCTGTTGTTAAAAAATTGAAATGACCAATTTGGCTAGTTTTGTCGTTTCTTGTCTTAAGGTTCGCAATAGCCCGACCAATACCGACAGCTGCACCAATCATAATACGTGCTTCATCCGCTGTGGCAGGCCTACTGCTGATGCCGCCACAATGGGCCCCCCGAAGGGCAAGCTCAACCCGAGCAGCCAAATTAAGAAGGTTCTTTTGGGCAGTGCGGTAATGCCCTAAGGCTGTTTCGGTTTCATCCCTAAACCCTTCTTTTTCTTTTTGTTCAAAATCAAAAGATGTTTTTTTAACGTTCTCAACCGCGTTTTCCAACATTTCATATAAATGGTGAACGTATTCAACAGCATGGCATATCCCTCTGAAAGAACCAGAAGTGCTTCCAGTAAAGGCATTGTATTCCTGTTTCATGTCATTTGGAATTGGTGAGGACAGAACACGCCCATAATCGCTAGGGTCAAATAAGTCAGCGCTTTGTGTAGAAAGCCCAAAAAATGTTAGTAAAAAAACAAAAAATAAAAGTTTCTTATAAACTTGCAGTGCCACAATTTTTATTTCAATTGTAAGTCGTTATGATGCAAATATAGTAGTGCTACTTGAAATGTCAAATTTTTTCGAATGGTTTTTCAGGTAAAAAATACGTTTTTTTACGTAGAAATTGAAATGCTTTAAGGAATGGTCACTTCAACGCGCTGAATGTCTGAATGTTCCCCTGTTAACGCTTTTTCTGTTTGAAAAAATAAACGCTCTCCAGGCAAAATATTTGGGCGATTCCATTCATAAGACCATTCAGCACGCACGCATAAATTATCTGCATGGGTGGGGGGTTCACCTTCTGTGCAAGGGCCTAATGCCACTATTTTTAGCGGGTTTAAAACAACTACCTGGGTTTTTTCATTAAAAACTTCACCCAATACAACCAAATTTTTTTCACCCGATTCAGTTGCTTGAACGCCATACTTTACATTTTCAAGAAGTAAGTGGTGCACAGCGGGTGGTGCCACCTGCTGTGTTTCCTGAGGAATAGGGGGTGCACCAGCCTGCTGAGGATTTTGGGATGCCTTAGGCTTTTCTGACAGGGTTGTATATTTTTGAAAAAACCGCGTTAGTTGTTCTTGATGTTGGTATGCCAGCACAAGAACCGTGATTAGGCACAAGAAAAAAATAATCCACAGAAAGGTCACACCTCGGGATGGGGCGCTGGTTGTATAGGCACCCTTAAAGTGTGGGGAAGCTGTTCTGGGGCGATGCTGTGCCTGCGCTGTGAATTCAACTTCTTCCGATTGTGGAGGTCTTAAAAAACCCCGTTCTTTGGGTGGAGGGGCTGGGCGATGGCGCCCTTCAGCTGGGATACGTGCTAATGGCTGTTCCTGCCACCATTGATAATCGCAATGGTTACATACCATCCACCAACCATAGCCTTTGCCGGGCTCAAACTTAGGCGCACTTAAGTTTTCCTGATGAACGAAATATTCTTTACCACAGCGGTAACAAGTGATATGCACGGTATAAAAAAAAATTAAAAAACTGTACCTTATCACTATAATGAAATAAAACAAAATGCAACACTTCCTTTTTAATGAAGTATCTGTGAATCAAAGTAATTTTCAAGAAAAGCAATATATTGCATCAAACCCTGCCTATAGTGGTTGGGTTTCGGCATCGGCTGGTACAGGTAAAACAAAAGTACTGGTTGATCGATTATTGCGAATTCTTTTGGATGGTGCGTCACCTGAAACAATTGTTTGCCTAACGTTTACAAACGCGGCTGCCCATGAAATGCATGATCGACTTTTGCAAAAATTGCAACATTGGGCCATGTGTGATGAACAAGAACTAAAAAAACAGCTGGAAAATCTGTGTGGCCAAAGTTTTGAACAACTGTTAAGTCGTGCAAAAATGCTATTTACAACAGTTCTGGATAGTCCAACGTCTATGTATGTGGGAACCATCCATGGGTTTTGCCAAAAAATTCTAAGCTTATTTCCCCTAGAGGCTGGCATTAGCCCACAATTTCAGCTGATGGATGAAGAGCAGAGTCAGCGGCTGTTGAAAGAGGTTCAACATGAGGTGTTTTCATCTAAAAATGAACCCCTTTTAAAGCACATAAGGATTTTATCGGGCCTTTTTTCATTTGATCAATTGATTTCTTTTTTGAATAGTGCGCAACAGAATTGGCATGACTTTTTAAATTTTAAAAAATCTCATCCCTTAGAAGAATATAAAAAGCATTTAAAAAATACACTTCAGGTTGATAAATGCCCCTTTAAGCTTATTGATTTTCAGAAAGTTTCCGTTCTTTTATGCCAAAGTTCTGAAACTATGGATCAAAAATTAGGGAATAACCTTCAGCACGCAACGTTGGAAGAATTATTTTCCATTTTTTTAACCCAAGATGGAACCCCCCGTAAACGGTTGTGTAGCCAGAATTTTTCTAGAAATTTTCCTGATGACGCCCAGTTTTTAATAGATTCGGCTGATGGGGTATTTCAACAATCGATGAATCAGAAAAACGCGCAAATAGCCGATGCAACCGTTTCTTTTTTATTTGTTTTGTACGATTTATTAGATCGTTATGAAAGTCGGAAAAATCAACAAGGGTTGCTTGATTTTCAAGACATGATTGTGAAAACACATCATTTACTGAACAGCCCAGAAGCAGGGTGGGTATTTCATAAATTAGACACGAAAATTCACCACCTATTGGTTGATGAAGCCCAAGATACCAGTCCACTCCAGTGGGCCATTATTTCACAACTTGCTGACAACATGTTAGTTAACCCAACACAATCAAAAAGTTTTTTTGTGGTGGGTGACTTAAAGCAATCCATTTACAGTTTTCAAGGGGCACGGCCTGATTTATTCCAAGCAATGCAAAAAGAACTAAGGCAAAAATTTAAAAGCCATAATTGGCCGTGGTTTGACGTTGGTTTGGATGTGTCATTTAGAAGTACAGAAGCCGTTTTAAAGGGGGTGGACGAAACATTTACCCAATACCCTGATGGCGTTTACGAAGACAACATGACAAAACACCATGCCTTTCGGCAAAAACACCCAGGGCGGGTTTCTTTACTGCCTTTAATTCCTAAAAAAGAACAGGAAGCTGCTGAATTACAAACGCCTTGGCCCATGCCTGTGGCTTATGAAAATGCAACAACACCAACCCAAGAATTGGCTAATCAGATAACGCAGCGTATCCAAAAATTATTGGATAGTTCTGTTGTTTTACCGTCCACAAATCAAAATATTGAACCCGACGACATTATGGTTTTGGTGCGAAAAAGGGGGCCTTTTGTCACGCAGCTGATTCAAAGTTTAAAACAAGCCAATATTCCTGTTTCGGGCCTAGACCGGCTGATGCTTAAGGAACATTTGGCCATACAAGATTTGGTAGCTTTTGGGAAATTTCTAAGCTTACCCCATGATGATTATTCATTGGCATGTGTTTTAAAAAGCCCCCTTGTGAATTGCGGTAAAGGGTTAACAGAGGAACAAATTTTTCAACTGTGTCATAAACGGGCCCACACTGTGTGGCAATCGTTATGGGAACATGCAAAAAATGACGATATTTTTCATGAGGTGTACAAATTCCTTCATGATTTTTTAAGCGAAGCTGACTACACGCCCCTTCAAACCTTGTATGCAAAATTGCTGCATTACGCAACGCCATTTTTTGTGGCCCGTTTTGGTGAAGAATGTTTGGATGTGTTAGAAGAATTTCAAACGGTTTTATGGAATTTTTCAAAAAATAATTCCCCCAGCCTTCATGGGTTTTTGAATTTTATAGAAAATAATACACATGTTATTAAACGGGATACGTCTTCTAAAAGAGGTGTTCGTGTTTTAACTATTCATGGAAGTAAGGGGCTTCAGGCACCTATTGTTATTTTGCCCGACAGTACCGATGCCCCAACTTTAAGGAATGAAAATTTTTTATGGGGCTATACACAGGGAAAGCCTATTTTCCTTTTAAAACCGAAGTCTCAGTTTGAAACGCCGCAAACGCAAGTTCTTAAACAGCAGTGCCTTGACGGTGTTAGTAAGGAACATCAGCGGTTGTTTTACGTAGCCTTAACCCGTGCCCAAGATCAGTTATATTTGGGTGGCTTTCAACAAAAGCATAGCCGTAGTTGGTATGAAAAAGTGTATGAAGCTTTAAAACCATTTTGGGTACCAGGGGCCGATGGAGGGTACGAATATGCCTCAGAAGTTTTTTTTGAAAATAGAAACGATCAAAAAAAAATGCACGAATTTATACCCTTACCGGAATGGGCCAAAACACCTGTTGAATTGTCGTTTCAAGCAGACAATGAACCCCAAACAGATTCTATGAAACGGGGAATTTTAATTCATAAGTTGTTAGAATTTTTAGGCAGCGTGTTGCGTGACAGGCGTTTGGAATTAGCAAATGATTGGAAAGAAAAAAATTTATTAGATGAATCAACCATAGGGCGGGTTTTGTCTATTTTAGATCACCCAGATTACGCCCCTTTATTTGGTGAACGTTCTATAGCAGAAGTTTCCTTGATTCATGACGGCCAACTTCAACGCATTGATCGTGTAGCTTTTGTGGATGATGCCATTCATTTTGTAGATTTTAAAACCCATAAAAAAATACCCAACACCCCAGCCCAAGTTCCAGCTGATATTATGAATCAAATGACAGGCTATTCAAAAGCCTTAAAAGATATGTACAACCAACAAACAGTCCGGGGGTTTGTTTTATGGACAGAAGGTCCCACCTTAATGGAAATTGCGTGTTAGGAGTGGTTTTCTAGGCTAGTGCTTCTTTGATTTTTAGCGCTCCGTCGGGTGTAAAATTTTTGTCAACCTTCGCATATTCTTCTTTTATCAAGGGTCTTTGCTTAACAGGCAATGTCATCCAGTCATGAATGGCTTGGTCAATGAGTGTTATGTCTAAATCAGCTGACCGAGGAGGCTCTATTGTTAGTTCAAGTCTTCTAGGACTGTGATCGTAGGCAGCATACAAAAGATTACCAAGCGCATACATTTTTAAGCCTTCTATGCCATGATCCTCTTCCATAGATTCTAGATCTAGGTTTTGTGTGAAACTATAATCTCCTACAAAAGGGTAATTAGACGTACCGCCTTCGATTGAAGCCCTTAACGCAACGTAAAACAGCGCAGCCATAGTTTCCCGACGACTGTGTTTTTCAAAAAAGCCTTTTTGGTGCATCGTGTGTAGAATCCGAAGGCGCTGTCTTAATTTATATTGTTTTTCGGGGGTAAACCCATCTAGAGTGGGTTTTTTCCATAAATTTGGATTGTTAAGAAGTTTGTCAAGGTCGCCTATGGTTTGTTGACCTTTTTTGCCAAAAGGTTCCAAAGCACGCGGTGAAGATGAGCCAAAAAAATCTTTGCTACGTTCTTCTAAAAACTCTCCACCATAGTCAATGCGGACCAGGCACAGTTGACCATTTTGATATTGAAGTGAAAAGTTGGGGCCGACATATCTGTTGGAACCTAAAAGAATTTGATGAAGGAATAAATCATCAATACTATCCCGAGAAACAGATTCCAGAAAACCAGAGAACTCCTTTTCACTAGGTTGTCTTTGAGGGGAAAACCTAGAAACATCAACACGTTTACGTTTTAGTTCTGTCAAACGACCTAGTACATGTGCTTCAGAACTTCCCATGGATGGAATTCTGTCTGTATATCTTTTTTCTTCGGCCTCATCATCGAATAGCTTAATAAATTTTTCGCAGTATATAACTCCATCTTCATTTTCAAAAAACAAGGTAGGTGTTAAATGACTCCCCAGACCAAGCTGATGTGATAAAACATAGACAGGCAGCATTGAGGAGGGCGAACCACTTTTACCACCCAGTTTTCCGTACTTACCAAGTAGTTTTCCACCAGTACTATACAGTTCTAAAATTGCACGAGTGCTGCTGGGGGCATCAGTTGGTATGGTTCTGGGAGTTGTCGTATAGATTGCTTCAACGACTTCATCTTCCCAAGTTTTTTTGTAAGGTTCCCTAGCTGATGCATCTTTTTTCCTAAGGGTTTCTTTATATTTTTGCAGAGCTCTTTGAAAAGCTTTGTGTTTTAAAATGCGTTCTGCACACCCACCATAAGGTGATGAACCGCTGACAACATGGTCAATTTCAGCTACAAGGGAATTTTGACTGAGTCTACGATCTGCTTCTGTATAAAAAGGATCGGCAAGGGGGGCGAGTTTTGCAACAGCATAAACAGCCAAATGATGTTCGTAGACTTGATCGTAATTAGCATACCTATCTTTATTGTTTCTTACGGATCTTAAAGAATAAAGACACTCGCGAACAACAGCTCTGTTCTCTAGGGCACTATGCATGATGGCAGTAAACATAACCTCCATTTCTGCATCATTGGCTTGTCTATTATAGTCAATGCCCGGTGAATAAACAGGAACAGGGTCACCATAAGTTCCTGTTCGAACAAAACGATTCATCAGTAATTTTTTATAAGATGATTCATCGCATTCATCCATAAGCGTTTGAAGATACTGAACAGGTTCGCATACGCGGCTGGCCAAGCAGTCAGTCAAAGAAATGGTGCAGCATAAAAGAATGAGAAAAATTTTTGTAAACACTGTTTAATTGTCCGTTTTTGGCACTTGGGATACCATATATTAAATATATTATTTTTTGATTCAATGTTGTTTTTTTCAAAAGTCCTTTGTTGTGCTGATAAACAACCATGTTAGTTAAGTTTTTGCGAAACGCTTACCATCAGAACAGAAGAAAAAGAACTGTGGGTGAGAAGATATTAGAAAAACTTGGCTTTAAGAATTTGTCAAAATAAACATGTGCACTTAAATCGTCTGTTGCAAAAAAAACTCTCTTCTATTCTGTATTAATAAATTTTTACGCAAAATAACTAAAAATGATTGCCCATTTTAAAAATGACAACTATAAATTTATAGAAATTGTTAACTTATCGGAATGTATGGAATGTCAGAAAACCTAACGCATAGCGAATTACTGAATTGCACGACGCAAATTGTGGCTGCTTATGTATCAAACCACCAAGTTCTTTTAGAGGAACTTCAATCTGTTTTTGGAAAAGTTTACCAAATACTGGCTGATGCGAATAGAAACCCAGGAAGCTTAAAAAATAGAAGCCCCCTTGTTCCTGCTGTTCCGATTGAAGAATCTATTACAGATGAATATATTGTTTGTCTTGAAGATGGCAAAAAATTACAAATGCTAAAACGCCATTTGAATACCGTTTATGGCATGAGTTTAGAGCAATATAAAGAACGCTGGGGCTTGCCAACTGATTACCCTGTTGTATCACCTAGCTATGCACGCCGTCGCAGCCAAATTGCCAAAAACACAGGTCTTGGCATGAATGGTCGCCGCAAAAAAATTAAAGTTGTTGTAGGTCAAAGCAGCGCTGAAGGCCAATCACAAGTAGCTGTTCTTTCATCAGCTAAGTCATAAAAGAAAAAATTATCTAAGTTCTTATCAAGAAGGGGCGATGTGAATGGCATCCTACAGTTACGTTTATGTCATGAAGGGGTTATCTAAAACTTACCCAGGTGGTCGTGACGTACTGAAGGATGTTTGGCTATCGTTCCTGCCTGGTGCCAAAATTGGTATTATCGGCCCTAATGGGGCGGGTAAATCCACGTTAATGAAAATTATGGCGGGTTATGATAAGGAATTTAATGGCGAAGCCTGGGCTGCTGAAGGGGCTAAAGTTGGTTATTTAGCCCAAGAACCGGAATTAGACCCATCTAAGTCAGTTTTTGATAATGTGATGGATGGTGTTGCTGAAACCAAGGCGTTGCTAGATGATTTTGAGGCTATCAACCTAAAGTTTGCTGAGCCTATGACCGATGATGAGATGAACGACCTCATCACCAAGCAGGGCGAACTTCAAGAAAAAATTGACCATTTAGATGCCTGGGATTTACCCCGAAAAATTGAAATTGCCATGGATGCGTTGCGTTGTCCACCGGGGGATGCACAGGTTTCTGGTTTGTCGGGCGGTGAAAAGCGCCGGGTGGCTTTGTGCAAATTATTGCTTCAAAAACCAGATTTGTTGTTATTAGATGAACCTACCAACCACTTAGATGCCGAATCGGTGGCGTGGTTGGAACGTCACTTACAGGAATATGCAGGTACTGTTGTTTTGGTCACCCATGACCGTTATTTTTTGGATAACGTGGTGGGGTGGATTTTAGAGCTTGACCGTGGCCAAAGTTTCCCCTTTGAAGGCAACTATTCCAGTTGGCTAGAACAAAAACAAAAACGGTTAGAATTAGAACAAAAAAGTGAAGGCAACCGCCAAAAGCAGTTAGCCCGTGAATTGGAATGGATTCGTCAATCACCTAAAGCGCGCCAAAGCAAAAGCAAGGCCCGTATTCAAGCTTATGAAGATTTGTTGAATCAAAATTATGACCAAGGTCAAGGGGAGGGCAGTTTGCATATTCCCCCAGGTCCCCGTTTGGGCGATGTGGTTATAGAAGCAGACCATTTGTTTAAAGGTTTTGGCGATAAATTACTGATTGAAGACCTAAGTTTTAAGTTACCCAAGGGTGGCATTGTCGGCGTTATCGGCCCCAATGGTGCTGGTAAAACAACGCTGTTTTGTATGTTAACCCAACAGGAAATGCCAGATTCTGGAACCATGCGGGTGGGTGATACCGTTGTGATGGGTTATGTAGACCAATCCCGTGATACGTTAAACCCCACAAAAACAGTGTGGGAAGAAATTTCAGGCGGCCACGACGATGTGATTTTGGGTAAAAAAACAATTCCCAGCCGGGCCTACTGCAGTTTGTTTAACTTCAGGGGTGCCGACCAGCAGAAAAAAGTGGGTCAATTATCGGGTGGTGAACGTAACCGTGTGCATTTGGCCAAAATTTTAAAGTCTGGTGCTAACGTATTATTGTTAGACGAACCTACCAACGATTTGGACGTGGAAACCTTACGTTCTTTAGAAGAAGGTTTGCTAGATTTTGGTGGCTGCGCCATTGTGATAAGCCATGACCGCTTTTTCCTAGACCGCATTGCCACCCACATTTTAGCCTTTGAAGGCAACAGCCATGTGGAATGGTTTGAAGGCAACTATGAGGCATATGAAGCAGACCGTAAGCGCCGCTATGGCGTAGATGCCAACCAACCCCAACGGATTAAATATAAGCCTTTGGTTAGGTAAAGGACATCAGGTACTGCTGGTAAAAACCCCTATGAAGCGTACCTGTAAATTATTTTTTCTTGAAATTATTTGCTTAAATAATTATCTCTAGATCAACTGTTTATTTGGATTTTATGTTATGTCATCAATTTTTATAGTTTTCAGAAACTTATCATGTATTTTGTTTCTGGCTTTTGTGCTTTCAACAACAGGGTATGCCTCTGCTCCACCCGGTGTAATTAAGGGGTTTGGTACTCCCCCTGTAAAAGCCAGTCAGTTTCCTGGATTATTAAGGGCTATTTTGAGTGCAAATGGTGAAGGTGCGTTCGTAAAAGCTTATGAAGATCTTGTAAATACTTTGAAAGCTTATGAAAATCTTGCAGATGTTTTGAAAAAAAGAAATGACAGTGTATTGAAAGAGTTCGAAAGTTTTTCAAACAATGACTATCAATATATAGACTTTAATTTGATCCCCATCCTTTGTGAAATTGAGGGTCTTAAGCAACTGATATTATCTAAAATCCTCAACGACCCTTCTTATAACGGAAAAGGTCGGGTTCCTAGTTTTTATTTAGATGATTTGCCTGGTTTTGGGGTAAGTTTCTCCGAACCAGAATTATTAAACGTAACTAACTACAGAGATGTAAATAGTGCCAATATAACCCATGGTTTAGAGGCGGATGAGGAGACATTAGAATGGCTTCGAGACGCAATGGGGGGTGCATTTTTTCCGTTGTTTTTCGAAGAAGATAAAGAGGGGTTGGATGGCCTGCATCATGTAATTTATAGTTCTTTTCTTCAAAACCATGAACTAGAAGGGTTTTGGGATTTTTTGTGTGACTATAGCAGTGAACGTTTAATGGACCCCTTATATGGTTCGGCAAAATTTCGAGGTTTTCTGGAAAATAACGATGTTAATCCCTACTTGTTGGGGTATTACGAAAAATACCGATACCACTACAGGTTAAGAAGGATTGCAGAGAGTTTTAATGTTGCCTTAACCCCACAGCTTTGGCGAAATGTACAAGGGTATTGGAATACCCATGCTTCGGCTATTGGTTTATTGCCTTTTTCAACTGGGGGGAATTTTGCTTCTCTTGGTTTTAAATTAGTAAGTAATAGTGAGGTTGGCCAACATTTCTTAAATGGTGGCGCTGTTGAAAACGGAATAAGCTTGTGGAAAAGTTTTGTGGAAACTTATGAAAGGTACGAAGGCTTAAGGGCTGGTAGTCTTCCTTTAGCTGTGCGAACCTTAAGGACATTCCTAGACGATACGGAAAATGACGGTATTATTCCTGAAGTAAGGCATGGTGCCAGAAATATTATTACTGGTGAGTATGTCGCATTTGAACCCGGTGAAATAACAAGAGAAAAATCTGAAAGACAAAACCCAATAACCAAAGCTTTCGAAGAATATGAATGTGTAAGGGAGGAGGTTAACCAGTTAGATAAACCCATGTTTGGCGTCAATTTAGACCGTGTTGCGAATGACGAAGAATTTGGAATTATTCAACTTACCATTCGCGGTCTTGTGTTAGATCAACTTTGTTCTAACCCAAATCGTACAGAGGAAGATGGAGTCGAAGTCCTTAAAGATATATCAGCAATGTTTTCAGCTTATAAAAAAACGAAGGATCCCCGTTTGCAGCAACACCGGTTAAATGCAACCTATATTGCTGCTTGTTGGTTTTTTTATTTCCAAGAAGAACTTGGATTTATTGAAAAAACTGAAAGAGGGTGGTCAGATTTTTGTGATGGGGCAATTCGTTTTATAAACTCAGGCGATTTATTGGGAAGAGATTTTGATGGTGTTGTTGATGCAACGCCGGTTTTAACTCGATTAAAAGCTTATGGAGATGTAGAGGATAATGATGGTTCAGATGGAGAGCTATAAAAACAATTAGCTCGTAGATGCCAACCAACCCCAACGGATTAAATACAAGCCTTTAGTTAGGTAAAGGGTTGCTGTAGTTTGTTATAAAAAAACCATCCCCTACGTGTATAGGGGATGGTTTTGAACTATCGTTTTTTCAACGACAGAGCACAAGTAGGGGTTAGCTACCAGCTGCTGCGGCAGGTGCAGCAACAGGAGATGCAGCTGCTTTTGACCCAGCGGCAGCGGCACCAACGGCGGCACCAATGTCGCTTTTGTCAAGTTGTCCCAGAACGTCCATAATTTTTTGTGCATCGGCGTTGCCACCTTCCGCTAAAACGGATGCTTCAAAAATAGCTTTGGACATCATTTTTACAGCGTAAAGACACTGTTTTGAATAATCTTGACCTCTAGACGCTTTACACTTGTGTGCTCTGAAAGCGGTAAGGCCAGTGTCGAAAGATTCTGTTCCACTGCAATCAGCACACTTTTGAAGCGTTTCAATAGGTGTTGCCTTATCTCTACCTAAAATAGCTGTACAAGTATTACATTCAAATCCGGCAGATGTATCTGTTCCAGGGCTTGTGGAACCTCCTGCAGGTTTCAAGTCGCTTGCATCCAAGTTTTTGAAGGCAGCCAAGGCTTCTTTGGCCAATTTTTTCAGATCTTTGTTTTTCCCTTTATGTGCTACGTGATCCAAGCTTAAAAGAGCCTTGGACATCATTTTAACAGAAACCTTACATTGAGGGGAAAACGTACTTCCTGTTGAATCTTTACAATTATTTGCTTTAAAGGCAGCAATACCTGTGTCAAAAACTTCAGATCCATGGCAATCAGCACATTTCTTCAGCGTATCAAGAGGGTGTGTCTTTGTTTGCACCTAAGTCAGCTGTACAAGTGTTACAGTCAAATCCGGCGGAACGATCTGTTCCAGGTTTTGATGCTGCATAGGCATCGCCAAAGCTTGCTACTGCAACGCCTAAAGTGGCTATTGCCAAAAACTTACGTATTCTTAACATTTAAATATCCTTTCGTTTTGAGGTTACCAAACATAAAAACTCCATAGAGCATGGTTTAATAGTAGAGCAAAAAAATTAAAAAAAGGTTAATTTTTTAAGAAAAAAATTAATTTCTTATATTTAGTTTGTAAAAATTTCGTAAATAAAATTTACAATAAGTTCCTGAAGTACGGTTTCTATGCACCAGCTCTTGACGAGAGTCCTATTAGATGTTTAAAGTTTTTACAAAACTTTAAGGATTTTTCTTCCATGATTTCTGCCCGTATTGCCCTATTGACCCTAGCTTCCTGCGTATCATCTTATGCTGCTACAAAAGGCCCATTTATTAGTTTAAACGTAGGCCCTGTTTTTCAAACAGGAAAACACACTTACACGAACGGAGCTGGTGGTGAGGGAAAGCAAACAATTAAATCTTTTGGTGGAACTGGCGGGGTGAGTCTTGGTTATTTACATGAACCAGCGGGATCAAAGCTTATTTTTGGCGGCGAAGTATATGGTGGAATAACGACCATCAATGCGAAAAAGGACCTTATTATTACAGGCGGAACCATTGAGGGAAAGGTGAATATTAAACCCAAAAACTTTTTTGGTGTTGCTATGATTGCCGGTATGTCGATTAACCCAAAGGTTGTTATGTATGGCCGTTTAGGTTATGAATTCAACCGTTTTTCTTTTGAATATAGCAATTTAACATTTCAAACGCCTACGGCCCAAAAATATTCAAAAACAACAAAAGGAATGGCACCTGGTGCAGGTGCCATGTACAAACTGACAGACTCCATCATTTTAGGCGCTGAATACACCATGAATTTACAAGGCAAACTTGTTATTCGAAAAGACGATACACCTATTAACGGTGTAAAAAGAGGGTACGAATATTCTGGTGTAAGCCACAGGGTGACGGCCCGTCTAATTTATGTGTTTTAAAAAATATGATTATTCTTAAAGTACTTTTTGGGCTTGTTCTTTATTTAGATTTGCTGGCTGTGATAGCGTTTGGTGTTGGCTGCATATTTTTACTTTTTAATAAACACAAAATCGCCAAAACTATTTTAGTTAGTTCGGCTATTCCTATTTTTGTTATTTGGGTAAGTCCGCTGCCTAGGCTGCTGTTTCATCAATTAGAACACCACTTTCCAGAGCGCCCCAATATACAAAATGCAAAGGGGTTTATTTTGTTGGGTGGTTTTTTTAGCTTATTTGAAAGCCGCACTGATGAGGTGCCTATTTATAACATGGCGGCCGGTCGTATGACAGAATTTCTAATTCTTGCGCATCAATATCCGCACTTGCCAATAGTATTCACGGGAACACCTGTCGAGGCGGTTTTAACAAAGAAAGTATTTGAGCACGCCGGTATTTCACCGGGTCGTGTTGTTTATGACGATCAAGCCAGAAATACGCCTGACAATGCCCAAAATTCTTTTAATCTTGTCAAACCTAAACCCGATGATTCGTGGGTTTTAGTAACATCTGCTTTTCATATGCCACGGTCTGTTGCGCTGTTTGAAAAGGCAGGGTGGAAGGTTGTTCCTTACCCGGTTGACTACCACATAACACGCAAAGAATCAGAGCCCTTTTGGCTTGGTTTTTTAAGCCGAACTAATAGTATGGCCTGGTTTAATGCTTGTAAGGAATGGGCGGGAATGGTTAACCATTATTTAGAAGGCCAAGCTTCTTACATTATTCGCCAATAATTAAATGAACAATAAAAAAGGGTGGAAAACTTCCACCCTTTGAAAAACTTAGTAAAAACAAGCTTTTGTTATTTCACAACTGCTGCTGCAACGCAGTATGAATCAGCACCTGCTTTGAAAGCTGTTCCTTTTTTGTTAACACCTTTCCATGTGTATTCAAAAGCACCACCAGCATCTGTTGCCGCGGTTGCCACTTTATCAAAAACAGCAATTGCATCCACATCAGTCGTTGGTCCTAAAGCCATATTTGGGTGCACTGTAATTGTATAAGCTGGTTTTGTTCCTTTAAAGCAATATACGTAAGCATCTTTTGCACCAGCATCATTTAATTTTTTTGCTTCAACAAGTAGTGCATCTGCATTTGTTGCATTTGTTTTAATAACAGCAGCTAACTTGTCTTTTAATGCATTAATATCAACAGCTGGTACCAGAGTCAGAGCTGACGCAGGTGCTGAAGCAGCGGGTGCTGACGCAGCTGGGCCTGATGCGGCTGGACCTGACGTAGTTGGGGCAGCTGTTACAGCAACCGGAGCTGGGCTGGGCGCAGTGGTTGGAGCAGCTGTTGGAACAGTAGTTGGAGCAGCGGGAGCGCTAGGCGCAGCTTTTTGAGTGCTTCCACCAGCTGAAGATGGCGCTGGCTGTACGCTTGCGTATACAGATGGGATTAAGGCCATAGCTGATAAGCCCAACAATAGTTTTTTCATGATAAATCCTCCTAAGATTTTCCATTAACAATAGAGAATTTGCCTGATTATCAAGGCAAACTAACACATGGATACATTCTGGATTAAAAAAATAAAAAAATCATTATAAATTTTAAAAAAATTATATTAATTTATGCTCTTTTGTGGGTCTAGAAATAAAATCAATCCAAAAATTCTTCATATTTTCAACTTCGGTAAAGCTTATATTGCCCACGTCTTATGAATACTTTATAGTCTGAAAAAGATTTTAAATTTTACCTCAAGGTTACCAGGTGAACGCGCTTTTTCAAAAAAATGTCCAAGGCCAATCACAAAAAAATGATTATACCGCCAAAGATATTGAAGTTTTAGAGGGCCTGGAACCTGTTCGCAAAAGACCAGGCATGTATATAGGCGGTACAGATGAAAAAGCCCTTCATCATCTAGCCGCCGAAGTTTTAGATAATGCTATGGACGAAGCCGTTGCTGGCTTTGCCAATAAAATTGAGGTGATTTTTAATGAAGACTATTCATTAACGATTCGGGATAATGGCCGTGGTATTCCCATTGACCCGCATCCCAAGTTTCCGAACTTATCAGCCCTAGAGGTTATTTTAACAACCCTTCATTCCGGGGGGAAATTTACCAATAAAGTATACGAAACATCGGGTGGGCTTCATGGTGTTGGTGTTTCTGTTGTGAATGCTTTATCGGATCGGTTAGAGGTTGAGGTGAGCCGTCAACGCCAATGTTGGCGCCAAAGTTATAGTCGTGGAAAAAGCGTAAGCCCCTTGACGCTAGATGAAACACCCAGTAACCGCCGTGGTACCAGTATTACGTTTCATCCTGACCCTGAAATTTTTGGCAATTTAAAATTCTCACCCACTCAACTTTTTCAGATGGTGCGGTCAAAGGTATACCTATTTAAAGGTGTGAAAATTGAATGGGTTTGTTTGCTTACCCTGCCGGAAGATTCAAAAATACCAACAAAGGCAACACTTCATGCCCCTAATGGATTAGGGGATTATTTGCGCGATATGGTGCCGTGCGACGATGATAGTGCTCACCAGTTGTTTTTTTCAGGCGATGCTTTGTTGGCAGATCACCAAGGACGCGTGGAATGGGCTATCACCTGGCCTGATGTGCGTCTGAATGACGAGGGGGTTCAAGAACATTTTTATGAAGGGCAAATTATGTCTTTCTGTAATACCATTCCAACCCCCCAAGGTGGTACGCACGAACAAGGTTTACGGCAGGCATTAACCCGAAGCTTAAAGGACTTTGGCGATCGTATTAATAATAAACGAACCCAAATTATGACGGCTGAAGACGTAAATGTGGGCGTTGTTGGTGCTTTGTCATGTTTTATTCAACAGCCCCATTTCCAAGGGCAAACAAAAGAAAAACTAGTTTCTGTTCAGGCTACAAAGCTGGTTGATAATGCAATTAAAGACCATTTTGACCATTGGTTAACACAACACCCTCAGGTTGCTAACCTCATTTTAGATTATGTTTTAACCCGTGCCGATGAACGGCTTAAAAAACGCCAGGCTAAAGAAGTTGCCCGCGCCAGCGCCACCCGAAAACTACGTTTGCCGGGTAAGCTGGCTGATTGCAGCAGTACAAATGCAAATCAAACAGAAATTTTCCTGGTAGAAGGTGAGTCAGCAGGCGGTTCTGCCAAACAAGCACGGAATCGTTTAACGCAAGCTGTTCTACCATTAAAAGGTAAAATTCTAAACGTAGCCAGTGCTTCTTTAGAAAAATTGCAAACAAATCAGGAGGTTTCGGACCTGATTTTAGCACTTGGCTGTGGGTCTGGAAAAAATTGTGACCCAAGCAAACTTCGGTACGGAAAAATCATCATCATGACCGATGCTGACGTTGATGGGGCACATATTGCGTCACTTCTTATGACATTTTTCTATCAAGAAATGCGCCCGTTGATGGAACAAGGCCATATTTATATTGCCCAGCCCCCTTTGTACCGGTTAACGTACGGACAGCAAACAGTTTATGCGCGGGATGATGCTGAACGGGACCATTTTTTAAAAACAAAATTTGGAAAAGCCACCAAAGTCGATATTAGTCGGTTTAAAGGTTTAGGCGAAATGCCCGTTGATCAATTAAGGCAAACAACAATGGATATAACCAAACGAACACTTCTTCGGGTCAGTTTAACAACACAAGATGGCTCAACAGAGCATCATCACGCTTTTGTGCAACGTTTAATGGGCAAAAATCCAGAGGAACGTTTTTATTTCATTCAAGAAAATGCCAAGTTTACAACAAATCTTGATGTTTAGTTTTCAAATTAAAAAAAGAAAGGCTGTTTCATGATTCAAGCTTTAGCTTCTCTATCTTTATGGCAACGAGTTTTTTTAGGACTTATTGGCGGTATTATAACTGGTTTCTTCCTAGGTGAATCAGCGCAGGTTTTAAAACCATTCGGCGATTTGTTTATTCGTCTTATTAAAATGATTATTATTCCACTTATTTTCTTTTCTATCATTAATGGCATGGGGCATATTCAAGATTCCAGACAGCTGGGCCGTATTGGGATGAAAGCTGTTGTTGCCTATGTTTTATGTACCAGCTTTGCTATTTTTATAGGGTTTACAGCAGCCTGGGTTTTTGAGCCTGGCAAGGGGATGGTATTGGCAAAAACAGCCCCCCTCACGGGAAGCCCAGAAAAAGCTGTAAATCTTCTTGAAATGCTTATTAACATCGTACCGGACAATGCTTTGGGTGCCATGGCTCAAGGTTCTATCCTTCAGGCTTTTTTCTTTTCTTTTTTCACTGGTGTCACACTTATTATAATGGGGCCTAAAGCAGAACGAATTAGAACAGCTGTTAAAGACATGACCGAAGCCGTTTTAACTATGGTTCATATGATTGTGAAGCTAGCGCCTGTTGCAGCCTTTTGCCTGATGGCTTGGTGTGTTGGAACACAAGGTTCAGATATTTTAATTAGCCTCAGCAAGCTTATTGCTGCTGGTGTTTTTGCCTTCTTTTTGCAGTATCTTGTTTTTGGTGCCATGATCTTTTTCTTTGGTCGGCTATCGCCAATTCCATTTTATCGAAAAAGTGTTGCCTATCAAACAATGGCTTTTGCGACCAGCAGCACAAAAGCATCACTGCCTATGACCATGTCTGTATGTCGAGAAAAATTAGGTGTATCTAAGCTGAGCTCCTCTTTCATTTTACCTTTGGGTGCCACCATCAACATGGATGGCTTGGCTATTTACCTTGGTTTATGCGCTATAACATTTGCTCAAGCCGCTGGAAAGGTGCTGACTTTAGCTGATTATGGAACCATTATGTTGACCACCACGTTAGGGTCTATGGGCGGGGCCGGTATACCCAGCGCTGCTATCATTATGCTACCTATGATTCTAAGTTCTGTGCACTTACCGCTGGAAGGTGTGGCCCTTATTGCCGGTATTGACCGTATTATGGATACGCTGCGCACTACTATCAGTATCACAGGTGACGCTGCTGTTACGGTTGTTGTGGACAACTCAGAAGGCATGTTGGATAAGGAAATATATAAAAATTAAAAAACAGGGGGTTGTCTTTTTATTTTTTTGTCCTATTTATTCTTACCAAGGATTACGAAAATAAAGAGGCCCTTTTATGAAAAACAAAATAATTCTTTGTGTTGCCTTGTTTTTTGTTTGGAATGTAAGCACCACGCATGCTGATGATGACTGGAAAGAAGGGGTGCAGAATGTGAAAAACTTTCTAACGGGCCTCCAGAAAGACTCCCCTTTAGAAAATTTTTTTATGACAAGCCCCGCGTTATATGGAAATGACAATTTTCTTGAGCAAGTCAGTTTTTATGAGTCTTTAAATGAAGGCTCTCCGCTACCGCCGCCTGAAGTCTATGCAGCTATGGATTTTAATCAACTGGCAGGGAGCATAAAAAGTTTTTTTCAGTCGGTGAATAACAAGCTTATTGGCTATTACAAAAAAATTGCAGCGAAAAACAAACAAAAAACCTCAAGTTCTATGGTTGATTATGGATCTATTCTAGAGCGAAGTGTTTATGACCTTTTAGGCGTAGGGGCCTTTCCATCGGAAGATATACAGTCTTTCGATATGCCACCGGCCAGAAAACATGCTGCCGTTAGCGCAATTTACGCAAGTCATATTCCAATTATCGTACCTTAGACCTTTACGAATTTCTGAAAAAGGCCTGTTGGTTTTTGAAAAACTAACGGGTCTTTTTCTACTTTAGTAACCTGTGCTTTCGCCACCGTCTAGAACCATATTTGTTCCATTTATATGGGCTGCTTTTTCAGACAATAGAAAATGCACCAAATTTGATACATCAGCCGTTGTTCCGTATGTGCCAAGGGGTATCAGTGCCGTTCTTTTCGCTAACTGTTCTTCAAAAGTAATACCGTTTTGCCTAGCTTCTTTTGCTAGCTTATTTCTGTGATAGTCTGTCAGGATAGGGCCTGGTGAAATGGTATTAACCCGAATTCCTTTAGATGCAAAAAAACACGTCAAATTCTTTATTTCGCCTACCCAGGCAAGCCGTATAACATTTGTATTGGGGTAATCTGGTAAGTAACTTTTTGATGTGTTACCAGCCATAACGACAATGCTTCCCGATTCTTGAACAAACGGGGTTAAAAGCCTTAAGCTTTCCAAAGGTGCCACAAACGTTTCTTGAAGGGTTTTAGTCCATTCTTCTGCCGCAGGAATAACACTTTTCAACAAATCTGGTCTTGGTGTAATTAACACGATTCCGTGAATTGGCCCAAGAGAGGCCTTCGTAATGGATTCACGCATTCTGCCAATATCTGAAAAATCTACAATCAACGTTGTAACGTGGCAGGATTTAAACGTTTTTGAAATTTCATCCTTAAGATTTTCTAGTTTTTCTGTACTTCGACCAGCTAAAATTAGGTCGTATCCTTCAGAAGCTAAATGAGATGAAATAGCTTTTCCCAATGCACCTGTGGCCGATGTAATTAAAACTGTTCTTGACGCAAAAGAACAAGTTGAAAAAAATAAACTTAATGTAATTAAAAAAAGTAAACGCACCATTACTATGTATCTTTAAATGATAGGTTGTTAGAAAAAACCTGTATCATATCGCACACGCGCTGTACATCTATTTCAGTCAAACCTGGATGCAACGGCAACGTTAACAACCCTGAAAATAATTTTTCTGCCTGTGGCAAATCGTAAGGTGTTTTAAAAAAGCTTAACGTGTGGTTCAGCTTATAATGCAGGCCCGTTTGAATATTATGCTGTGCCAAAAAAGCGCGCAAATCGTCGCGGCTCCCTTGTCTCAAAAAAATGGGAAAAATATGGGGCGCTAGGGTTGTGTAGTCAAAAGGAAAAGTTTGTACAACGGGGTGATCATTAAAAAAGTGTACATACTGCCTGGCCAACTGCTGCCGTTTATAAACAAAACTATCTACCTTTTTAAGCTGAGCCCGCCCGATAGATGCCATGATGTCGCTCATATGGTAGCGCCACCCTTGATGGGTGCAGTCAAAATCCCAACTACGTTGGCCTGAAAAACGTTTTTCTGTATCTTTTTCAACCGCTAAAAGTCGGGCGTCACGTATATGATTTGCTACATGAGGATCGTTAGTTATGACGGCTCCTCCCTCTCCGCAGGTTATATTTTTTATGCTATCAAAACTAAAGCAAACAATATCACCATTAGAACCAATATGGTTGCCATTTGGAAGTTTGGCGCCAAACGAATGGGCAGCATCTTCAATAACCCGAAGATTGTTGTTTTTTGCTAAATCATACACAGCAGAAAGGCCATCAAAATTACTGGCATAATGCACCGGCATAATGGCTTTGGTGCGGGATGTTATGCGTTTTTTGGCGTCTTCTACATCCAAAAATCCAGTCAGGGGGTTCACATCACACGCAATAGGTTTCGCACCTGTTGCTGAAACGGCATGAAAAGATGCTAAATAGGTTAAAGTTGGCACTAATACTTCGTCACCTAGGCCAATACCACAAGCTTGAACAGCCAAGTGTAAAGCGGATGTCCCCGTATTGACACACACAACGTGCCGATTATTGCCAATAAATTGAGCTAATTCATCTTCAAAGGCCTGAACCTCCTTAGACATGCCTAAATAGCCGTCTTCAATAACGCGGGTTAGGGCTTCAATCTCTTCCGCCCCAACGGTAGATCTAGACAGCCGAATGAGAGGATGTGTCATTAGATATTTCTTTCAATACAGCTTTTGAGACACCAACCATAGCGGGGCGCAGTAACCGGTCATGCAAACTGTACCCATTCTGCAGTACCTGAACAACAGTGCCTGGTGCGTGCTCATCTGTTTCAACTTCAAACATCGCTTGATGATAGTTAGGGTCAAACCGTTCACCCATGGGTGAAATTTTTTGAATATGATGCCGTTCAAAAATGCCAGCTAGTTCTTTGCAAATCATTTCAACACCCATAATTAAGCTTTTCACATGATTGGGCAAAGCTTCGTCTTGCGGGCAATTTTGAAGGGCACGTTCCATATTGTCAGCCACGCCTACCATGTCCCGTGCCAAAGAAACAGCCCCATATTTATAGGCATCTTCCCGTTCTTTTTGGCCACGGCGACGTAAATTTTCAGCATCGGCCAATGCGCGCAACCAATTATCTTTCATTTCTGTCAATTGTTGTTCTAAAGATGGTTGGTCATCGCCAACATTTTCACTGTCACCATCATTAGCTAAAACATCATCATCTTTTATTTGTGTATTATTGGTCATCACTCATCCCCTTCGTTTTTTTAAGGAACGCCCTTTGTTGTTGAATATTCAAAATGCACAATTTCATTGGGGTATATATATTGGCGGATGGCATGTGCTGCCAGCGCCCCTTCGGCAAAACCTGTTAAAATCAATTTCATTTTTCCTGGATATGATGCCACATCACCGATGGCATAAATTCCGGGTGTGGTTGTTTGCATGGTACTGTGATCTACTAAAATATGATTCTTCTCCAGACCTAATCCCCATTCTGCAATAGGGCCTAAATTCATAGATAGGCCAAAAAATGGTAATAAAACATCCGCTTCCAGGCGCTTTTGATCACCTTCCAATGATTCAACAACAACAGCTGTTAATTGACCATTTTCCCCTTCTAAGGCAGATAATTGGTAAGGCACAACAAGATCGATAACCCCACTGTCTGACAGGGCTTTTAAACGTGCTTCGCTTTCAGGGGCAGCCCGAAACTTGGGGCGTCTGTGAACAACCATCACACGTTCTGCTATATCACTTAAGGAAATAGCCCAATCCACAGCAGAATCACCACCACCGGCAATCACAATACGCTTGCCACGATAGCTTTCCCGTTGGTTTACATAATAGTGAATGGATGTTCCTTCAAAAGAATCAATATTATCAAGCGGTGGCTTGTTTGGACCAAAAGCCCCAACGCCGGCGGCAATAATAATGGCTTTAGACGTAAGTTCTGTTCCTTTAGAGCCATGAATAAGCCATGTATCATCTTGTTTAATAATTGAAACAACTTGTTCATTTAGATGAAAGGTGGGGTTAAATGGTGCTGCCTGAAGGCTAAGTTGGTGCACCAAGTCAGCACCTAAAATTTGTGGATACGCTGGAATATCGTAAATAGGTTTTTCCGGGTATAAGGCGGCACATTGACCACCTACACGATCTAATGCATCAAATACATGGCATGAAAGCCGGGCCATACCACATTCAAAAATGGCAAAAAGCCCCACAGGACCAGCGCCGATAATAACAACATCCACTGCTTGCATACAAACCCTACATCACTGAATAAAAAAGGGGCATTGAATAACGCCCCCTGTCAAACTATCAAAAAAATGGGGTGCTTTTACGCCGCCACCAAAGATCTAAAACGCTTTACTAAACGTGAAACTTTACGCGCTGCTGTATTTTTATGAACAATACCTTTGCTAACGCCTCGCATGAGTTCACTTTCTGCCTCTAACAACGCAACTTTAGCTTCTTCTACGTTGAATTTATCTTTAGCCGCAGACAAAAGCATCTCTGCTTTTTTCACAAACGTGCGCATACGCGTTACACGATTTCGGTTAATAGCAGTACGACGTTCAGTTTTACGAATACACTTTTCAGCTGACTTATGGTTAGCCATGAAACTTCCTTAATGAAAAAATCTTTGGGTTAGATATACCTGAAAATTAACCCAAAAATCAACAAATTTCTTAAATCAAAGTGATTAACTTTTTTACCTTATCTTACCGTTGTGATAGGCGTTTAATAGTCTGTAAAAAATTTTCTCAAAAAATAATTCTCTATTTTTGCCTTTATCATCCCATGCTAAGCTGACCATCATTTCCAAATAGGGGGTTTTATGAAAAATACCGTCGCTTATTACAACACGCATGCCCAAGATTTTTACAACCGAACCATCGATGCGGACGTATCTGATAGCTATGCAGCATTTTTAAAGCATTTACCGCAAAATGCCCATATTTTAGATGCCGGTTGTGGTGTTGGGCGCGATTCAAAGTATTTTTTAGGTCATGGTTACGTTGTTACAGCCTTTGATGCGTCTGATGAAATGGTGGCTATGGCTGCACAAGAAACAAACTTAGACGTACAAAAACTTTTATTTCAAGACATGCATTTTTCAGAAATGTTTGATGGTGTTTGGGCTCAGGCGTCTTTATTACACGTGCCTTACGATGAAACACGTTTGGTGTATGAAAAAATTCATGCCAGTTTAAAGCCGGGTGGTGTTTTTTATGCATCTTATAAATATGGGGCAGGGCACGTGAATACGCCCGAACGGGATTTTTGGAATATGACGGAAACCACTATTTTGCCACACTTAGAACGCCTGTTTACGATTCAAGAGCTTTGGATTCAAGAGGATAAAAGAAACCACGGCCCCCAAGGGCTTGACCAAAAGTGGTTAAATTTTGTGGTGAAGAAGTAAAGTGCTGCCACAAAAGTTAGTTATTTTCTTTTTGGTTTCTATTCTGGTGTCTGCTTGCCATCATTCAGCTGATGAATCTGAGCAAGATAGTAGGTGGAAAGTTGGTGGAAAAATTCACTTTGACGAAGAAAGTGGCAATGACTACATGGGTCTTAAAGAAGTCAACAAGGTAACCCAAGACGCTTTAAAATCAGTTTTTGCTGTTGAACAAGTATCGTGCGAAAGCAGCGCAAAAATCCTTTTAAAAAAGGAAAATGGTCGTGTTCACATGAATCACTATGCAGAAAAAAGCAGGCCAAATATCGGCGAAGAGCTGCACGCAACTTTGCTGTACACAAACCCAAGGGGATTTTGTTCCTCTGAAACGTTAAAGCAAGTTTGTGATGTATTATTCGCAGATTGCAATGTTCCGCCACAGATTGATGTTGTGAGTTCTGAATACGGCAATATTATTAAGCCACATTGGCGTTTCAAGATATCAGAGGTCGTCATGACCCAAAATGAAAAGGGTACGTCGTTTATTATGGTTAAATTACTTTTCGAAGATCGTGAAAATATTTATTTTGGCCAAAAAGCCATATCGGCGGGCCTTCATATGGCTTTGGTTGTTTGTACAGATCATTCCATATTCTCTGATCCAGCCATAGTGGATAAATTAATAATGCGGTTGAATGAACGCCTTAAGGGTAAATTTATCAAAATCGCATCTAAAAATGGTGTGGCTGATCTGGAGTTTGGCATTTCAGGGCAACCCTGGAGGATTCGTGCAAGAGAAAAGGTGGAGGTAAAACAGTAGGCATATGCTGTATAAAAATTGATTTTTGTCATACATGTAATTCAGTAAATATATTTTAAAAGGAGGCTTAACACTTATGAACCGAATTCAAAATTTAGATTGTTTTCAAAAAACTGTTCTAGTGCGGGGTGATTTGAACGTGCCTGTGAAGAATGGCGTGGTAACGGATTCCACACGCTTAGAAAGCCTTCAAGAAACCATTCGTTTTTTAAAAAGCCAACAGGCTAAAATTGTTGTTCTAAGTCATTTTGGCAGGCCAACCCCAGCAGATAGCCCAAATTTTTATGAAAAAAAATATTCCCTTGAATTTTTAAGACCTATTCTGGAAGAAACCTATGGTATTCCTTTTTCTTTTGTAAACAACTGCATAGGGGATGACGTGCAAAAAGCCATGGCTGCATTGCCTTTTGGTGCAGGTCTGTTGCTGGAAAATGTGCGTTTTCATGCAGGTGAAGAAAACAATGACGCTGCCTTTTCCAAGGCCCTAAGCCAAGGCGTTGATATTTACGTAAATGACGCTTTTTCTTGTTCACACCGGGCCCATGCCTCTATGGTCGGAATAACCCATTTTTTGCCTTCTGCGGCGGGTTTTTCTTTGCAAAAAGAACTGGATACTTTAACGCCTTTATTCGAATCACCTGACCACCCGTTGATTGCTTTGGTGGGGGGATCAAAAGTTTCTACTAAGCTTGATCTGCTTCAAAATTTATGCGCTAAGGTTGACTATGTTCTTGTGGGTGGTGCGATGGCCCACACCTTTTGGGTAGCTATGGGGTATGGTGTTGGGAAATCTTTGTACGAACCTGACTACGTAGAAACAGCGCACCGTATTTTGCAAACTCATGGTAATAAAATTAAATTACCCATAGATTGTGTGGTGGCCAACCGTTTGGAAAACCCAGATCATGTTTGGGTGGTGCCTTTTAACGAAATTCCAGAGGAAGCTTTCGTGTTTGATGTGGGCCCCGAAACAATTTCTAAGACTGGGGAGTTGTTGCAAAACGCAAAAACGTTTGTATGGAATGGTCCGGTGGGTGCCTTTGAGTTTCCCCCATTTCATGAAGGTACGGTGGCTACAGCCCGTATGATTGGTAAGCTTTCGCAACAAGGAACTTTGAAAAGCGTTGCGGGTGGGGGTGACACTTTAGCGGCCCTTGATATGGCTGGTGTAAAGGACCAATTTACCTATCTTTCCACGGCAGGCGGTGCATTTTTGGAGTGGTTGGAAGGAAAAACTTTACCAGGCGTCGCAGCGTTGGATGATAACTGAATCACTAGGTTTTTTTAAGCGTTTTTGACTGAAGAAAAGCATGTTTATAAAGATATGACTTTCTTTGTCAAAGCAGCCAACCTTCAGCGCCTTTCATCATTTGCAATCACCTTTTGACAACGACTTTTGAAGTGGTTATAGTTTCAAAGAATCAATCACCGTGGCGGGGTAGCTCAGTTGGTTAGAGCAGCGGAATCATAATCCGCGTGTCGGGGGTTCAAATCCCTCCTCCGCTACCATTTCTTTTAGGGTTTTTTCAGTGAAAGTAAACGGTAACGCAATTCGTATTGGAAATGTTATTAACCATGAGGGACGTTTGTGGGTTGTTGTGAAAACACAACATGTGCAGCCTGGTAAGGGCGGTGCCTACATGCAAGCGGAACTGAAGGCTTTAATTGAAGGCACTAAAACAAACGTTCGTTTTCGTTCATCAGAACAAGTGGAACGTGTCTTTTTAGACGAATTTCCTTACCAATACCTTTATGAAGATGGCGATAATTTGGTGTTCATGGATCAAGCAACTTATGACCAAATTACTTTGTCGAAAGATTTTGTTGGCGATGCCACTGCTTTTTTACAAGATGGAATGGTTGTCAATGTTTCTTCTTACGAAGGAAAACCTATTTCTATCCAACTGCCAGATACGGTTGTTTTAACCATCACTGAAGCTGAACCCGTTGTTAAGGGCCAAACAGCATCGTCGTCTTATAAGCCAGCTATTTTAGAAAATGGTCTGCGTATCATGGTTCCCCCTCATATTGAATCGGGCATGCGTGTTGTGGTGAATACCGGTGATTCCACTTATGTAGAACGCGCGAAAGACTAAGGACGACTGGAAAATTCATGGGTGGCTCTGCTTTAATTAATGTGATGACGTCTGCGGTGCAGAAGGCGGCACGTGGTCTTGTGCGTGATTTTGGAGAACTTGAAAACCTACAGGTTTCCAGAAAAGGGCTGGGTGATTTTGTATCAGCAGCTGATCATCGATCTGAACAAATTATTATTGACGAACTTCAAAAAGCCCGTCCAAGTTTTGGGTTTATTACAGAAGAAACGGGCATTATAGAAGGCGAAAATTCAGAATACACATGGGTTGTAGACCCGTTGGATGGAACCAATAATTTTATTCATGGTGTTCCCCATTTTTGTGTAACGGTAGCCCTTAAAAAAAATGACGAAGTTATTGCAGGTGTTACCTATGACCCAATTAAGGACGATCTTTTTTGGGCTGAAAAAGGGGCAGGGGCTTATGTAAATCGTCGCCGGCTTCGGGTTTCTGCACGTGATCAATTAGATGCGTGTCTTGTTGGGTTTGGCGGGCCTTGCCGTACACCTGAAGAAACAAAACAAATGCTGAATCGACTTGAAGCCTTAAGGCCTGTTGTGGCGGGTTTGCGTCGCATGGGGGCTGCAGCTTTAGATTTGGCTTATGTAGCCGCTGGAAAATTTGACGCTTATGTGGAAGAAAATTTATCTATTTGGGATAAAGCGGTTGGTATTTTACTAGTTCAAGAAGCAGGTGGTTTTGCAACGGACTTTTCAGGAAAAGGAAAAGCTTTAACATCTGCGACAGTGCTGGCCTGCAACTCGCATATTCAAAAAAATCTTATTCAGTTAATTGCTAAGGCATAAAACATGTTATTTAAAATTGCAGCGATTATTATTGCCGTTGTTATTGGCCTATTTATTTTTCAACCCACCAATCAAAAAGGAAAAAAAATGGAAAATTTAATTACAACTCCATCGGGTCTTCAATTTCATGATGAAACAGTCGGGGACGGTGCAACACCTCAAAAAGGACAGAAAGTTGTTGTTCATTATACTGGAACTTTGGAAGATGGAACAAAATTTGACAGTTCTCGTGACCGTCAAAAACCCTTCTCTTTTACATTGGGCGTAGGTCAAGTTATTAAAGGGTGGGATGAAGGTTTATCCACAATGAAAGTGGGTGGACGTCGTCACTTGGTAATTCCTGCAGATCTTGGTTATGGCGCTCATGGTGCAGGACATGTTATTCCACCTCATGCTACGCTTCATTTTGATGTGGAACTTATTGAAATTCAATAGAATTTTAGTTTTCCGGCATTGTTAACGTTTTTTTAAGGGCTTTGACCTAATTCTTGAAATGGGATGTTCCCATCAACCTGTTTCAAGGAGTTTTTGCCCATGAAAAGAACGTATCTTATTTCTGCTTTTACAAGTGTTGCTTTGGCTAGCGCGTCGTATGCTTCTGACCCTTCCCATGAGGATAGGGTGGATGCTACACGAAATTTAACAATGGTTGTTCCATCATCTGTTGCATCTGGTACACCTAACCCACCACCTGCCGTGACTGCACCCAGAAGAAGTACTTGGTCGAAAATATGTTCAGTGTTGTCTTGTATGGGCAGTACAGCCGCTGAAGCAGTTGTTATTGCGGGTGCTGTAAAGGGTGATCGAAAACTTACTGAAATTGGTAGAATGATAGATGAAGAGGCAAAAGAGGCCGGTAATTTAGGTGAGGATGCTGATTTAACTTTATCGGGCGCTGTTGTTGGAGGTGGGCAAGCTGCTGTGAGAGTGTTAGGCCAAACAGGTCAACGCGGCGTGGCTGAAATTGTTGGTGACTCAACTCAAGCTGCTGCACGGGTGATTCACCGAAACGGGCTAGATACTGGACTGCCTAAAGACCCAAAAGCCTTGGTAACAGATGCGATAGGCGAGGGGCTTCATGTCGCGCTTGAGCATTTACCAACTGATAAGGCAGCTCAATCTGTGACAGATGCTTCTTTGGCGGCGTCTCGAAAATAAAGAATTAAAATCGGAATGCCCTTCATTATTCATGGGGGGCATTATTCCTGAGGGGCATTTTAAAACAGATTGCGGACCCCGACCGTATTGTATAGGCTTTCCACATTACCTATGAAAAGCAATATGTATATGTACGGCCTTATTCTTTATGATCAGGGAAAAGTTGGTAGCCTCAATCAGTGCCGAGGTCTAGGGGTATCTTTGACAACGCATTTTCCTGTGTCGTGGCAGGAAATCCCTGTACAATTTCCACGATGGTTGCGTTGGATTCCCCCGCGTGTGGCGCTGTTATTGCCTTTAAAATACATTTTTGCACATTTCAAAATTCAAAAAAAACCATCCATTATTATTGCATCAGGGCGGCAAGCTGTTTTGGCAACGCTGGCTTTGCGTACGCAATGTTGTACCGTTGTTTTGCAAGATCCAAAAATTGATCCACATTATGTTGATTTGGTTATAGCACCTTTACATGACAAGGTGGCAGGGCCTAATGTCTTAAAAACGCTGGGTTCTCTTCATCACATCACAGAAGAAGATCTGAATCATTTTAAAAAATCACATCATCAAAGGCACATTACTGTTTTGTTAGGCGGAGATAGCCGCCATTACACGTATGCCACGGAAGATATTCAGGCTTTAGCACATCGTTTAAAATTTATGCTTTCGTTGCCAAACTATAGTGGTGCAAAACTTTTAATAACACCGTCCCGTCGTACGCGCCTTGACCTGGTTGAGGAATTAAAACATCAGCTGACTGGCTTGGATTATGAATTATGGGATGGTATAGGGGAAAACCCTTATAAAAAATATTTAAGTATGGCAGATGCTTTTGTTGTAACGGGCGATTCCATTAATATGATGACAGAGGCTTGTTTACGCGGGTGCCCTACTTATATTTTCCAATTGGCATTAAAAACAAAGCGATTTGAGGCTTTTTTTGAAAAACTATTTATTCAAAATCATGCGGCACCCTTCACAGAAACGGCCCTGCAAAAGAATATTTCTTTTGTTCCCCTGAATGAGCTGAAGCGCCTAACCCCGGAAATTTTGGCAGTTGTACAACAAAAAGTAAGCTTAACGCGACCCCTTGACGAATGATTTTTATTCTTTCCATACTAGTGGAAACTTTTTTCTGCAGTGGAGACCACCTTGTTTAATTTTAAAATTATTTGTAAAGCAGCCGTTATAATTTCTTTTACATCTACGGCAGCTTTGTCTATAGATGCTGAGGATGTTCACTGGAAAGAGTGGTTGCTTAGAAGATCGTCAGTTGACATAGGTGAGTATTGGGAGTTGCAACAATGTCGGGTTGCTGGTCTGAAAGCCCCCTTAAAAGAGGGTGAGAAAAACTTTTTCCAAGGATTAAGGGCTTTTGGTCGATGTATCTGGGCTCATGGTTTTAATGCTGACTTAGAATTACCAAAAGATAATGCTTACGAATGCCATCATTTATTTCCATCTTTTTCATTGCTTTTCACTAAAAAAGAAGAGTTGGAATAAAAACTACACATGAGCAAAACATGAGTCTTTTTCAAAGTTATCGTCATAGCCTTATTATCAAAGATCATGTGAAGTCAAAACACATTATTGCGGGCGATTATTCCTATTACAGTGGGTATTATCATGGGCATGCTTTTGATGACTGTGTCATGTATCTGGATGAAGCTGACAATGCAGTGGATGAAATTGACAAACTTTATATTGGTAAGTTTTGTTCTATTGCAACGGGCGTCAGGTTTATGATGGGTGGTACCCAGGGCCATAATTATAAATGGGTTGCCAGTTATCCCTTAGATTTTTTGGAAGAAGATTTCGACGGTTATAACAAAGTTGGGCCCAAGGCTCAAAAACGCAAAGGGGACACCATCATTGGCAATGATGTTTGGATTGGTGCGGAAGCCATGATTATGCCAGGTATTCATATTGGTGATGGTGCTGTTATTGGGGCCAGAAGTTTAGTGACTAAAAATGTTGGTCCTTACGAAATTTGGGGCGGTAACCCAGCACGATTAATTAAAAAGCGCTTTTCTGACGAGGCGATTCAAAAATTACTTCAGCTTCAGTGGTGGGACTGGGGTGTGAACACCTTAAAAGCCAATCTTCACTTGCTAAGGTCAAATCAGGTGGATGCCTTATATGAAAATTATCAACTGGGTCTGTAGGTCGTGACAAAAATCATATCTATTCAAAACGCTACGCATTTTGATTGGGGTCATGACTGTCACGGTTGGTTTTTGAAAAATGACGGTTTGTTTTCCGTTATTTCTGAAGAAATGCCACCTCAAGCTTTTGAAATTCCCCATTATCATGAAAAAACGGAACAGTGTTTTTATGTTTTAAAGGGCTGCCTAACCATGGTTGTGGATGGCAAAAATCACACCTTATTGGCAGGTGATTCGCTGATTATTTACCCTAAACAAGTACATCAGGCTATCAATACATCGCACCAGTTGGTTCAGTTTTTGGTGATTTCCAGCCCCAATAACCGGGAAGACCGTGTTAACCTTGATGAAAGCATATAAAAGTTAAAAAAGTGTTAAAAAAACGAATTTTTATCATTTTTAGACTTGACCCCACCGCCATAAAATTATATAAATTTGTTTACGCTTTGAGAGAGAAAAAAAACTTTTGAAGCGTTTATTTTTCCTGATCTTTTAAAAGTAGAATAGATAAGAGATAGAGACCACCATGATTTGGA
>CAZDVK010000004.1:0-118787 GCA_964508915.1 uncultured Verrucomicrobiales bacterium | reverse complement strand
GGCGCCGTAGGAATCGAACCTACGACCCGCTGATTAAGAGTCAGCTGCTCTACCAACTGAGCTAGGCGCCCTTCAAGAATTCTGTAGCTATTGCTCTGAATAGTCAGGAATGATAGGTGTAATGTATATAAAATTATTTCTTCTGTCGAGACAAAACAGCTGATGAAGCGTTATTTAATGCAATTTTTAAAACCAGCCACTTTACAGCAAAAAGCCCAATATTTTTTGCCTTATGCAGGGTTTGTGGCGTGGGTATGCATATTCGTGGCCACAATAGGGGGTCTTTTTTATGTGCCAGAAGATTATCAGCAGGGTAACCTGGCACGCATTATGTACGTTCATGTGCCAGCATCTTGGATGGCATTAGGTGTTTATTCTGCCATGGCATTTTTATCAGCTTTGGGTGTGTTGTTGCGTATTCCTACATTATTTTTATTAGCCAAATCATGGACGCATGTAGGCACGTTATTCACCCTTATTTCCCTTGTAACGGGAAGTATTTGGGGGGCTTCCACCTGGGGAACATGGTGGGTGTGGGATGCCAGGCTGACATCGATGTTGATTTTGTTTTTTTTGTACGTGGGTTACTGGATGATGATTCATACCAGTGACAAAATTTTAACGTCAGCTTCTTTGTTTTTGGTCATTGGATGGGTTAATATTCCTATTATTAAATGGTCTGTTGATTGGTGGTATACGCTCCATCAACCCGCCAGCATTATGCGGTTCAATAAACCTGCCATTCACTCTTCCATGTTGTGGCCATTATTTCTTATGTTTTTTGGGTTTTTGGTGTACAGTTTGTTCATTGGATTTCGAACTTTTTTAAGAAATTTAGATTTTTTAAAAAGTCGGTCAACTTTTTGTTCATGAGGTAAAGTCATGCAAATGTGGTTATATGTCATTGCAGCTTTTTCTTTCAGTTTTTTAGTTCTTATTTTAATGGGCGTTATTCAAAAAGGCCCCAAGAAATGACAACAGTTATTAAACAAGGTTTTTTATTTCAAGAAAAAAGTTCTCAGAAAAGCACTGTGTTACCCGCAGCCAAAGGGTACCGGGCACCTTTGAATTTGACATTAGTCGGTGGTTTAAATGATGACACTTTGCGGGCTGATGCAGTTTATATGCTGCGGGTGTTAGCAGGTCAATCCATTCGTGGATTACCGAATCCAAAAGCAAAGACAGCATTTTTAGAAACCATTCAAGCAGAAATTAAACTAAAACAGGGAAAAATGGTGCCTGAGTTGTTGGTAAAAAACAGTCTTATGCACCGAAATTGTGGATAAACTGTTCCTTTTTACTATAAATCCCATTCTTCGGTGAAATTTAGTCCTACATCAGCTGCAAGTTTTCCCAATTGTTCAAGATCTTTGTCACTTAAATTGAACTCATCCTTTGGTGTTGTACCTTCCTGAGGAATTTGGGAGGGTAACGTAACAGGCAGCACAACTGGTATTGATGGTGGAGCGGCGGCTGCAGTTTGCCCTACCACGGGTCCTCGCGCTATGGGGCGAAGTATAGCAGGGAGAGCAGTTGGCCTGACTGCAGGTACAGCAGGCCGCTTAGGTTGTTGTGAGTGGAGGGAATTTTTTCCACGAAATAACGAATATCCTTTTTTAAAAACATTCAATAAAAATGCGTCATGCACATAATAAGCGTTGACAGCTTTACTCAAAAAAGATTGGAGTGATCTTTCTTTTTGAAATTGGTCAACTGTGTCTGTTCGATTGCGATAAAACACCTCTGTTGCGCCGTTTTTGGTTGGTATATCTGTTGTTACAAGATACAGGAAAACCTCTTGCCGGGGACGCACTTGTCTGCCCATAAAATTTATGGCATTTTGCAAACGCACTTTAGATTTTGGTTCAGATAATTTGTCCCTTAGTGTTTCTGTCATTTCCTCAACTGTTAATTTGGTGTGATCTTTAAGGCCAGGCGTTTTTTTCATGGAAACTGTGACAGTTTTTAGTTTTTGTAAGGCCCTTGTTGTTTCTGGAAATGCGCATGCTATTTTGATAAGTTGAATAACTTTTTTATCAAGAACCTCAAAACTTGTAATAGATCTTGTCTTCCTAAGAAGACGAAGATTGACAGGTTTTTCTTTAATGGCACATTCCAAAATGACCTCATAAATCCGTTGTGTTTTGGATGAATATTTACTTAAGTTTTTACGTCTTAGCGTTTCTACTTCTTCTTTTATAAGCTCATATCCTGGGGCATCAAGATAATATCCATCATCTACGTCAGATTCACTTTCATCATCTGATGCATCGTTTTCCAAAGCATCACCCCTTGCTGATTCAGCCCTCAAAGTGACGGACGCGTCATCCTCATCCTCATCCTCATCTCCATCTTCCCTTTCGTCATCTGATGGCGCTTCGCTTGCCTTTCGTAAAAAAGCCTTTTTTGTGGAGGGTTCAGTCGGGACGACCCTTTTTTCAGCTTCATCTGCAAAATCTGAGTCAGAATCCTCATCCTCCTCGTCTTCATAGACACCTGGCCTCAGAGAAACTTTACAGAGACGCGGCTTGACTGTGGCATTGAATGACACAGCTTCTTGAAGAAGGGTATCAAGCTCCCTTTTGCTTCCTCTGCTTTTGGGAAGGAAGGAAGGGGCTCGTTCTTCTTTTTTCCAATCAGATGCCATGGACTTATCAGTTAGACAAAATAAAAGAGCTAGTGCCATAAGGGCATAAAATATTTTTTTTATAGAAAACATGAGAATAAGATTCTAAAAATTTTTACATTGTTGTTATTTTAAAGCATAGCTTAATGAAAATTTCATTACAAAAACGTAAGTTTTTAAAGGCTAGGCATTTTTTGAGTCAAAATTTTCCTGAAATAGACGGCTGATAAAATGTTTTGTGATTTGCTTTTTTTCTTCAGTTGCTTTTTGCACGATATATTTAATAAATTCCCTAATTTGATCAGGTGATCGTTCTATACGAAGAAGCAAAAAATCGAGGGCAGGTTCTTGCACAATAAACCCTTCATCCAAAAACTGTTTATGCATAATATGTTTTAAAAAAGCGTCCCCCATAGGCATCAGATGAACCATTGGAATTGTTTTAAGTCTGGAAAGTAAATCAGGCAAAAGAACATTCCATTGGGCCGGAGGAAGAGTGGATGTTAATAAACAAAAAGACTTTTCTTCAATAACTTTGTTGTAGAAGTGAAAAAGCCATTCATTATCTTTTAAGGTGTCTGCGTCATCTATTAGATAGGCCTTGGCGTGGATTTCCCGTGGAAGTGTTTGATGGCAAACGTCAAGCGGAATAGGAAGTGCCTTGTTTTTTTCTGCCCACACATGGGCTAAATGCGTTTTTCCAGAGCCTTTTTCACCATAAACACACAAAAACGAATGAGGCCACGGGGTTTTTAATACAGCTTGCGTTGCTTCTTCATTTTCAGGCCCCATAACCCATGCTTCTTCTGAAAAGTTAGCAGGATGTTGGATGGGCAAAATTAACTGCAAAAGATCAAACCTAATTAGGATGGAAATTTATTGATGATCTGAATCAAGACACCTTGGACAAAATATAAAATAAACAGCAATGCAATAGGTGACAAATCAATGCCACGCAGTGTTGGCACAAAGCGCCGAATGGGCGTTAAGGCTGGGTCAATAATGCGAAATAGAAAAATATTGAGGCTGTAAATAAAGCGGTTGTAGCTGTTGATAATGCCAAACGCCTCTAGCCATGACATAATCACAAAGGCGAACAGGAAAAATTTATAAAGATCAATGGCGTGGATTAAAACAGCCAAAAGTGGAACAAAAATAATATCCATTTTTACTTAATAGTTTAGAAATAGCCTACCCTATTGCTAGCGTATTTAAGCAATAGATGCAAGCAGGCGCGTATCTGATTCAGTTCCCAAGGCCTCTAGAACTTTTGCAACTATATGGGTGGCGTTCAACTTGACCTGCTCATATTGATTCCATGGGGTGTCATGATCTACCAACGTGTCAGGCAGGGTCATGGTCCGTACCTTAAGGCCCGTATCCAGGGCACCTTCTTCAGCTAAGAAATGAAGAACGTGGGCACCAAACCCTCCAAAGCTGCCTTCTTCAACAGTAACCAGAACCTCGTGATGTTTGGCAAGTTGATTTATCAAATCCTTGTCCAATGGCTTAGCAAACCGGGCATCAGCAACGGTTGTTGACAGCCCATAAGATTCTAAAATATCAGATGCTTTGCGTGCTTCGTCTAGTCGTGTGCCTAAAGAAAGAATAGCAACCTTATGACCTTGCTTAACAATACGGCCCTTACCAATGGGTAAAACAAGCCCTTCAGTTGGCAACATGACACCCGTTCCATCACCACGGGGGTAACGTACAGCCGATGCGCAATCATCAATGGCTGCAGCGGTTGCAATCATGTGCATCAGCTCAGCCTCATCAGCAGCAGCCATAAGTACAATATTGGGTAAGCACCCTAAAAAGGCCAGGTCATAACTGCCAGCATGCGTGGCACCATCCGCCCCCACAAGGCCTGCCCGGTCTATGGCAAAGCGTACAGGCAGTTTTTGTAAAATAACATCATGAACAACTTGGTCGTAAGCCCGTTGTAAAAAAGTAGAATAAATAGCTGTAAATGGTTTTAAGCCTTCACAGGCAAGGCCTGCTGCAAAAGTAACAGCGTGTTGTTCAGCAATGCCCACATCAAAAAAACGATCTGGAAACTTTTTCGCAAATGCATCCAGGCCAGTGCCAGATGGCATGGCAGCCGTGATGGCTACAATTTTTTCATCTTTTTCAGCTTGCTGGCATAAACCTTTAGAAAAAACACTTGTATAAGATGGGGCTGTTGGTTTTGGTTTAGCCTGAATGCCGGTTACAACATCAAATTTGTTAACGCCATGAAATTTGTCATCAGATGCTTCGGCGGGTGGGTACCCTTTTCCTTTATGGGTTACAACGTGCAGTAAAACAGGGCCTGTTTCAGCGCGGTCGCGTACATTTTTAAGAATGGGAATCAAATGGTCAAGATTATGGCCATCCACGGGGCCAACGTAGTAAAAACCTAGTTCTTCAAATAATGTACCACCTGTAAAAAAACCACGTGCATATTCTTCAGCTCTTTTTGCTGCTTTTTCAATAGACTTGGGCAAATGACTAGCCACACCTTTAGCCATTTGACGTAAAGAATGGTAAGGTCCCGATGACAAAAGGCGGGATAAATAATCGCTCATGGCACCAACGGGCGGTGCAATAGACATATCATTGTCATTCAAAATAACAACCAATCGGCTGGCCATGGCGCCGGCATTATTCATGGCTTCATAGGCCATCCCACAGCTCATGGAGCCATCACCAATGACCGCAACCACATTATGGTCTTGTTTTTGAAGGTCACGAGCCACGGCAAACCCAAGTGCCGCTGAAATAGATGTGCCCGCGTGGGCGGCCCCGAATGGGTCATAGTCACTTTCAGCGCGTCTTGTAAAACCAGATGGTCCACCTGCTTGACGAAGGCGGGGCATTTGTTCACGACGACCCGTTAGAATTTTATGGGGGTAAGCTTGATGCCCCACATCCCAAATCAGTTTATCTTTCGGTGTATCAAAAATATGATGTAAAGCAACGGTTAATTCAACAACGCCTAAGCTTGCACCTAAATGTCCCCCCGTTTTAGAAACTACCTGAATGACTTCTTCGCGAACCTCGGTTGCCAGTTGCTGCAACTGCTCAATAGATAACTCTTTCATATCCTTGGGCGTTTGAACTGTATCTAAAATCGACGAAAGAGAAGGTGAGGGGATCAACAAATTAAAAAATCTCCGGCAGTGTATACACAGAAGAATCTAATCACTGTTGATGCGATCTGCAAATTTTTTTTTCGAAAAGGAAGGTTTTTATAGGGCGCGCCACGTTGTTCCCTGGGGGGTATCTTCTAATAAAATGCCTTTTTCTTTTAAATAATCACGAATTTCGTCACTTTTTTGGAAATTCTTATCTTTTTTGGCTTGAATACGTTCTGCTATCAGCTTTTCAATGGTTTCTGGGTCAACAGACACATCACCTTGAAACCATTGGCTTGGGTTTTGGTGTAAAATCCCCAACAATTGACCACTGGCTTTTAAAGTAGCTGCCAAATAACGTTTTGTTGTGCCATCTGCCTTAAAAATATCATGGGCAATTTGATGCAAATGGCTGATGGCTAAGGGGGTGTTTAAATCATCTAACAGGGCTGATTCAACGGATTCTAGTACAGGCGCAGATTCAGCATTTTCTGGCACCTCATTTAGCGCTGTATAAAAGCGGTCTAACGTTTGTTTGGCTTGCTGAAGTAAATCATCCGTCCAATCTGATGGCTGGCGATAATGTGTCATTAACAGGGCCAATCGCAACGTTTCCCCTTTGTGGGTGGATAGCAAGTCCTGCACCGTAAAAAAGTTTTTCTTAGATTTTGACATTTTGTCATTATTAATGGTTAGGTGGCCATTATGCATCCAAATATTAGCCATTTTTTGGGTTTGATGGGCGCAGCAACTTTGGGCTAATTCATTTTCATGGTGGGGGAAAATCAAATCTATACCGCCGCCATGAATATCAAATGTTTGGCCTAAATAGGCACTGCTCATGGCGGAACATTCAATATGCCAGCCAGGGCGACCAAACCCCCAGGGGCTATCCCAACCGGGCGTTGTGCCCGTAGATGGTTTCCACAAAACAAAGTCGCCAGGGTTTTTCTTGTACGGGGCCACTTCCACCCGGGCGCCAGCCAAGAGTTCATCTTGGTTTCGTTTTGATAAAGTTCCATAATTTGCAAAGGTATCAACCTGAAACAATACATGGCCATTGCTTGCATAAGCGTGGCCTTGTTGAATTAGGGTTTCAATCATTGAAATCATGTGGGGAATATGTTCTGTGGCCCGGGGTTCAATGGTTGGGGGAAGGGCATTAAGCGCTGCCATATCGGCATGGTAATAAGCTGTTGTTTTTTGGGTTAATTCCTGAATCGAAATGCCCTGCGCTTCGCTGGCTGCATTAATTTTATCATCCACGTCCGTAATATTGCGCACATAAGTTACGTTGGGGTACAGCTTTTGAAGTAACCGATACAATACATCAAACACCACCACAGGGCGGGCATTTCCCAAATGGGCACGGTCATAAACCGTTGGGCCACACACATACAAACGCACATGATTTGGGTCAAGGGGTGTGAACGTTTCTTTGGTACGAGTCAGGCTGTTATACAGGTTTAAAGACATGACGTATTTTTAAAATAAGCATTTTTCTTAACCTTATCGTTTTTTTGAAAAAGAACAAGATGATTTGCTTGGTTTATGGGTAAAGAAGTTTTTTGTTGAAAATATGGACTAAAAAATATATAAAAAGATAAAAATATATTAATTAGTATTTTTCTATGAGTTTATCTTCTTACGTACCTATATGTGACGCTGTTGTTCTTTTGATGAAACCTTTTGTCGAGATAGTCATTCACGAAATACAGACAAACCAAATTGTATATATTAACGGAACACTTTCGAAAAGGCAGGTTGGCGATAGTTCCCTTTTAGATACTCAGGCCCTTGATGATGTGAAACAAGCAGTTTATTCAAAACTTAATTTTGATGGAAAATTGGTGAAATCTGTTTCCGTGGTTTTGGAAAATAAATGGTTGTTGTGTATTAACTGTGACGTTTCTGCTTTTCATAAGATGCAGGAAATTAGCAGCATTTTTTTGAATGATGTTTCAAGCAGTCAGCCAAAGTCTTTATTTGTAAATGACTGGCAGCAGAAAGTTAATTTGAGTGTTCATGACTATATAGAAATTCATAATTTATCGTTTAGTCATTTAAAAATTTCTGACAAAAAAAAGATAGTTCAATATTTGTTTCAACTAGGTGCTTTTGCAGAAAAAAATGCAGCTGACTATATAGCAAAAACATTAGATTTAGGGCGTGCAACTGTTTTTAAATATTTAAAAGAATTAAAGGGGCAGGAATGATGAATGTATTTAAACTTGAGGAATACTTAGCACGTTATGAGTTTTCTGCAAAATACTTACTGTGTTGTTCTGATGCAGAAAGCTTTGCAATGTCTGATATTTTGAGTTTTTCGAATAGTGAAGATAAAAAGCAATGGGACCATTTAAAGTTGGGGTATACGGAAGCATCTGGCATGCCAGCTTTGCGCCAAGCTGTGGTTAACACGTTTTATTCAGGATTAGATGAAAAGAACATTCTTATGTTTGCTGGTGCTGAAGAAGGGATATTTTGCACTTTTCATGCGTTAGTTGAAAAAGGTGACCATGTTATTGTACTAACACCCTGTTATCAGTCGCTTTTGGAAATTCCAAAATTGAAAGGCGCGCAGGTATCAGAAATACAGCTACAGGAAGAAAATGAATGGAAAATTGATTTAAATACTATTCAACAAGCGATTCAACCTAATACCAAAATAATTATTATTAACTTTCCCCATAATCCAACAGGACAAGTGATTGAGAATGACGATCTTTTAAAGTTGGTGGATTTGTGTGACAAAAATGGTGTTTGGCTTTTTTCTGATGAGGTTTATAGGCTGCTTGGTAATCCCCGCCAGCCTTGGGCGTCACCAGCTGCGTGTGTGTACGACAAAGCCATTTCATTAGGGGTCATGAGTAAGGCCTTTGGTATGGCCGGCCTTCGAATTGGTTGGATAGCCTGTCAAAATAAAGAAATTTTACAGAAGATTGAATGCGTAAAACATTACACATCTATTTGCAATAGTGGACCGTCGGAAATTTTGGCGCTGATTTCTTTACATAATTATGAAAAGATTTTGGCGCGTAATAACACCATTGTGGATAGCAATTTAAAAATTTTGGACGATTTTTTTAATGAGTTTAGCCATCTATTTCAATGGATTCGACCGCAGGGTGGGTGTGTTGGTTTTGTAAACTATAACTCTGAACAATGTGTTGATGATTTTTGTCATCAGATGCTTCAAGAGAAAAGTACCCTACTCATGCCAGCATCTATTTACAATTATGAGAGCAATCATTTTCGAATTGGTTTTGGAAGGCAAAATATGCCAGAAGCCTTATTAAATTTGCGGGAATTTGTGCAGTCTTCATAAAAACGATGTGAAGTTATATTGCTTCAGAATTACTCTCAGTATCCCAAAAAAAACCTAGAAAGTTGCAAAAAATGAAAAATTGACGATGAAGGTGCGTGTAGATTTGCCCATTTACCTTTATATTGGTTTTGTAATCTCTCTTTTTCTAAGAAAAAATGTCACGAAAAAATAACAAGCATCGCCGCCCAATTACTGAAAAAAAATCACGTTCTGCCAAAGATAATCAACGGCGCAGCGTGTATGACCAAACCCATGTGGGGGTTTTTCTGTCCAACGGTAAGCGGGGTTTTTTCGCGCCTTGTCATCGCAAAGACCCGTTTCCAGGCATGCCGTGCCCGCCTGATGTGGCAAAAAATCTGCAAGAAGGGGATGTGGTTGTTTATGGGGTTGACCACCCCGATACGGTGGTGATTCATCAGCATTTGGGTAATTTAAAAGATGCCCATATTTTTAGTTTAATGACCATTCAAGAACGGGAAATTCCCGTTACTTTTTCAAAAGAAGCTTTAGATATTGCTGACAAAGGGCGGGTACCACCCTTAAAGGGCCGTACAGATTTGCGGGATATTCCCTTTGTAACTATTGATGGTGAAGATGCCAAAGATTTTGACGATGCCGTTTGGGCAGCCCCTGACACGTCACCCGATAATTTAGGGGGTTGGCTTGTGGCGGTGGCCATTGCTGACGTCAGTTATTATGTGCGTCCCCACGATGCTTTGGATCAAGAGGCCTTTAACCGGGGCAATTCCGTGTATTTCCCAGATCGGGTGGTGCCTATGTTGCCAGAGGCTTTGTCAAACGGGTTGTGTTCATTAAAACCCAATGAAGACCGGGCGTGCCTAGCTGTGGAAATGATTATTTCTAAGGATGGTGACATTCGGTCTTACGCTTTTAAGCGGGGCCTGATGCATTCGGTGGCGCGCTTGACCTATAAACAGGTTCAACGGGCCATGGATGGCCATCCAGATTCAATCACCAAGCCCCTTTTGGAACCTATCATTCAGCCTTTATATGGTGCATATAGCAGTTTTTTAAAGGCGCGTAATAAACGGGGCACCCTTAATTTAGATATTCCCGAACAAAAGGTAAAATTTAATGAGGAAGGTCGCGTTGTTTCCATTGACGCCATGGAAATTTTTGACAGCCATCAACTGATTGAAGAAATGATGATTGCTGCCAATGTGTGTGCTGCTAAAACATTGTTGAAACGAAATATGCCTGGGCTTTTCCGTGTGCACGATATTCCAGATACGGTGCGGGTTTCCAACCTAAAGACTCTATTGAGTTCTTTGAAAATAGGCGGCGTTAGTAAGCAAAAAAAAATGTCGGCCCACGAATTTAATAATATTTTGGATAAAACCCGACACGGTTCCTATGAACGATTGGTTCATGATTTGGTTTTACGTAGCCAAGCGCAGGCCATGTATACTTTTAAGAATATTGGGCATTTCGGCCTGAGTCTGCAGGCTTATACCCATTTCACATCACCCATTCGGCGTTATTCAGATTTAATTGTGCACAGGGCCTTAATTTCCACACTTCAATTAGGGCATGATGGTTTTGCCTATGGAACAGAAGAATTACAGAAAATAAGTGAGCATATCAACATGACTGAACGGCGTGCTGTGGGCGCCGAACGGGATACTATGGACCGGTATGTTATTTCATACTTGCAGGGCCATGTGGGTGACTTTTTTCATGCAACCATTGTGGGCGTTACGAAAAGCGGCATTTTTGTGGCCTTAGAGGGCAATGGGGCGCAAGGCCTTTTACGAAAACATCAGCTGCCCGGTGATTATTACGAATTTGATGAACCGTATCATCGATATATTGGCGTGCGTACCAAACGTACCTATCAACTGGGGCAACGGGTTCGGGTTTTGGTGGAGGATATCAATGTGGTGAATGGCACAACTCATTTTTCTTTGGCGCGCGATGAAACCAAAAAGCATAATCATCCCCATAAGGAGGTTGTTTTGCTAGATAGAAAAAAACCTAAAAAAACAAAGAAGCCAAAAAAAAGTTGATTTCCTCATAACACTTTTTTGCTCTTTAGTTTATCTGGATCCATAAAATTAAAAAGCAAACCACTTAAAAGATTGGTCATATATCTTGACATAGCCTTTTTTGCGTTCCTATAATCTGTTCATTCTAAATTCGCTATGACCTATTTTTTTGGGTTCAGTTTACTTAAATTTACAATGATGAAACTAAGTTCTTATGACAAATCTTAATACAGTTAATACGCAACAAGATCAATTTGATTTATCGCCTGAGCTTTCATTCAAATTGTACGCGCTTATGTACAAAATTCGCGCTGCCGAGCATGGCATTACTACGCATTACCATAAAGACTACATGAAAACCCCCATGCATATGTCCATGGGGCAAGAGGCCAGTGCAGCTGGTGTGATCAGCGCGCTGAATGGTAAGGGGGATATTTTCTCTACTTATCGCAGCCATGCAACCTTTTTATCTCAAACAGAGGACTTAGAAAAATTCTTTGCTGAAATGTACGGAAAAGTAACAGGGACTGCCGAAGGGAAAAGTGGCTCCATGCACCTGGCATTTCCTGAAAAGGGTCACCATATCTCAAGTGCTATTGTGGCCAGCTGTCTGCCTATTGCTGTGGGTGCCGGGTACGCTAATAAGTGCCAAAAAAATGGTCAAATTTCCACTGTCTTTTTTGGCGATGGGGCTATTGATGAAGGCGTTTTTTGGGAAAGTTTAAATGCTGCATGTTTGTATGAAGTTCCCATGCTTTTTGTATGTGAAGACAATGGTTTAGCCGTGCATACATCCAAAAAACAGCGTCACGGATATAAATCTATTGATGATGTGGTGAATGTGTTTGATTGTATTTTTCTTTCTGATGAAACAAATGATGTCGAAAGTATTTATCAAACGACCCAAAAGGTTATTCAAGAATCATTTAGTTCTCAAAAACCTGCATTTTTACGGATCAAGTGCCATCGCTATTTAGAGCATGTCGGAATTAATGAGGATTGGCATGAGGGCTATCGCCATAAAAATGATTATAAGTGGTGGTATGAAAACGACAGTATTAAAACTCAACGGCAAAGGCTGTTAGATATCGGGTTTGGTGAAAACCAAATTCAACAGGCAGAAAATGAAATTAAGCAAGCTATTGATGATGCAATTTTAAAAGCTGAACAAGCCGATTTTTGCCCAGTAGATCATTTATATACAGGTGTTTTTTATGAGAAAAATTAACTATTGCGAAGCTCTTCGAGAAGCAGTTGATCAGGAAATGGAGCGGGATGAATCTGTATTCGTTTATGGTATTGGTGTGCCTGATCATAAAAAGATTTTTGGGACGACAGCTGGTCTGTTGGAAAAGTATGGTCCCACACGCTGTTTTGACACCCCTATTGCTGAAGAATCTATGACTGGTTTTGCTCTTGGGGCGGCTATTAAGGGAATGAGACCTATCCACGTACATATTCGGGTAGACTTTCTGTTACTTGCTATGAACCAATTGGTCAACATGATTTCAACACAAGTGTACGGTGGCGCGGGGAAGGTAAAGGCACCTATCGTGATTCGTGCCGTTATTGGACGCGGCTGGGGACAGGGCTACCAACATAGTAAATCTTTATTTTCTTATTTTACCCATATTCCTGGTTTAAAAGTGATTGCCCCTACGACAGCTTACGATGCAAAAGGTTTATTGGCAGCAGCTATTCAGGACGACAATCCTGTTGTGTTTTTAGAACATCGCTGGCTGTATTGGGCCGAAGAAGAAGTGCCCGAAACACCTTATACAATTGCTATAGGGGAAGGCAAGGTTTTGCGACCTGGAAAAGATGTAACGATTGTGGCGACATCATGGATGAATGTGGAGGCTCTTCAAGCCGCTGCTATTTTAGCTAGGCAAGGGGTGGATGTAGAAATTATTGATCCAAGAACCTTATTTCCATTGGATGAGAAAATTATTATAGATTCTGTCAATAAAACAGGTCACTGCTTAGTTGCAGATTATGATTGGGTTGCAAGCGGTTACAGCGCTGAAGTTGCTGCTATGGTTTCTGAAAAATGCTTTGGCAATTTAAAAAAGCCTGTTCAGCGGGTTGGATTTGCCCATACCCCTTGTCCAACAGTGCGCCACCTAGAAAATGAATTTTACCCCAATGCAGGAACATTAGTACGATCTGTTGAAAAAATGTTGGGCTTGCCACCTATGGATTTAAGTGGAGAAAATTTTTACAGTCATGAAGTTAAATTTAGAGGGCCGTTTTAAGGTGGGTCTAACGGCCACCTGTAACGGGGACAATTGCACCATTCATAAATGATGCTTCTTCGGACAATAACCACAAAATTACGTTAGCTATTTCTTCGGGTTTTCCGAGTCTTCCCAAGGGGATTTGTTTTTGGATTTGATCGATCCATTCAGTCGATTTATCAGCATGTTGGGTTGTCTGAATAACACCTGGGCTGACAGCGTTAATGCGAATATTAAATTTCCCAAGTTCTTTTGCTAAGGCCACAGTTAGTGAATTCATGGCCCCTTTAGAGGCTGCGTAGGCGGAAAGTTGATTACCACCAAAGGTGGCGACTTGGGAAGATATATTGACGATGCTCCCTTGTTTTCCTGCTTTCATACGTTTAATAGCTTGTTGCAGGCAATAAGTGGCGCCAAAAAAATTTGTGGCAAAGACGTCTTCTATTTCTTTTGCTTCTAAATCTTCAAAACTTTTTCGTGGACCTGTTGCTGCTGCATTGTTAACGAAATAACCTAAGGGAGGCAGATTTTGATCTATAAGCTTAAAAAGATTTTCTAGGTCAGATTTCTTAGAAAGATCGGCCTGACAAACAAGAGCATCAACACCCAATTTTTCAACCTCAAGAGCTAGGTTTTCAGCTAAATTTTTTGAGCAGTTATAATGGATGCAAACATGAATACCTCTTTTTGCTGCAGCCAAAGCAGTAGCTGCGCCAATTCCCTGAGCAGAGCCGGTGATAAGGATAGATTTATTTTGATTCATTAGTAGTGTTTTAACTTAAAGAGGTTTCCAAACAATTAAGTTATACCCTTCATGGTATAAGCTTCCAACTCCTAAACGTTTATGCTTTTCTATCTTTATTTTTCCCTCTTTTTCCAACTGCTGCAGGAAAGGAAAGTAACTGGAAAGATAGCCACGATGTTGGTGATAAGAAATCGCCAAATAGTCAAAAAGGGAGTTTGTATCGTAAAAATCAACAATAGGCTCCATATTTATAACAATTTTCGGTTTTTGCTTAATAAGCCATAGAACAAAATCCTGCCACTTATCACCTGTTTGCTCAAGGGCGCAAAAAGTCATAACTGCTGAATCTTTATCAAGATGAAATGATTGATCCGGCGCAAAAAAATCAAAAACTTTCCCTGTAATATTGAGGTTATGAGTACTGCTAAATTTTTCTATCAGATCGACGGCTGATTTAGACCAATCCAGACCATACATTTTTTTGGAGGGATAAATTTCTGATAGCGCCACCAAATTGTAACCGCTCCCACATCCAAATTCGTAGACAGATTCATGAGGTTCTAGATAAGTTTTGAATAACCATTCTCTAAATACGCAAAACCAGTCTTTTTCAAAAGTTGTGGATTCTGGAGTAGCATAATCACCATTAAGTCTAATAATATTAGTTGCGCTTATGAATGATGGAAATAGGTCTGTGAGTTGCTGGCTGTTACCGTAAGAATCGGCAATTTTTTGCCAAGCGTTGTTCCAAATTTCATTTCTATGGGCACCAACTTTAGAAAACTCATCAATTTTTTTTAGGATAGAAAGAATAAGGGAGTCCCTATCTTGCTGGGGGAGTCTTGAGTATCTAAAATCAAATTTTTCAATTTTCTCATTTAAATTTTCTAAGTTTTTATCTGTAATAGGTGTTCCAAAGGCTACGCTGAACTCACTCAATGTTAAATTCTTCATCTATTCTTACTCATCAGTTACTGAAAAATCTTCCCTACCAGAATCAAAACCTTTTCGATAAGGCTCACCTCCGCGAATATAGTTCATTAAAAAAGAATGACGGTGACGATTAGTGGACGTGTTGTCACGAGAACCGTGTACGACATACCCATGAATAAAGACTACATCACCTTTTTTTAGCTTTACATCCATCATTGTATATTTCTCTTTATCAAAAACGCATTCACGAGCTACGGCATTGGGGTTTTGACCGTAGGTAGATTTATTTTGGGTTTCTTGTACAGATAAAATATCCTCAAGATGTGAACCTGGATACACCTGCAGACAGCCATTTGTTTCATCTACATCTTCAAGTGCTAACCACGATGAGACAAATGCGTCTTTCGGGGCTTGCACAAAAAAGTTATCCTGATGATTTGCAAATCCAACGGTGCCTGGTTGGCAGAAGAAGAATTGGGATTGAATACCTCTAACTGGCTTCCCTATAAAGGCTTCAATAAAAGCAAGCAGTTTTTTTTGCTTCATTGGGATTAAAAAATCTGGATTTAATCGGTGAGGATTCATAAGAGGTTTTAAACCTTCAAGCGCACTCTCAGGTAAACTATAGGCCAACTCTTTGATGAAATCACATTCTTCTTCGGTGAAAAGCTGACGCTCTATCCAAAAGCCTTGTTCCTTGAAGGACGTGCTGAAGGAGCAGGATTCCTCTATCTGCTCATTTAATAAACCCATTGTTCTAACCTCTCTCAAGTGTTTTTAAAGTACGTATCAAAGTTCTTAACTGCTGCTACAATACTTAGCATCTTAAATTGAATAAGTGCAATCTTGATTTTTTTTTGATAGCCACCTATCGTGTTTCGTGGATTAAATATTTAATGAAAGGGTTAGTTCTTGAAAATAGCCGTGCATAACTGTTTTTTTGCATCAGGAGAAAGTGCCACAACAAATAGTTTTGTCGCTGCAGGTAAAAGTAAAGGAATAGAAGTTCGGGAATTCTTTAATATTCAAGAGCTGGAGGCTTTTCAGCCTGATTTTGTCATTAATTTTAATTATCTTTTTCCAAAATTGACACGTTTTCCTACCTACGCCGCTATAGCATCTCCATTAGATGATGCACCGAACTGTTTTCTGCCTATTTTGATTACGTTTGACGGGTACGTAGCCATTCCAGGTGGAAAAGTAGAACAATTTACGGCTGATATGTGTTTTAGAATGAACAAATTATACCCAGCACCCTACATTTCAGGCCATCACGTGCCTGATTTTGACTATCCACCGACAAACCTTGCCCAAGCAGAATTGATTTATTGCGGCCATAACTGGGATAAACGGAATTTAAAACTTTTAGAACTTCTTTCAAAACACGAATGGTTTAAGGTTTATGGGATGGCAAAACAGTGGAAAAATGTCGCTGTTAACTACCGGGGTGATCTACCCTATGATGGTAAATCACTATTAAATGCTTATCGAACAGCAGGTGTTGGCCTAAGTTTGCAAGGCAAAGCCTTTGTAGATTATAACATTGCTAGCAACAGAATATTTGAGATAACCGCCTCTGGTGCTGTTGCTATTGTGCAAAGAATGCCATTTATTGAGGAGCATTTTGGAGATTCAGTTCTGTATATTGACCATACCCGTCCAGATGAACAGCTTTATAAAGATGTTTTGGCCCATATGAATTGGGTTCGAACTCACCCTGAAGAAGCTGCACAGAAAGCTGAAAGGGCAACCCAGGTTGTTAGAGAAAAATTTACATCAGAACGAATGCTAGAAGAATTTATTCAATATCATAAAGAAAGTATGAAATATGGAGGGTTTTCTTTGCCTATTCCAAAAGAAAGGCAACCTGAGATAGCGGTTATTGTGCGTATGGGAGGTAGACCCATTGAAATGGTTCGGCGTGCTTTTAACAGTTTAAAAAACCAAGTTTATAAAAATATTCGGCCTGTTCTTGTTCTTTATCGAAAACCTGATTATTTGGAAGAACTGCTAAATGAATATAAAACGTTTTTTTCTAAAATAGATATTGTTGAATGCTTAGACGGTATTCGAAGCACGACCCTATGGGCAGGCCTGAATCACGTGTATAATCAAAATATATCATATTTTTCCATTTTAGATGATGATGACGAATATTTTCCAAACCATATATCAAATTTGTTCTTAACTTTACAAAAACATGCCCAACAAGGGGGGGCATCAAAATGGGCTTATTCTTTATGGCTGTCAGAACATGAAAATAAGAAATTTGATTACTGGGATATCCAGGAAAATCGCAAGTTCGATAAGAATAGGGTGTCATCACTTCAAAAGTCTATAGAAGAGGAAATTTGGGGATTATCTCCCGCATCTGTTCTGATCAAAACATCCTTGTTGGATGTTGATATGCTTCAAGATCCTAAAATGCATACTGGTGAAGACAGTTACTTGTGGCAATCGTTATTTGTGAAAAACTTACCGGTTCCTTCCTTTTGGCTAACAGCACTTGTACACAAACATGATGATAATTCAAATTTTGCCACACATCCTGAGAGGCGATTTGATATGTTGAAACTTAAAACGCGTTTTTTGGGCACACGGAAAATGGATGGTACCTTTTGGGCTACAGATGTTAAAATTGACGAGCCACCGCAAATCTCAGCTGGTAATATTGGTAGGATCAGATTATTAAAAAGTAGAATTGCAAGAATTTTGCGCATTTTTAAGAAAGTTATTATTAAAAGCCCGATTCTTGCTAAAATAATACTGAACAAACTTGAAAAAATGTAATTAACCTGCTTATAAAAATCTTTCCAAATAGATTTGTGCCCGACTGTAACTATCCGGTGTTCCAATATCAATAAATTCACCGGTTGTTGGCCAACCGTATAAGTTTTCTAATTGATTAGGTAAGATTTCTGTTTCAAGTGAAAGGGGAAATCTCTGAGGAAATGAGTTCACAAATCCTTCTGAAAAAAGGTAAACACCTGCATTAATATAGCCAGCTGGCAAACCTTCTTTCTTTTCAACAAAAGACATAATTTTACCCGTTGTGGTATCATAGCTAACACCGCCATATCGTTCTCTGTTTTCTTGATAGTTTAGGACAAGGGATGCTGGGTGGTGATTGGTCAAATGCCATTGTTTAAAATCATTCAAAGAAATATTACAAAAAGAATCCCCATTAAAAATAAGGGCGTTATCGTAATTTTTTCCTTTAAGCGCATTCACGATGGCACCACCCGTCCCAAGCAGGTCATCTTCGACCACATATTCTAAAGAAAGATCTTGGAAACGGTTTCCAAAGGTATCAATGACCTTTTCGTGCATATAGCCAATAGCCAAGGTGGCTTTATCAATCTCAGCATTGATAAGTTGTTTGAAAAGCAATGTAATAAAGGGCGCTGACAAAACAGGGGCTAACGGTTTGGGAAGGTTGGGAACGGCATCTCTCAACCTTTTTCCTAACCCGCCCGCTAGAATAACAGTTTCAATCATGAAGCAGTTTCTTGAAGGAACTTACCACGGTACCAGGCCATTGTTTGACGGATACCTTCTTCGAGCGATGTCCTGGTTTCAAATCCAAGTTTATCTTTCGCTAAGGTTGGGTCAATAATTCGGTAACCAATGGTCTGTGGTTTTGTTGGGTCATATTGGACGTCTGCATCACTGTATCCATCTACTTTTAACGCCGTGTTCAGAATGTCTTTAATGGAGTAACCCTTACCAGAGGCTATGTTAATAGCTAGAAATGGGTCTGTACAGGAAAACGCGGCAAGTACACCTTCTAAAAAGTCATCAATATAAATAAGATCGCGCACATCATCGCCTGTTCCCCAAACAGGAAATGGATTCAGACGTTCGATCACTTTACGAATTAAGGCAGCTGTTACGTGTGATTTTTTTTGGTCAAATTTATCACCAGGGCCATACACATTTGATGGTCGAATCACAAGAGTGTGCATCGGGGTTGAAATTTTTTCAGCATAGGTTTTGCAAAGGATTTCCATATAGCGTTTCATCCACCCAACAGCATAATAAACGGGTGGGGGATCACTTAAAAACATGTCTTCTTCACTTAAACGCTTTGTTCCCAAATCAGGATAAGCAGCACCGCTGCTGATAAACACAAATTTTTTCACTTTATTTGCGTAAGCAGCTTCTAACATGTAAGTGTTCATCACTACATTCGGCGTTACCTGACACAAAGGGGAGTTCACAATAACAGCAGCACCCGCTGTATTAGCTGCGCACATGAACACGTAATCAACATCTTTTGTCGCTGATAAACAACTACTCTGCTGCGTTAAATCTGCTTCTGCCCAGGTTAGATTTTTATGAAAATAAGCCGGCTTCGTTACGTGGTAGCTAGCAATTACGCGTGCCCCTTTTTCAAGAAGTTTGTGGGTAATGGAGGATCCTAAAAATCCCATTCCTCCTGCAACAAAACATGTACTATTTTTTAGCTCTGTCATAACTTACTCAAGTCCTTGGTCTCTGGGGGTTATTATTAAGGGTTCCGTCGGCCACCAAATATTAAGGTCAGGAGCATCCCATAACAAGGTAAATTGGGAGGCGCGGTCATAATAACTAGTCTGCTTGTAGTGGAAAATAGCTTGTTCACTTAAAACCAAATGACCATTTCCAAACATAGGTGGAATTAGAACATGTAGGCGATTCACATCAGAAATAGTAAAGCTTCTCCATTGTTTGTACTGGGGGGATGCGGGGTTGTTATTTACAACGACCAAATAAAATTTTCCTTGTAAGCAGCTAACCAATTTCCATGTTTTTGTATCACCGTGCAGGCCCCTTAATACATGTCGTGATGAAATGGAAAAAGAATCTTGCACAAACTCAAGATCAATACCCGCTTTATGAAAAAGCTCTTTATTATAGGTTTCAATATATTGACCCCGATAATCCTCAAAATATGTTGAAGGTTTTATAATTTTAACGCCTTCTAAATCACTTGATATGACATCTAGTTGCATCGTACTTATCTCTTTATTTTGTAAAATAATTTAACCTTTTTTTGTATTCGTCGGCATGGGCTATGAACCACTCCCATGTTTCACGAAGACCTTTTTCCAAGTCTATGGATGGAACATAACCAATAATTTCTTTAGAAAGTGTGTTATCCATGATCCGTTTTGGAAAACCCTTGGGTTTTGAAGTGTCAAATTCATAATTAAAAGGAACAACTTTGTTTAGAGCTTCTACCATTTCTTTAATGGTGTAGCCTTTGGTTCCACCTAAGTTAACAGCTTTTCCAGCTGTTCCCTTTAAACATGCTAAGATAGCCCCTAAAGCTACATCTCGGCTGAAAACAAAGTCACGGATTGCAGAACCATCACCCCAAATAACAACAGGGTTTTCACCTTTGTAAACTCTGGCCATAAGTGATGGAATGACCATAGCATTTTCTGGGTCAAAATTATCGCCTGGGCCATAAACGTTGGAAGGACGTACAATAGAAAAATTTTTTAACCCATATTGGATCATGTAGGCTTCGATTTGCATTTCAGCAATACGCTTTGCCCAACCAGGAAACAAATCCATAGGGGGTTTTTCCAAACTATAATCAGCTTCTACAAATACTTCAGCGCTTGGATAAACACCAATAGAGCTTGTGTAAACAAGGTTTTGAACATTCGCCAAACGTGATGCTTCCAAAATATTTGTATTCATCATCAAAAGGGGAACAAAAAAACTTGCAGGTTTTTCTTTTGTAACAACGATGGACCCTTTAATGCCAGCAATATGAAAAACATAATCAATATCTTGTGTGATTTTTTTGCAAAAATTAAAGTCACACAGGTCACCGTAAATTTGCTCAACAGGGTCGCTTAATTTGATTTCATCTAACGATGCAACTCGAACACTTGCTCCTAACTGGCAAAGTATTTTAACAACTTCTCGGCCAATCATCCCTGTACCCCCTGTTACTAGGGCTGTTTTTCCAGAGAGAGCTTGAAGCTCTGGGTATTTTTCTAGCATGAATGTTATCTCCTTGAGGCAGGGGGAATTAAAACCCGTTTACAACTGCCAGATGATCTTGGTTTTGTTGCTGAGTTTCTTGGTAAATCAACTTTGACCCTTCCCAATCGATGCCAAAAGGAACTCTGATAAACTTACGCATAGCATCATTAAAGGTGGAACGCTTTTGATGTGGAATATAGAAAAGCACAAATCCCGAATTTCCGCCTCCAATTAATTTACCACCTAAGGCGCCTGCTTGAAGACCTTGTTCATAAATATCGTCTATTTCTGAAGTCGTCATATGACCACTTAGTTCTTTTTTAAGACGCCATCCTTCACCTAGCAGGTTCCCAAAATCATCTAAGTTTCCAGTTTTTAAGAGGTTTTCACCTTTTTCAACCTGCTCAACCATTAGGCGTAGATATTTTTCTTTGGCTTCCATGTTATCCATAATTGTTTTGCTAACATCTGAGGAAAAACGAGAGGAGCCAGTGTAAACGAGGACCAGGTTTTTACATAAAGTGTTCAGAGTTGTTTTGCTAACATTAACGGGTAAAACCTTAACCCCTTCACCGGTGAAGACGATTTTATTAAATCCACCATATGCTGCTGCATACTGGTCTTGAACACCACCTGTCTCTTTTAAAACTTCACGTTCAAGGTAAATTGCTTTTTCAGCAAGTTCTGATTTAGAAAGTTCCTGTCCTTTTAAAGCACTCAAAGCGTTAATAAGTCCAACACTGAAAGATGAGCTTGACCCAATGCCTGTTCTGGCAGGAAGGTCACCTTGGTGTAAAATTTCAACGCCACGTTCATTACCAAAATTTAAATACTTTAAACCTTCCCTGACCGCTGGGTGCAAAATTTCGCCAATTGTATCCACCACTTCGATATGGGACCAAACTACACGATGTTTTTTTTCAAAAAAGGTTGGTTGGTAACGGCAAAAAAGGTAGCAATACCTGTTGATCGCTGTTGATAAAACTGCCCCTCCATTTTCCTTATACCATGAAGGGTAGTCGCTCCCACCTCCAAAAAATGATATGCGGAAGGGGGTTCTTGAGATGAAAAGGTTCATAGGCGACCAGACCTTATTTGATCTCTATGATGGTCTAGCAGATCTTTAAGTGTCTGTTCAACACTGATTTCTGGTTTCCATCCTGTTTCTTTTTGAAACTTGCTTATATCGGGTATTTGAAGTGTTACATCAGACGGCCTCAATAAAGAAGGGCAAACCTCATGTCTGATATCAACACTTGAGAACGACTTCAGTTTTTCCAAAACATCACCAACTGTTAATGTTTCAGTGCCCCCAATATTATAAACCTCACCTGGTGTGCATTTTTCTAAAAGAAGCCAGTAAGCTTTTACCGCATCTCGTACATCAGTGATTGTGCGAATGCTGTTCAAATTTCCAACGTAAACAGGTGTTTTTTGTAAGCCTGCTTCAATTTTTGCAATTTGGTAAGCAAATGCACTTTCAGCAAAAACCTTCCCTCGGCGAGGGCCCGTGTGCGTAAACATGCGGGTTCTGATAATGGGAAGATTATAGGAAATGTGATACTGGAAAGCCAACATGTCTTCCCCAACCTTCGAAACAGCATAGGGGCTGGCGGGTCTTAAAACATTATTTTCAGTAATAGGAACTTCATTTTCTAAAACTTGACCATACACTTCAGAAGATGAACAAACATGAATTCTAGGTGTAATTCCTACAATACGTGCAGCATCTAACAAATTTGCCATGCCAATAACATTAGTATGCAGTGTATCGGCAGGAGCTGTAAAACTAGTTGTAACGTAAGATTGAGCAGCTAGATGAAAAATACGATCTGGTTTAACTTCTTTCAAAACCGTAATCAACGAATTTAGGTCACGCAAATCTGCGCAGTGAAGGTTTATCCGATCCATAATCTGGGTTATGTTGTCAAGCGGGCTTCGCCACCTGATCATACCGTGCACCTCTACGGATGAGTGATTTTTTGTAATATAATCAGCCAGATGGCTGCCAACCATTCCGGTGATGCCTGTAATGAGTACTTTCATGATTTTCTTCGTTAAAGAGTTAAAAATTCCTAAAAAAACTAGCTCATCCTATATCATTTGTATTTGAAATAAAAGTACCTAATTTGCGTTTTAAGATTTTTCAGTGCGATTCTTAGATGTAACTGGCTTGACCTGGATTTCTGGGGGTTTCGTAAGGCTGAAGTATGTCTTCCATACAGTCTTAAAAGCAGAGGTACGTCAATAATCTAGTATTATGTCTTGATGTAATGCTTGCTAAAGGATTTTCAAGAAAATTGTGATCTTCCCGTAACTGGTTTACCATAAGCTCATCTGCTTTAAGGTGATTTTTAAAACGTGGCTTTTCCTTTTTTTCAGCCTGTTTTGGGTATTTTTATTTTTCTAGGCATAGCCTGGGTTTTTTCAAAAAATAAACGTGCTATTTCGTATATGTCCATCCTCAAAATTTTTGTTGTCTATGGGCTTTTAACCTATACATTAACCCAGACCATGCTGCCTTATGGCTTGTTTTCGATTCTTGAATTTTCATTTAAATGCTTGCGGCAGTCTTTAATGGCTGGAACTCATTTTGTTTTTGGGCATTTGGGGGGTGAAAATGCTCATGTATCAGATGCGTCGAATATGCCTTTCATTTTGGCTTTTCAGGTTTTGCCCATGATTATTTTTATCAGTGCTTTTTCAAAGCTTTTGTATCACTGGGGGGTGATCCAATTTATCAGCCGTATTTTAGAAAAAGCGATGGAATTATTATTTAACCTGAACGGGGTGACGGGTCTTTTTTGTTCACTCAAATTGTTTTTTGCTTATGTAGAAGCGGCACTTTTGGTACAGAATTATTTACAACGAATTTCTGATAGTCAGTTTTTCTTAATCTTAGTTGTGGGGCTGTCAACTACATCTATCAGTATGATGGGGGTTTATGAAGGGCTATTAACGAGTGTGATTCAACACCCAATTCATCACATTATTACGTGTACGTTAATCAGTATTCCGGCATCTGTTTTGATAAGTTATATTTTGGTGCCTGAAACTTCCACACCCGCAGATATGGAAGACGTTTGTTTAGAACGCTCAACAGAATTTCGAAATGGTTTTCATGCCCTTGTCACCGGAACGGCAGAGGGCACAAAAATTTACGTGCAAGTTGTCATGAATTTATTGGTCATGGTGGCGTTAGTCGCGTTTATGGACCATATATTAGGCATTTTCCCAGCTGTACATGGCGTGCCTTTAACATGTAGCCGTCTTCTTGGGTGGGCGTTGGCTTGGGTTGTGTGGTTATTTGGAATTCCATGGTCTGAATGTATTCAGGCGGCACAATTTCTTGGGGTTCGCATTATTGAAAATGAAATCATTGCGTACTCTCAAATGATATCAAGCGCTTTGACACCCTATACAAAAGGTTTGATGGTTTACCCTTTGTGCAGTTTTGCAAGTTTTGCAACCCTTGGCGTTTGGATGGCAAGTTTGCTTCGTTTGGCCCCCAATCGTGACACGTTCATTTTAAAACACATCTCATGGGCATTTTTAGGGGCTATTTTAGTTAGCTTTTTAAACGGAAGTGTGATGGGCGTTATGAACGCTCTTAACCCTTTGTTTCGTTAAAAGCAGCCCGTTGAAGGCGGTCATTAATGGCAAGGCCAAGACCTGAGGTTGGGATAGGGGCAACAGCGATGGATGAAACCCTTTGGTGATCTAATTCCCGCAGCATCGCAAATAAATGGCTAGCGGCTTCTACATCATCGCCTTGTGGGCTTAAGTTTAAGGTTTCAAAATCTTCAGTACCGGGGCCAAATGCCAAAAAAGCCTCATCATTTTTTTTATTTGTGGCGTTTAATCGTAAAGGGGTTTTGGGGGCGTAGTGTCGTTTGGTCATGCCGGGTGCCTGGATGGTTGACCCCTTATAGATTTCAATTTTTTGCCCCAGAACATATTCTATCTGTTCTACAGAAATTCCACCTGGACGCAAAAGGATGGGCGTTGAACCTGATAAGTCTAAAATTGTAGATTCTAGGCCTACTTGGCAGGGGCCGCCATCTAATCCAAACGGTGTGTCATCGCCGAAACTTTCTTGAACCGCTTGGAAAGAGGTGGGGCTTAGAGCCTCTGACCGATTGGCGCTGGGGGCCGCTAATGGATTGGGGTATGTTTTCAGTAAATCAAGGGCCATAGGATGCGATGGCATTCGGACAGCCACTGTATCCAGCCCTGCTGTCACAAGATGCGACAGGTGTGGATTTTTCCGTTTTAAAACCAAGGTTAAAGGGCCCCCTTTTTGACCCCAAAAATGCCTGGCTAGTAAAAAAGCTTTTTCTGAAAAAAATGCTTGTGCTTCAGCTTGATCAATGCACCCTACATGGACAATCAGGGGGTTAAATGTTGGCCTATTTTTGAGTTTGTAAATACTAGCCACAGCCAGGTCATGGGTTGCATCAGCAGCCAGCCCATAAACCGTTTCTGTTGGCATAATAACCAACTTTCCCTGAGACAGTAAAAAACATGCCTGGTTAATTAAAGAAGATATGTCCATTAAGTGGTTTTTAACTTTTTTAGATTATATTCAGGGTATAAAAGAAATTATTTTTTTATTCCACATGAAATATGCATTAAGCCCACAACAAGCGCATGTTAGAGCATTAAAAAACAGAATTATTCGTCTTTTCGTTTTTTTCTGTTTGATGCCATCTGTTGTGTTTTGGGTGCTGCTGTACCGTTTTTATAACCATGCTTCTTTTGCTTTTTTTTCAAAAGGTATTTTTGCTTTTAGTGGTGGGGTGGCGTTTTTGTTTGGTACCATGACTGTGTGTTCCATTATTTTTGGCCTCACTAAAATAGTGGGCATGATATGGGAATCAATTCGTCAAATTGATAAACACAATCACATTCAAACGGATCTCATCAATAAATGCATAAGCTTACTAACAGATCAGTCCCGTAAAAGTGCAAGGTATTTTGATGAAAAACAAGCAAATTTTCAGCAAGTAAGTCTAAGTGTGAATCATGACGTTGACAAAGTTTCTTCGTCTTCTTCTACGCAGTTAAATGGGGATTCAGATCATTCAAAACAGGTGATTAGGCAGTTTGTGAACACTATTCAACAGGAAATAGTTGGTTTTGGTGTTGTAACGCAGGAAACAAAAAAAGTCATTGATCAGGCAAACGAACAGATTCAGCGCCTAAACAGTAGCGTAGAACAAATTCAAAATGCGACGTTATCAATTCAAGAAATAGCAAGTCAAACGCATGTTTTGGGCTTGAACGCAACTATTGAAGCAGCCCGATCTGGTGAGGCTGGCAAGGGGTTTTCTGCGATTGCGGGAGAGATTAAAAACCTGTCGCATGAGGTTACCAAAACAACAGACAGCATAACCCAACATGTTGTCCATACGCAAAAAGCCGTACAAAACACGCTTTTGTCTATTCAGGGGGTTCAAGAAATTATGAACGCTATGACACAGGCAACAGACCAAGTGATTCATTTGGTAAATTCACAAGGGGAGGTGGCTTTAGATATGCAGTCAGACCCTATGTCTTTACAGCATCGTTTTGAAGAACTGAGCCAAGGGTTGAAACAATTCGACTTTGCTGGTGAGACCCCAGAATCTGAAAAAAATGATTCTATCCATTCGGGCGAAAGTCTAGGTCAAAAGCCTCAAGAACTACAGATAGAAAAAAATTAATCATTATGTTACAATCAGGAAAATATAACTGACGGAGGGTAATTATGTCGGATAATTTTAACAAACATGCTTGGCGTTCAGCTGGCAGTTCACGAGCTTTGGATATTGACCAAGGGCTTCGCTCTCATATGGTTCGGGTGTTTATGCTGATGGCCATGGGCCTTGGTGTAACAGGTTTGGTTGCTTTTTTTGCAGCGTCATCTCAACAGTTTATGATTGCTGTTTTCACATCCCCCTTGAAATGGGTTGTTATGTTGGCACCTTTAGGGATGGTATTTTTCCTAAGTGCGCGTATTTCAACACTGCGCCTTGAAACAGCACAGATTCTTTTTTGGGTGTATGCAGCTTTGATGGGGGTATCTTTATCCACCCTTTTCGTTGTTTTTACGGGTGAAAGTATTGCGCGGTTGTTCTTTATTACAGGTTCTGTTTTTGGGGCTATGGCGTTATATGGTTACACAACAAACCGTGACTTGACCCAATTTGGTTCCTTTTTGATGATGGGCCTTTTGGGTATTATCGTGGCAAGTGTTGTGAACATTTTCTTGCATAGTTCAGCTATGCAGATGGTTGTATCAACTTTAGGTGTTCTGATTTTTACAGGGCTCACAGCTTACGATGCCCAGCAGATTAAAGAATCCTATTTAGAAAGTGATTCTGTGGATACAGCAGGTAAAAAAGCCATTATTGGTGCTTTGATGTTGTATTTGGATTTCATCAATTTGTTCATTTCCTTAATGAATTTGTTTGGTGAACGTCGTTAAATACGTAAAACGTACCTAAAATACTTGTTTTTTAGCATCAGGTTACCCTATTTTTAGGGTAACCTTTTTTATTGATTTACACTTATGACCCACGATCATTTGGATTTTTCTAACAAAACAATTCTTTGTTTAGGCGATGTGATGCTGGACCGTTTTGTATACGGCCAAGTCAACCGCATTTCGCCAGAATCACCAGTGCCCATCTTGCATATGAATCGTTCATTTTCAATGATTGGGGGGGCAGGTAACGTGGCCCGTAATATGGCGTCTTTGGGGGCTAACGTAACGTTTATTGGTGTTGTTGGTCAGGATGCTTCAGGGTCGGAATTAAAGGAAAATTTCAACAACACATCCAATATCCAGGCCCATTTATTTGTGGAAAGCACCCGCCAAACCATTCAAAAAAGCCGGTTTATCGCCCAAGGTCAGCAATTGCTTCGGGTAGATGAAGAAACCATATGCCCTTGTTCACCAGAAACTGAAGGGCAGATTTTAGCTTTATGCCAAAAAATAAAAGATTCTTGTGATGTTATTGTTCTTTCTGATTATCAAAAAGGCTTTTTTACAGACGATTTTACCCAGCAGCTTATTCATGTTTTTCAAGGAAAACCCATTGTGGTAGACCCGAAAGGGCGGCAGTACCAAAAATACACAGGGGCAACGATTTTAACGCCGAATTTGAAAGAACTGCAAGATTATTGTGGTATGGCCATTCAAAATCAACATGCATTAGAAGAAATAGGAAGCAGTATTTGTGACCAGTTGAATTTAGATGCTTTGCTTGTGACACAAGGAAGCCACGGGATGACCCTTTTAGAACGTTCATCCAACAAACCTTTTCATATATCTGCCCAAGCGAAAGAGGTGTTTGATGTATCTGGTGCTGGGGACACAGTTGTAGCTACGTTGGCCGTTTGTTTGGCCAATGCAATGCCTTTAAAAGAAGCATGTCGTTTAGCCAATGCAGCGGCTGGTATCGTGGTGGGTAAGGTGGGGACAGCAACGCTAACGCTTGATGAACTTCAAAATGCCACCCATCACCATGATGTTTTGCATACAGAAAATAAGGTTTTAACCTTACCTAAGGCTGTTGACCGTTTAAAAGATTGGCGTCGACAGGGCTTAAAAGTTGGCTTTACAAATGGGTGTTTCGATTTATTGCATTTGGGGCACCTTTACAGTATTCAAGAGGCAGCATCCCATTGTGACCGTTTGATTGTAGCCATCAATAGTGATGCTTCTGTCAAGCGTTTAAAGGGGGACAGCCGGCCTGTTCAAAATGAAGAAACACGTGCATGCGTTTTAGCAGCTTTGGCCATGGTAGATATGGTTGTTATTTTTGATGACGAAACCCCCCTCAAACTTATTGAAGCGTTATTACCTGACGTTTTAATTAAAGGGGGCGATTATACCATTGATCAAATTGTTGGGGCACCCCTTGTTCAAAGCCGTGGTGGGCAAGTTGTTATTGTGCCAATTCAGCAAGGCCACAGTACAACGTTAACGGTTCAGCGTATGGCGACGTGAATATTGAGTAGGTAATTTTCATTGCAGACAGTTTCTTTTACCTTCATTGACACACAATCAGACCTTGAGGTTTGTATTCAAAACATTCTAAAAGCCCAGGGCGGTTTTGTTGCCTTGGATACGGAATTTATTCGTCAGGAAACTTATTGGCCTAAATTGGCTTTGATTCAGATTTCATTCCAAGAAAGCGTTTATCTAATAGACCCTTTATCGCCAGGCATTTATTTAAATACCCTTTTGCCCTTGTTTCGACATCAAAATTTTATCAAAGTTTTTCATTCAGGCCGCCAAGATTTGGAAATTTTTTGGCATGAAATGGCTGAATTACCAACCCCTGTATTTGATACCCAACTTGCTTTCACATATTTAGAAAACACAGCTGGTGTTGGGTATAACACTATGGTAAGTCACTACCTAAATATTACCTTAGATAAAACGTCTCAGCATACGAATTGGCTTCAACGCCCTTTGGATAGCAGTCAATGTGGCTATGCGGCTTTGGATGTGTATTATTTGGAAAAAATAGCCCCCATTATGTTTGATTTATTAAAGTCTGATGGTCGTCTAGCTTATGTGATGGAAGACTGCGACAATTTAATAAAACCGCACCATTTTATGCCAGACCCCGATAATGCATGGCGCAAGGTTAAACATAGCTGCAAAACATGGGGGCAATTGTGGCTTTTGCAAGATTTGGCAGCTTGGCGTGACAAGCAAGCTATGCGGCATAATCGAATTCGGGGGCATATTTTGGTGGATGATAAATTGAATCAGCTGTGTCGGGCGGGTGACATGCTTCAGGCTGACCTTGAAACGTTTTTTCACAAACATGCAGGCCCTGCTGTGCAAGGTGATTTTAAGGATTTTTTTGAAACCTACCGGGATAATCAAGAAAATCAGAAAGATGATTCAGCAAAAACACAAAAGAAGATAGCGGAACTAAAACAAGTTTTGAAAGGGCGAAAATATTCACCTGATGAACTAGAGAAAATTAAACATCTACAAGATCAAGTTGATCGCGTCTCTCATCAACTGAAAATCCCTAAATCTTTTGTGGCCTCCAGCAATGATATCCGCCAATTTTTAGATAATCCTCTAGACAAAACAAATAAAATAGCCCAAGGATGGAGGCACACAGCGTTATTTGAACAAACAAATGGCTTTATACCTTAAAAAAACACAACTTCTTTTGCTTTTGTTGGGGTTTGTTAGTGGCATTCCCTTTCTGTTGACTCTGTCAACTCTCAGTTTTTGGTTGATGGAACTACACGTGAGTAAAAGCGTTATTGGCTTATTCATGTTGGCCACAACACCCTATAGCCTGAAGTTTCTTTGGGCGCCTTTTTTGGATACGAAAAAATTACCTATTATGGGTGACGTTTTAACCCACAGGCGTAGCTGGGGCATTTTAAGTCAGCTTTGCATGATTGTAGCCATTATTTGCCTAGGTCTCAGTGAACCTGAAAAAAACCTGTGGTTAACAGGTGTGTGTGCCTTTTTTGTTTCGTTTTTTGCCGCAACTCAAGACATTATCATGGATAGTTTGCGTATTGAACTTTTGGACGAAAAGAATTCAGGCGCTGGGGCTGCTATGGAATCGGTTGGATTTCGGTTGGGCATGTTAACCTCAGGCGCGGGTGCCTTGTACTTAGCTGCCTCTATCGGCTGGGCAAACGCTTACCTTATTATGGCATCTTTGTGCTTTATCGGCGTTATTACCTTTTATTTTATGCCTGAACAAAAAAAAGCCCCATCCAAAGAATTGGAATTGATGGGTTTTTATAAAACACTTTATACATCCTGGAAAGAAATTAGCGGGGCAGAATTTTTTATTTATTTGGTCTTTTTTATTTTTTGTTTCAAAGGTGGCGACACCATTTTAAATGCCATGTCTGCGCCATTTTTCTGTGATTTAGGGTTTACAAAAATTGAATTTGCGAATGTGTCAAAATTTTTTGGTATTGTGATGATGGTGGCCGGTGGCCTTTTGGGGGGTGTGTTAATACAACGAATGGGTCTTCGAACAACTGTTATCATGGGGACCATTTTTCAATGTATATCGTCCCTTCTTTTTGTTGTACAAAGCTGGGTGGGCCATGATTTAAATGCTTTATTCGTAACCGTTGGAATCGAAAGTCTTTCATCTGGCTTATGCGCCACAGCCTTTATTGCTTACCTGTCATCTTTTTGCAAATCTTCTTTTGCAGCTAGTCATTTCACTTTATTGTATGCTTTTGGGTCCTTCAGTCGGGTTTTTATTTCAACGGTTGCTGGATGGGTTGCCAACACCTTTGGGTGGACAACGCTTTTTCTTGCATCCAGCTTATTTACCATCCCCGTTTTTTATTCTATCATGTGCATCCATAGGAAAAATAAGAACGAAGCAGGATGTCATCTGATAAAATAATTCGTCATGAACGTTTGGGAAAAGCCCTTCGCGCGAACCTTTCAAAACGTAAAAATCAACAAAGACAACGGGAAAGTGTCGCACTATCTTCAGATTCAGGGAATAATATGGCAAAAGAAAACTCTAGTCGTGCACGTCGTTCTTCTCGAATGGCGGCTGTTCAAGCGCTTTATCAAATAGAACAAAACCAACAGGATGTTTCATCTGTTGTGAATGAATTTATGACCCATCATTTTACAGGTGGAAACACTATTTTCGAAAAAAGTCCGGATGTGGAATTTTTTAAGACATTGGTGAATGGGGTTCATACAAATACGGAAAACGTTGATGAAACAATCCAACAATGTTTGCAGGAAAATTGGTCTGTTGTGCGCCTGTCATCAGTTATGCGAAATCTTTTGCGTTCTGCTGCCTATGAGCTTCTTTATGAGCCATTGGTGCCAACGCCCGTTATTTTGAATGAATATATTGAAGTTGGGAAAGATTTTTTTCAAGGAAGAGAAGTTGGTTTTGTAAATGGCATACTTGATGCAATAGCTAAGAAAGTTAGGCAATAGTATGTTTTGTTATGGCTTCGTTGGAAAAAAAAGATTCTTCATCCAAGAAAGGTGCGTCTTCTAAAGGGGTACTTGCCGGGGTTATCTTTGTTCTTTTGGCTGGTGGCGGTGCGTATTTGTTTTTTTTCAAAACAAGCGGGGCGTTAAGCAGGAAAGAAATACAAATTCCAAAGGGGTTTCAAACTGAAATTAACGCAGAAACGCCATCATCTGAAACAAATGGGGCAAATCATAAGGATAGCGGGGGAGGGGGCCACGGAAAAGCCCATAAGCCCGCTGAAGAACAGCTTAATTTCTTAGAACCCCCTTTTTTCCGCCTGCCCACAATGCGTGTTCCAATTGTGCGTCATGGAAAACTTTTTGCTTATATGTATTTGAAAGTTGAAATGGAGGCGGATTCTCATGAAACCTTTGATTTGGCAAAATTTTTGATGCCGCGCTTGGTTGACAGAGTTTTTAGTGATTTGTATGTTGCCATGGCAACGTTGTGGATTGAAACAGTGGAGCCAAGCAGCGAGGCCATTAAAGAAAGAGTTTACGCGGTCACAAAACAGATATTGGGCAAAGGAAAAATTAAAACAATTTATGTGTCACAAATTCTGATTGATCGATTGTAAAAAGAGGAGGATTTATAAAAATATATGTAAAAAAAGAAAGAAAATGCTAGAAAACTGTTTTAAAAATAAAAAAATATTTTTTTATATATTGAAAATAATATTAATACAATTAAATCATTATTAACACTTTTTGTTTAAGTTGAACTTAAGTGGAACAAAAATTCATGAGGAATAGTATTATGAAAGAATCATATTTTGAAGCCGTCGTTATGATCGAACGACTCCACCGCCTTTTTCTTGAGCTTATTAAGCTTGAGCTGGATCGCATGAAACGCCGTGACATTAATAACGTGCAGGCCCTTGTTTTGTACAATATTGGTGAAAATCAGTTGACCGTTGGTGAACTAACGAACCGCGGCTACTATCTGGGGTCAAACGTGTCTTATAACTTGCGTAAAATGGTGCAAAATGGTTACGTGGAACAAATTCCATCATCCCACGACCGTCGTTCAAGTCACGTTAAGCTATCAAGTAAGGGGTTGCAATTATTTGCGCAATTAGACGAGTTGCTTGGAAATCAAGCTAAACACCTGACGTTAGACATTGTGGGTGAAAAAGACATGAATAATTTCTGCCAAGTTTTGCGGAAATTAGAAGGATTTTGGACAACGTCTTTAACGCGTTAGGGTTTGTTTTCTTGTTGCGACGAAGCGTTATTTATGGCCTCTATGAGGCCATAAAGTGTTTGAATGTCTTGCTGGGTTAGTGTGTGGCGCGTGAAAATATTTCGTATATTGCGCCACATAATTTCTTTCTTTTCAGGAACACGCCAAAAGTTCGAATTATCCAATTTTTTTTCTAAAAATTTAAGAAAATTTATTAAATTTTCAACTGGCGCATGAACAGTTTCGCCTAAATGCATTTTGATGTCAGATGATGGCAGATTGTTCGTATTTGAATACCATTCATAGGCGACAACACAAACAGCCTGGGCAAGATTTAATGATGGCAAAAAGGTTGACACAGGAATCGTGATAATTCCATGTGACCAAACCAAATCTTCGTTAGATAAGCCAGTTCGTTCAGGGCCAAAAACAAGGCCAAGCTGATTATGTGAAACGTTGTTTTCTTGGATCCAATGACAAAACTGCTTGGGTGTGTAATAGGGTTTGATCATCTGCCGTTCATGGGCTGTTGTGGCAAATAAATGGGTAAGTCCATAAACTGCTTCGTCTAGGGTTTCAAAAATTTTAGCATTTTCTAAAATAGGTGCGGCCCCCACAGCCATAGCGACTGCTTTCGGGGCAGATGGTAATATATGTGGTGAGACCAGGCGAAGCTCTGAAAAACCAAAATTCCCCATAGACCGTGCTACGGCCCCTAGGTTTTCTGGCAATTGTGTTTGCACCAGAATAATAACAGGTGCTGCCTGCGTCATGGTTTTAAACTAAAGCTTTTTATGGTTTTTGTTGTGTTGGAGTTTTTTGGCTGTAGCGCCCAAAATTTCCAAAAATATCACGCATAACTGACGTTTCATAACCCGTTGTTTCTGTTTTTCGCTCCACTGGTTGCAGTGGGGTTTCCCCTTTTTCTTGAGATACAGAGCGAACAATGCCCTGATCATCAAAATAAATAGCAACAGCTTGTTGATCTAGTGTTTCAGGCCGATAAAACGACGTTGTCGATGTTTTCTTAGAGACGTAATACCAACTATGGGTTCCATTCGCATTTTTAAAGCTGGATACCGTCGATGGTGAGCCAAATTTTTCATGGATGGTTGCCTCTGTATCGACACCTGGCTGAATTTTATTAACATCCATGGCCTCTGGGTTATAGCCACGACTGTCAATTGTGGGGTAACAGCCACTTAAAAAGCATGCTAATACAAGTATAAAAAAACATTTAATGCGCATAATATAAAATTTTTTAGTGTAATTATTCACAGTTTGGCTCAGAAATAGATAAAGTCAACAATAAATACGCCTTACGCAATCTAACGACTTTTAGAAAGTGGTGGAGCCGAGGGGAATCGAACCCCTGACCTCTACAATGCCATTGTAGCGCTCTCCCAACTGAGCTACGGCCCCTGGCTTGAGAGTCAGCATAATCCCTTTTTTTTCTTAAAATCAACCCTTTTTTAATATTTACGCCCTATTTCATACGTGAACATTTAATAGAGGTTTTAAGATGAAGTTGGTGCATTTGTTTTTGGTTGTACTCCTGTTTAGTGCAAAAAGTTTTTCAATGGATCCAGATCTGAGGCGCGGCGGCGGGGAAGAAGCTAAACCTAAAATGAAAGCTACTGCCCCAGTTCAAAGACAGGGTTCTGATGCAACCCTAGATTCTATGGATTTAAATCCACCATTAGCTATACAAACTGAATCTATGGAAAGATTTTCAAGATGGTCTGTGTTTGGGTGGTATTTTTTAAGGCGTTTGGCACAAACAGTTTCTGTTCTTTCCCAAGGATGTGGCGCGACTTGTGTTGTAACAGCAAGCTCACTTAATTTATCTGAATCAACGAAAAGTGCTTTGAATACAGCTGTGGGTATTTGTTTTGTAGGACATATTGTTGCAACACATGTTAGGTCTGTTGCAGACAAGGGGGTTCGAAAAAATGAAGCTTTGTTTGAGGCAATTCGTCAAAGACGAACGAGACACGCTGAGCATCCAATTCAGGTTGTTGTGGATGATGATCCTGAAGAAAAACCAGGTCGTTTATCTAGTCATCCTTTTGCTGGAGAGGGGGTCAGTGATGAGTCTATTCGTGTTCCTAGGCATTTGTCGGTTAAACGGGGGGTGGCGAGTGGTCAACGTGTCAGGTTTGCCGGTCGCGCTGAAGCATTAGAATCTGATGAAACAGATGCTGCACTGCGCAGGGGTAGAAGTTTACCTAAACGTTTATCGACAAAGGCTCCAAAAACAGGGGTGCAGTTGGAAATGGAGGATCTTGGCATGGTCAGTGATACAGATATGGCTGTTCGTCAGGGAAAAAGAACACCTTACCCACGTAAGGCTGTTGGTCATTTCAGAAAAGCCTCTTCATCTGATGAGGGCCTGGCAGCCGAGGATGATGGTGCTGACGAAGATGGCGCAATCGTAATTGCCAGAACAAATACTGTACCTGCTGGTCAACATAAAAAGGGAAATTCTGGTCTGGGTGGCGATGTGGAAGATCAGGGAATGGTAAGCGATAGTGACATGGGGGTTCGCTATGGTACGGTCAATGTGAAACGACTGCGTACACCGCTTCATGTGCCGCTATCTGCAGCATCTGCAAGACGTCATGTGCCTACCGATTTACCTGAGGCAGCAACTGGTTCGGCAAAAATGGGGCAAGTTAAGGGAAAGGATGGTAAACCAGATGATGGGGATGGCTAAAGAAAATTTAATCAGTGCATTTTCATCAGCAATAGCACTGTATTCTGAAAAAATTTTCGTCTAGAATGGGGGCCATGTATCGTTAAAATCTGGACAGTGTAGTATATGGTTACCCAAGAAAAAGAGGCTGTAAAAAATTCTTCTGATTCTCAGCTAAAGATAGCTTATGATGCCTTAGATCAGGCTTATCGCATGACAGAAGAACAAGCGGTTTATAATTTGGTAGGCCAAAACCCACTGTCTTTAGATATGGCGCAATCAATCCAAGAGTTTGCCAGTTTGCTGATCGACCATGTGCGCCATCAAAAATTAAAAATTCTGAGTATTGAAAATTTTTTCCAAACACACCAGTTAAACAGCCAAGAAGGTTTAGCCATGATGTGCTTGGCCGAAGCTTTGCTGCGGATTCCAGATTCAGTCACGAAAAGCCAGCTTATTCGGGATAAGGTGAATTCGGGTAATTGGCAAGCTGCTTCTACAACGTCACTGATGACAAAACTTGCGAATATGGGCCTTTTAACAACCGGTAAAGTTATGAATTTGGGCCTTCATGGCCAGGGATTTTTTAATACTGTTTCATCTCTTGTTCGTCGTTTTGGGGACCCGCTTATTCGTCAGATGATGGCGCAAACTGTTAAAATTATGGGGCAACAGTTTGTTATGGGCGAAACTATCCATAAAGCTATTGAGCGGGCCCAGGAAGCTGAAGGCAAAAACTATCGACATTCTTATGACATGTTGGGTGAAGCTGCTTATACAGAAAAAGATGCCCAGAAATATTTCGATAGTTACCTAGCCGCTATTGTGGCTATTGGTCAGTCTATCAAAAATCATAACGAAGATATTTTTAATAAACCCGGTATTTCTGTCAAACTGTCAGCTTTGCACCCACGATTTGAAATGGGCCAAAAAGAACGGGTTATGAATGAACTGTTCCCAAGGCTTTTGGCATTAGCTAAAAAAGCCAAGGAATATCGGATTAGTCTAACCATTGATGCCGAAGAATCTGAACGGCTTAGTTTAACTTTGGAGCTAGCAGAAAAATTATATGAACATCCTGAATTGGATGTATGGGATGGTTTGGGCATTGTGGCACAAGCCTACCAAAAGCGGGCTATTTATGTAATTGACTGGGCCATTGCTTTAACAAAAGAATACAAAAAACGCATAGGTGTTCGCCTTGTAAAAGGGGCCTATTGGGATTCAGAAATTAAGAAAACACAAGAACTTGGTCTTCAAGATTATGCTGTTTTTACCCAAAAATGTCATACGGACGTTAGTTATTTGGTATGTGCTGAAAAAATGCTGGATCACGCTGATCTTTTGTATCCGCAGTTTGCAACACATAACGCCTATACGGTGGCAGCCATTTACCACATGGCCCGGGAAAAAAATGTTAAGGTCTATGAATTCCAACGCTTGCACGGTATGGGGGAAAGCCTATACACACAAATTACAGAAAATACTGATATTGCTGTTCCGTGCCGTATTTATGCACCTGTTGGCGAATACAGCAGTTTGCTGGCTTATTTAGTGCGTCGTCTGCTGGAAAATGGTGCTAATAGTTCTTTTGTGAATCAAATTCATGATCTAAAACGCCCTATTTCCAGCATGATTTTAAATCCATTTGATGAAACAAAACGGGGTGGTGGGAAGCCGCATCCAAAAATCCCATTGCCTAAAAATTTATATTTGCCATCTCGTATGAATTCAGAAGGTCTTGATTTGTCAGACCAAACTGTTATTGACGATTTATTTCAAAAGATAGAAGCGTTACCGCCACTTGGTGATCCAGAAATTACAGAAACCCATATTGTGGGCCAGGCTATGCACGTAGCTTTCCATACATATGATAAATGGAGTCGTGTTCCCGTTGCGGAGCGTGCTGCGTGTTTAGATCGTTTGGGGCAGCTTCTTCAGGCAAATATGGTGCCTTTCATTCAGCTTTTGGTGTTAGAGGCAAAGAAAACAATACCGGATGCTTTAGTTGAAGTACGTGAAGCTATTGATTTTTGTTATTATTATGCCCAGCAAGCACGCCATTATCAGGGGCAACCTGTGACGTTGCCCGGGCCAACTGGTGAAGTGAACCAGCTTAGTTATCACAGCCGGGGGGTTTTTGCCTGCATCAGCCCCTTCAATTTTCCATTGGCTATTTTTCTGGGGCAAATTTTGGCAGCTTTGGTGTGCGGTAATACGGTTATTGCAAAACCAGCTGGCCAGTGTTCAAGAGTTGCACGCATGGCTGTTAATTTGGCCTATCAAGCTGGAATTCCGCGCGATGCGTTACGCTTAATGGTGATGCCGGGCAGCCGTTTTTCTGAAATATTTTTGCAAGATGAACGTTTGGCAGGCGTGGCTTTTACGGGGTCTGCCGATGTGGCGCAGCAAATCAACCAAGTTTTGGCCCAAAAAACAGGGCCCATTGTGCCTTTGATTGCAGAAACAGGCGGTATTAATGCCATGATTGTGGATTCTTCTGCATTGCCTGAACAAGTGGTGCGCGATATTTTAATTTCTGCTTTTCAAAGTGCCGGACAGCGTTGTTCAGCGTTGCGTTTATTGCTTGTTCAAAATGATATAGCCGATACAATCACGGAAATGTTAGTTGGGGCTATGACAGAACTTGGTTTGGGCGATCAAATGCGTTTGTCAACGGATGTAGGGCCGTTGATTGACGAACAAGCTAAACAAAACCTGGATGGTTATTCAAGTTTGTTGGCAGAACGGTCAGATGTTGCCCGTTTAATTTACGAATGCCCAGCGCCTGAGGGTGATTATACCAGTTTTGTTAACCCGCAATTGTGGCAGGTTTCTTCTGTTAAGGATTTAACCCATGAAACTTTTGGTCCTGTTTTGCATATGGTTCGTTTCCGGGGCGATTACTTAGATCAGGTTATTGATGATATTAATAGTCTTGGGTATGGATTGACTTTGGGCATTCACAGCCGTTTAGAGTCTACAATTCAGCAAATTTTTTCTAAAGCCCGGGTTGGGAATGTTTACATCAACCGCAGTATTATTGGTGCAGTCGTTGGCGTTCAACCCTTTGGTGGAGAAGGGCTATCAGGCACGGGTTTTAAAGCAGGGGGCCCCAATTATTTATTGAGGTTTATGGTGGAAAGAACATTTACCCAAGATACAACTGCTGCAGGTGGAAACGCGTCTTTGCTTGCATCTATTTAGGAGTTTTTTTTGTTTCAACGGTTTTTAGTACATGGGTTTTATTTCCTTTTTATTTTTTGTGGCAGCTTTCACGAGACTTGTTTAGGAAAAGCACCGGAAATTATTCCACATCGGGGTGGCAGGGCAGAAATGCCAGAAAATACCCTGCAGGCTTTTGATGAATGTATAAAACTGGGTGCAAAAACCCTTGAGCTTGATGTGCAGTTGACCAAAGACAACGTGGTGGTTGTATACCACCCTAATGATTTATCCGCTAATACGGACGGAACTGGAATAGTAGCTGGAAGGACTTGTTCAGAGCTTCAGTCTTTAGACGCAGCTTATAAATTTCAAGAATCGCTAGGATTTCCCTATCGTGGAAAAGGATATATCGTTCCCAAACTTTCAGATGTGTTGGAGAAATACCCCACAACCCGTTTGATTGTTGACTTAAAATCAATACCGGCAGAACCCCTTGTTAAGGCCGTAGCAGATGTTGTTGACTCTCAAAAAGCTTGGGGCCGTGTTATTTTTTATAGCACCCATGACGAACACCTAGAAATATTAAAAAAGAACTATCCACAGGCTCAATTTTTTCAAAGCCGCGCATTAACTGTGCATACGTTGTTAAGTTCAGACGCATCTACTTGGATACCTGAAACATGCGACACAATTTTTATTGGGTTTGAATTGGTGCGGGAAGTAACTGTTGAGGAAAAATTAGCTTTGGGAGTGGCGCGGTATGCTATCAAACTGCCCTGTTGGAGTGAGCTTGCAAAGAAACGTTTAGAGGCAAGGTATCCAAACGCTTACGTGGTGATGTTTGGGATTAACACAAAAGAAGATTATGAAAAAGCAGCAGTTCTTGAAGCAGATGCTGTTTATACAGACAGCCCAAAATTATTGTCAGAATCCTTTAAAAATTAGTATGTAAAGCAGAAATTTCGGGCCAGTTTCCATCAACCTTTTCTTAACCATTCCTGTGTTATAAAAAAGCTTGAGGACACATGTGGTGGTCACAGCTTTAAGTGCGAGCTGTGGACGTACAGCCGGGTTTGTTGAGGTTTAACTTAGTGAATCTCTCTTAGGTCCTCAAGAGCTTTTGTGAGGTATGTGTTCAAGCGTTCTAGACGTTAGATTTGTACCTGTTACTGTTTGATTTTTCAAGCAGAACCTATTGCGTGACTTGTTTTTAATGAGTTTCAGCAAGGGACAAAAGGATTGTGCGTTTTGCGGTGGAGGAGGCGGTGGCCATGCACGGGTTTGGGCTTTACGGTGGCCCCGACGTAGTCGGGCGGCTATTGGCCATTTTTTAAATCTGGGATGTAAAACTCAATCTAAGATTGAGAACATGTTTTTAATGAGAATCACCCTCAGGTACAGGTTTCGCTAAAATAACGCTTAAAAGGCCTAAAAGGGCCCCAAACATTAAGTAAGCAGAAGCCATTTCATCATATCCTGTATATTGAACCATAAGTCGGCAAGCAAGGGGCGCAAAACCACCAAACAAGGCAATGCCCAGGCTGTAGCCAAATCCAATGGCGGTAAAGCGTGCTTCAATAGGGAATAAGGTTGATTCAAATGCAGAAGAGGGTGCTACAAAAATTAAACTTACAACTGTGATAAATATTTGAGCTAATAGAATCCCCAAAAGCGTTGGCGGGCTTGTCATGATAAATACGGGGTAAGATAAAATAAGAACAGTCATAGCTGAAAAAATCATTAACTTACGACTTCCAAATATATCACCGAGACGCCCCATAATGGGCAGCGTGAGTGTGTTAATAAACATAATTATGCTAAAAATTACCATGATGTAGGAATGATCTAGATGAACAATTGTATCCAGAATGGCGCCAAAATAAGTTGTGGCAATATAGAGGGGAATGGTAATAAAAGAGCCAATTCCAACTACACACAAAAAATTTCGTAGGTGATCTTTGAAAATAGATTTCAAAGGGAACCGGAAATCTGATCGTGTTTTAAGCGCTTCTATAAAAGCTGGTGTTTCCTGCAATCTTTTGCGCAAGAAAAAGTTTATAACTGTCATGATTGCGGCAATTAAAAAAGGAACGCGCCAACCCCAATCGGGCATGGTTGACAGTGTAAAAATACCCCCTGTTATGGCAGCCAAAAGGGCACCCAATGTTCCAGATGCTGTTAAAATCGAGCTATTTAGGCACGAATCTTTTTGATCGCTGTGTTCGATCACAAAAATAACGGAACCTGTGTGTTCGCCCCCTGCGCACAAACCTTGTGCTAGGCGACATAGTAACAAAAAGACGGGTGACAGAATCCCAAGCGTTTCGTAGCCAGGTAAAATTGCCAGAATACAGGTGGGGAAAACCATGAATCGAACAGAAGATAGTAATGCTTTTTTTCTGCCATATTTATCACCCATAAAACCAAAAACCAAGCCACCTAGAGGGCGCATAATGAACCCAGCTGCAAAAACAGCTAAACTTGATATTAAGCTGATATTTGGATCTATATTTGGGAAATAAATGGGAGCTAAGATGCTGGCAAAAAACCCGTACAGGGTTATAGAATAGTAAACGGTCACATTCCCAAAAAACGCTACGAAAAACTGAAATTTTTTATCCATTTGTAAAGACCTCAAAAGCTATGATATTGCGACGCCTCTTTTTTTATTTCTTTCTAAAATCTTTTTTCTTAAGAATTCACCTAAAACGGTGAATCGTTTTACTTTTGATAAAGATTCAGGAAAGACGTAATAAATCTTAACCTGCGGCCCCAAAACTTTTGGTAAAATATTAACTAAATTCAATTGTTCCCCCTCTGCATATTCCTGAGACATGGCAATAACGCCCAACCCTTCCTCGGCACAACGACGCAACCCGTAAGTGGAATTAATTCTTAAGTATGGTGTTCGAGGGGGTTGATTTGGTCTTAACCCGACATTTAAGAGCCAATTAATGTTCCCAAATGGACTTATAACATTATCCCCAAAAACAATCAAACGGTGATGATTTAAATCCTCAATCGTTTGTGGTTCGCCAAATTTTTTTAGGTAATCTTCACTGGCATAAAGCTTTAAATGGAAGGTTGTTAAGTAAAGGTGCTGTAATTCGGTTTGGTGATTAATAGCTGTTCGAATTGCCACATCAGCTTGGCGAATTTTCAAATCCAACTCTTCATCATTGCCAATAATCGTCAGCTCAATATTTGGGTAGAGATCTAAAAATTCTTTTAAATATATGGTAAGCCATCCACTGCTAAGTGCATGTGTTGTTGCAATTTTTAAAGGGCCCGCGGCCTCATTACGGTCTAGCCTTAAGGCGTTTTCAGTATCTTCCAGCTTTGAATAAACGTCTTCTGCCGTTTTAAGAAGAATTTCACCAGATTCTGTCAGCGTAATACCCCGTGAATGCCGGTTAAATAGGGTGGACTTGAGGCTATATTCCAAATCATTGATTTGTCGGCTGACAGCGGATGGAGAGAGATGAAGAGCAACGCCAGCTTTCGTAAAGCTGGAATGGTGGGCAACAGCAACAAACACGCGAAGTTTGTCCCAATCCATCATACTCTTGCTCCTCCTTTTGTGCAAACTACCTAAAAGATACAGTGAAGGATTCTGGGTTGAACTTTCAATGTTTCTTTAGTTGAAAAAAATGTAATTTTTCTCATATAAATTGAAAAAAATATGAATATTTTTACAATTCCATGAAATTTTTGGCAAGAGCCGAAATTAGACAAAAATTGACAAGTAAAGCGAAATATTATTTAATCAGTGCAAACATCTTAGTATTTAAAATTTTCTATGTCATTTGAAAAGCTGGGGCTTTCCTCAGTGTTGTGCCGTGTTATTCAATCACTTCATTACGAAAAGCCAACAGTTATTCAGTCTGAAGCAATTCCTTATGTTTTGCGGGGAATGGATATTTTAGCTTCCGCCCAAACAGGAACAGGGAAGACGGCTTCTTTTTTGCTGCCACTTGTTGACATTTTATCTGAAGGTTCATCAAAAGCAAGGTTGCCAAGGCTTATTATTTTGGAACCCACCCGTGAATTGGCTATTCAGGTGATGGAACATTTTAAAAAATTCACAAGTCACACAAAGTTATCAGCCGTGGTTTTGGTGGGCGGCGAATCTATGATAGAGCAAGAAAAAGCCTTAAAAAAAGGGGTGGATGTTATTATTGCAACTCCGGGGCGTTTGCTGGATTTAATTGATCGTCAAAAAATTATGCTGCCAGAGATTCGCTACGTTGTTATTGATGAAGCTGACCGAATGTTGGATATGGGGTTTATTCCAGATGTGAATCGTCTTATGGCCATTATACCTAAGAAGAGACAAACTCTTTTATTTAGCGCAACATTAGCCGATGAAATTGTAGGGCTAGCTGCACAGTATTTACTAACCCCCAAGCGCATTACAGTGGATCAGGAACAAACAACTGCTATTACTGTAACGCAATATAAAGTTAAAGCGCTGGATAAGGAAAAACGTCAGGTTGTGCGGCACTTGATTGAAACCTTTTCAAAAGATAGCCAGGCTATCGTGTTTTGCAATCGCAAAAAAGAAGTGGATATTTTGGTTGGTTCCTTGGTTCGTCATGGCTTTCAGGCAGCTGGCCTTCATGGTGACTTAAGCCAGACCAAACGAAACGAAACCTTAGATTTATTTCGGGGCGGTACGATGAAGGTTTTGGTAGCCAGTGATGTAGCTGCCAGAGGTTTGGATGTTAAAAATTTGTCTTTGGTTATTAATTTTAATGTACCTAACGGGGCTGAAGATTACGTGCACCGCATTGGCCGTACAGGGCGGGCGGGTACAACAGGGTCTGCTTTTACACTAGTTTCAGCAACTGAAGAAAAAAATTGGGATACCATAGAAAAACAGCTTAGTTTTCATTTAGAAAGCTATGAGGTACCTAAACTTGATAAGGTCAAAAAAATGCCTTATCAAAAAAGTGAACGAAAAGAAAAAAAATATTTTCATGAAGAACCTGATACACCTGTTTTGGGTTTCGGGGCTGTTATTCCAGCCTTTATGAATATTGATATTCACTAGATTTTTTCAGTAAATTTTTTTCATTTTAACTATTTGTTAATAAATAGTTAACTTTTTATTAATTTGTTATTAACGGTTACTTAACGACTGTTTGGTACCTTCAAGATGGAAATACCATTTTTTGAAGGAGATACCCCCGTGAACCGTAAACTCATTTTAATGGCGTGCACCGCCTTTTTAGCTGTTTCCCCTGCTGCTTTTTCTATGGATAGTGATGGCGAAGGTGGTGATGGCAGCAGCGGACGCAGCCAGTCCTTTTCATCTAAGCCAACTCCGGCAGACCTTAGGGAACAAGCAGACCATCTAGACCGTTTGCATGTGGCTGTTAAGGCTGGAAAACCTGTTTGGGAAGTACATAATGGTTTGTTAGTGGCAGACCTAAACAAGGCTGTAGGCGCTTTCAGAACAGCTGTTGCTCAGGCCGTACAAAAAAATAGAGGCGATTTTGATAAAGCTATGAGGATGCCTGGCAAGCTACAGACAGATCACCATGATTTGGTACCAACACTGTTGGAGTGGCGTGATGAAGGTCTGTATGGACATGTATCCAAAGGTGTTGAAGACGCTGTAGCTTCATTGACAGAAATGTTTGGTCATATGGCTGAAGGTGATGCAAAAGACTTTGGTGCGAAAATGAAAGATATTCGCCAGCATGCAGCAGAGGCCCACTTGGCAGCTGTACGAGCAGGTGCTTATGATGACGGTGAGGAAGAATAGAGTCGTTTATTACTAACCTACCTTACAGAAACCCCATTAATTTTTTTAGTGGGGTTTTTTTATTTTAACATGCGCAGCTGTTCTTCCAGTGTTTCAACCGTAACAATGCCTTCCATATCAAAACCATCTAAAGAAAAGAATGGCACCTCACCAATTTCTGCGCCATTTTTCCGTTTGTAAAAAACGCTATTCATGGCAAGTGAATTATCAAAAGCTTGATCATCTTCGGTGGCCTTTTTAATTTCTTCTAAAGAAAAACTGTTCTCTAAGGCAAACAAGATTAAAAAGCTTGTGTCAGGATTGTTTTCTGTTTCTTTTTTAAACTGCTCTTTGAATTTTTCTAAGGGTAAGCCAATTTTTTCACAAACCTGTGACCTGTAAGATTCTAGGGCTTTTTCGCGTTCCTCACCTTTCAAAAAAACAGGTTCAAGCCATTTGTTTTGGTTTTGTAGAAAAAGGAAAAGGTTTTTAAGAGGTTCTTTAGATGCATAACATAGCCTGGCAATCATAAAATCAGGCCCGGCGATGGGAATAACCCTAAAAATTGCTTTAATTTTCCCTGTCTTTATGAATTTTTCATCAATGCTTGGAAAAGAATCCTTTTCGTAGTGTGCGCAGTGAGGGCAGCAGGGGGCAAAATATGTAACCAACGTATGGGGGGCTTTTTCATCACCCAGGGTTATATCGGCCAGTGGCTTAACAACGGATGTGTCTGCTTTTTGCGATGCTGTTTTTTCCGTAATTAATGGTTGCTTAGCTGCGTTTAAACTTTTTAGATAAAAAAAACCAAGCCCACCTACAAAAACAATAGATGTCAGAATGATTGGTAAACGTGCATTCATAAGAATCTCAGCCAAAATTGATTTACAACAACATTTAGCTTAGTATTTATTAAAATTTTTTTGAATCCCTAAAGTGTCATATTGAAAAATCATCAAAAAATCTTTGTTGGTACCCGAACAAGTAAACTGGCTTTGGTTCAGGCAAATATTATTATTGATGCGTTGGAAACAAAGAACCCTCATTTAAAAGGAAACTTTGAAATTGTAGGCGTTGTAACAAGCGGAGATATGGACCAAAGTCAAAGCCTTGCCGATTCAGGGGGAAAGGCCCTTTTTTCAAAGGAAATCCATCAACAGTTGTTGGGTGGGCGTATTCATTTTGCGGTTCATTCGTTGAAAGATTTAGAAGCATATGAAATTTCTGGAATTCATCTGGCTTGTGTGAGTGGTGGGGAACACGTGCGTGATGTTTTAGTTGGTCCAAAACACATGTCACTTGTTATTTCTGACCTTCCAAGAAATGCAGTTGTTGGCACCTGTTCGCCCAGACGGACTGTTCAGTTGCTGCATCAGCGGCCTGATTTAGATGTACGGCCTATTCGTGGCAACGTGGAAACACGCCTTAAAAAGCTTGAAAAAGGTGATTTTCAGGCCATTGTTTTAGCGGAAGCCGGCCTGAGGCGTTTAGGGTTGTGGACGTGTGATGGTGAGGAAATTCATGGATATTCCTCTTTAAAGGGGGCCATTATTCCAGTGTCCCACATGTTGCCAGCTGTGGGGCAGGGGGTTATTGCGGTTGATTGCCGGACAGATGACATTGACACGCAAAATCTTTTATCAACAATCAACGACCCTGTTCTTTTACAAAAAATAAAGGCTGAACGGTTCATGCTCCAGATGCTTCACGGAAACTGCCATACAGCTGTTGGATGTTTAAGCAATTTTGAAAATGATATTTTTAATATGGCAGCTTGCTATGCACCGAAGGAAAATGAAAAATTGGTTTTTGCAAGCTATCATGGGCCAGCGGACCAACCTGAATTAGTGGCAGAAAAAGTGGCAAAAAAGCTTTTAAAAGCGACGTCATGATGATCAATGTGCTTTGGGTTTCTGGGGGTTTTCAAGGTTAGGTAGACCCACCACGTAGGTAAAATGCTAGAAATATACCTTATTTCAATCTGTTCTGCGTTGATGGCATATTTTTGCAAAAATTTCGTGAGCTTTTCCTTGAACTCTCTGTTGGCTTTTGTTATGAGTAGAAGAGTTACACGTTCAAAATTGCGGGCGTGGTGAAATTGGCAGACACACCAGATTTAGGTTCTGGCGGCGAAAGCTGTGGGGGTTCAAGTCCCTCCGCCCGCACCACTCAAACTAAAGAAGTCTAGGGTACAGAAAGAAATGATAATCCAAACTGTGAAGGCTGAAGCTTTAAGCCATGAATTCAAGGTTTCCATTCCTGCAAATGATATTTCAGAAAAAATAACACTGTTCATTCAGGAAAAGGCAAAGACCTTCAAGATGGATGGTTTCCGCCCAGGAAAAGCCCCTTTGCATGTTGTTAAAAATCAATATGAAGGTGCAGCTACTGAGAAAGCTCTTGATCAGTTTATAAAAGATTCAATTAGGAAAATCACACAAGATAATAAACTTGTTTTGGCTACTGAACCTAATTTGACATTTGACGAATACGCACCTGGTAAAGATTTTTCTTTTACAGTTGTTGCTGAATCTATGCCTGTTTTTGAAGTTAATGATTTTTCAAAAATTTCTTTGGATAAATATGTAACTGAAGTCACCGATGAAATGGTTGAAAAAAGGCTTCAAAAAATTGCCGATAACAACTTAAAGTTTTCGAAGGTTGATGATTCTTACGCCATTCAGGAAAAAGATTTTGTTGAGTTTTCAATGGTTTGCGAACTGGATGGTAAAAAAGTTCCTTTGTTTACAAAAGAATCTGTCCGTGGGCTTGTGGGTGAAATTTACCTCGATAAAGATTTAGATCTAAGCACTGCCTTAAAGGGACAGAAAAAAGGTGCCGACGTATCATTAACACGTACACTTCCAGATGATGTGAGCGACCAGTCTTTGAAGGGAAAAAAAGTTTCTTTGAAACTGAAGGTGATTCACATTGATAAAACAGAACCTCACACGGTTTCTGAAGATTTTGCCAAAGATTTAGGTTATAAAACCCTTGAAGAATGCCGCCAAGGTACAAAAGATAGGTTGAATCAGGAAGTTCAAGGTCAGGCGTTTATTTGCCATAAGCGTTATTTGCTAGATGCACTTGCAAAAGAGTACAAATTCGATTTGCCATCAACCATGGTGAAAAATGAATTTGATTTAATCTGGGAGCAACTTCAGCGAGAACTGAAAGAAGCGAAAGAAGCAGGAACGTTAGATAGTAGTGATGATAAGTCAGAACCTGAGTTGCGTAAAGAGTACGAAGCCTTAGCTGAGCGACGGGTTCGTTTGGGCATTTTAATTTCTAAAATTGCAGCTACCCATAAAATTTCTGTTTCATCTGAAATGTTAGCTAACGCAATTATTCAAGAGGCTGCCCGTCATTTGATGGCTTATCAACAAGTTTTAGACTTTTATAAGAATAATTATCACGCCCGTGAACAACTTCGTTCATCAATTCTTGAAAACGAGGTTGTGCGTTTTGTGTTAGACAAGGTAAGCTTAAAAGAAGTTAAGGTAACGCATAAGCAATTGGTTGACCATGTGAAGGCTGTTCTTCCTGACTTTAAGTCTGATGAAGACGAAGAAGAAGAAAAGAAAGCTGTTCAAAAGAAAAAACCAGCTGCGAAAGCAAAGAAGGAAACAGAGGCTGCATGACCATTGATCGGTTTTTGGGATATTCCCAAGCACAGGGTCTTCCTATTGATCTAAATTTGATACCCATGGTGATTGAACAAACAAGCCGTGGGGAACGTTCTTATGACATTTTTTCAAGATTATTGAAAGAACGTATTATTTTTGTAACCGGGCCTGTTTATGATGAATTGGCAGCTGTTATTTCTGCACAGTTGCTATTCTTAGAATCTGAAATGCCAGATAAAGACATTGCCATGTATATCAATTCACCGGGCGGTGGTGTAACGGCCATGATGTCTATATTTGACACCATGAATTATATTCGATGTGATGTATCCACATTATGTTTAGGACAAGCGTGTTCATCTGGTTCCCTTTTGTTGACGGCAGGTGCAAAAGGCAAGCGTTTTTCTTTGCCTAATGCACGAATTATGGTTCATCAGCCCAGTGGTGGTGCCCAGGGGCAGGCAACAGATATTGATATTCACGCACAAGAAATTTTAAAGACGCGTGATCGTGTGAATCAAATTTATGTTCAGTGTACAGGTCAAAAGCTGTCTATGATTGAGGAAATTATGGATCGTGACTTTTTTATGTCACCGCAAGAGGCAAAAGAATTTGGTTTGATTGATGATGTCATTACTCACAGGCTCATTTCTGCTTAAGTCTTTTCGGTTTCAAAATTAACGATTTGTTGATATTTTCTATATCATACTAATAATAGAGATGCCCCGTAAGGCTTTGTTTGTGCCTGGTTGGGTTTATGTTTTATGCTTTTGAAATGTTAGGTGCGCGATGAGTAAAAATGGAACGAGTGACGGAAAAAGTTCATTATATTGTTCTTTCTGTGGTAAAAGTCAGCACGAGGTTCGAAAATTAATTGCAGGTCCTGCTGTATTTATTTGCGACGAATGTGTAGAGCTTTGTACGGATATTATTCGTGAAGAACATATTTCATCAAAATTATCCACAGAAGATGGCGTGCCATCGCCTCAGGAAATTTTTAATATTCTAGAAGAATATGTGATTGGTCAACATCACGCAAAAAAAGTTTTGTGTGTGGCTGTTCACAACCATTATAAGCGCCTTGCACACGCCCAAAAAACCGGTGATATAGAGATTGCTAAATCTAATATTTTATTGATTGGTCCAACAGGAAGCGGCAAGACCCTTTTAGCGCAAACATTAGCCCGCATTATTGACGTGCCATTTACAATGGCTGATGCAACAACCCTGACGGAAGCAGGGTATGTGGGTGAAGATGTTGAAAACATTATTTTAAAGCTTTTGCAAGCTGCAGATTATAATGTGGAACGCGCGCAGCGTGGCATTGTTTACATTGATGAGGTTGATAAAATTTCCCGTAAATCTGACAACCCGTCTATTACACGTGATGTGTCAGGTGAAGGTGTTCAGCAGGCTTTGCTGAAAATTATGGAAGGTACCGTTGCATCTGTTCCACCGCAAGGGGGACGTAAGCACCCACAGCAAGAATTTTTGCAGGTAGATACAACAAATATATTGTTTATTTGTGGAGGTGCTTTTTCAGGCTTGGAAAAAATTATTACAGCCCGTGGAAAAGGTGTTGGCATTGGTTTTGGTGCCGATGTGCGCACAGCTGAAGAAAGAACTGCTGGTGATATTTTCAGAAAAGTAGAGCCTGAGGACTTATTGAGATTTGGTCTTATTCCTGAATTTATCGGTCGCTTACCGGTTATTGCCACATTGCATGATTTAGACGAAGAAGCACTGATTGACATTCTAACAAAGCCTAAAAATGCACTTGTTAAACAGTATTCAAAGCTTTTTGAAATGGAAAATGTCAAGCTGACCTTTAATGAAGATGCTTTAAGTGCCGTTGCAAAAAAAGCAATTGCCCGACGCACAGGCGCCCGTGGCTTGCGTTCAATTATGGAACAAATTTTATTGGATCCTATGTTTGAATTGCCATCTTATGAAGGTGTTGAAGAGGTTGTGATCAACGCAGATGTTGTTGAAAACGATAAAACCCCTTTGAAAATTCTGGCTCCTGAAAAGCATACAGCCTAGATCATAAAAAAATGATATGAATTCAGGGTTAAAGTTGACCCTAATTCAGGTTTAGAAAAACGAAACTTCTTTAGGGTTGGTTTTGTATATGTGTCAGCATTGTGCCAGGGTAGGAAGGCGTTGTGGATGGTGTGAATCCACCCAAGTTTTTAAAGCTGAATTGGACTAAAAACCCAGAATCGGGTCGAATATCGCGATCTTGGGTTTTTGTTTGGTAAACACCGACGTCCATTTTAAAGCATTCATCTTGATATGTGGCCGCCAAGAAATTAGCAAGTGATGCGTGTGTTTTGAGGCGGTTTAAATTTCGAATCTGGGCAACCGATAAGTTCCAATTATCATTCACTTGACTTTTAAGCTGCCAATTAGCCTGTGAAATATTTTGGTTTAATAAGTTGGCTGTTTTGTCCAGATGCATGAACCCCACATCAAGTTGTAATTTTTTTTCACCAACGATGGTACCCCATTCTGAATAGCGTGGGCGCAGACGCTTCGGGGTAAGAGCCACACGGTAGCGTGTGGCAAACCATGATGCGGGTTGAACTTTCAAGCGTGCAATATAATCAGATTGGTTTTGGTCTTCCCCTAAATTTTTCCCAATCACGTTTTTGTGGTCTAAACGTCTATCTTGTCCCAGAAAAAATGAAACGCTTCTTTGTTTTGGAAATTGAAACGCGTTTTCAACACCATAAACAGCACGTTGGCCTGTATCAACCCGATCAATACCATGAAAACGGTTCATCAAAAATAAACTTGTTTCGTCTAGCTCAAAAGTATTGGAATCTTCATTAGGTACATGTAGGTTATTTAACCATTGGGGGCTTGCCGTTACCATGGCTTTGGGTTCCATAATCCAATTTGTTTGTGAAAAGCGACGAACGAGGGGGTATTTCCATTCAAGCGCACCTTGTGGGAAAACCCGACCTGTTGTTTTAACTGTATTTTTCAAAGACTGCATGGTTGGACTTGTGGATACATAGTACCGGCGGGTGTAATAGGCGTCACCCCGAACTGACGTTTGAAGGGTTAAAACATGGCCGGAATTTAAAAACCAAGGTCGTTTCCAGTTGGCCCCTGATGTGGCACGTTCTGTTTGTGTCCCAACGCGCCCTAGAACAGGTGTTTGGCGTTGCAAAGACAAAACGCCACCCTCTAAAGTTAGTAGGCCCCCTATTTTTTGTGGTTTTGTTTGTTGATGGTAGTAGGCCTTGGGTAAAACAACGGGGGTTGTTTTTGGATTGTCTGTTTGAAATGCATACCCTTTTGTTGAAAAATAACGGTTTTGACCGAAATATTCATACACAGCTTTAGATGTTAAGCTTCGATTTTGAACAAAAGACGGCATTTGATTTTGAATGGGGTAACGGGACAAATAGGTTGTGTCACTGGCACGGTTCGCATCTAGGGTGACTCGCTGGTTGTCTGTTACATGATATTCTGTGAAGGCTGTTATATTCCAACGGTCTGGGTGAGGGGGGCGCGGACCATTCCAGGGCCCATAAAAAGGGCCTTGGAGATTTTTTGTTTTTGTATAGCTTGCCGTTCCTCTCATCTCCCCATTAAAGAAACGATGGCGGTATCCACCTGCCAGAACAGGGTTTTGTTTTTGCAGAAACATGGGTGTTAATATTAAGTCACGGTTAGGGGCAATGCTGTAATAAACAGGCTGAGAAACCACAAAGCCAAAGTCTTTTGAAACCTTAAATGTTGGTGATAAAAGGCCAGATTTCCTTTTAACAGTTGGGTCAGGGTGTGAAAAATAAGGAAAATAAGCAACTGGAACTCCCTTCATCTCAAGACGGGCATTTTTATAAAAAACAGTTTTTGATTCTTCATCGTGGGTGATTTCTTGAGCGCGCACCTGCCATAAAGGCGCTTCCATAGCATCTGCTTTACACAAAGAACATGGCGAATAGGTACCATCTGTTAGTCTGGTTTTTTGAGAAAGTTTTTTACCCTTCTTGGCGGAAAAACGGGCTTCATCCTTTGTTAAAATATAAAGTCCTTCTAAAAGACCCTCTTGAAAATCATCAGACAGTTCACCCTCATTAATATAGATAACGTCGCCCGATGGTTCTTGGATACGAACATTTCCAGACGCTTCCATTATCTTTTCTTTTTTTTTGTAACGAACTTTATCTGCTAGAAGAATGCGCGACTGGTTTGTTTTTGGATCTTGTTTTGCTAACTTAACATCGCCTTCAATAATTAGTATTTCTTCCCCCTCAAGGTAGGTCATTTCATTGGCCTGAATCCAAATAGGGTCAACAGGGGCTGCAGCGAACGCAGGGGCCATAAAAAAAAGAAAAGAAATAAAAAAAATACGCATCATCAATAGTATGGGGCACAATTATTGGTGAAGTTTAGCTTTTTCATAAAAAAATGGCTATTTTTTTTAAATGTTATGAAAGCGTGTTTGTGAAATTTTTTTGACATTTTTTTGTAATTTTTCAAAGGCTTTGTTTTCAATTTGTCGGACGCGTTCGCGGGAAATACCCACAGAGGAGCTAAGTTCTTCCAATGTTTTTGGGGGTTCCATTAATCGACGGCTTTTCAAAATTAAATGTTCCCGTTCATTAAGGCAAGAAAGTGCTTGTTCAAATAATTTTTTTCGTTTTTCCATTTCATCATTTTCAACGATGGATAGTTCGTGATTTTGCTTGTCATCGGCAATCCATTCTATCCATTCAGAGTCTTGGTCATCTGATCCCACGGGGGCATTTAAGGAATGGTCACGGCCGCTGAGGCGTTGATGCATTAAAAAAACTTCCTCCTCTGAAACGTCTAATTTATTAGCAATTTTCTTTGCTTTTTCCTGCGTTAATCCATGTTCCAAATGTTTAGATTCTTCTTCTGCTTCTAAAGCTTGTTCAGTACGCCGAAGACTAAAAAAAAGTTTTTTCTGCGCTGATGTGGTTCCCATCTTTACCAAAGACCAACTTTGTAAAACATACTCGTTAATGTTGGCTCGAATCCACCAAGATGCGTAAGTTGCAAAGCGAAACCCTTTTTCGGGATCATAATGTTTAATGGCTTGCATCATACCTAGGTTTCCTTCTGCAATTAAGTCACTTAAAGGAAGGCCATACCCGCGGTACCCATTGGCAACTTTGAGAACGAGCCTAAGGTGGCTGCTAATCAACTTTTCAATGGCTTTGGCATCATTATGGTCGCGCCATTGTTTGGCTAAAACATATTCTTCATCATTTTCCAAAAGTGGAATTTTTTTGATTTTTTGGACGTAATGATGATTTTCATAGTGCTGAGCCATAAAAAAATATCCTTTTTTTGAAAAAAATACTTTGCGTTAAGCTAATCGTAACTCTTTTCCTTTTATAGTTTCAGTATAAGGAATGAAAAACAAGGCTTTATTTTGTCAGGAAAGACTGAATTTCTATCCCAGTTAGGGAATAAAAAAAGCGATTTTGCCGGAAAATTATTGGTGGCAATGCCGTTTATGCAAGACACACGTTTTGAACAATCCGTCATCTATATATGTGGGCATGATGCCTATGGGTGTATAGGTTTCATTGTTAATAAACCCATGCAGCATGTTACATCTGAGGGCTTATTGACCCAAATGGGTTTACCTGAAGCCCATTTTTCAGTTTTTTATGGTGGGCCTATTGAACCAACACGTGGTTTCGTTTTACATACAAATGACTATCAAAGTAATGGAACTGTTCCTGTTAGTGGTGGCAGTTTGTGCGTTACATCTACAGCTGATGTGCTTAGAAATATTGCCCAGGGAAATGGACCCTCTAATTTTATTACCTGCCTTGGTTATACAGGGTGGAGCGCAAACCAACTTGAAAAAGAAATTCAAGATGATAGTTGGCTTTTAATTGATGTTGATGATGACATAATTTTTAATAGTCTCCCCAATACGCTTTGGAATCAGTGTATGGAAAGAATGCGAATTAATCCTTGGTCTATTTCTCCTTATCCAGGAAGGGCCTAAATATCCCTCTGTTGCAAAAATGCCTATGAGTTGATTTTTTTAGGGGTATTTTTTTCTTAAATGTAAAAATTAACTTTAAATTAATTAAAAAATACCTAAAAATATATCTAATAAGGCTTAAATTGTGTACGAGGAATCATGAAAAAGAGCATTTCAATCATTACGTTGTCTCTTCTTGTTGGGGGAGCAACTTTACCTGTTTATGCAGCTGATGCTACGGCAGCTCATGGGGCTACCACTTCAGGGACAGACGTTGCATCTTTGCAAAAACAGATTGCTGAATTAAACCAAAAAATGGCGGCACTTGAATGCGCACAAAAAAATTCTGAAGCTGTTGCTAAAGAAGCAGCCGTTGTTGCGGCTAAAAAAGAGGTTCAAGCGTCTGGACCTATAGCGTCATCTGGCCCAGCAAGTCAATGGCCAAAAGGTTATATCGATGTTCCGGGTACAAATTCTGCCATCAAATTTGGTGGCTTTGTAAAAACAGACTTCATTTATGAAGCAAATGGACCAACTTCGAACCTGTCAGATGACAACTCCTTTGATCCAGCTACCATGCCGGTAAAGGGAACTAACGCAGATAATATAAGTGCGTCCAAGTCTGGCCAAACTCATGCCCATGCACGTGGCACAAGGTTGAATATGGAAACTGTTTCGAATACCGAAAAAGGTCCTTTGAAAACGTTTGTTGAATTTGACTTTTTGGGTGGGTCTTCCAATAGCACAAGCTATACGCCAAGGCTGCGGCACGCATATGGTGAATTCCAAGGATTTTTGGCAGGTCAAACATTTTCAAACTTCCTAGATATGGATGCTATTGGAACACAGTTGGATAGCAACGGTATTGCGGCCACAGCGCCAAGGCAGCCATTGTTGAAATATACGACCAACCTTAACCAAGCTGTAACCTTTGCCGTTTCTGCAGAAAAACCAGATTCAGATTATGTTGATCCAACTGGGGCCAGCAAAGATAATGACAATGACGGTGTATCTGGTTTCCCAGATTTAACAGGTCAGTTGCGTTGGAAAGGGGATATGGGGCACCTATCCTTCCGTGGTCTTGCGCGTCAGGTTCAGGCTAAAACACCAGCCGGGGCGACTGGATATACTGGAACAGGCTTTACAGGTAAATCTACAGGTTGGGGGCTGGGTATTTCTGGAAAACTCAACTTCACAAACATGACTGCATTATTTGCGCAATTAAATGGCGGAAATGCGATAGGACGTTATTTGTTTGATGGATACCAATCGTTCTACTATAACGCTGCTAAAAGTCATTTTGCAACGCGACGGGCTTACCAAGGTGTATTTGGGATAGAACAGAAGTTAACAGAAACAGTTCGTGCAAACATAGCATTGGCGCATGAACAAATTTCAAACCCAACGGCTATTATGGTCCAAGATGGCGCGACAGGTCTTTATAACAGAAAAGTACAAAAAGTTATTGGAAACGTGATTTACTCACCCATTCCAAAAGTTGATGTGGGCTTAGAAGTTTCTCATGGCCGTCGTGAAGTTTTGTATTTAGCTAGCGGTCAATCGGCAACAACAAAGGCAGTAAGTGGCACCCGTGTTCAAGCGGTAGCTTTATATAAATTCTAAGCAAAAAAAGTTAGATTTTTTCCTCCTTTGCCTGGTAGACTGAAGATAGTTGGTCTACCAGGTTTTTTTTATGATGTCAGCTGAAGAAAAAGCACGCCAGAAAATTTACGCTCTTAGAATTTTTTATAGAAACATTCTTGTTTATGCCCTTGTTTGTTTGGTTTCTATGATTGCTTGGCTAACGATGCGGGGCCCATTTTGGCCAGCCTGGGTTATGATTGGGTGTGGACTTGCAACTTACTTGCAAGCAATGGATATAGGCAAATTACCTTACCTAACAGATTATTTTCCTTTCCTTACAAAAGAATGGGAAGAAGAACAGCTGCAGGCCATGCTAAAAAGCGAACAGTCGGCCAGTCATCCTAAAAAAACAAAGTCAAAAAAATCTGCTTTGTAAGCTTTATATTTTTTTTATTTTTGAGCAAACAAGCCTGTTGACCCAAACCCCTGGGCGCCGCGATTGGTCTCATCTAGGTTGTCAACGGTGTGCCATGTTACTTGGGTATAAGGGGCAATGACCATTTGGGCAATTCTCATGCCGCGGGTTATGATGAAATTTTCTTTTCCGTGATTGATCAAAATTACTTTGATTTCGCCACGATAATCTGCATCGATTGTTCCTGGACTGTTTAAAACGGTTACACCATTTTTTAAAGCAAGCCCCGATCGTGGTCGAATTTGGGCCTCAAATCCAGCTGGTAAGGCAATAGCAATTCCTGTGGGCACCAAAGTATAGGCGCCTGGTTCTAAGGTAATGGGGGCATCAATGGCAGCTGCTAAATCAACGCCAGCGCTTTGTGTGGTTCCATAAGTTGGAAGGTCAAGTTCCCTAAGGTTCTCAAGGGCTGTAATTTTAACATTCGTCATTGGATTGGGACGCCTAATTTTATGTAATTTACAAAAATAAAACCTTCTTTTACAGAAAAAATCAATGAAACAATTGTTCTTCTTATTAAATTGAATAATTTTTGTTCACAAAGCTGAACATAAAAAAATTAACTAAAAATTTCTTTAAATAAGAAGTTATTCACAGGGGAAAAAATATATACGAAAAGTTGTCAACTGAATTTTGTAAATGTGAATCAAACGGCCATTTTTTAAAAAATATATTGAAAATCAATTAGTTAATTTGGCGTGCACAAAAAATAAGCATTCAGGAAGCAAATGAGGGGGGAACTCATTTTTCACGGAATAACCACACATTTTTCACAAACTTATCCACAGGTTTGGTGGATAACCGTTAACACTTTTTTAACTAATTTTTTTGATAATGCTTTTGAAGGGTTATTTCCTGTTCATCAAAAGGTAAAACAAAAAAAATTTCACCTACGACATGTTTAAAAAGCTGTTTAATGCGTTCAATGTGTGTGCATTTTTTTTAAGAACTAATGATCTGAATTTGACAATCAATAGTTGACAGAACAATACCTTTCCGGTAGTAATGATCTAAGTTCACCGACATTTGGGGGTGTAGCTCAGTTGGTTAGAGCGCTGGCCTGTCACGCCAGAGGTCGCGGGTTCAAGTCCCGTCACTCCCGCCATTTTTCGTCATTATAAATGGATTTTTCCCCCTACATGCGTTTAGCTTTAGATGAAGCTAAAAAAGCCATTTCATCGGATGAAGTGCCCGTTGGATGTGTTCTTGTTCACAAAAATCAAGTGATTGCCAAGGCGCATAATGGCACACAAGGGTTGTGTGATGCCACCGCCCATGCAGAAATTTTAGCAATTCGGCAGGCGTGCCAGGTTCTTCAGACCTACTATTTAACTGATTGTCAATTATATGTAACCCTGGAACCGTGTGCTATGTGCGCAGCTGCCATTGCCCATGCCCGTATCCCATGTGTGTATTTCGGTGCCTATGATCCAAAAGGGGGCGCCATTGACCATGGGGCCAAGGTTTATAGTCATACCCTTTTTAAACCCAATGTCGTCGGCGGCGTTTTAGAAAAAGAATGCGGCAGTTTGCTGACAGACTTTTTCCAACAAAAACGATAAGGAAAATTCATGAGTGCTTGTTTTTCACAAAATCAGCTTCCAGGCGTTCAAAAAATTATTGCCGTTGCTTCTGGCAAAGGGGGGGTTGGCAAGTCAACCGTCACAGCACAATTGGCGTTGGCCTTTAAACGACAGGGCTTAAAGGTAGGCGTTTTAGATGCTGATATTTATGGGCCATCATTTCCCACATTATTTAGAAATCATGATAAACCAGATGTGACAGAAGGCAAAAAATTAATTCCCCATCAATCATTCGGAATATCCTGGATGTCTATGGGGCTTATGATACCTGAAGAAGCCCCGGTTATTTGGCGTGGTCCCATGATCCAAAGCGCCCTGACACAATTATTAAAAGAGGTCGACTGGCTTCACCATGAAGGCCCTGATATATTGCTGATTGATATGCCCCCTGGCACTGGTGATACGCATTTGACGTTGACGCAAAAAATTAAGCTGGATGGCGCCATTATTGTTTCCACGCCCCAAGACCTTGCTTTAATTGATGCCCGCAAGGGGTTAAATATGTTTGTTAAAGTGGGGGTGCCTATTTTAGGAATCATTGAAAACATGAGTTTTTTTGAATGCCCCCACTGCCATGAATCAAGTCATATTTTTTCTGAAAATGGCGCAAAACTTGAAGCTGAACGGCTCAAAATTCCTTTTCTAGGCGCGATTCCCCTGAATGCAAACTTAAGGGCGGCGTGTGATCAGGGAACACCTCATGAAATTGAAAAAAACATTCAGGAAATATTTGATGATGTTGTGAAAATATTGAAATTCCCTTAATACTTTGTTAATCATAACTTGATAAAAATAAAAATAAAGTTATTCAGGTAGAAATAAAATATGCGCGCTGTGCGTCAGCAAGTCATGATAAGGGCTTGTTTAATAATTGCCACTTTTATTGTGGGGTATGCAAAGCCTTCTTGGGCTGACATTACAGAAAATGATATTCATACTGTTTTGCGAATGAACCAACGGGATGTTCAGACTAAGCAGCGTGCTATGCAAACACAAATGCGTGCACGCGTCCATATTGCTTATGCCTTTGCCGATTGGTTAATGGAACAAGCATCAAACCCTGCAACACATGAAGATCGTCGTGGTAGGTACGTGAACATGGCCCATTTAGTTTTGATGGGATATGGCTTTGGCGGTGTCAGCGAAACCCCCGCCACCCCGGCTGAATGGAAGATTGCTAGACGTGCTGGTAGCTCCATTGGATTTATAACCAAACAACCGGGTGGGTTAGAACCCACCCTATCTGATGATGGGCCTATTCAGTTGCATTGGTATAATTTGTACCGGTTTTTAGATCAAGGGATCCAAGACCGGGAACGTGGTGGGTTTGTTGAGCCACCCGCTCTACCTGTGAATTGGACGTGGGATGTGCCCAAAACCATTTTCAGGCCCAGCATGTATTACCGGGGGGAGAAAAATCAAAGCTCTGGAATGATCGGCTCCTTTAGAAAACTGTCCGGTGGTTCGTATCCATTTGAATGGCCTTATTATTATTCAATGAAAGATATTTTGGCAGAATATGTTCCATATTATGGTGACTATGAGGAATTGCCAGCAGCTATCACATATGGCATCAGGTTAAACACTAATTATTTAGGAAATCGCGACGATTTTTTGCATCACCACGGGCTTGGAAGCTCAACAGTTGTGCATAGTGTGAAAAGAGAAAATACAGGAGAGCTGGTTGAGCATAACGATCTATCTATCCAGTGGATGCTGAACCGTATTCCTGTGAAGGATCGTGTTTGGCTTATTAAAAAACTTCAAGCCCTAACAGCACGGCTTTATACCCATAAAACAATGGAGGCAAGAGCCACAAGAGAGTCTGAAGCGCTTATTGACCCGCAGCTTTTATATTTATGTACGTTTTATAGTCTAGAAGAGCAGGAAAGATTTCTGGCGCTTGTGCAACGTTACTGTGAACCTGGTGAAGGTGGAGAAGCAAGTACTATACTTTTTGAAACGCGTCGGCTTAGTTTACGAGAAAAAGAAATTTTCTTTGATACAATTCGGGATGGACGTATTAAAAGGCTTTCTCAGTGGGAGCAAAGCTATTTCTTTTCATACTTAGCTACGGTTCCTGCTGAATACTATGAACAGGTTAAAAATAAATTACTTGAAATGATGGGTTTTTATCAGATTCATACTTTGATCGAATCTGCTTTAAAGCCCCACTTGAAAGGAAATTATGATTTTATAGGCCTTTTCGCAGAACGTCTTATCGACTTGTCAGGTAGGGTTGCTGTAGGGTTGGCAGCCTATAAATATCAGATTCTTCAAAGTTGTGTCCCGCATATTTTAGGTGAGGATGCAGATTGGAATCAGGTTGTTGAAGCTGCAATAACACAGGCACAAGAGCGTCAAGAAAGAGTACGCCAAGAACAAGAGCAGCTACGACGTGCTCAAGAAGCAGAAAGATTGAGATGGCAGGCCATTTTAGGGGAACAACATGCTTTTATACGTGCTCATCAGGCTTTGAACCCGACTGTTGGCATAAATGTGCACGCAGGTGACCGGGATGCGAGAACGTTGTTAGCTGTTCAAAAATTAATCCACGTGCATGACGATATTTTTGATAATTTAGGTACAGATTTTAATGTTCAAACAGAACTTGCTGAACTTGAAACCTTCATTCGTGCAGGGCAGGGGTTTTCAGCAGATGTTCAAGAAAAAGCACTGCGTGCGTTGAATGGCCCAGTGCCAATGTGGGGCAGCGTTCGTGGGAATGCTACCTTAGGTGGCATTAAACTAGAAAACATTTATGCTAATTTCTGGCATTTTTGTAAAACCTACCAAACAGATGCTGGGTATAAAAACCCTATGGATCCTCGCGAAGGGGGTGATGCCCATACAGCTATGAAAATTGCTTTAGTCAAATCTATGGCGGATGGGGTTGATGTGTGCCCCCAAGGGAAATCTCAACGAACAGCCATTGCTATTTTGCAAGGGCGTCTAGGGGATGTGAATATTGATGGCATAGAATTGGTGGATGAAGCCACGCGCATTCGGATGCAGTTTGAGTTGCTGCGCATGTCATTTGCAGAGTTGATGGCGGAAGCAGATCGTGAAAAACTAACGGTTCAGGAACAATATCGCCAAAAAATAAATGAGTTTTTACAAGAAAAAGAAGCTGTTATTACGGTACCTGCTCAGTTAGCTGATTATCGCCAACGGGTGCTTGACCAGTTGGAAGGGTATTTGCAAACCCAGGAAATTCCAACTTATAATCAGCGGGATCGTTTGTTAGAGGCGTTTGTGCAGTATTTAGCTACATTAGATGAAGTTACAAACTACCCAGACCTAAGGGGGATTGCAGCAGATTGGGCAAAAGATCAAGATTTTGATTTGAATGACACCATTCCAAAATACTTGGCAGATGATGAACGGGCGCAAGCCATACTAACACGTGTGCAAATTACCAAGCAAAATATACATGCAGCCGCCGTTTTAGCAGTAGATGAGGCCCTTGATGCTGAACGAAGAGAATTTGCGGCTGGTGCTGTGACTCCAGAAGAAGCACGAAGTGTTGTGCCACTATCTGCGGAAGAGCGTCGTCGTTTGCAAGCTGAAGCTGCTGCAAGACGGATTGATCCAGCTAGAAACGCTGTTGGTGGCCTCCAGTAAGATAAATATTGTTACTTAATTCTTAGACAATTTATTCTGATTTCGTTAGAATAAGCATTCAAAAATACGAATAAAAATAGGCTATGTCCCAAACAGAACAGCACCAAAATCAGGTCATTACCTTCGGGTGTCGGCTGAATACCTATGAATCAGAAGCTATTAAGGAATTGTCTGCAAAGGCAGGTATCCAAAATGCTTTTATCATTAACACATGTGCTGTTACGGCCGAGGCGGAACGGCAGGCCCGCCAAGAAATTCGAAAAATTCGCCGCCTAAACCCCGATGCTAAAATTATTGTCACAGGGTGTGCGGCCCAAATTAACCCCCATAAATTTTCTGAAATGAATGAGGTTGATCAAGTTATTGGGAATCAGGAAAAAATGCAGCCTGAAACTTACTTAAAACTGGCAGAAGGCCTTATTGAACGGGTGCAGGTGAATGATATTATGGCTGTGAAAGAAACTGCCAGCCATTTAGTGTCAGGTTTTGATGGAAAATCACGGGCTTTTGTGCAAATTCAAAATGGGTGTAATCACCGGTGTACATTTTGTACCATTCCTTATGGCCGAGGCAATTCACGCAGCGTAGCCTTAGGCGATATTGTAAAACAAATTCAAACCCTTTTGGAAAATGGATACGAAGAAATTGTTTTAACAGGTGTTGATATTACGGCCTATGGGGAAGATTTGCCAGGGCAACCAACCTTAGGCCAAACAATTAAACGTATGCTGGGGTTGGTGCCTGATCTAAGGCGTCTTCGTTTATCATCCCTTGACCCTGTGGAAATAGATGAAAGCCTTTGGCACTTAATTGCTGATGAAGAACGCCTAATGCCCCACCTGCATCTAAGCTTACAAGCCGGTGACAACATGATTTTAAAACGCATGAAACGGCGCCATTTACGGGAAGATGCTATAAATTTTTGCCAAAAAGCCAAAACTTTACGGTCTGATGTGGCCTTTGGGGCAGACCTGATTGCTGGGTTTCCAACAGAAACAGAAGACATGTTTGAAAATTCCCTGCGGATTGTGGATGAATGCGACCTAACGTTTTTGCATGTTTTCCCTTATTCAGCACGCAGTAATACACCCGCCAGCAAAATGCCCCAGGTCGAAAAAAGTTTGATCAAGGAACGTGCTAGTCGTTTGCGGGCCAAGGGGCAGCAGGCTTTGAACACATTTTTTAAAAGTCAGGTTGGCAAAACAGTTCCAATTCTTGTGGAATCTTTGGAAAATGGGGTGGTTCAGGGGAAAACAAATCAATTTGCCCCTGTTCGCATTCAAACAAATTTACAAGGGGTTCAACCCATTGTGCACGTGACTGTAACAGGCTTTACTGACCTGCATTTAGAAGGGGTTTTTGCATGAGTTTATGGCAGCGTTTAAAACAAGGTCTTCAAAAAACAACCCATCAGGTAGAGGGAAGCCTTAAAACGCTATTTCAAGCTCATAAAGTTGATTCAACGACACTAGATGATTTAGAGGATACCCTTATTCAAGCGGACATGGGTATTCAAACGGCGCAAAAATTGCGTCAGGTCTTAGAGGCTGTTCGTCAAGAAAAAGCCCTGACTTATGAAGACGTGCAAAGTTTGCTTGCTGAAGAAATTGAAAAAATATTGCGTCCTTGTGAAAAAACGTTCGCTTTGACACAAAGCCCCACGGTTATATTGGTGATTGGTGTGAATGGTGCGGGTAAAACCACAACCATTGGAAAGCTAGCCCAGCAATTCTTGGACCAAGGCAAAAAAGTGGAAGTTGCCGCTTGTGATACATTCCGTGCTGCAGCCGTTGAACAATTGACCATTTGGGCCCATAGGGTTGGTATCCAAATTTACACAACAACCCCTAATGGTGATGCGGCTTCGTTAGCTTATGATGCTTTATCAAAGGCTAAAGAAAACAAAGCGGATGTGTTGATGATCGATACGGCCGGCCGCCTTCACAACAAAGATAACTTGATGGATGAGCTGAAAAAAATGATTCGGGTGTTGCAAAAGCTGGATCCATCAGCACCCCATGAAACCTTGTTGGTTTTGGATGCCACAACAGGTCAAAACGCCCATCAACAATTAAATGTTTTTAAGCGGGAAGCCAATGTTTCAGGGTTGATCATTACAAAATTGGATGGCACTGCCAAAGGCGGCGTTGTGGTGGCTTTAGCGCAGGAACATCAAATTCCTATTTATGCCCTGGGTGTTGGCGAAAAAACAGATGACCTGCAGCCATTTTCAGCTGCTTTATTTTCAAAAAATTTAGTTGGCATCGAAGTATAGAGGGGCATAAGTGATTCGGGAAAAATTAGCCCAAGCTTACCAAATTTTGGCATATCTGGGGCTGGATGATTTAACCTACACACACCTTTCAGGCCGTTCCCAAACAGGAAACAGTTTTTACATATACCCTTTTGGTATGTTGTTTGAACATGTGACACCCGACGTGCTTCTTGACGTTCCTTTATGGGGTGAAGCTGACGAATCCGATCGTACCAACCCAACTGGCTACACCATTCATAAACATATCTATGAAAAACGGCCAGATATTCAGGCCATTTTTCACATACATGTTCCTGAAATTGTTGCGGTGTCTGCTTGTAAGGCGGGTTTATTGCCTATTAGTCAGTGGGCGTTGCACTTTTACAATCAAATTGCTTATCACGACTATGATTCTTTGGCACTGCATGGTTCCCAAGGTTATAAAATTGCGGATGACCTTCAAGACAAATTTACCCTTTTGATGCGTAACCACGGTTCTGTTACGTGCGGTCGTACTATTGAAGAAGCTATGTTTTACACATACCATTTATATCAAGCATGCAAGACGCAATGTTTGACACTTTCCATGAATTTACCGTTAGAATTGCCGTCTGATTCTATGTGCCAGAAAGCTAATCACGATTTACTGAGTTTTGAGGAAAACCTGGGGTTTCGTGATTGGGCAGGGTGGGTGCAGCGACTCAAAAAACATGTTGAAAATTAGAAGACGTAGTTTCTTATATACCCCAGGTGTTTTATTATCCTTCACCCTCTATGTCTGTTCTTAATGATAGCGAAGCAGCAGTCCTTGTGGCGGCCACTTCAGCTAACTTAAAGTCATACAGTTTTTTTCGCATGGTTTGAATTTGTGGCCTTAAGTAATAGGGAACAAAGTCACCATCCCATTTTGGAAGGGTGAGGGAACCACCTAGCTGTAGAAAAATAAAAATTGGTTGACCATTTTTTTCAAAAATATCTGGTATGGAAACAACTTCATGAGCGCCTTTTCCAGTTCGACGGGAGCAGCCTAACCCTGTTGTCATGTATGTAGTAAACTGGTCACGGGTAAAATCCCAAGCGCCACTGGAAATAGAATCGTCAACTTCTTTAGATCTGGACTTTAAGCCGAATAGATCAACTAAGGAAAAATTTTCCACGACAACGGTTCTGGCTACAGGGACAGCAGAAGATGTTTCTTCTTCATCATCAGAATCAGGTAACTTTTTTTCAAGTTCTGTTGTGCGTAGGCTTACAGCACAAGCAGCAGCTTCTTCACGTTTTTTGACAGCCTCTTTGTGGCGACGACGTTTTTCTGCTTTGCTAAGCGTAGTGGGTACCGCATCAACATAGTCTGAAACAGTAGATAAAACTTGAGAGGGCATTGCCTTTGTCTGACTACGCTTTGAAGTGTCATCGTCTTCGTCACTTTCGGGTTCTGCTGTTGACGTTGCCAGCAACGCTGCTTCTTTTGCCTTGGCTGCACGTTTTCTGGCAGCGCCACTTTTCTTCTTTTTTTTCTGGGTCATTAATGCAGCTAAATTTGTAGGGTCTCCTGCTAATGCATCAAAATAAGCGCCCGCTAAGTTAAAGCCTTCGGGTATTGGCATTCTTAAAGCCATATATTCTAAGCAGGCTTGAAATCTTTTTTGAGCATCTGAATATTTTCCAAGGCTTAAAAAAAGAACAGTTGATCTAAAAGCGATATTTTGAATGGTTTCAATTTTATCTTTTTTGGAAGCCTCTGAAAGGGTTTCTAAATAGTTATAGGCATAAATAAGCTGCGGTAGTCTTGTTCTCGCTGCACCCATTTCATCTTGAAAAGCTGCTAAAAGGCCTGTTTCAAAGTCTACGACTTGCTTTTCTAAAGCTAGCAACTCTGTTAAGGGTTTATTTTCAAAGTCATCTATCAATCGTGCTTGAACCGCTGCTTCCTGTAGTAGTAAACGAGGGCGTGCAGGTGCTGTTTCAGAAAGGTAAGTAGCTGCGCATTCGGCCAATTTTAAATTGGCAGCAACTTGTTCATCGCGCACCTTTTTGCGGGCTAATGTACCTAGGCGTCCCCCCTTACTACTAGCTCTTTCCAGTTTTTCCATGTAGGCTGCCCTGGCAGTTGCTTCCCTGTTATGTGCCTCCATTTGTACTCCAGTAATACTGGAATACTCTTTTTCGTGATCATGTCGTCTAATATATTTTAGGCTGTCACGTTTTACACCCTTATCAGCAGAAGGAATAAGGTAAATTTGTGCATGCACTGTTAAAGCAAGATTTTCGAATTCTGGGTCAGGCTCTGTGCCTAAAAGTTCTTTATAGTCATCAAACTTTCCAGTAGCAACCATAAAATACCTTAAGCATTGCAAATAGGCTTTCTCTCTATATCCACCCGAACCCCCTGAATAAACGGCTGCAAGGTGAGAAAATGCTTCCCCTGCCTTTGCAAAAGCTATTAAATAATTTCTGAAAAGGTGCCGATAGTTGGGTAATGATGCAGATTGTTCTTTTAGATTTCTAAAATTGGTTTTTAACATTTCCGCCTCTATTCTGATCTGTTCTGAATAAGCAGTTTTCTCATCTAAAACTGTTCCAGGATCTTTGATCAGTTCGGTCAAAGTGAAAATTTTGCAAAACCTCATATCTGATAAAAATGCATGTACGTCCAGTGCAGATGCATCGGTTGAGGGGGGCAAATTCAATTTTTGATCGATTCTTGTAAAAAACATGATCAGATTCGTTTTGTCTTGTTTTAGTGTGTTTAAACCTGAAGTTAAAAGTTCAGAAACAGCTTTCATTTCTTCCTTGCTACTGTACGATGTGGGTGTAGGGGCGGATGCTAATATTGATGTAGTAGATATTAGCAGTAAAAATAGAAAAGAAATAAAAAGTTTTATCACAAGGAATATTTATATTTAAAAATGTTTTCTTTTTATTTAATTTATTCTGACATGAAAAATCAACAAAAAAAAGGCCTGCAAAACTGCAGGCCAATTTTTTTGGACGGAAAAATATAACAACTAACGCTTAGAGAATTGGAAACGACGACGGGCTTTGGCTTGACCGTATTTTTTACGTTCCACAACGCGGCTATCACGCGTTAAGAAGCCGCTTTGTTTCAAGGCTGGCCTTAAATCTGGTTCATAAGACACAAGTGCCTTGCTGATGCCGTGCTTAACAGCGCCAGCTTGACCAGATAAACCACCACCAGAAACGGTGCACCAAACATCGTACTGGGATGTACGGTTGGCAACCTTGAAAGGTTGGTTAATAATCATTTGAAGTACAGGACGTGCAAAATATTGTTCGCCTGAACGGCCGTTTACTAAAACTTTACCCAAACCAGGTTTAATCCAAACACGGGCAATGGCATTTTTTCTTTTGCCTGTGGCATAAGAACGACCTTGCTTGTCGATTTTGGGTTGACGTGGTTCAGAAGAGGCAGCAGCTTCAGCAACCTCAGTTTTTGCGGATGATTTCGGTGCTTTTTTAACAGCAACTTTTAAATCTTCAAGACCAATTTTTTCGGACACAACTAAATACTCCGCTTATTTTTACGATTTAAGGACGCAACATCAACAGTTACAGGCTGCTGAGCAGTATGGGGATGATCAGAACCAGCATAAACTTTTAAATGGCCCATGATTTGACGGCCAAGTGGGCCCCGTGGAACCATGCGTTCAACGGCCTTCATAATGACACGTTCGGGGTGACGACCTGTTAAAATTTGACCCATCGTCCGTTGTTTAATACCACCCGCATAACCTGTGTGCCAGTGGAAAGTTTTATCTTTCAACTTATCCCCTGTTAGGTGAACTTTTTCAGCGTTGATCACAATAACATGATCACCACAATCTACATGCGGTGTAAAAGAAGCTTTGTGCTTCCCACGAAGATGATTTGCCACAAAAACGGCAAGACGGCCCAAAATAATATCTTGTGCATCAATAAGAAGCCACTTTTTTTGAACGTCTTTCGGTTTAATAGAAACGGTTTGCATAATTTGCCTTTATATTCAAAAACTAAGATATTTTTTAAATGTTTTTTGAACGAAATGCAACAAAATCTTTTTTAAGCAGCAAAAAATATATACTTTGAGAGGTGGTATCATAATACCGTTTGTTTTTTGTAGACTTTGACAAGGTATATAAAGCCTGTGGTAGAATCAAAACTACGACTTATTTTTTTGGTGATTCAATGACTGAACAAGACTATATCCAACTTGAAAAAACGTATGGTGCAAAAAATTACCATCCACTTCCCGTAGTTTTATCGAAAGGGCAGGGGGTATGGGTTTATGATGTGAATGGTAAAAAATATTTGGATATGATGTCAGCTTATTCTGCAGTTAGTCATGGCCATAGCCACCCTAAAATTGTTGCGGCCCTTGTAGAACAAGCTCAAAAATTAAGCGTTTGCTCACGTGCCTTTTATAACGATAAACTGGGGCCTTTTTTAAAAAAATTATGTACGTTGCTGAATTATGATTGCGCTTTGCCTATGAATTCTGGCGCCGAAGCTGTGGAGACAGCCATTAAAGCAGCTAGGCGATATGGCTATGAAAATAAGGGGATACCCGAAAACAAAGCTGAAATTATTGTGTGTGGCAATAATTTTCATGGGCGCACCACGGCCATTATTAGTTTTTCAACAGAATTAGAATATCAAAAGAATTTTGGTCCTTTTATGCCGGGCTTTAAGGTGGTTCCTTTTGGTGATCTAGACGCCCTTCAACAAGCCATTACACCCAATACGTGTGCCGTTTTGACAGAACCCATACAGGGGGAAGCGGGTATTTTAGTGCCGCCTGCAGGTTGGTTGAAGGGGGTTGAAAGTATTTGTCGGCAAAATCAAGTTCTTCTTATTTTAGATGAGATTCAGTCGGGGTTGGGGCGCGCAGGCCAATGGTTGGCTGCAGACCATGAACAGGTGCGCGCTGATGGTGTTATTTTAGGAAAAGCCTTAGGAGGTGGCGTTTTACCTGTATCGGCTTTGGTTGGAACACACGATCTGCTGAATGTGTTTACACCCGGTAGTCATGGTTCGACGTTCGGTGGAAACCCTTTAGCGGCAGCTGTGGGGTTAAAGGCGTTAGAGGTTATGGAAGAAGAAAAATTGCCAGAACGCAGCCAAGAATTGGGAAACTATTTGCGTACAAAAGTACAGGCCATTCAAGCACCCTGTATACGTGACGTACGTGGTAAAGGCTTGTGGATTGGTGTCGATATTGACCCAAAGAAAAAATCGGCCCGAAAAATTTGTGAAACCTTAATGGAAAAGGGAATTTTAACCAAAGAAACCCATGAAACTGTTATTCGTTTAGCGCCACCACTAGTCATTACAAAAGAAGAATTAGATTGGGCTATTGATATAATTCAGGGGGTTTTACTGGCTGATTAAAAGTTTTTTAACTTAAATAATAATCCTAGAAATAGCTTCACTTTTTACCTGCACGGTGCCTTAGGCCATGTCTTGAACCATTGCTCAGTAATTTCGCTTCTTCTTTATCATCTAGGTAAACCTCAACAACACCTCCATCGCCGGGTGGGGAAGTTGCCAATCGGTCTTTTTCCGCTGCTAACCAGGCCGCTTCCTCCGCCCGGGCATGCTTAATAAGAGAACGAATGTTACTTTGTTGCCAAACCATATCTTTAACTGTCGCAGGGCGCGACAGGAAAAAAGAGAATAATCTTTGATCTCTTGAAAGGCCAAGGTTCCCGTCGTCGAAAGCACATGCTAGTCTGTAATTTGCTTCTCCGTAACCCTGTTCAGCCAAACTCCAGTATATTCTAAGGGCCAGTTCATTGTGCCCTGCATTTTCTGCTTTTTCAGCTACTTCATATTGAGTTTTCATTGCCGCGATACTAGCAGGTGATAAATCATATTTTAAAATAGGATCGTCCTCGTTCACCTCCATAATACGCGGATCATAGACGAGGTCAGCCAATCCCATTTTTTTTAAATAACGGGGGAGCTGAATAGGGTCTGGTTTTTTGTACACATAATCATCATCGTCACTAGCCATAAGAATTGTGTGTGATAAAAATAATAACCATAGAAGTAGTTTCATTTTTTACCTCCTATTTAAAATTCGTTGACTTAAGGTTTGTTTTTTAGAAAATAACCTAAACCCTTTTGTTTCTTGGAACCAATAATTAATGGCACCTTCTGCTTCGGTTTCACCTGCCTTGGGTATAGCACCTGTTCCTTTATTGACCGTTAAATACAAAGCCGTTAAAATACATTGATCCCTTAAAACATCTGTATTCAGTTTGATAATGTCAGAGCTTTTGTATAAAACCCAAGCCCCATAAGAAAACGTAATGGTAGAGGTTACCAAAGAACCTAATGCATTGCGTGTGAGGGTTGAAATAATGTCTTGTGCATCTTGCGGAGTGCCAGCCGGCATGGTTTGATAGCCAGACCACAACTGTGCTGCATTAATGCCCATGGTGACAAATGGCGTTACAATGGAAGTTGCAAACCAGAAGCGACTTTGAGTTGTTAAATAAGCGGCCCGTCGCATGCTTCCCGCTGTTTTATTTAAATGGGCTAATGCTTCACCATAAAAAGTTCTATTTAGCGTTCCAAAAGTTTCTAAGAAAGATTCTGCAAAATGTTCCGCAGGGTTAATAACAGGAAGTTCTGCCGCAGTTCCCCTTTTCCGTTGGCACCCACAGCAAGAAGGTGAGGGGGGTAACAAGGTATTAAACATATCTTCCCGAACAGCATACCGAATAACTTCTTCTGAACTCGCCTTTAAGGCTGCTGCCATAGAGTGCCTCTTCTTTTTGTCAACAATAGCAGCTAATTTTGTATGACCTTCTTTGGCATATAACCATTCCAAAAAATTCAAGGCTGGTAAACAATACAGATTCGCTGCCTGTTGCAGGTATTGTTCACCATTATTTTTTTCGTCATCCTTATGGTTCACAACACCATGATCATACAACATAAACCCCTTGATGAATAAGGCAAAAGCATTGGAGCTCTGAGTTAACCTTGTCAACTCTGTATTAAAACGGTCTTGAAATTCTTGATGCCAAGTATTGCGTTGTCTCTCTTGCGCGTTTGCAAATGGGAGGCGAGTCGTTGCTTCAGGGTCCCTAACATCAAAAGATTTCTTAAAGTAAGCTCGCGCCCCCTTAGCTTCCCTTGACGCAACAAGTCGACCAAGGGCTACATTGATAGTTGCATCAAGATCAGCTGTCCTATGAAATACCTTTCCAATCAAAGCCCCTTGAAAATACGCAGCATAGGGGTTGTCTGGTAGATCAGAAAAATGAACTGCTTCTTGAAATTGGCGGGCATCCCGGCGCACCATAACGGGCAGGCTGCCTAACCAGCCGTCACCATCATCAGTTTTTCCTTCCATAGCCCAGGTAGCACTAATAAAAACAAGAAAACCGAAAGAATAAAATAAATTACGAAACATGGCTCAACCTCCCTGATTAAGCAGTTGAATTATACAATTCTTAGTAGAAAAAATACAATTAAAATGTTGATAACAGCCAACACACTACTTAGGTAGGTATAAAACAAATGAAATCAAGAAGAGGGGCAGAAAAAATCACACGACTAAAAACTTGTTATCTTCCCAGAATTTTTCAGCTTTTTCAGGGCCTTCTTCCTGCCACTGTTCATAGCATTGCCATAAATTTTTTAATAAAAGCTGAAGAAGGTCCGTTAGGTCATAATCTTGGTTGGTGTGATCTTTCAAACAGGTGGCTGGAAAATCTGTTTCTGTTGGAAAGTGGTTCACATTTAGGCCAACGCCTACAATAACAGTCTGGTCATGCTGTTCAATCAGAATGCCACACATTTTTTTGCCGTCAATCAACACATCGTTGGGCCATTTTAAGGCTACGTTTAAGGTGGGGTGAAGGCTTTTTAGGCTTTGTGCAACGGCCATGCCGGCCACTAAAGATAGTTTTGTGTTGTCATCCGCTGTTTTATTTTTTGGCATTAAAACCAAAGAAAAATATAAATTTCCTTCTTCTGATTCCCATTTTCTGCCATGGGTGCCGCGCCCACGCGTTTGTGTGTAGGCCCAAATAACAGTTCCTTCTTCGGTGGATGGGTCGTTTAAATAAACAGCAGCTGTTGTGTTGGTGCTTTCAAGTTCAGAAAATTGGTGAATGGTCAAACGCATCGAATTTAAGGCTCCCATCTATTGTTTTGAAGTTGTTTGGCAATAATTTGATTGGCCTTTGGCATGGTGTAGTGTGTCATATCATCTGGGTTAACCCAATTATATTGTCCTTGGTTTTCAAGCAGCTGTATGGTGCCTTGCCATGTATCACACGTAAAAACCAACATAACCAAATGAAATGTTTCGTAAGCCATAGAAACAAAGGAAAAGGGGATAAGATTATTTTCATCTACAATAAGGCCCAGTTCTTCTAACAGTTCACGCTTTAAGGCCTGTTGAGGTGTCTCCCCGGGTTCAATTTTACCGCCTGGAAATTCCCAATACCCCGGCATACTTTTATTGGGTGGTCGTTGCACAATAAAAACGCTAGAATCTGCATTTTTTAAAACGGCACTGGCAACATAAAGGGGCTTCATTAGGAATACATATTTGAACGACTAAGTCAGCTTAACACATCTTAAGTTGTTGACGTAAGAATCATTTACATAAAATTAAAACCATTTCATACTAAAAATGTATGAAATTGTGGAGCATCTTCATGACAGCAGAAGAACTGAAAGTCACTTTGGAAAACCTTCAAGAAAAAATTTTAGGTTGGCCTGACAACGTGGCAACAGGTGATCCCGATATAGTGTTTAAAAATCTTGAAAGTGAATTACGCCAAATTTTAGGGATTTTACCTTCCCTTTCTGAACAAGATCGTACATCCATTGAACCCATTATTCAAAAATTCAAAGATGCGGTTTCAGAACGGCACCATACAACAGAACAGCAGCTGAATGTTTTAAAGGGCGAAATGGCCCATAACGAACAGCGCCAAAAAGCCATGCGTGCTTATGGGGAACGGTCGTGACACACATTCTTCAGATTCTAGCTGCTTTATTAGCTGTTTTAGCTGCTATTGTTGGCTTGGCATATGTTCTACGCTATTACAAAAACCGGTTTCCCCAAAAAAGTTGGTGGAAGAATGAGCATTTGAAGGTGCTTGAGACAGTAGGGGTGGATTCGAAAAACCGCCTTGTTCTTGTTGAATGCGGGGCCCAACGCCATTTGCTTTTAGTTGGTGCCACGTCAAATTTGCTGATTCAGCAAAATGTCATATTGGAAGAAAGTGCCTCATGAAACGGTTTATATTGATTTTACTGTGCATTTTTGCAACCCCTGTTTTAGCTGATACATTTACACTAGACCTGGGTAACACAGGCGGCAGCTTTGTTGGCCGCATGATTCAAATTTTTATGGTGCTAACCGTCCTTAGTTTAGCGCCATCTATTATTATGATGGTAACGTCGTTTACACGTTTAGTTGTTGTTTTTTCTTTTGTACGCAGTGCCATTGGAACTCAGCAATCGCCCCCAAACATGGTTTTATTGGGGCTTGCTATGTTTTTAAGTCTTTTTATTATGCAGCCTACTTTTGAACAAGCTTATAACAATGGAATTAGTCCTTTAATTCAAGAAAAAATAACAGAACAAGAGGCGTTTGATAAAATCACAACACCTTTTAAAAACTTCATGCTAAAAAATGTGCGCGAAAAAGATTTAAAGCTTTTTATAGATCTTGGACGTATTGAAAATATCACAAAGCCCGAAGATACACCTGTTCGGGTTTTGGTGCCGGCTTTTATTATTAGCGAACTGAAACGGGCCTTTGAAATTGGGTTTTTAATTTTTATTCCCTTTTTGGTTATTGATATGGTGGTGGCGTCTATTTTAATGTCCATGGGAATGATGATGTTACCCCCTGTTATGATTGCCTTACCCTTTAAAATTATTTTCTTTGTTTTGGTGGATGGGTGGCATTTACTGTGTGGCAGTTTGCTGAGCAGTTTTAAACTATAGGTTGGGTCTAAACACCAGGGGCTTCATAACCAACAAAACAACAATACCAATAATCATCATGCTGATAAAAACTGGGGTAATGGTGCCTGTATAAAAAGTTGCTGAAGCCATAGCCAGACAGGTTGAAAACATATTCCGAAGACAGGAAAAATAGGCAATTCCAATGCCTTTATTTTCAGGTAAAGATTCAAAAGCCAGTGTTGCTGATGCAGCTGCTTTGAACCCTAGACCAAAATTGAATATACCAAAACTAACAAGAATCATAACAACAGAGTAGGTTTCATGCAGCAGTAGTGTTGCAAAACTGCCTACTAAAAACAGCGAAATTGTTGTAAAACCAACCTTTAGGGCGTTTTGCGGGTGATTGTGGGTTACATACCATTGATATAAAAAATTTCCCATAATATTAGCGATAAAAGGCAATGCCTGAACATATGAAAAACCCTGCGGTGTAAAATGATAATACTCGATAAAAATAAAGGCGCTATTGGCTAAAAAAATGACAGAAATGGAGATGGGAAGACTATGAACAAGGGACATTCGCATAAAGTATGTGTCTTTTGTTAGCTCTTTTAAGCCTTTAAAAAGTGTTGTTTTTTGACTAGCTTCATCATGTTCCTTTTTAGGTTTTGTTTCGGGCAGATTTTGGTAAAAAATCCAAGCCAGTAAAGAAGATAATAAACACAACAGAAAAAAGCTGTGCCGCCAGCCAACATACGTAAATATTTGGGCGCCAATCATGGGTGCAAGGGCAAATGTAACAGGGTACATAACACCAAATGTTGCTACATGACGCGCATACCTTGGGCCTGTGAAGGAATCGGATAAAATGGCTAAAGTCAAAATATGAATGCCACCAACCCCCACAGCCTGTACCAGGCGAAAGACTAAGAACCATTCAATGGTGTCACAAAAACCCTGCGCCAAAGACCCTAAGGAAAAAATAATGAGGGACCACAGAAAAACAGATTTTCGCCCCATGCTTTCACTAAAATGGCCAAATAAAAACCCTGTAAAAGAAGCAGCAAAAGGGTTCACTAAAATGCTTAATTGCATAACCCATTCTTGGGTTTTGAATAGGTTTTTTAGAAAAGGGGCATAAGGTAAATAAATATCAACGCTGGCTGTGGCTGTGGCCGCTGCAAAAAAAAGAAAAGGGGTAAGCCAAAGGGGCATAAGAAAAAAATCCGCACAATTATTGTGGAAATTCTAGCATGGATTGAGGGGGGATATACCACCTATTTTTGCTAACGAAGTTTTCATTCCAACAGTGTTTTTTTCTTGAAGCAATGCTTCACCCTAAAAGTCAGGATACTTTTTTAAAATGAAACGCCAAGTTCTTGAGCCACTTTTTCATTCACTTTGGTTTCAATGATCTTTGGCCCTTCGGCGGGTATTTTAGAAACAGGGGTTTTATCCCTTAAGATTCGAACAATCATAGCCGCTGCTTGCTTACCCAATTCATATTGGTTGGGTCCTAGAACGGCCAGTGCACCATGGTTTAAAAGGTCCACATCGCTGACAAATGCGGCGGTTTTATTGTCATGGGCAGTTTTTGAAACGGCATCGAAGGCCGCTAATGCCGTATTGTCATTATTTACAAATACAGCATCGACTTTACCCATAAGGTTTTTGGCTGCAGCTGGTACATCACCGGTTTTACTGGCGACTGAAGGTACTAAGGTTAGGTTCATTTTATCAGCAGCCAACTGCATTTTTTCCATCATGCTTACGGAATTGGCTTCTCCTGGATTATAGATGATGCCCAACTTTTTTAAGGTAGGAATCAATTTCTTGAAAAGTTCAAACTGTTGTTCAATGGGAACAAAGTTGGAAACCCCTGTAACGTTACCTTCTGGTTGTTTTGGGTTAATAATGAGTTTAGCCCCAACTGGGTCTGTTACTGACACGAAAATAACGGGTATATTTGTATTTTGCGTTATTTGGGCCGCTACTTGTGCAGGTGTTGTTCCAATGGCTACAATCAAAGAAGCCTTTTGGCCCACAAATTTTTGCACAATCTGGGATGCAAGGGCTGGGTTACCTTGGGCAGATTCAGTGGTGACTGTGCAGTTTTCTAGAAACTGCTTTTCTTTTAAGTCGTCTAGAATACCTTGACGACTTTGATCTAATGCTGGGTGGTCAATGACCTGTACAATACCAATTGTAAAAGGCTTTGTTGTTTTTTTGTTTTCTTTTGTACCAAGCCAAAATAACAGGCTGGCAAAGCAAAGAAGGGCTGCAATTTTTATTAAACGGTTCATGACACTTTTTCCTAATTTTTTTGGGTTTCATCAAATGTTTTATTGGCTTTGTCAATAATTGACGGGTGCAGATGAATGCCCAAATGTCGTGCCGTTTTTAAATTAATTAGTAATTCGTATGATTGGGGTTTTTGAATGCCAATTTTTTCCAGGGGTTTACCTTCTAAAAAGGCTTGAATCATTTTTCCAACTTGTTGTCCCATGGCATACTGATTTGGCCCCAAAGCCATAAGCGCGCCACGCTCTACTGATTCAGGATCAGAGCAGAAAATGGGTATTTTTTCAGAATTTGTTACCTGTAAAATAGATTCTAACGCCGAAATCACCGTATTATCATTCGCGATATAAATGACTTGAACTTGACCCACCAAAGAACGGGTGGTTGTGCTGGCTTGAAGTGTTGTTGTAACAGGTGCCTTAACGACTGCCATTCCTAGGTCCTGAAGTGTTTGGGTCATTTTTTCAACAATAACAACAGAATTTGTTTCACCAGGATTATATAAAATACCAACGGTCTTGGGGTTAATGGCTTCTTGGATTATTTTGGCCTGTTCTAAAATGGGCAAAGCATCATAAACCCCAGCTACATCAGGCTGCCCTTCATAGGAGGGGGTTAGCTTAGCGGCAATGGGGTCTGTAACGGCTGCAAAAATTAAGGGGATGCCCCGTTCTTTTGCAACAACATATAAAGCTTGTGCCGATGGTGTTGTGATAGGCACCACAACTTTTGGATTCAAGGCAACAAAGCGCTGGGCGATTTGTGTGGCTGTTGCCATGTTTCCCTGGGCATCTTGGAAAACAATACTGATGTCTTGTCCTTTTAACGTATCTAAAATTCCCTGACGAATACTGTCAAGAGATGGGTGTGGAACAATTTGAGTGATGGCCACCACAGGTTTTTCAGATGGTTTGGGTGCTAAGAAGGATTTGAAGAAGTAACCCAAAATGGCAAGGGCAACTAAAGACAAAATGAGGGTGATTTTTTTAAGGGGCGTAAACATGACCGAAACCTTTCATAAATAAACAACAAAACAAATAGCACAGGAACTGGAACTACCAGCTGTGATGCCATCGCCAATGTCGTGTACTTATGAAAAATTGATCCATAAAGCTTCTGAAATTTAAAATACTTCACCGTCAATGTAACAAAAAAGCTTTGGAAAAACAAGGAAATTATTTAAAAAGCATTCACACAGGCGAACTTTTTAAACCAAAAAATTTAACAAAGCCTTTTTTCAGAAGCTTTCTTGAATTCATTTTGTTTGTCACTATATGTGAAGTGGGTTAAAAAATTACGCAGGGCTAACTGATCAAATGAAAAAATTACCAATTTTCCTAATCTCGTCTTTTTTGACATCTGCCACTTTTGCTATGGAGGTTTTGGAAGATGGAGCACCTATACCTGCTACACGAGATTATTCTATCCGTGTTCTTTCAGAGGGTGATACTGTTGAAATTATAAGTTTTATAAATCAAGTTCTTCCTTCTCTGTCTGATGGGCGCAATGTAGGTCATTTTTTTATAAAAGACAAAATGATAAGAAATATTGATGAACTTTTGGACTTTACAAAATCTTTTTTTGTATTCACCTGTAGTGATGATTATAAAGAGGCCTTTTTTTATGCATTAAGAACTGTTCAGGCGAAATGCTATGAATGTCAAATAGAAAAAGAGCAAAATTTAGATCGTCTTGAAGCACTTAAAAGGGAAGTTGCAGGAGTTGCAGACCTACAAACCAAAATCAGTGAAAGAACGGAAATTCACCCGGATATGTTAAAATCGTCGTATTTTAATATTCGTTCCGCTTTTTGCGCTTTTCTTAATAATCCACGCGTTAAGTCTAATATTCGTTTATATGCGGACGTTTCAACCACTATATGTAATTTTTTAGAGACAGAGGGGCAGCGACTTATTGCTCTTTTTTCCATCGATGAACAAGCTGTTTTCCAAGAGCAGATGTACCCTATTTTGTACGAATGCTATGATGTAACGTCGACCCTTTTAGGGAGGAACAAAGTTAAGGCAAGAGACGTTGAAATACTTTTAAGAAGACAATCATCAGAAGCTTGGGCTAGTAGAGCGTTAGATGTTATTAAAGGTATGAAAGCGTTAAAATACGCCGAAGCAGAGCGAAATGCAAAGGCTCAGCGTTTTTTAAAACAGTCGAGACTATCAAAAGGTGTGCTAAAAGTTGCAGAGCGGGGTTTAAATCATGAATTTTTAGGTGTGCGAGCATCCGTTAGTAAAGTGGCAGCAGTGAAAATGCCACATTTGAATGACAGACTCACTGCTTTATCACAAAACATAACAGACTCGGTCTTAACTGGTGACTTTAGCGAGGCGGTGGCGGCCAGTGCTTTATTGGAGCAGGCTTTGCGGACTGGTATGGATTTAGAGGGAAGGGCTGCACCTAATCTGGCAGATTTGTACTTTTTCTTTTTTGAAAGAACAGATTTGGCTGTTTGTTTGAAGCTTCTAAAACACAACATGGGTCTATTTTGTAATTTTGGTGATTTCAGCAGGGCAAAAGAATACAGGAATGTTTATTCCAGTCTATGTGACGTGCAAGATGAGTATTTAGAGTCTATGGATGCTTTTATTGAGCTTGGGTTAGGTAATTTTGAACCTTTTCAAGCATTGGAAGCTAAAGCACAGCAAGCAAAAGAAGCTAATGCACAACTTAGAAAGGGGCGGAAAAGGCAAAGCCAGCAGGCGTTTGTTTCCAAAGCGAGAGAGGCAGTAGCAGCTTCGGAAAGAATGAGTTTAGAAAATGCGGTCTCTGTTTCTGCTGCCCCGCAAGTTTTAAGGCGAGTAACATTACAGCAGGACCCTGCCTTGGGACGATCGGAAGGACCGATAGCGCTAGATTCTGCTGGTTTGAAACGCTTACGTCACGAAGAAGCCGAAAGGGCGCGTCAGGAATCTGCCATAGCTGCAGGAAGGGCAGAGGCTGATGTGGGTAATGATGATGAACCTGCATTACCAGTAACCACCACCCCTACCGTTGAGGAATCGCCTTTTTCCCTGATAGATTTGTATGGCCTTACTGGAAAAAGTGCAACCCTTGATGGAAAGATAGAATCTGGAAATTTTAATTTTTCAAGAAGGGATTTTCGCACATATCTAACAAATTTAGGGTGTGAACAGCGTAGTGGCAGGGGGTCTCATGAGGTTGTGAATTTTTCAGGGCTTCAAATTTTTGAACGAAATGGTCAGCTTGTTTTTATGGATGGGTTTCAAGGTTTTTTGACCCTTCCTGAATGGAGTGGAACAGATGTTCCTATTTACTTACGAAAACAAATTTTAGCGGCGCGTAAGGTTTTGAAGGCGATTAAAGAACGTGAGAACGCAACAGCATAAGCCTTGGAATCGAATTGCTGCTAGGTTGCTTTAAAATGCCAGCACGTGTAGGTTCAAAGAACGAACCTGTTTTGGGGATTCATGATTATGGCAACTCATTTTATAACCCAGCCAACCTACACAGAAGATGAAAACCCTTATGTTTTGAGGGTGGGTGACCAAGGGGCTGAAAATTTGAATATCCAGCACCAAATCTTGGAGGAGCGGTCTATGGACCAACTCCATAAAGCTGGCCTTCAAGAAGGTTCTATTGTTTGGGATATAGGCTGTGGTAGTGGTGCTATGACAGAATGTATAGCAAAAGTGGTGGGGCCTAAAGGCCATGTTTATGCTATGGATATCAGCGAAGAACAAATAAATACCACAAAAATTCACCTTACCAATGCTGGGTACCAAAACGTTTCGTATATGGTGGGTGACATTGACGCCTGTGATACGTCAGACCTGGATAAAGCAGATATTGTTCATTGTCGATTTTTGCTAATGCATGTCAAAAACCCAGCAGATGTTTTGAAGCGAATGGCCAATTTGTTAAAGCCCGGTGGCGTTTTGTGTGTGCAAGAATCATCTATGAATTCTTTGGTGGATACGTGTGGAAATAAAGCTGTTGGCCAATTTCATCAGCTGTTAATAAAATATGGTCAACAAAGGGGAAATGACTACAACATTGGTCGAAAAATACCAGATTTGTGTTCAGGTTTAGGTTGCTTTTCTAAAATAGATTTTTATGAAACAAAGCTGGATGCAACCCAAAAGATTGCGCAAAACCTAATTGTTTCCCGTGTTGAGGAGGTGCGTAGCAGGCTTGTTGAGGCAGGGGTGGCATCGAACGCAGAAATCGATGACATAAAAAACGATATGATCAAAAGTTTTCAAAAACCAGCCTTTGACGGGTGTGAACTTTATACAGCACAAACTCATGTGCTGGCTTATGGCGTTGGCTAAAGTAAGTTAATATACAAGACCTGCCCTGGCCCCTCTTTCTAATGGATGGGGAATCGTTGCAGCAGGTACATCAGAAAAAGATTCTGTCATTTTTCTTTCGTTAGACGGTGGCAGGTTCATTTTTTTGCCTGGATAGGATCTAAAGAAAGGTGGCGCGTCCCGTCTAGTTTCATTAGAGGGCGCTAGATTTATTTTTCTGGGTTTTGTTCCTACATTACTACGTGTAATAGTCACGCCATCCATAACAGCTAAATCGTCAATAGCAGCAGGTTCATCTGCTGCAAAAGAAGAAGCACCACCAGTTGCAATGGCATGAGCTGACAGAATTCCTGTGGCTGAGCTTACAACTTCTCTAGGTGCAATGGTGGTTTTAGCGGCAGAAACTGACACTGTGCTTGATGTTTCGCCGTTAAAAACAGCCTCTTTTTCATCTAAGCTCAAGTGTCGTGTATCAAATAAAAGTTTTCTAAGTTCCTGCGGGGTAACATCGGTTCTCTTGTCCAAAATTGCATCAATCATATTAAAAAATCTGATTTGATCTTCCAGTGGGTAGAAGGTGCATAAATATAAAACATCTGGTCGAACATCATTGAATATAGTTATGTCACGGCCACACAAAATTTTTCTTTGGATTGCATTAACTCTTTCCATCATTGTACATTTGTTTTCTTCGGGAACACGGTTCAAAATCCATTCAAGAACAGTTTCTATATGATTTTTGGTGGAAAAGCGGCCGACAAAGAACATATGGCCCCCTCTTGAAAGATCTGCAATCGTAAAATCTGTAGGTTCCGTTAGGTCGGTCTGGTTAATTAAGTTGCTGTTATAAATAATTTTACCTGGTTCTGTGATGCCCTCAGGGGTGAGTAACCTAGCTACATCTTTCATTGATAAAAAATATGCAATTCTGACCTCACGAAGATCCCCTGTTTGATCTTTAGCATACATGGTAGTCTTCTCATCAAACTGTTCGTTCCTATAATACATACTTGTCCTAAAAACTGTTTTAGGAACCGACCATGTCCATTCTTCTGGAAGAGGATATTGGTTTTTTTCATCTTCTGCTTGTTCTAAGGCAAATTTTACGCCTGCATTCAAATTAATATTGACTGCATACCAATGGCGCTGCAGAGCGGGAGGATCAGATAAAGTGGGTTCTAATCCACCAGGTTTTTGAGCAACTGTTCCAATCTCAAAAGCAGTCATGGATGCCAAGTCATATTCTTGATCGCTTACGGGGGGGATTCCTCTGTTGTCAAAACCATAGCCCATTAAAGCCAAGTAAGCATTGTTGATAAGGCGCGCACGATAAGCAGGATAAATCTCCTTTTTTTTGGCTTCGTGAGCTAGAACATAAGCAAGAATAAAGTTGTCACGAACATCGTCTAGAAAGCTTTCCTTTACCTGTTGAATATTTTCGGCATATTCATCTAAAAGAACTCTAAAATCTTCTTCATTAAGAACTTCATCACTTGGAAACGATACGGCAAAGCTTGAAATTGTACAGGCAATTAAAATGAGGCTGACAACAAGCCAATTTTTAATTTCCAAGAGAATATTCATGGTTATAAGATTTTTCTATTTTGTATATTTTATTTATAAATTCAAAAAGTAAATAAACGGTTAAATTGTCTTTTTTACAGGTGATTCCCTGTGGAAAATAGGCACTATCCCTGCTATACCTAGCTTATAAGGAAGTTTTGGATTTTAGATTTTATGAGCGCCGTATACCCGTTTCGCCATGTGGAAGAAAAATGGCAATACTATTTTGAGGAAGAAAACCCATATAAGGTTGATGAAAAATCACCTAAACCAAAATACTATGTGCTTGAAATGTTGCCATACCCATCGGGCCGTCTGCATATGGGGCACGTGCGCAATTATTCTATTGGTGATGCCATAGCACGTTTTAAAACCATGCAGGGTTTTAACGTTTTGCACCCCATGGGATGGGATTCTTTTGGGTTGCCTGCTGAAAATGCAGCCATGAAAAATAAAAGCCATCCTGAAACCTGGACGGTTGCGAATATGGCTGAAATGCGGGCCCAATTGCTGCGCCTTGGTTTTTCCTATGATTGGGGTCGGGAAATTTCCACATGCTTTGCCAATTATTATGGCCAGGAACAAAAAATATTTTTGGATTTTTATCAAAAAGGGTTGGTTTACCGAAAAGAATCTTGGGTAAATTGGGACCCTGTCGAAAACACAGTTTTGGCCAATGAACAAGTTGTGAATGGCAGGGGGTGGCGATCTGGTGCATTGGTTGAACGGCGAAAATTAAACCAATGGTCCATTAAAATTACAGATTACGCGCAAGAATTATTGGATGACCTAAAGAAATTAGAAGCTGGATGGCCTGAAAAGGTTGTCAAAATGCAGGAAAATTGGATTGGGCGTTCTGAAGGGGCCACCGTTTCCTTTACTATTACGGGCACTCAAGAAAATATTCTGATTTACACAACCCGTCCGGAAACGTTGTTTGGGGCTGCTTTTTGTGCGGTGGCGCCCACTCATCCCCTTGTGGAAGAATTAGCCGCGAAAGACAAAGCACTTCAAGATTTTGTAGCCGATTGTCAGCGCACACCCACCACAGAAGAAGCCCTTAGCACTGTTGAAAAGAAAGGGTATTTAACCCATCTAACGGTGGATCACCCATTTATAAAAGGGCGCACACTGCCCGTATACGTGGCTAACTTTGTGCTGATGGATTATGGAACAGGGGCCATTTTCGGGTGCCCCGCCCATGATGAACGGGATCATGAATTTGCCACAAAATATAATTTGCCCATTTTGCCTGTGGTGTCAGAAGCAGGTGTTTTGGAAAATTCAGATTTTTTAAATGGTTTAGATGTGGATGCTGCTAAAAAAGCTGCCATCCAAAAGTTAGAAGCGCAAAACCAAGGGGAAGGGAAGGTGACCTTTCGCTTACGTGACTGGTCTGTATCGCGTCAGCGGTATTGGGGTTGCCCTATCCCCATGATCCATTGCGATAAATGCGGGGAAGTACCCGTTCCAAAGGACCAGTTGCCTATAGAACTACCGAAGGATGTGACGTTTGATAAACCCGGTAACCCCTTGGATCATCACCCCACATGGAAACATGTGAATTGCCCAACTTGTGGCGAAAAAGCTGTACGTGAAACCGATACGTTGGACACATTTTTTGAATCATCTTGGTATTTTTTGCGGTATTGCTGCCCGGAATCCCCTGAGCCCATTGATACAAATGCTTGCAACTACTGGATGCCCGTAGACTGGTATATTGGCGGCGTTGAACATGCGGTTTTGCACCTTTTGTATGCGCGCTTTTTTATGAAGGCTATGGCTGATTGTGGTTATGGAACTGTACGGGAGCCATTCAAGAATTTGCTGACACAGGGCATGGTGTGCCATGAAACCTATCAAGATGAACAAGGGAATTGGCTATCACCGCAAGAGGTTGTTAAACAAGGAAACACGTATGCGCACGCTGAAACAGGAAAGCCTGTTCAAGTAGGGCGTTCTGAAAAAATGAGTAAGTCAAAATATAATGTGGTTGACCCAACTTATATTATTGATACCTATGGTGCTGATGTGGCCCGTATGTTTGTGTTGTCCGACACGCCCGCTGATAAAGACTTTGATTGGAACACAGAAGCATTAGATGGTGTTTGGCGATATTTAAACCGCCTGTGGCGTTTGATGCAAGATGTGTTGGCGAAAAAAGAAACAGCCGGTACGTCGGCGGATTTACGGAAAAAAGCGCACCAGTATTTAGCCAAAATAACCGAAGCTTACGAACAAAATGGGTTTAATAAAGCCATTGCATTTATGCGGGAATTGACCCGTTGTATTGAAGAAAGTTTGGAAACAGCTTCATTTGAAGCACTTAATGAAGCCATGGTGTTTTTAATTAAGGCGCTTTATCCCCTAACACCCCATTTAGCACATGAATTGTTTGACCAGTTGCACCCTGGAAAACCATTGCAGCATGAGCCATGGCCCAAGGTGGATGATACTTTAGCTGCTGTGGATGAAATTACGATGGGTGTTCAGGTGAATGGCAAACTTCGGGGAACATTGACTGTGACACCCAACACAGAAAACCAAGTTTTAGAAACACAAGCTTTGGCTATACCGGCTGTGGTTGCTGCTTTGAATGGAAGTGCGCCTAAAAAAGTGATTATTGTGCCGAATCGTATTGTGAATATTGTAGCGTAAGCTTTAACAGATGAATCAATTCCTGGGTAGATGCCCCTGTTAATGACAACATGGGGCATTTTTCTTGTAGCAGGGTGTTGATTGAATCGCTAAGGCAAAGGGCAGTTATGTGCCCTAAAAACGGCTTTAATTGATGCTTTTCAACTAAAGTTACAAAAGCATTGACTGTTTCCTTCGAATATAGGGTCAGGGCGCCAATTTGTTTGTTGTGAAATAGGGCCAAGCATTCTTTGGACAACTCTAGGGTGGGGGCGGATTCGTATACAATATGGGGGGAAATCTTGTACCCTATTTGTGCTAGTAAGGTGCCCATATCAACGGCAACAGTTAGGCCCCGAAGGTAAATCAAAGGCTCTGTTTTTGAAACAGAACAGGCGATTGTATTCATAAGACTTTTTGCATTTTCTTCGTTGGGTGCAGCATGAATAGTTTTAAAACCCAGTTCGTGTGCTGTTTGTGCCGACTGCGCTCCAACACACCATATAGAAAAATGGCGGTTGGGTGTTATTTTTGCCAGAGCCCGAATGGCATAACTTGAGGTTGTGATAATGTGTGCATTTTCATTCAGTAATTCTGCGATAGGCACATATGAAATGTTCAAGAGGGGTTCACAAAAAACCTGAAACCCGTTTTTGATAAAAGTTTGATTTGTCTCTGCGCTGTTTTCTGCAGGGCGTGTTACGAGTACAAGTGAAGGCAACAAGAGCAGTACCTAAGGGTTACTAGGAATTTTATAGAAAGTTAACACTTTGTTAACTTTTACACCATCCCTAACCCCCACCCGCCCAGGGGGATATACCTATTTTTTCAAAAATCTGTTAATATTTAATTAATAATTTATCTGTATTTTTGAATTATAAATTATTTTAATATAGGGTTGGTTTTTATGATTCGGAAAACAATTAAATTTTTAATATTGGGCATAATTGCAAGCGCCCAAACCGTAAAAGCAGGTGAAACTCCAGCTGATGGATCTACAACGCTGGAACAACGGTATGCCGATGTTTGTGAAAGTGAAAGGGACATCAAAAAAGAACTTGATCGAATTGGTATTTCTCGTGGGGAATATTTTGAGCATAGTCTATACAAAGAACATACGCGCTCTTTATCAGAGATACCAATTATTGCTATTGCTTTTCCCTATGTTAACTTTGTGAGACTTTTTAGCGATGCCATGGAAAAAAATGTACCGATCGATAAAAATAAATTTAATAAAGTTTGTAGCAAAGCATGTGGAACAAGCTCATGTGCGACTATGTATAATTCGAATGTTTGGTTAGGGGGAATGCCTTTTGAAAACAGTGTGATGTGTCGTGTTCTCTGTAAACCCAAAGATGTTTCGAATTGTTTAAGCTCTTATAAGCGGAATTACGAAGTAAATCGAAGAAACGGTGTTGAAATTTTTTCTGATGCAGAAGTCAAATCAATGGATTCTGAAGAATTTTTTACCACATATGTACAGGACATAGTTAATGATTTTGTTCAAAATATTTTGTTGGATACCGTTTATAAAAAATTTGATATTTCTGGCGTTTGTCATGATAAAAGAGCTGCTTTTGAGGAAGAAAAGAGGTTGCTAGAACAGGCTGAAAACCTTGTGAAAAAAGTAATAGAGGAATCCCATAATGCGGAAACAGCAAATTCTTATAAACGTATTTTAGAAAATGCTACATCCCACATAAGAGATAAAGTTTTTTCAAGAATCAAAGCGGCAGGCTAATATAAAGAAGATCTCCACAAGCATATGCCTGTGGAGATCTTCTTTAATATTTCATTGTAGGGTGCTCAAGTCACTACACATTAAAGCGGAAATGGAAAATATCTCCATCTTTTACCAAGTAATCCCGGCCTTCTTGCCGCAATTTGCCGGCTGTTTTGGCGCCGGCTTCTCCTTGACATGCTACAAAATCATCAAACGCAATAGTTTCAGCACAAATGAAGCCTCGTTCAAAATCTGTATGAATGGCACCAGCTGCCTGCGGCGCTTTGGAACCTTGTTCTACAGTCCAGGCACGGGCTTCTTTGGGGCCTACGGTAAAAAACGTCAGAAGGTTTAATAGTTGGTAACCTTCCCGAATAATTTGATTTAAGCCGGTTTCTTGAAGGCCAAGAGAATTTAGAAATTCTTTCTGTTCGTCTAAAGATGAAAGGCTTGCCACTTCGGCTTCAATGCCAGCTGAAATAATAACAGCAGGCGCGCCATTTTTTTTGGCATAATCCAAAACTTTTTGTGTGTAGGTGTTGCCTGTGGTGGCTTCGTCTTCTGCCACATTACACACATATAAAATGGGTTTTGCTGTTAGCAATTGTAATTGTTGAAAAAAAGGTCGTTCAACATCCGTTATATTGGCAGCTTTGGCGGGTTTTCCATCTTGAAGAAAAGGTAGCAGTTTTTGCACAACGGCTAATATTTCCTTGGCTTCATTGTCGTTACCACGGGCCCGCTTTTCAAGGCCTGTCACACGCTTTTCTAAATTTTCAAGATCAGCCAGCAATAATTCTGTTTCAATGGTTGTTAAATCCCGTAAGGGGTCAACGGTTCCATCTACGTGGGTGATGTCATCATTGTCAAAACAGCGCAGCACGTGAATAATGGCATCTGTTGATCGAATATGACCCAAAAATTGGTTTCCTAACCCTTCACCCTTGCTGGCACCCCTTACAAGGCCTGCAATATCCACAAATTCCAATTGGGTAGGAATAATTTTGGCTGACTTGGCAATGGCTGCCACCTGGTCTAACCTGTCATCAGGCACGCCCACACGACCTACATTGGGGTCAATGGTGCAAAAGGGGTAATTGGCTGCCTCAGCCGCTGCTGTTGCTGTTAAAGCGTTAAATAAAGTTGATTTGCCAACATTGGGAAGCCCCACAATTCCACAATTAAAACCCACGATTTTTTTCCTAAAGAAGAACTTATATTGTCACAAGATACGGTTCTGTTAGGCTTAAGGGCAAGCTTTTTCTGTATAGCCGATGTGCCATAAAATGATAACACTTTGTCACCTTGATTTTAGTTTGCTACCGCTGCCCTTCGGTTCAGTACGACGGTAATATAACAATTTTGAAGTTATTTAGCTTTATGTTAGCGAATACGGGTAATGGTAAAAATGTCTGGGGCTAAGTAATAATTTATTTTTTCCTGAAAAACTGAAGCTTCAATTTTCGCTTCCGTATTTAAAGAAAATCCATTTTCTTTAAAAAATTCTTCCAGCTTAGGAAAAATACGGGTTTGAGCTTCCTCTTCAGTTAGGGCTTTTAGCGATTCAAATTCAGCATCATCCACAAAAATAGAAATATTATCTTCATCCAATGGTACACGGTCTTTTAAGGATCTGGGGATAATATCAATAAAAATACATGATGTACCTGAACAATATGTTCCATCGATTTTTAAAATTTTTCGAATATTATTCAATGAGGAAACTGTTATAAATGGGGATACTTCCGCCACGATAGTATCGTACACTTTGCCTTGTGAGTGAATATAATCATAAACACCACAATCATGAGAGCTACCTACAATAGTTGGGTTCATAGCTGCTGAAATATCTACGGTGTCAGCATCATAGTGATAGTCACGGCCATAATGTTTCTTGCTCCTTGAAACAAATGATAAGTCTGTTGGATAATTACCGCACCCTAAAACAAGGTTTGTGCGTGCTGCATCGAATCCACGCAACGGTACAACACCATAAGCTGCAAAAGCTGCTTCAGCTTCTGCAAACGGCGTTGTCATATAAAGTTGACTAAAACATGTTTCGGCTTTTTCAAGACCAAAATCTAGAACACTCATTGGATAATCCACAGGGTTAAAATATGTGCTCTCAGGTGACAAACGCCAGTTAATTTGGTTTCTAAAATATTTTTCTTTTTTAGCAAGTTCCGCCTCAACAGCCTCCCTCGAATAAATGCTGTGAATAAAACTTATGGAATGTGTACGATGCTGGTTTAATCGTTCACATTCTCGCCTTAGCTGAAATTCGCGAAACTGTTGAATTAACATAAAAAATTGTTGAGGTGTCATATCTGTTGTAGATGGCTTTCTTTCCTCCAAAGGTGCCACTGCAAGGTGTTCATCTTTATCGTGATGCCCTCGAAAATGTCGTAGTCGCTCGCTTTCTGGAAGAAAATCCGTGTTAGCGGCATATTTGTTAATCATTATGGCGGCCGCTACACGATCTGGAACCATACCATACCATTGAAACCAGTCAAATTTTTTTCCGGCACCAAAAAGCATGAATAATGCTGTCATTTGCAGGTGCTGCTTTTCAAAGGGGTATCTGGCTTTATCAAACTGTTCTTTCAATTCTAGAAGCTTTGTGGGAAGCAAATTCATACTTGAATACAAGCGTCCCAAATTCAGCAGTTCACGGGCAATAATGCCACGTTCATATTCTGTTGCGGGCTGTGGGCGAATCCCCAAACTGCCTTTGGCAATATTGAACACATGTTCTTTCATAAACAGTGATGTATCATAAAACATTAAAAGATCACTTTCAGTAAGACCGCCCAAAATACCCCGCCATGAGATACCACTGTTACAAAGCTGATCTAAAGCTGTTAACTGCTGCAAAGTATGGGTGGTTTGCGATTGAATATATTCTTGCGTTATTCGCGTGGCAAGGTCGCACCCTTCAACCAAAGGGGCGTCTTTATTTAACAGCATTTGACGAAAGCTGTCTGTAACACCTTCTAAAGAGTACGTATTAGCACAGCTTGTTCTTGTGGAAAAAATAGTTAGAAAAATAAGAAGTAAGATCATTGTAAAAAATAAGAATTAATTTATAGTTTTATTTTAAACCTAAATTATTAAAAAATAATTAAAGGCATATGGAGCTATAGCTCCACAACCATCCCTTGCCGCGCCACAATGGATGACGGGGAAATTTTCAAGGCTTCGGCTTCGATGTGTTTCATCACTTCATCGGTACTGGCGGGGTCATGGTGAAATAAAACTGTGTGTTTCACGCCTGCCGCATCGCCCATGCGTAAAGCTTGCTGCCAGGTGGAATGCCCCCAGCCTTTGTATTTGTCAAAAGTATGATCGTCGTAACTGGCATCATAAATAAACAGGTCTGTGCCTTGAATAAACTGAATAAGGCGTTCATCTAAAACACCAGGGGTATGTTCGTGATCTGTTACATAGCAAACAGACGTCTTTTTACTATTAAGGCGGTACCCAACAGCGCCATTTGGATGATTTAAGACATGTGTGTCAATTTTTATGCCATCAATTTCTAGGGTGTCCCCACCATTAAAATCCTTGAACGTGACGTGGGCCCCAAACTTTTCAAAAGGAACAGGAAATAACGGTGATTTGAACGTGGAATTTAAAAACGATTGAACGCCACCATAAGGGTTGAATGTGCCGCCGTATATGTTCAATGAATATTCTTTATTCCAAATAGGTTTGAAAAAAGGCAACCCCATAACATGGTCTAAGTGGCCGTGAGATAGCAAAAGATGGGCGCCATTTGGATGTTTTGTGGCGACAAGTTCACTGGCTTCAAAAATCCCAGACCCTGCGTCAAGAATAAAAATGGCACCATTTGTCTCCACAGTTACACAACTTGTGTGACCACCATATATACGTGTCTGATCACCCGCGCAGGGGGTGCTTCCACGTACACCAAAAAAGGTGACTTTTACCATTCAGGGATCAGCTTTCTTTGAACACAGTAATCCAAATTCTAGAATTATGTTATCTGCTTTTTTATTAAAAATCTATTAACGCAGAAAGAAAAAGTGGCGCACCCGAGAGGATTCGAACCTCTGGCCTTTGCCTCCGGAGGGCAACGCTCTATCCAGCTGAGCTACGGGTGCAAGACATTGATAATGTTTGGCTTGTTTCAGGAATTAATCAAGCACAAGCGACACTTTAACCTGTTTTATTCTTTTTTCAAAGAAACAATTTCAATTGAAAAAAATCAAGATTTTCTGCAGACTGGTTTCAAATTCTTAAACTTTATAAAAATTTATTATGCGCCCAGATAAACGCTCTGTTAACGAGCTGCGTCGAGTTTTCTTAGCCCCCGGTTATGCCAAATTTGCAGAAGGTTCCTGTTTTGTTAAGTTCGGGGATACTCATGTTATTTGTACGGCTACCATTGAAGAAAAAGTTCCTCCGTTTTTAAAAAATACAGGCACAGGCTGGATTACAGCCGAATATGGAATGTTACCCCGTTGTTCGCCAGACCGTATTGAGCGGGAAGCATCTAAGGGCAAACAAACGGGAAGAACCCAGGAAATTCAACGCCTAATTGGCCGATCGCTCAGGGCTGTTGTGGACTTGAAAGCTTTGGGTGAACGTCAAATTCGTATTGATTGTGATGTTCTTCAAGCCGATGGTGGCACACGCACAGCCAGTATTACAGGTGGGTATGTGGCGATGCATCAGGCCCTTCAGAAACTTGTGGATAAAAAGAAATTAGAAACGTTGCCTTTAACGGATCACGTTGCTGCCGTTTCATGTGGAGTTGTCAAAAATGAAGCTGTTTTAGATTTAAACTACATTGAGGATTCAACAGCAGAGGTAGACGCAAATTTTGTGATTACAGGTAAGGGGCTTTTGGTTGAAGTTCAAGCAGCTGCTGAAGGGAAGCCTTTTTCTGATAAACAGTTCTTAGCCATGCTAGCTTTGGCCAAGGGAGGTATTGAAGAACTGGTGGAGCTTCAAAAGCAGGCTTTAAAACTTTAATGGAAGAAATAGAAAAAGTAGATACCAAGAAAAAAAAACCATTTTTTGGGTTCTTGGTGTTTTTTTCTTTCTTTCTGGGTATTTATGTCTTTTTATATTCTCCCTTGGGTGTTTTGTACCCAGGCTCTCAAAACGTAACGGTCATTATCCAACCAAAAACAAATACAATGGGTGTTGCCCGTCAGTTAAAAAAAGAAGGGGCCTTAAAAAATCCCTGGGCGTTTGTTTTGGCCCAAAAGCTTTATTTTCCCAAAAAGGCTTTAAAAGCGGGAGAGTATGCCATTCAAGCGAAAGCAACCCCTTTGGATATTATTCGTCAAATGCGATTGGGAAAAACGGTTGTTCGCCAGATAACCTTTCCAGAAGGTCATACGGTTAACCAAATAATAAAGTCAATTATTGAAAACCCAGCCTTAACTGGTGATATTCAGTCAATTCCAGCGGAAGGGACATTATTGCCAGAAACGTATCATTATTCTTATGGGGATTCGCGCCAAAGCATCATTAACCGTATGTCAAAGGCCATGAATGAAGTATTGCATAGCCTTTGGAGCCAAAAACCCGCCGACAGCTTTATAGACACACCTGAAAATTTACTGATTTTAGCATCCATTGTTGAAAAAGAAACTGGAGTATGTTCTGAAAGACCTGAAATAGCAGGGGTCTATTTGAATAGACTCAAAATTGGTATGCGTTTGCAAGCAGACCCTACGGTTGTATATAGTCTAACGTTTGGTCAGGAAGAGTTAGGGCGCCCCTTAACGTTTGATGATTTAAAGAAACAAAACCCCTACAATACCTATGTTGTTTCAGGCCTACCGCCCGGCCCTATTGGTTGTCCTGGGAAAGATTCTTTAAAGGCTGTTATTTTTCCTAAAAAAACGGATGCTTTGTATTTTGTAGCGAACGGCACAGGGGGCCATTCTTTTAGCCCAACCTTTCAAGAGCACCAAAAACACGTAAAATTATGGCGCTCTATCCAACTAAAAGGCCAGGCACAAGGTCAGATACAGGGAAATCAAAGATGATTGTTGGAATTGGTGTTGATTTAGTTGACATGAATCGTATTGAAAAGGCAGTGCTTTCTTTGGGGCAAAAATTTTTGGACCGTGTCTTTACACAAGAAGAACAAGATTTCTGCCAGAAACGCGCCCAGTCTATTGAAAGCTTTAGCAAAATGTTTGCCGCTAAAGAAGCTGTTTTGAAGGCTATTGGTCAGGTGGAAGGCGTGCATTGGCGCCACATTCAAATAAAGCATCATTCATCCGGTAAACCGTATGTTGAATTAACAGAGGTAGCCCTTCAAAATTTTCAAAATTTACTGAAGGGTCAACCTGGTCACATCCATTTATCCATTACGGACGAACCGCCCTACGCCCAGGCATTTGTTATTATTTCTATTTAATATTTAGTTGGCACAGCCTTTGCATACACTTTCCTTGACAACAAGGGAAAGTCAATGTTCTGGAAAATTATTATTATTTTAATGTCTGTGATCCAAGGTGTTTTTGCTTGCGAAACGTTTATTCGCCAGCAAGAAAAGCTTTTTGGCATTCCTGAAAATTTATTAAGGTCTGTTGCAATTGCCGAATCGGGGCGGTCCGATCAAAAGGGAAATCAAACCCCTTGGCCCTGGACCATTAATGTGAACGGTCAAGGGTACGTTTTTTCCAATAAACAGGAAGCCATCAATGCCATTAAAAAATTCCAAAAAAATGGGGTTAGTAGTATTGATGTTGGGTGTATGCAAGTTAACTTAAAACATCACCCGAACGCTTTTCGAAATTTATCGGATAGTTTAGACCCACAATTAAATGTGGCTTATGCTGCACGGTATTTGAAAGAGCTAAAACAAAATCATCAAAGTTGGCACGCAGCTGTTGCGCATTATCATTCGGCTACACCTCAGTTCCATAAACCTTATCGATCAAAAGTTGTCAACATTTGGGAAAAAATACGTAAAAAAAAAGGCATCACAACACCCGCGTTGCAAGATGTTCAATTTATGACAAAGGAAAAAGTAAACGTTGCGGAAAAAACATTTTCACCAGAACCCTTCGTTCGATTCACAACGTACGAACACGTGGCAAGTACTCAAAAAATACAACCAACAGCACCAGTTCTGGCACCTCCCGGTAATTTTATTCCTTTAAACGCCAGAACACCTATTAATGCCCGTGTTAAGGTTAAAACCCACACCTATACCATTCATGACAACACAGGAATTTCTAACGGAAAAGTGTTTTATCCACTCCGTTCCTAACTTTTTCAGCTGAAAATTGGTTCAAAAGGGCTGTGTTTTGTGCCATAGTTTGTGACACATATTGCTACCATTTTTAAGCTGACGATGAACGCAAAAGCACAAAAACCCCATTGGATTCGTGTGAAAGCCCCTGTTTCAAAAGAATATCATGAAACAGTTGACTTGATGCGTACTTTGAAACTGAATACCGTTTGTGAGGAAGCTGCATGCCCTAACATTGGTGAATGTTGGGCTAAAAAACATGCAACGGTTATGATATTGGGTGACACCTGCACCCGCGCCTGTGCTTTTTGTAATATCAAAACGGGCCGGCCAGATCAACTTGACCCCCATGAACCTGAACGGGTAGCCAAGGCAGTTGCTGCCATGAAGCTAAGTCATGTGGTTATTACATCTGTTGACCGGGACGATTTGGATGATGGCGGGGCCAACCACTTTGCCGAGGTAATCACGAATATTCGACAAACAAGCCCAACCACGACCATTGAGGTTTTAACACCCGATTTTCTTCGAAAAGAAGGGGCCGTTGATCAGGTGGTGGCGGCCAGACCAGATGTTTATAATCATAATTTAGAAACCGTTCCAAGGCTTTACGCAACGGTTCGCCCGGGGGCACGGTATTTTCATTCTTTAAAATTGTTAGATTCAGTTAAGCAAAAAGACTCAACCATTTTCACAAAATCAGGTTTAATGGTGGGGCTTGGTGAAAATAAAAGTGAAATTTATCAGGTGATGGATGATTTGCGGGCTGCCAAAGTTGACTTTTTAACCATTGGCCAATACCTGCAGCCAACACCAAAACACCACCCTGTTATCAGCTATATTACCCCGGAAGAATTCGATGAATACGCTACGATGGCCCGTGGTAAGGGGTTTTTAATGGTGTCCGCATCGCCCTTAACGCGTTCTTCTTACCACGCAGGCGACGACTTTCAAAAAATGAAAGCAGCCCGGGAAAAGTTACACAATTCCGTAACCCTTGAAAAAAAGCCCTAGGGTGTTTATAATTGCCCCTATGTGCGTCCTTAGCTCAGCTGGATAGAGCGGCGGCCTTCTAAGCCGTAGGTCAGAGGTTCGAATCCTCTAGGACGCGCCATTTTTTTTATGGTTTTTTTGAATATTATTCTTATCTAACACTTAACAAACATTACATTAAAGGTTTTTTTAAAATGCGCGCTTTACGCAATATTGCCATCATTGCCCACGTCGACCACGGAAAAACAACACTGGTGGATACCATGTTAAAACAAAGTGGCACGTTTCGGGCTAACCAAAACGTCGCTGAACGAGCCATGGATTCCAATGATTTGGAACGGGAGCGCGGCATTACCATTTTGGCTAAGTGTACGTCATTAGACTGGAATGATATGCATATCAATATTGTTGACACACCGGGGCACGCTGACTTTGGTGGTGAAGTGGAACGCATTTTAACTATGGTAAATGGTGTTGTGTTGTTGGTGGATGCTGCCGAAGGGCCCATGCCTCAAACAAAGTTTGTGCTAGGAAAAGCCCTGAAACTGGGTCTTAAACCCATTGTAGTTATCAACAAAATTGACCGCTCTGATGAACGTCATGAAGAAGTGTTAGAAGAAATTTTTGACCTATTCTTAGCTTTGGAAGCCAACGATGACCAATTAGATTTCCCCGTTTTATATGCATCAGGTCGATCTGGTTGGGCTGTGAAAGATTTGAAAGATGAACGCAAAGATATTATTCCTTTGTTCGAATCCATTGTTGAACACGTGAAGGCACCCAATGTAGATGTAAATGCACCTTTTTCTATGTTGGTGACAACCCGTGAATATGATTCATACCTAGGCCGTATTTTAACAGGCCTTGTTTACAGTGGCAGTATTAAAACCAATATGGCCCTGAAAGTTTTGGCACGCGATGGCAGTGTTGTGGAAACAGGGCGTGCGACTAAATTACTGTCTTTCAAAGGGTTAGAGCGGGTGCCGATTGAAGCAGCTGAGGCGGGTGATATTATTGCTATTGCCGGTCTTGAAAAGGCTAACGTGTCCGAAACTATTACAGTGCAAGAAGTAAATGTGCCTTTGCCTGCACAGCCGATTGATCCACCCACATTGGCTATGACATTTTCCATTAATGATTCCCCTTTGGCAGGGCGTGAAGGCAGTAAATTAACGTCCCGCGTATTGCGTGATCGCCTGATGCGCGAAGCTGAAGGAAATGTGGCTATTCGCATTACTGAAACGGAAGATAAAGACGCCTTTGAAGTGGCCGGTCGTGGGGAATTACAGCTGGGTGTTTTGATTGAAACCATGCGTCGTGAAGGGTTTGAATTGTCTATTAGCCGGCCGCGGGTTTTGTTCCGTAATGACCCTGAAACCGGCGAACGTCAAGAACCTATGGAAGAGGTTCAAATTGATGTGGATGATGACTATGTGGGGGTTGTTGTGGAATCCATGAGCCTTCGCAAAGCCGAAATGACCGACATGCGCCCATCAGGTGGTGGAAAAACCCGCATTTTATTCTTAGCACCATCCCGCGGGTTAATTGGTTACCATGGTCCATTCTTAACAGAAACACGAGGAACAGGTATCATGAGCCGGGTTTTCCATGCTTATGGACCTTATAAGGGGGCCTTAGAAGGCCGCCGTAATGGCGTTTTAATTTCTAATGGTGATGGTGAAGCCGTGGCTTATGCCCTTTGGAACCTAGAAGAACGGGGTACTATGTTTGTAACGCCTGGCGCCCAACTTTATGAAGGGATGATTATTGGGGAAAACAGTCGTGATAATGACCTGGAAGTAAACCCATTAAAGGCTAAGCAGCTAACCAACGTACGTGCGTCGGGTAAAGACGAAGCCATCAAGTTAACGCCACCCAAAATTATGACATTGGAACAAGCCATAGCGTACGTGCAGGATGACGAACGGGTAGAAGTAACACCCAAATCCATCCGCCTTCGTAAGGCCATTTTGTGCCCCCATGAACGGAAAAAGGCTGAACGCGCCGCAAAAGATTAGAGGAAAAAAGTTGAGAACAAAGCTACTGTAGAAGTCATCAGTGGCTTTGTTCTCTTCCTCGCCACCTCCGAATGTATCCTTCCAAAAAATAATCATTGGTCACTATGGCAGCTAGTGTCTCCAAGGAAAGGTATTCTGTTTATTTTTTTAGTCTGTATCACCCAAAATTTCAGATAATTTTAATTTTATAAAAATTTAAATAAAATTTAAGTAAAAAAAATTAAATATTAATCATTTACAACTAGAAAATAAAGGAGTAATTCTCGTCTTGGTGGTTACTTTTGTTTAACTGCCCTTGCAATATGTTACGTGGCTTTTTTCCATGTAACGCTATGTTGATAAAGGAGACTTACTATGAAAATCAGAAAATTCCTTTTAATTTGCACTGCTTTCGCAGCAAGCGCTTCACTTGGTTTGGCAAGTAAGCTTTCGATTAATAACGAAAACCCAAAAGAACTGACGGTTTATATTGAGGCAGAGGGGGCTTCTGGAGAAGACCTGCACTGGATGGAGGTGGTTGTTCCTGCCCATGCAAAGAATTATGAAGTTACAGTTACGTCAAAAGATATGGGAGGCAAGGCGACCTTTTTCATAAAAGGTAGAACTAACCCTTTAACCCCAAGAGGTAAATGTAGCAACTTAAGCGTTGATAAAGATTATACAGTTCAATTTAAGAACCTACAGATGGGAACTGAGTGCAAAAGTGAACTAAGCTAACCTATAGCCATCCCAGAGTGCGTGAATCTAAAATAGTATTTACGCACTTTGGGATGGTTTTTTAACATAAGGAGGAGGAAATGCCATATGCAGTGAATGCTGACCTTCCTGATGCTGTTAAAAATAATCTTCCTGCGCACGCTCAAGACATATACCGTTCTGCTTTCAATTCTGCGTGGGATGAATACAAAAATCCTGAAAAAAGGAAGCTTTCAGCTTCAAGAGAGCAGACTGCCCATAAAGTGGCATGGGCAGCTGTGAAGAAAAAATACAAAAAAGAAAACAATAAATGGGTTGAGAAGTAAGAGCTCTTTGTGTCAATGGCCACGTGGTTCGTAGTGTGGGGCGTTTTTTTTGTAAAACGAGACGAAATTCGAGGGCGTATCATTCAACTTTCTTAAGTGTTTCTGTACTGGAAAAAACCCGGTTTGAATTTTCTTCTGATCCGCACTACCATCCCAACTGCCACCTGTTAGACCGCTAAGCGGGTCTTCACTGTAAACTAAAAAAGATGGAGGGGATTATGACAACATTGGTAGGTAATCAAACAAATTTTGAAGATGCATTGCAAGAGCTTGTAGAGCTAGATTTTGATGCCGTCGAGGCTTACGAGGCAGCGATAGAACGCCTTGACAGTGATAGCTACAAAAAGAAATTGAACGAGTTTAAATTAGACCACGAACGCCATATAAAAGAGCTTAATGCTGTGCTTCGTATTCATAAAATCAAAACCGTGGATGGCCCAAGTGCAAAAAAATGGTTGACGAAGGGTAAGGTTGTTTTGGCAAATCTTATGGGCGACCGCACCATATTGGCAGCCATGTTAAGCAACGAACTTGACACGAATAAAGCATACGAAAAAGTGAATCAGCATGAAGGCAAATGGGACGATGCAGTCAATGTTCTGAAAAAGGGGTATGCTGATGAACAAAAACACAAAAAATGGCTGGAAGAAAACAAATGATGAAGCCTAAAGCTCTTGAAAGAGACTTGTGAATTCAAGTTGTTTCTTATCAGTTTTTGTAATGTAGGGGGGCGCTATGGCTGCCATAACCGAAATTCCTGCTAAGCTTATTGAAAGAACGGAAGCCTTAACAGAGGCTAAGCTTAAGACGGCATTGGATTTGACTGCTATTAGGTGTTCAAATGCTAAGGAGCCTTTGAAGGAAGAAGAAATACTAAAAATATATTTTACATTTTATCACGGTATGAAAGACTTGCTCCCCCCTCCTTTAGAAAAAGTAGCAAAGAAAAAAATCTTCCGACCCATACTAGTGGGGGTTATTGTGGCCACTTTATTAGGTGGTGCTTTGTTTTTTTCTCAATTAATTTCTTTTTTTTATAAGTGAAATTTTTAAAAAGTTTTTGAAAATGCTATCAGTGCCATTGAAAGGAAGGCGTAATTAGCACAATTCCAAAGCAATAGCAGTTGCTTCACCACTGCCAATGCAGGTCGAGGCAATGCCGCGTTTAAGGCCGTAGGTTTTTAAAGCGTGCGCTAAGGTCACAATAGTGCGGGCACCTGAAGCCCCCAACGGGTGCCCTAATACACAAGCACCCCCATGAATGTTTACTTTTTCCCGGGGAATAGATAATTCTTTGATGGCGGCCATGGGAACTAACGCAAAGGCTTCGTTAATTTCAAAAAGATCTACATCTTGAACGGACCAGTTTAATCGCGTACACAAATTCTGGATGGCGTAAATAGGGGCTAGGCCGAACCAGGCGGGTTCATGGGCAAAAGTTGTATAACCAACAATTCGGGCGAGGGGGGACTGCGCGTTTTCTTCGGAGCATAACACTAATGCTGCAGCCCCATCCGCTAAAGAAGACGATGTGGCCGCTGTTATGGTGCCATCTTTTTTGAAAGCTGGTTTTAGATTTTTAAATTTTTCTAAAACAACTTTTTGGGGAGGTTCGTCTAATTCAACTAATTTTTGTTCATGCTTGTTTTCAATAGTGATCGGCACTATTTCGTTAGTGAAATGTCCATTTTCGTAAGCTTTTTTCCAGTTCGCATATGTTTGTTCAACAAATGTTTCTTGTTGGTCGCGCGTGAAAGCGTATTTTTCGGAAATGCTTTCTGTTAAAAGCCCCATTAACGCCTGACTACCGTCAGAGTTTTTTGTAAAGGAATCTTCTAGTCCGTCAGTCAGCATATGATCTAACATTTTATTGTGACCAAAACGAAGGCCTTCTCTGGCTTTATTTAATATGTAGGGGGCGTTGGTCATGCTTTCCATGCCACCCGCAACAATACATTTTTGGTGACCTAAAAGAATTTGATCAGAACCAATCATTACCGCTTTCATACCAGAACCACAAACTTTGTTAATGGTTGTGCATGGAACACTATTTGAAAGATTCGCTTTGATAGCGGCTTGACGGGCAGGGGCTTGGCCTTGCCCTGCTTGTAGCACACACCCCATTAAAACTTCATCAACTGTATAATTTGATGAAACAGCCTGAATGACATCTGCACCTAATTCCCATGCTTTAAGCGCAGAAAAGCACCCTTGAAAAGCGCCAATCGGGGTGCGTTTTGCCTGTTCGATAAAAACATAGGACATTATAGTGGGGTTCTTAGGCAGTTACAGAGGACGTTGATTTATTGCGACGTGCTGATTTTCCCCGTTTATGTTTCGCTTTCATAACTTTTGCCCTACGGTTTTTCTTACTTGCGGCTTTTTTTTCAGGTAATGATTTAACAGCTTTTTCAACAGGTTGAGAAACCTCAGCGGCAGTGTTTGTTAGCAAAGACTCTACTTGGGGAGCTTGTTCAAGCGGTTTTTGCGTGGCTGCTGTTTGAAGGCCAGCTGGTGTTGTTTTTCCGTATCGTTCAACCATCCATTCAGCTGATCGGGCGCCGTTATGACATTCATTTGAAAGTGCAAAAATATCTTGTGCTGTTTTGGCTGTTTTTAACCTCACAAGGGTTTGATCCATATCACCCATAATTTTTTTTAACGAGTCTTTAAAAGTTGGGTCTGTGACACGCTCTGTTTGGCCCTTTAATAGGTTAACCCGCGTTTCGCATCGCTGAACAGCTTCTGGGTGATTCATTGCAAAAGCTGCAGAAGACAGTGTTAGAACTGTTACAAAAAAGTTTAATTTCATGGCGCTTTTTCCTTTCTTTGTTTATGGTTCCAAACTATTGACAAAAGGTCAACCACCATTTATTGCGTTTACCACCTTTTTCGCAGTACCATGGGCGTACAAGAAAATTTTTACATAAAACTTATGATTTCTGCGATTATTCCCAGTTTTTGGCCTGCTTTGGGTGAAATTATCATTCTGGCAGGGGCTATATTTTTGCTAGGTCTTGGTTTGCTGGTAAAAAAACAGCCTGTTCGGTTGTGTTTTTATGGCGCTGAAATTGTTGTGTTTATCGCCTTGATTGTTGTTTTTATGCAGTCTCGGGAACATACGCTTTCTTTTAACGGTTTTTTTATGACCGATTCATTTGCCATTTTAAGTAAAACTATTATTTTGCTTTCCACCCTGGCTTGCCTTTTTTTAATACGTTTTGCTGTGACAAATGCGGAATTTTCCCGGCCTGAATACCCTGTTCTTATTTTATTTTCTATATTGGGTATGATGACGATGGTTTCTGCCAATGATTTGTTGGCTTTGTTTATGGGGGCCGAACTTCAAGCGCTTAGCCTTTATATTTTGGTTGCCATGCGTCGTCATCAGGCAAATTCTACGGAATCGGCCCTGAAATATTTTATTTTGGGGGCTTTATCAACGGGCATATTTTTATACGGTTGTAGCCTTGTTTATGGTTTTAGCGGAACAACAAATTTTAAAATACTAGAACATTTGTTCAAAGCACCCACTGAAAAAGCCCATGCTTTTCAATGTGTTGTTGGGGTTTTCTTGATTATTGCATCCCTTGGGTTCAAGCTATCGCTGGCGCCTTTGCATATGTGGGTTCCAGATGTGTATCAAGGCAGCCCGACATCTTTGGTGGTATTTTTGGCCACCGCCCCAAAATTGGCTGCTTTTTCTGTTTTAACCCGTTTGCTGGTGGAACCTTTTGGGGGGTTGCAGTCACGGTGGCAGATCATTTTACAAATTCTTGCATCTTTATCCATGATATGGGGCGCATTAGGTGTTTTAAGCCAACAAAATATAAAACGCTTTATGGCCTATAGTTCTATTGGACACATGGGGTTTGTTATGATTGGCCTATCAACCCTAAGTGAAATGAGTGTTAAGGGCAGTATGGTTTATATGATTTTTTACGTCCTGATGACATTAGGTTTTTTTGGCGCTTTGTTGTACATGGCCCGTCATGGAAAAAACGTTCAAATGCTGTCTGACCTGAATGGGTTGGGGCGCACGTATCCAGCTATTGCCTTTTTGCTTGGGTTTATGATTTTTTCAATGGCCGGTATTCCACCTTTACCCGGTTTTCTGCCAAAGCTGTTTGTTTTTAGGGCAGCTATTAACCACAATGCATACTTTTTATGTTGTGTTGCTGTTGCGTATAGCGTGCTGGCAGCTGCTTATTATTTAGTAATGGTCAAAGCAATTTTTATGGATGCACCGCAGCCCGTTCAATCTAAACAAGTTATTGCGGGGCATAATCGCACGTTTGCATCTATGTTTGTTGTTTTACTGCTGATTGTTTTAACATTAACTTACTTTTTAATTTCGCCTGATCTTTTACTGAAACAAGTCAGCCATGCTATTACAGAAATGGTTTATTAAAAGGGTTTCATGACACAATTCTTTGAATCCATGGCGCGTCAAATTTCTGCTATACCCGACGTTAAGACGTTTGGTCGGGTTCGGTCTATCCATGGGCTTTTGGTCACTGTTAATTTCCACGCCAATGTATTGGCATTGGGCAGTCGGTGTTTGATTGACAGTCAAAATGGTCCCCCTATTTTGGCAGAGGTCATAGGTTTTGATGATTCATCTGTTTTGATGATGCCGTTTGGTGATTTACTTGGCATTCGGCCTGGGGCACGCGTTTACTTTTTAGAAGAACAACCACTTGTTTACCCTGATTCTGCTTGGCTGGGCCGTGTTTTGAATGCCGTGGGGGCACCTATTGATGACAAGGGGCCCCTTATTCATGGGAAAATAGGGTTTCCCGTTCACGGCAGTATTTTATCCTCTCATCAGCGGGCACGGGTTGAAACCCCCTTAAGTGTGGGGGTGCGGGGCATTAATACGTTTTTGACCCTATGCCAAGGTCAACGCATGGGAATTTTTGCAGGCTCAGGTGTTGGAAAATCTATGCTGATGTCTATGTTGGCCCGCTATACAGAATGCGATGTCTGCGTGATTGGGTTGGTTGGTGAACGGGGGCGCGAAGTTAAAGAATTCATAGAAAATACGTTGGGCGAGGAAGGCTTAAAGCGCAGCATTATGGTTGTTGCCACATCGGATGAACCTGCTTTAATGCGCCGGGAAGCCGCCTATTTAGCCATGACTTTAGCCGAATATTTTCGCAATCAAGGTTTATCTGTTTTGTGTATGGTTGACAGTGTCACGCGGTTTGCCATGGCACAACGTGAAATTGGTTTGTCAGCCGGTGAACCCCCCACAACAAAAGGGTACACACCTACGGTTTTTGCTGAATTACCCAAGCTTTTAGAACGGGCAGGGCCTGGTATTGAAAATCCCCAAACGGGAAAAACAGGGTCTATTACCGGTGTTTTCACTGTGTTGGTGGATGGGGACGATCATAACGAACCCATTGCCGATGCCACGCGGGGTATTTTAGATGGCCATATTGTTTTGGACCGTTCTATTGCAGAGCGCGGCCATTTTCCAGCCATTAATATCTTACGCAGCGTTTCCCGTATGGTCCCAGCATGCCACACGCCAGAACAAAATAAAATTATACGTGAGGCCCGCAGTATTTTGGCAACATACGAAGATATGGCCGATATGATTCGTTTGGGGGCCTACCGAAAAGGCAGCAGTGCTGAAGTTGACTATGCCATTAATTTTTACCCAAAAATTATGAATTTCTTAGCCCAAGATGTGACTGATCAAACAAGCATAGACGAATCATTTCAGGGGTTGGAAGAAGCGCTGAAATTGGTTTAGTTATTGGTGCGGCTTTGTGCGTGCCTATGCTTTTTTATTGTGAACAGAAAGCCGCCATTGTATAAAGAAGCAGCTATTTATATAAAAGATGATGAGTTTTTAGGTGCCATTATTGTTTAGAATTAATTTGATTCTTTTTTCATGTTTGTTCCTTTTGGCGTGTTCTCGCGATCAAGATGCTGAACATAAAGTACCTGAAAGCCGGGAAGATAAGTACAAATCTAATTTTGGCCATTTGATGGGTGAAGATTTCTTGGCCTTTGGGCCAGGCGCTAAAAACAAAGGGTCATCAGGCCAGGTGGCGCCCATGGTGAACCCCTATTTATGGCGGGCAACCTTGGAAACCCTTAATTTCATGCCACTTGTTTCAGTGGATGCCATGGGGGGCGTCATTATAACAGATTGGTACACAAATGCACAAAATACCAATGAACAGCTTAAGGTAACGGTTGTTATTACAGATGTTGTCTTGCGTGCTGACGCCATCAAGGTGACTGTTCATAAACAGGTTCGCAAGAATGGAGCGTTGCAGGCTGTGACAGTTGACCCAGCTGTTGGCACGGAATTGGAAAATATTATTTTGTCCAAAGCACGGCAACTGAAGGTTAACCGCCCAAATGATTAGGGTTATTTAGCTGTAAATTAATCTTCCACAAAGGGATAGCTATCTGCGTAATCAATAACTTCTTTGGGTGTTGACACAAAATGGACCAAAAGACGATGTTCATCTTTGGCAAATTTTTGTGTGATAACTTGTTCCATTAAATTTTTCAAAGGGTCCCAGTAATTATTGATATTCACAATAACAATGGGCTTTTGGTGTAGGTTAATTTGACGCCATGTTAAAATTTCAAATAATTCGTCTAATGTTCCAAAACCACCTGGAAGAATGACAAACATGTCACCTTTTTGGGACATTTTCATTTTCCGTGTATGCATGGTATCAACCACATGTAATTCACTTAGGTTTGGGTGTGCCCCTTCGCGTTCGTCTAGATGTTCTGTTGTATAACCTACGGCAACACCACCGCTGTTAATGGCTGCATCAGCCACAAGGCCCATAAGACCCAGGCGGCCGCCCCCATAAACAAGGCCATAGCCATTTTGCCCAATTAGGTCCCCAAGCTCAATAGCAGCGTTTTTATAAGCAGCATCCGCTTGTTGAGAAGCACCACAATAAACGCATAAAAATTTCATAATCTTTCCTTATTTTGTTGGCTATAAAAGTCAAGCATTGATTTTATGCAACCCTCACCTCTAGAATTACATAAAATTTATTAAAAATTAGTTAACTTTTGTGGATCCTATTACAGTCCAAAATAATCTAAGTTTAACCATCCAAACCCCTTTAGGCGACAACGTTATCATTATTGATAGCCTAGAGGGGGTGGAGGGGATCTCAATTCCTTTTGAATTTACTTTAAATGTTCACGCAGATGATATTGATGTGGATTTTTCAAAACTATTACAGCAGCCAGTTACTGTTGCTTTTAAAGAAGACCAGGGTAATACGCGCTATTTTAATGGAATTGTAGGCAAAATATCGCAAGATCAGGCCATTGTGACAACAGACGTTCGACGGGGTTATTACAAAATTGTTATTTACCCGACGTTTTGGTTGCTTAATTTTTCAAAAGATCATCGTATTTTTCAAAATCAGTCTACGTTGGACATTGTGAAGGCTTTGCTTGGTGAAGGTCAGGTTCAGTTTGATGATAAATGTCAGCAAAAAGGTCAGGGTATAAGGCCTTATTGTGTTCAGTATGGTGAAACAACGTTTAACTTTATCAGTCGTTTATTGGAAGAAGATGGTATCTACTATACTTTCCAGCACACCGCTGATGCGCATACCCTTATTTTGACAGATGATTCCTTACAAGACCGACCTATTCCCAATGAAAAAAAGGTAAAACTGATTACAGCTGAACAAAGCTTTACCTACATGAATTGTATTCAACTTTTGAATGTTCAAGAACAGGTGGTATCTAAGGAATTTAAAAGTGTTGATTATAATTATGAATCGGCAGGGGCGAAGTTATTATCAACAGTTGGGGGTGTGGGCTTAGTTGGGTCTGTTTACGAATACCCAGGCCTTTTCCAAGATATGGCTGGTAGTGAATCTGTTTCCAATACGCGTATTCAAGAACTTGAATGGCAAAAGCGAATGATCAACGGAGATTCGACAGTTCCACATTTTTTGCCAGGGTTAACATTTACCTTGGATGAGCACCCAAGGGCTGAGCTGAATCGAGATTATTTTATTTATAAGGTTTACCACACTATTGACCAAAGGGGGGGACCCTTAACTCTTCAAGAAGATGGATCATCTCCTGAACAAACTCAGGCTTACCAAAATCAGTTTGAGGCATTTCCAAGCGATATACCATTTAGACCTTTGCGTGCTACGTTTAAACCACGCATTTTTAGTAACCAAACGGCAATTGTAACTGGCCCACCCGGTGAAGAAGTTTTCTGTGATGCGTACGGACGCATTAAAGTTCAGTTTTATTGGGATCTTCGTGGTGGTATGAATGAAAGTAGTTCATGCTGGGTGCGTGTAGCCCAAAATTGGGCTGGTGGTGGTTGGGGTGGTTTTGTCTTGCCGCGTATTGGGATGGAGGTGGTTGTTACCTATTTGGAAGGTGATCCGGACCGTCCTTTAGTTATTGGGTGTGTCTATAATTCTAGTAATATGCCACCTTATGCGGGGTCTGAGCCTACAAAAACAACTTTAAAAAGCAATACATCCAAAGGGGGCGGTGGGTATAACGAGCTTCGATTTGAAGATACAGGTGGTAGTGAGGAAATTTATCTTCAAGCCCAAAAAGACATGAATGTTTTAATTAAGCATGATCGTCACGAATTATTGCAAGGCGATATCGATATTTTGACGATGCCGAAGGCCAGCAAATACGTTATACAGACGGGTGGTGGTACGCAATATACCTTTTCCATATTAAACGGAAACAAATCAACATTAATTACATCAGGAAACGATGTTTTAAAAATTGATACAGGTGATCGTACAGGAAAAATTGGTTCTGGTAATCATAAGTTTAAAATTGGCAGCGGCGATAATATTTTTAAAATTGGTGCAGGTAATCGCAATTATACGATTGGTGCTGGGGATAGTACTTTTAAAATTGGTGCAGGTAATTACACTAGAAAAATTGGTGCTGGGAATTATTTAACTAAAATAGGGGCTGGTAATCACACAACTAAAATTGGCTCTGGAAACAGAGAATTTAAGATTGGAGCTGGAAACAGTACTTTTAAAATTGGTGCAGGAAATTACAAAACAAAAATTGGAGCTGGCAACAGAGAATTTAAAATTGGTGCCGGAAACAGTAAGTTTAAAATTGGTTCAGGCAATTATGACATTAAAATTGGTGCCGGTAACTATGGTGTGAAAATTGGCGCGGGTAACCACAAAACGAAGATAGGTGCTGGTAATCGGGAATTCAAAATTGGTGCTGGAAATTACAAAACAAAAATAGGGTCGGGTAAACATTCAACAAAAATTGGTGCTGGTAAATACAGTGTGGACATTGGCGCTGGCAAGCACAGCACAAAAATTGGCGCTGGGAATTATAGTATTAAAATTGGCGCTGGAAATCTAAGCATCAAAGTGAATGGAAATATTAGCCTTAAAGCCACGGGGGCCATTTCATTAAAAGCCGGCTTATCCATTAGCCAAAAATCCCTAAGCATTCAAACGAAAGGCCTGATGGTTCAAACCAAAGCTGGTGTTATGCTTAAAATGAAAGGTTTGATGGTTCAAACGAAAGGATTGATGGTAGACCTTAAGGGCTTAATGACAATGGTTAAGGGTGCCCTTGTAAAGATTAATTAGCTTTATGTAAAATAGGAAATTTCATGCCACAAGCAAAACAAGATAGTGATGTTTATAAATTTATGGCTCCCCCGCCTGAGGTTTTAGCAAAAGAAGAACCTGTTCCGCCACCGCCGCCAAAAGACGAAGAAAAAAAGCCTGTAGAGTTGCCGGTTGAAGATGCTGCTGTAGAGGCCGAAAAAGAAGCCAAAGAAAAAGAAGAAGAAGCAAAAGAAGAGGCGGAAGAAAAAAAAGAAGAAGAGGAAGAGCTGCAGGAAAATCTGGAGGAGGAGAAAGAGGAGGAACAGGAAAAAAAGGAAGAAGAGGAAGAGGAAAAAGAAGAAGAAGTAGAGGAGCTTCAGGAAAAATTAGAAGAAGAGCAAGAAAAGAAAGATGATCCAACTTATCCGCTTCTGTTTTTGGATGGAAAGCCCATTGAAAAAATTGAGGGAACAGGGCTTCTAGATATGGTCGAAGAAGATAACAGTAAAATGACTGTTCCAATCAAGGATGGTAAGAAAAATGGAGAAGCCATTTTAGTTGATGAAGATGGAATTTTATTTAAGAAACTAACCTATGTGGATGACGAGCTGCATGGTCGTGGTCAGAGTTTTTACAGCGATGGGAAAACACGTCATATGGAATTCTTCTTTGAACATGATGTTTTATCTGGGCCATTTACCTGTTGGGGTGAAAATGGTTTAAAACAGTCGGAAGCAACCTACAAAAAAGGTGCCATGACAGGCCATTATATTGTTTATGACCTAGAAGAAGAGGTCGCCCAAATTCAAGAATGGAACAATAATTTGCAAGATGGTGAGACGCGGACCTATTTACCGAAATCTCGTGGTGGCAAATTATATAAGACAGAATTTTTTGAAAAAGGCGTGCGGAAATGGGAAAAAACGGAAAAATTCTAAAAAGAAGTATGGGGCTTTTAAAAGTCCATAACCCGTTTTTTTAAAACTTCGTATGCTTGATTAATTTTTCGAATCATATCCTCACACGTGGCGTCTGAATTAACGTCGGGGTGGTGTTGTTTAACCATATGTCGGTAGGCTTGTTGTAGGGTTTCTGCGTTAAAAACTGGCCCTACGTTTAAAATAGCCATGGCTTCTTCTTCGATGGTTGAAAAACTTGTTTGTAATGGTTTTGAATCTTGGTCTGAGAATAACCCAAAAGGGTCCTGAAATTGAAATGAATAGGCTTCATAAGCACTGTCATCATAGCTAACTTTCGAATAACGGCTTGTCCAGCTTCCCAAAGGCCAGCTGGGGCGGCGCCAGGTGATGTCTTTTCTCCATTCTTGAAGAACTTCTTGTTCTTCCATATGGGCATAATAGTTCCACCGGGCATTGTAGTCACGTACGTGATTTAGGCAAAACCAGTGCCATGTATTTGGCTTATCTCGATGACTTTGAACATGTCTTTTGGGGGCCGGGTAAACCCCGTGCTCTTGACAGCCTGGAAATTCACATAAGGCTGGTGAATCATCAATTTCCTCTTCTTTTTTTTGGTAAGCAAAGCGGAACTTCAAGACTTACTCCGTTTTGTTGAAGTTGAAGGGGATATTTTGGTTTTTAGAAAAGCAGTTTCCTGCCTATGTGTCAAAAGGGCGACAAGGTCTGTTTGTGTGTTTCCCGTAAATAAAAAATTATAAACCATGAAATTTTCCATAACGCGTTGGATATAATTTCGTGTTTCACCAAATGGAATGTTTTCAAGCCAGTCTATAATGTCAGAAGTTGTGTTATGGGGGTTACCAAACAATTCCAACCAATTTCCAATGGCAACAGGTCCTGCATTGTAATTTCCCATGGCTAATATTAATGACCCTTCATGTTTTTTAAGTAGATGAAGAATATGAAAAGTTCCTAAAGTCACATTTTTTTGTTCGTTGTAGATAGATTGTTTGGGCACAACAGAAATGCCATACGATTTAGCGCGTGCTACTTCTTCTTGGGCTGTTTTGGCAATAACCTGCATTAATCCCATAGCATTGGCTGTACTTGTGGCGTTGGAATCAAATCGGCTTTCTTGACGAATGATGGCGTGAACCAAAGTGCGCACAAAAACATCGGGTGAAATTTTGGCAACGGCATTATATGTGCTTTTTTTGAGTTCAGGAAAACAAGCTGGTGTTGCAGGAATTTGTGAACGGCTTACTTTTTTGCATACTAAAACAGCTTTATAAGCATTGCCATGGTTTAAGGTAAATTCCACCAAAAGGCTTTGCTCAGCAGGGTCTGAAATTGAATCAGCCAAGTTTAAGAAAAAAGGAAGAACAAATTCGTCGGCTTCGGTTTTGCAAATATTTTTAAGAAGGTGAACAAAGTCACGGTTTTCAAATTGTTTCTTAATGGCTGCAGACGCCTGTGTTTTTTGCACGTTCGGCATTGCAATACTTTTTCCCCGGGCTCGAAGGCGGCTCATGGCTAGTTGACCATAAAAAGCAAGGGGGTGTTGTGCGGCCTTTTCATACCATTGAATGGAGTTGGTATCATCACCCAAAACTTTGAGGGTTTCCCCCATCCAAAAAGCAACGCGGGCTTTACTAATGGGGCTACCAACTTTTTCATACAAATGCTGGAAGCGGTCTTTTGCTTCTAAAGGTCTATTTAAGTAGCGCACATAAAGCCACCCTAAAATCCATTCAGCATTGGCAAACTGTTCACCTTTGGTGAGTTTGTGGTTTTCAATCAATTGGGCGGCTAAGTCATATTTTTTTTCTTCAATCATGCGGCGTGCAAGAATGTTGCGTTCATTCCACCACTTTTCCGGATATTGACTTTCCTCTTCAGCGATAGATGGGGTTGATAGCAGTTTAATGCAGGCGGCATTACCGCTGTCTGTTTTTTGATTACGATAATAATTAACTAGGTTAAAGATGATGGAAGATGGGTTGCCTGTGCAGCTTAAGGTATCCTCTGCTTGCTTCAAGGCGTTTTTTTCAGAACGAATTAAGGCTATGCGACTTTTGATGATGTCTTGTTGAACAGGGGTTAAATTTGGTAATAATTCTTCTGCTAAGGGAATGTTTCCATCATACAAAAAGCGGTTGGCACGTCGAAAATCATCATCAGTACATAAAAAATCTGAAAAAGCTGCGCGAAATGTTTTGGCTAAAGGGCCTTGGAAAGCGTATTCCCGCCAAAATTTCTGAGCCAAAGCCTTTGCCTCTTCATGCTTACCTTTATCCAGCAAAATACGACCGTAAACTAGGGCTCCTTCTGGGGTTATGGGGGGGAATTGTTGGAACCATTCGATCAGACCGGGTTCAAGGCCCGTTAAATTTGTTTCCAGTTTTTCTTGTAATTTTTCTTGTGATGGCCACTTGGGGTGTTCTTTCAAAAAAGCCATAATGCCATGAACAGAAGCAGGCCCTGTTAATAAAATTTTCCATTGGTTAAAGCTATTTAAAACATCAGCCATAAGAGGGTTTTCAAAAAAAATAAGTATCAGGCACAGTTTAAAAAAACAGGCGACTTTTGTCTTTTGAAAATTGAGGGTCAGTTGCTTGAGCAATATTAAATTCCGTGCATAAATTTTTGTGTGTCATTTTGATTTTACACAAATAACTGCTTGTGGCGAAACTTTATACAAAAAAATTCACATTGGTCCAAAAGGTTTTGAAGCAGTATTTTTGAAAATTAATGTTTTTTAAATATTTACCATGTTATAAATTGGTCAATAAAATTTGGGAGATCATTTTTTTATTATGATTAAAAATATATTTTGTTGTTTTTCATTTATTATTTTCTTTTTTAGTTATGCACATTCTGCATGTTTTGATGCAGACGTGCCGCTTGATTTTGAAACCATGCTTAAAGCCCCTAGTGTAGTTGGAAAATCTTCAGAGAGTTTGGCAACCCGTGTAACAAGACCGTTTGTTGCAGGACTAAACAAAGATGTAAATTTTTTTTCAGACCCAAAAAGATATTATGCACAGTGGTGTACATTAAATGGGGCTTCTATAGATGCAGTTGGTGTTTTAGATACCATGGGTATTTCAAGGCGTAGTCTTTTGAATCATGGAAGTGGCCGGTACGCATCTATTACAAACGCTCAAGCAACAGGGATGTTGGGTGTTTTAAGCGGAAAAAATCTTGGATTTGATGAAAGGGCAGCTACAGAGACAGAGCGAGACATTATGACGAAAGAGCTCTTGAACATGGGCTTAAAAGCTGGAGGTGATTTGCCACGAATGCTTTGGGAATTGGAAGTGGTTTATAACACATCTTCGGTAACGCCTACCCATAAAAATCATTTGCAAATGTGTGCGTTGTACCTTTTAAAGGGTTCTGGTTCAAGTATAATAGAGGGCCAGTGGTACCTAAGGGGCATTAGACACGAAAGTGTTGCAAGGACTCTTGATACGTACGCCGCAAAATTTTTACCTGCTAAAGCTAGTGCGACTGGGGTTAGAGTTGGAGCCGGTAGCAGAGGTGGTGCCGGCTCTGGGGCAGCAGCTGATCCGAAAAATGTTCTTGTTGCGCCTTTACGCTATGGGACAGAAAGACAAGCAATTTATGGGACATCTGATCTTAAAGGTAGCGGTATTAATGCTTCGTTAAGTGGCTATGCACGGTACCCCAATATTATGGTTTTAGGTTCTCATAAAGTTCCTATGAAAAAACCGGATGATATGTTTTCTATTTCAGCAAAAGTTGGTCCAGACCATTATTTTGTGATTATGGCGCCGGAAGATGGTTTGAACCCACCTGTTTTGCGTCCTCATTACATGGCAGTTAATGGTGATGATTCAAGCGCAGCTGAGGGGCATGGCTCAACAAATGCCGAGGTTACGTATTTGGATGACACAAAGGAAAATTTAACGATCAACTGGTGGGTAAAAAGGGGCTCAACAGATGGAACCGTTGTTCTTCCTGATGATTTTAGGGGGTTAAGGGGCGCACTTCAATCACCTATTTCGGAGGTTCTACCCAAAACAGTAACTATGAATGATGGTAGCCTCAACATAACAGATGGCAGAAAAATTATGAATGGTCTCGATGAAACCACTTACTCTTTAATTGTTCGCTTAGGTAGTTTACCAAACAAAAAGTTTTATTACTGGTGTCCAACGCCATCGCAAATAGACCTTTTGAAAGAATTTTCAAAAGGAAAAGAATCATTCACCCTTCAAGAGCTTTACAGCTACATACGTACTTTTAATGAAGATGATGCTGTGCCTGGAAAAATATTGGGGCAGATAGGTGAATTACTGAATGGCAATTTAGCTGGGTTTCAAAAATAACTAAGAAAAAATAATTTAGAAAAGGTTCAAAAATGTTGATATTAGAAAAAATGAAAAAATTAGCTAGTGTGGCTCTATTGGGTACTTGTGTGGCGGCATTAAACGGTGCTTATGCAATGGAAGACCCTTTAGATGCCGTAACAGTAAGAACCAAAACTAAAGCCGGAGCTGGTTCTGGGGAGGATGACGCTTTAGTTGGTGCATTTCCGTTAGAAATTGCTGGCGTGAAAGGTGTTGGGGGAAAAGCGGACATAGCACCGCACACCGTGGGGTTCTTGGGGACTCGCGTTCTTCAGGACTCAGATGGTCGGCTTTTTTTAGCTTCTCAATTGAAAGTTGCAGGTGCAAGTATGGCAGTTGCTACACCAGCATTAGGAAGTGGAATGTCAAAAGAACTTGAAGCTAGAAAAATGGCACGTTCCTTTGCAAGTGGTGGTAGTTTACCAGGTGATACCAGGACTGTAGAGGAGCGTAATTGTGATGAAACCCTTTTATATGCTTATAAGGATCTTGTGGAGTTACAGAATAGTCTTAATGCTTTTGCCACCGGTGCAATAGTGAGCGACCTTGTCAAGCTTGCCAAAGCTGTTCGAAAACTAGATGCAACAGATGACTTTATTGGGCAAGCTATTGGCCTTTTCCCGCCTCTTATCAAAAAGGTGAAATCTGAAGCTGTGGCTTTGGTAGAATCATTGAGTGCAGATATACCAACTATTTTGGAAGCTTTGGGTCGTGTGGTTCAGCACTGTGACATATACATTGAAAGCAGGGGTGATATTGCAACTGGCGTGAGGTTAAGAAATCTGGCTGATGTTGAGTTGGTAGAGCTTAATCTGACGCATGTTAGTTTGGAAAAAGTTAATATAACAGATATCAATCAAATGCTTCGTAAGGTTGAACAAACACTCCATTGTATTAACAAACATAATTTGAAACAAAAACTAGGTGGAATTAAGGTGTTCCTTGATAATGTTCATGCCTTAGAGCATCCAGAAGATGGCAAAGTGCGGCCACTCTTGTTTGTACATGGTTCTCAGATAATTGATCTTTCTGGAATGTTTGTGGGGGATTTGGCAGTTGTTGAATTTATTGATTCTAAATGGGTAAGTCCTGCTGATGCCCGTTTTGAACCTTTTAAAAATGGCGTAAAGTATATTAACCTATTAATAGAAAAAATTAAAAGCTATGCAGAAAAAGCACAGCAAGTGGCCAATGGAACGTACCTAGAGGCGCTTGAATCTGATTCTCTAGGAGGTGCCGGAGGCCGAGGGCCTGCTTCGTCAGCAGCCCTTGTTGCAAGGCCATCTTTAGAATTAGCAGCCGTAGGTGCAGCTCCGGTGGATGCAGCTATGATAAAATTCATGAAAGGAACAGCTGAAGCACGAATTCCACGTGACCTGCAAGACCTTCAAAATACCATGGAAAACATACAGAAATACCTAGACAGCTAATGGAAAAAGGGTTTTTTTGGGTAAACTAATGCCTTTACCCAAAAACTTTTTCCCATAAGGGGTTTTTTAAGTTTTTTATAAAATCTTGATGCGCTTCTTTTTCAGTTTTTGAAATATCAAAACGTCGAACAGGGAATTGATAAACATGATGCGCATCCTGGGTGGAATCCGTTTTGGTCGAAGCCTGTTCAATTTCCAATTTTCGCTGACGTCCACCCAAAAGTTCTAAATAGACCTGCGCCAAAAGTTCAGAGTCGATCAAGGCACCGTGTTTGTCACGTTTAGATAAGTCTATATTAAAACGTTTACATAACGCATCTAAACTGGCCGGGGAGCCTGGGTATTTTTTGCGTGCCAAAGCAAGCGTATCCAAAGCACGTTCAGGCGTAATAACAGGTTTTTGAAGGCGTGTAAGTTCTGCATTTAAGAACATAAGGTCAAAAGACGCGTTGTGAATGACCAAAGGTGAATCACCAATGAATGTCAAAAAATCCTCTACCACATGGGCGAATACAGGAAAGTCTTTTAAAAAGTCAAAGGTTAGACCTGAAATGGCAGCAGCCTGAGGGGGCACATCCCGTTCTGGGTTTATATACGTGTGGTAATACTGACCTGTTGGGATATGGTTAAACAGCTCAATACAACCTATTTCTGTAATGCGGTGCCCATGGTCTGGGCTTAACCCTGTTGTTTCAGTATCTAAAATAATTTCGCGCATGCTAATAACCCGGCTGCTAATAAAAACCTGTATACCATGAATAATAGAAAACTAAAATGACTTATATACCACAATAAAAAACGAATAGTACATAACCCTAATAAAAAGGAAATAGAGATGCCTTGCAGCATGGTTAGCCAATTTATAGAAATTACATTTTCCTTCAAAAGATCAGCCCCAGTTACAGTAACTGCCCCCATGACAACCGGTATTGAAAGAAGAAAGGAAAATTTGACAGCTTCTTTTTTGTCAATGCCCATAAACCGTAGGGATGTGATGCAAATACCCGATCGACTAACGCCCGTTATAAAGGCAAGGCTTTGGGCGATTCCAAGTAAAAAAGCCTTCGGAGCTGTTAAAAATTGATCATTTCTTGAAAAGCGGTCCGCAACATATAACAAAACGCCAAACAAAGCTGTGATGAGTGCAATTTTGGGAAGGGACAAAACAGTAAAGATTTTCATTTTATGTAGAATAAGGCCAACAAGAACGGTTGGAATCGTGGCACAGATAATTAAAATGGCTTGTTTGAAGTGCAGTGTTGTTCTGATTTCTTGGTGAAAAGGTGCCTTTAAAACACTGTCTATCATCAGCCAAACATCGTGACGAAAGTGAACAATAACTGCTAATAGGGTTCCAAAATGAAGGGCAATTTCCCAAATAAGGTTGGTGTGATTTTCTGCAAAAAATTTTCCCACCAAAATCATGTGGGTTGTGGAACTAACAGGTAAAAATTCTGTAATAGCTTGAATCAGGCTTGTTAGAAAAAAGTATAAAGACATAAGGGAAAAGCGGTTGTATGGTTGTGATTTTTAATACGAATACTATACACGTTTCATGAACCCATTAAACAGTCAAAACGTTGTTGAATTAAATTTCTATATTTTTCTTTCATAAGGACAGATAAAAATGACCGTTCCAGAAAAATGTGCCATGTAGGCAAGGCAGTTATAAATTTTTCCAAGGTGGTGTCAATAACTTTTGCATTCAAACCTAAAACCGTTTGCCCAAAATAAATAAGCAAATCATCCCGTTTGATTTTGTTTTTTTTGCCGTTCAAAGGCAAAGCTAATTCTTCTTCACAATTTTTAAGGGCAATGGTTGTATTTAATAAATCATAAACAGGGGAAAGTTGAATGATATCGTCTTTTCGAATCAGGGAAAAATTTTTTAAATGCATGTCTTCATTCCCGATAAGGTAGGAAAAAAGCGTCAGGGTAAACAGTTTTATTTTTTCAGGAATCGGAAAAGAACAGTAGGTATTGACCACTTTTGTTACTTTTTCCATAGAGCTTTGATATTTAGTTTCACGGGTTAAAAGACTAAGCTGGGAAAAATCTTCCACCGCATATTTTCCCTTGCGGCCAAAACGATCAAATCGTTTGATAAAGTAAATTAATTCATTCAGATGGTTGTAAACAAGCCCGTGTACAGGAACTTCCAACCCAATGGTTTGTGCTAAAGTCATGCTTAAAGCTTCATTGGCTGGCAATTCGGGCCAGGTATCACTAGGGGGCTTTAAGATGTAGGTACCGCTTGTATCAACCAAAGAAAAACGGTTTTGTGATGGAACTAGCTGGGCGCTAAGTTTGGGCTGCATGCCTTGAATGGAAATTTTCGTTGCACGCAGCATGGCCTGTTCACGTAAATCATTGGCGCTGAGTTCAATGGGTTTCAGGTCTTTTAAGGTGGGATGTAATAACCGAAGGCCGCGGTGGCTGTAGGTTTCCCAGTCTGAAATAGGGTCTAGGGTGATGGGGCAGAATTTCATAAAATTTCTTCCACGTGGACAGCCCCCACCAAATCTTTTCCAACACACATCAATTGGCCAAAATAATCATGTCGATCTAGTTTTTTAAAGCGCAAAAGGCCTTCTAGTTGCATACCTTCGGGCAGCAGGCCATCAAAAAAAGGTGGAAATTTTTCAAAAATGTAAGGTTCTTTTTGCGCGGGCAGAGTTAAGGAAATAGGAGGGCCTTTATATCCATCTTCATAAATAAATATGTACCCCGTTTCTGTTTGCTGCAAAACACCAGCCAGTTCGTGATTCATAAAAACTTTAGCTTGTCGCATGGGGGTTCTCATTCATGATTGTTTTGATAATAGGGCTATTCAGTTCAACTGTAATGTTGAGAACATTGAAAACCTTAAGAAGAATATCCAACTGAATATTTTTATCACCTTTTTCAAGGCGTTGAATAACGCGACGACTAACACCGGCTGTCATTGCCAGGGTTGTTTGGGACATTTTTGTTTTGCGGCGGTGGGCAGAAATAATTTGCCCGATGGCGTCAATGGAATTTAGCATCTTTATTGCCTGGGTCATGTTGAAAATTAAATTTTTGCCCCTTATAGAAAGCATTATGTCTTGTTTTGGGTCAATTGACAATCAAAAAGGGCGAAAAGTTCATTTTTTGCCCCCTATAGGGCGCTTTTGCCGTGTATTTCTAATAAAAGTCTTTTAAAGCAGGAAAAAACAAAAGTTTTGCCCCTTTTGGGGGGCAGAATATTAAATTTTTTTTGAGACCCAAATAGCGCCCTGTGTTATTTTTTCAACGACGCTGCGCAAAATAGGCATGCCTTGACCACATTCTTGTGCTGCTGTTTCTTTGTGGGCTACTTCATCTTGGCGAAATTGTTCAATAGTTTCAGCAAGATGTTGGTGTTCTGTGTGTTCCCTAAGCTGCGTCAACTGCGTTTGGTAATGCTGGTCAATGACTGTTTCAACAGCGACAGTGCATGCATGTGCCCCTTTTTTGCCCAAAAGGGCTGTGGCTGCACCTAACATAAAGGCACCTACGTGCCATACGGGCTGAAAAATCGTAGGGCGTACATGGTTTTCAATGGCTAATTTGTTAAATTCATCTAAATGTTGTTGTTCCTGATGGGCCATGTGTTCAATTGTTGTATCTTTGCCCAAAATGGCCAACTGACCCTCGTAAATACGTTTAGCGCCGTATTCACCGGCTTGGTTAACGCGGATCATTTGCTGAATTAATCTTTTTTCCACCATAGTCCAAGCCCGATCAAAAAGAAAAGTAGGCCAATCGTGTTCCAAACGGTAGCTGAAATACCTAAGATACGCCAACTGACGTGGTCACATAAAATTATTTTCTTTTTAATATCGTTTTTAATTTTTTCTAGGCGTTCAGCCAAAGATATCGAGTGGTCGTCGTTGCAGCTGGTTTTACGACTGCACGAGGCCGGCCCTTGCCACCAGTGACTTTCAACCCCCAGGTGATGGGTGCTAACAGAAAAAGCAAGGGCAACGCTAGCTAACTGGAGGGCCTTCAAAAAGGTATTGCGTTGCGTATGCGCCAGAAGGGAGGTAACTAAAACGCCCAAAAACGCATAACGTGTGTATAAACATAAACTGCATGGTAAAATATCGTAGAATTTTTCAGCACCAAAGGCCATGGCTAGGCCAAAAGCGCCGTAGAAAGCCGTTACGGCAAAGCGATAGAAAGATAGTACTTTCAAATTACCCTAATAATTTAATCAGGAAAAAACCTAGAACGATTATGGCAAGAGATGCAGCCAATAACAAGCCCAGATATTTGTCAATAAATTCTTTTGCCCATTCACCAAAAAACCACAAAAGGCCAGCTAATAAATAAAATCGAAAAGCACGGGCGATGATGGAGGCGCAAATAAATTGGAAAAAGTTAAAATGGGCCACGCCGCTGGATATGGTTACTAATTTATAGGGAATAGGTGTTAGACCTTTCAGTGCAATAATCCAAAACCCGTAAGTTTCGAAACTTTTTTGGAAGTTAGTAAACGCATTACCTAAATTGTAGGTTTCGATAATCCACGCCCCGATGCTTTCAAAAACATAGTATCCAATAGCATAACCAGCGATACCACCCAAGACCGAGTATACAGTTCCCCAAAAAGCTAAACGCCACGCCAACGTTCGTTGACTGAGGATCATAGGAATCATCATCAGGTCAGGGGGAAGGGGGAAAAAAGAACTTTCGGCAAAACAGACAGAACAATAAACCCAAAATGCCCTGGGATGGTGGGCCATTTCTAAAATAAAATGGTATAGTTTTCGAAACGGATTGACGGATTGACGAGCTGACAAATTCATGGTGATTTCAAGAAAAATGGCGTCCCCAACGGGATTCGAACCCGT
>CAZDVK010000003.1:0-137253 GCA_964508915.1 uncultured Verrucomicrobiales bacterium | reverse complement strand
GGAGGCGGTGGCCATGCACGGGTTTGGGCTTTACGGTGGCCCCGACGCAGTCGGGTGATCTATAAACGATGAGAAAAACAAATAATCCACCCAATTTTTTTTTCAATAGATTCAATGAACATTTCATCTTGAATCCATTTCCACACAAATACCATGAGTTGCTAAAGTTTCAGTGCTAAGTCCTACTAAAATCTCGATTGGTAACAGAATTCATGTGGTAGGTAGTTTTTTTTAATATGCCTTGACAAGTCAGTTGCATTTAGTTAACTTGCAACCAATATATTAACATTCAAGAAAGGAAGATATTATGCTTGAGCATGAATTTTTTGACGGATTTTCCGTCGTTTTGGAGCCTTATAACAATCAATGGAAAGCTTACTTTATTGAAAATCCTTCAATTTATGGGGTTTCCGAGTATTATACAGAGGCTGTTGTGAGGCTTAAAGAAAAGTGGGAATTGTACAAGAATGAAGTCAAAAAAAATGGAGAGAATTTACCTATTTCCGTGGCAGAAAAAAAATTTGGGGGAGGTTTCAATGTTCGATTAAACGAAGATTTGCATCGAGCTTTAGTTAATGAAGCCATTCACAGTAATCTTAGCTTAAACGCTTTAATACAAAAAAAGTTGTATCAATGCACGGTGACTGAAAAAAGAAAGGATATTTGGAAGCTCGTAGAAATATCTCAAATGGCACAAGATTTGAGCTTGTATTTATTTTTTTCTTGCGGTGAGAAAGAGGTGCAAAAAGTGATTCTAAAACTGTATCAACACAACTTAGCTGATATTTTAGGTGATGACAGTGTCTCTTCTATGGAAAAACTAAAAAAATGTATTGAAAAACATGAGCTTAATGAACCTTTTCAAAAATTTATCCAATCTGAATACTACAACGGTGTAATTGGAAGACAAGAGCTTATCCAAAGCTTTTTGATATCTTCGGATGAAATAAGAAGAGTCATGAGTTACGTTACGCCAAATTTAGAGAAAAAATTTCCAGAAAAAGGAGCCTACTATATTTTCAAAGTTGTTAGGTAATTTCTATGCTTAAAATTAAATTTCAAATACGGCTAGAAGCATCGCTTAAAATTAAAATTTCAATATGGCTGCAAAAGCTATCTAGACTCCCATGGCTTTTTTCATAAGAAATTTTTTCAAAGGGGTTAAGTTATTTACAATACCAAATCCAGCGTTTCGTGCAAAAGCCAGCAGGGATGAGTTGTTGGAAAATAGCCTGTAAATTCCATGTGTTACGGCCAACGCTAGGCGATGGTCTTTTTTACGGCTTTGGTTATAACGGGTTAGTACGTCAAATCCGCCTAGGTCAAGACCCAGCTGTTTAGCTTCATCCAGAACGGTAGTTAACGATGCGACATCTCGCCAACCTAGGTTAACACCTTGGCCAGCAATGGGGTGCATCACATGGGCTGCATCCCCAACCAAAGCAAAGCGGGTATCGATCGAGTCACTGACAGAAAGCCCCATTAAATCATACGTCCATCGTTTATTGTTAATGGTCAAATTTCCGTAAAAGGGGAAAAGCTGAGCAAGCTCTGCCTCCAAGTCTGAATTGGAAAAAGTATTCCACGGATAGTGTCGTTCCTTGGCCCACACAATACCCGATTGAGGGGCCCCTGTTTGGGGGCAATTTTTCATAGGCAAAAAAGCCAAAGGGCCTGTTGGCATAAATACTTCCCAAGCTGTTCCCTTGTGGGGTTTTTCATGCAGCACGTGGGTAACAAGCACTGTTTGGTTATAATCACGCGTATGGGTGCGAATAGATGATTGTTTTCGGGTGGGTGAAAAACGACCTTCAGCACCCACTAAAAGCGATGCCATAATTTTTTGCCCTGATGATAAGGTGGCTTCAATAGCATGGGGAAGAATTTTGTGTTCTGCCAATGAATCCGGGGCAAAAATATGCAACAGGCCTGTTGTGTCTTCTTTGTGAAAAGCTTGACGCAAATAATAATTTTCAACGATATAGCCCATGGGGTTGGGGCCTATATCTTGATGGTTATAATCGACTGTCCATGAAAATCCGTGTTCAAAAACCCGAATATCCCAAATAGGTTCGGCATAGGGGGCTGCTGTTTCCCATAAACCCAGTGATTCTAAAAATTGTTGAGACCCATAATTCACAGCCGTTGTTCGGCCATCATTTTCCTGCATCAGTTGTGCGCCAGGGGCTTCTTGGTCAACAAGACCTACAGAAATATTTTGCTGAACCAGACTGTGGGCAAGAACACGGCCAACCAAGCCACCCCCAATAATGAGCACATCAACTTTTTGTGTCATGGTACCCCTTAATTATGCGGGTTCAGAAAATCCAGCTTGTTTTAGATAGGCAAAAAGCTCATCCTTCAAAACGGTTAAGCCTGATTCTGTCATAGATTCACACCGGGCCACCAGAATGGCTTGTGTGTTAGATGCGCGCAGTAACCACCAGCCGTGGGGCGTCATGACGCGTACACCGTCTACATCATTAAAGGTGGCGCCGTCGTTAATCAGATTTGCTTTAACTTTTTCCACTAAAGCAAATTTTTCACTTTCTTGACAGTCAATGCGAATTTCAGGGGTGTTGATACACTTAGGCATATCATCTAACAGGTCAGCTAAACTTTTTGGCGTATCATGCAAAATATTTAAAAGCCGAATGGCCGCATAAGGGGCGTCGTCATACCCATAATAGTGATCAGCGAAAAAGACGTGGCCACTCATTTCACCGGCCAACAAGGCCCCTGTTTCTGCCATTTTAGATTTAATCAATGAATGTCCCGTTTTAGCCATAATAGGGTTACCACCCATGGCTAAAATAGCGTCAAATAAAGTTTGACTGGCTTTTACATCAGCAATAATGGTGGCATTTGGGGTGCGGTTTAAAATATCACGAGACCATAAAACCATCAGCTGATCGCCCCACAAAATACGACCTTTGTTATCCATAACGCCAATGCGGTCAGCATCACCATCAAAAGCAATGCCTAAATCATAATTATTTTCAAGAACGGCCTGCTTTAACTGTTTCAAATTTTCTGGAACAGTTGGGTCAGGGTGATGAGCTGGGAACGTGCCATCAATGGTTTCATTCAATAAAATATGATCACATTCCAAACGGTTTGCGCGAATTAACGCTTGAAGAGCATCACCAGCAGCACCATTACCTGGATCCCACACAACTTTAAGACGCTTTGATGTGGGCTTATAATCTTGAAGCAGGCGACTGACATAGGCGTCTAAAACAGTTTTTTGGGTGACAGAACCTAGTTTTGTTTCGTCATCAAGCTGATAGGTGGCTAAATCTTGAATGTCTTTTCCAAAAAATGGCCGGTTATATAATGCCATTTTAAAGCCATTGTCTTCAGGGGGGTTGTGAGACCCTGTAACCATAATACCGGCATCACAAGGAAAATGCTTAATAGCAAAATACAACATGGGTGTTGGGCCAATACCTACATCAACCACATGGGCGCCACCTGACACAAGGCCATCTATTAGGGCCTGGTGCAAAGCAGGGGAGCTCAGGCGACCATCACGACAAACGGCAACGGTTTTAATGCCCTTTAAACCCATCATATGTGCAAATCGGCGCCCCAAAGATAAGGCGTCATTTTCTGTTAAGGTTGCGCCAAAAGTTCCACGAATATCATATTCACGTAAAATTGCTGGGTTTATATTCATCATTTAATTTTGACAAACTTGTTTAATAAATCTGTTGAGACAATGGCAAACAGCATGGAACAGATTCCAGGCAAAATGAAAGGAACGAAGCCCACCTGAATAGCTGCAGAAAAGCCGGTAAATGTGCTTAACCAGGTTAAGCCCAAAACGTACAAGGGGATTTGACCAATTAAACAAACAACGAAACGCGATGCAATAGTTGTTAAATTTGCCCCAAGCTTACTAATAACATATACCATGGGCAAAAACCCAATAATGTAACCGCCTGTGGGTTCTAATAAAACATGAAAGCCACCTGCTAAGCCGGCAAAAACTGGCAACCCAAGCACACCTTCCATAATGTAGGCAGCTACAGCGGAAACAGCCATAGGCGTTGGCATCACAAGGGCAACCATTATAATAGCGAAAGCCTGCATCGTCATAGGAACCCAAAAGAAAGGCACTTGAATTTGGGCGCATGTGGCAATAAATAAGCTAGCCAATAAAACACGAGAAACAACAGAAACATTCAGCCATGAATTTATGGCGTGAGAGGTACAAGCGAATTGCATAAGAAAATCCATAAAACAATGAACCATATCCACTAGTACCAGAAAGGCCATAACTTTGACAATCGAATGTTTTTTTGTTTTTAAAAAATTTTAAAGTCACCTTAATTCGTACGGATTCTATTTATTCCCCGTATCTGAAGGCGATAATTTCTGACATAATAAAAGGGCATTTTATTAAAATTATCCAATAAACCAATGTTTATTTACTTCGCCTGTGCCATATTTTCTGTTTGTTTGGTTGCTGTTTTAGCGATCTCTGTTCGCTATGTGAAAAACCTAAAGGCGATTAACCGAAAAATTCAACTTGAACAAACGGTTGGTGGTTTTTTGTTTGATCATATGAACTGTGCTTGGTGCTATTGGTTTGAGGGTGACACGTTTATTCAATCGTCCCAAAAGTTTAGGGAATTATTTCAATTTGACGCCAATACGTCCGTTCATGTGAATGATGTGATGAGTTTATTTGGAGAATCCCCCTTTGAATCATTTCAAAGGGCTTTATCACATTTGGTTGATTATGGAGGGGAATTCACCCTTCAAAACACACTTAAAGATTCATCAATTGTTTTAGAAATTCATGGCCAATGTTTAAAGGCCCCCAAACAAAATACATCTATTGATGATGAAACATTTGATCAGCTTTTATATCAACGTCGTATTGTTATGTTGATTTTTAATGATGTAACTTTAAGTTCCCAAGAAAGACTTGCTCAGCAAACACAGCAGAAAGAAAAACTTCAAGAGCTTGAATCACTGCGTAATATAGCAAATTCCATTCCTATGGCCCTTTGGTGCCGTGACTCTAAAGGCCGTGTCCAGTATTGTAACACAATCTATGCGGATTCTTTAGAAACAACACCCCACCGGGTTATTGCTGAAAATCGTGAATTTATTGAAGGTCAGTCAAAGTATACAACTTATGATTTGTCTCAATTGGCTATTGAAAACGGACAACAGCAAGTTGTTCGAACACACACGGTGATAGCCGGACAAAGGCGTTTGATGGAGGTTAGTGAAATCCCCTTAGGTGATGGTTGTTGCACGGTTGGATACGCCCTAGATGTTACTGAAGTAGAAGAATTAGAAGATGAATTTTTAAATCATCGAAAGGCCTTTCACGAGGTTTTGGACCAAATCTCAACGCCTATTGCTATTTATAGTGCAGATACGTGCTTGTCATTTTTTAATCAATCTTATGTAAAATTATTTGATTTTGATGAGGCATTTTTATACAGCCGCCCCACTTTGGGCGAAGTTCTAGAGGACCTTCGTGCCCGGCGCCGTTTGCAAGAATACCAGGACTTTTTAGGCCATAAACGGGAACGCATGAATTTGTTCAAAAATTTATTTCAACCCATTCATGAAGTGGCCGACCAGCCTGATGGCAGAACCTTAAGGTTGATGATTGCGCCGTACCCATTGGGTGGCCTTCTTTATATTTTTGAAGATATTACCGATAAATTAATTCTAGAGCGTGGCTATAACACATTGATGGCTGTTCAGCGGGAAACATTAGATCATTTGTACGAAGGGGTTTTGGTTTTTGGTTCCGATAACCGCTTGAGGCTTAGTAACCCAGCTATGGGCCGTATTTGGCATTTAAGTGATGAAAAACGCGCATCTGGGCGTCATATCAATGATGTGTTGAAAGATGTTAGTCATTTATTTAACGAACAGGCAGAAAGTAAAATATGGCGCAAGCGAATGACAGAAATTGTCAGTCTTCGAAAGCCACAAAAAGGAACCTTTGTTTTACGTAATGATCAAGTTATTGATTACGCTTACGTTCCATTACCGGATGGTTCCCATATGATGAGCTTTGTAGACGCATCTGATCGATGGCGCTTTGAACAATCGTTGAAAGAACGTACCGTTAACTTAGAACAAGCGGATCACTTAAAAACGACCTTTATTTCACATGTGTCCTATGAACTGCGGTCCCCTTTAAATACGATTTCAGGGTTTAGTGAAATTTTGATGAATCAGTACTTTGGCCCCTTGAATGAGCGACAGATGGATTATTGTCATGGTATTCGGGATTCATCAGAACAGTTGATTAGTTTAATTAACGATATGATTGATTTGGCAAGTATTGAAGCGGGTACATTTAACCTTCAGTATCAAGAGGTTGTGTTGGAAAAGTTTTTAACAAGTGTTGTCAATTTGGTTTATAACCGCGCTAACGATCAAGGGTTAGAGCTTAAAATAGATAACACCTGTACGCATAAAGTTGTTTCTATGGATGGGCGCCGTTTAAAACATGCTTTATTCAATTTGTTAAGCACATCCATTAAATTTACACCGCATGGGGGGCGTATTTATTTGAAAGCTGAAGATGGCGCGTCTGGATTTTTAAAAATTTCTGTGGAAGATAGCAGTGGGTTAGATCATGCACCCCAAAATAAGTACGGGGCTTCAGACGTAGGGTTTGCATTGGTGCAAAAACTTGTCAATCTTCATGGGGGCGATGTTACCGTATCGTCAGCAGAAGAGGGGACTTTAGTTTCCTGGACGATACCTGTTGAAAAGGCAAGTTCTTAAAGACTAAATGGCTGGGGCAATGTAGGGAAAAATAATTTCATTAAGTTGATCACAAAATTCTTTTAAACTGTCAAAGATAGCCTGGGTCTGATTAAAAAATCGTGTTCTGACCAGATTTCTTCCAAGATCGAAACAGTTTCGTTTCAGTGTTTTGATTCCATCAATGCAAACTACAAAGTTAACGGAGGCTAGTGTAGCTGTTGTAACTGTTGCTAAGGTAGAGCCTACGAATTCTGGACAAGTTGGATCAAATCCACATTGTTTTAAAACAAAAGGTGAATTCAGAAGCATCAAGTGGCTTTTTTTCATAGACCAAAGGCCAAAAGTGGTAGACAGTATGATTACGCTGCTGCTTTTTGTGATACCTACTAGGTTTTTAGCAATACGACTGCCAACATTTTCCACTTCATCGCCTGCAAAAGTATTTTTAGCTAGAACGCACAAAGCTAAAAACAAAAAAATGGTTTTTGAAAATTTAAGAAAAAGTGTGGTCATTAAACTGTTTGAATGGGGTTAAAAAATAAAAGGGTGTGACCCAAGTTTAAAATATGGATCACACCCCAATTCTAGGTTTCAATGAAAGCTATTTACTCATCGTCATTACCGTCAAGGGGTGGCATGCCATCACCATCACCATCAGCTCCTTCTTCTGCTTGAGCAGCAGCACGAAGTAGCAAAGATTGCAAGATGCTCAAAGGGTCATCACCCTGATTATCTTCTGTTGTTTCGTCATTCATTGACGGGCGAGGTTGAGGTGTGGCTGAGCTTCCCATACCTCCAAACATGGAAGGAAAAGGTGATGAAACGCCAAAACCACCAGTTGCAAAGGGGAATCCAGCGGTTCTTACACCGGGGACGGCCCCTCTTCTAAATGGTAGGCTAGATGTATGGGCGTGACCGCCTCTACAACCACATCCACCCATTGCTACAATAAGGCCTGTTTGATCTGCAAGTTTTAAGGATGTCTGTTTTAGCAGTGTTTGAGCAGTTAGAATTTGCTGTAAACCCGATGACATGAGTGAAGTTGCGAAGGCCAGCTCGACTTGAACACCTACTAGGTCACTTCTTTTTCCAATATCCCGGATAGCTTGTGTTAATAGGTCGGTTGGTATTCCCTTACCTTCAGCTTCTGCTAATGCCGCTAAAAAGGCAGGGTTGCCAAAAGATCTGGGCGCTGGTGCAGGGGGCGGGGCAACGGGTTCCTGTGGTGCGTCATCTTCGTTCCCATCTAGGGGTAAATCGTCACCACCCGAAGAAGAACCAGAAGGTGAATGACTGGGTGATTGAAGTGGAACACCTTCATCTACGCCTAAGCCTGTTTGTCCTGCGCCTCCGTGACTGAGGGGGAGAGTATCATCAACTTCACTATCACCTTCAGCAACGTCTTCATCTTCATCTCCATCTACATTTGAATCGTCGCCACTCAAACGAGACGCATCAGAGGGTGAGTGACTTCGTGATTGAGGTAGAACACCCTCACCTTCACCATCATCCATTGAAAAAGAGGCCGTTACTGTTAAAAATGTGCCCAAAAGCAAAGTTGCTAAAAAGGGTCGAATCATAAAAATAAACCTTTCAAAAAAATTAACTTCTAAAATTTAATTAAAAATTTACAAATTAACAAACTAAAAATTACGTAACATACGTCATGGAACATAAGCTGTAAAGTGACAGTAATGGTGCTATGGGGTTACTTGAATTGCTGCAGCTTTTCACCAGATCAACATCCATATTTTGACCTGAAGGGGCAGCGCAGTGAAAGAAGTTCAGTATGACTTATAATTACCTGAGTCCCTTCGAATAGCATCTAAAAATTCAATAGCATTCAAAATAGATGCTTTATCATCTGCTGATGGTTTTGGTATTACGGTTGGCTTCCTATGAGTTAGCGCCGCCCATAAAGCTGGATTGTCTTGACGGGTAGTTTGTTCAGCGTTTTGCATAATACTTTTTCTGGGGGGTGATATGTCAGCATCTGGATCCATAGCCAATGAAGGCATGGCTATTAAGATGATGATTGAAAGTAAGGTTATAAAAAAAGACTGAATCATAAAATAAACATTTCAAAAAAAGGCTATTTTTAAAATTTAATTAAAAATTTAATTTATAACAAACTAAAAATAAAACTTTGTCAAAATTTTGTGGTTCCTTGTTTTTGTAAGCCTGGCTATAAATGACCCTATGTTTTTTGGCGGGGAATACACACGGTGTTCAATTTTTTTCCCAAAAAACCTTCCTCCTTTAACCCCATTTTAATCTTTTTGGCTGTATTCTGGCTGTGGTTGGTAAGACGGGAGGGCATTGCCGCAGTTGTTTCTACGCAGGGGCCAAAACTGCGTCCTAAGTTCAAAATTTTTCAATAAAATGGCATGAATATGAGGTTGAAGCTAAATGAATTTTCTACCGTAACCACATCATGATGGAAAATAACAAAATGGCTAGAAATTGAAACAAAACGCGAAGGCGCATAGTCGTATTTGCAAGCGTACCATTCGGTGACGGTCTAAAGAAATTGACGATGCCAATAATGAGGGACAAAACTGTTCCAGCAAGGGCCAGAAAAAACAAGATATTGATGATGCTATTCAAGATTCCCTCTCAAAATTTTTTGTAAACCAAACGCAGAGTTTTAAAAATAATCCCGCACCAAAACCTCGGCTATTTGAACAGCGTTTAAAGCTGCACCTTTACGCACATTGTCGGCAACCACCCACAACCATAAACCATTTGGTATGGTTGGGTCTTGTCGAATGCGGCTTACAAACACATTGTCTTCGCCAGCACATTCAATAGGGGTCATGAATCCATTATCATCTGGGTTATCTATAACCTGTATGCCTTTTGTTTTAAGAAGAATTGCCCGTGCATCTGACGCAGATAAAGGTTTTGAAAATTCAATATTCACAGCAACACTATGGCCCACAAAAACGGGTACGCGAACACAAGTTGCGGTCAATTCAATGGAAGGGTCCAGAATTTTTTTTGTTTCTGCTGCCATTTTCCATTCTTCTTTGTTCGTGCCATCTTCCAAAAACACATCACACTGGGGAATAACGTTAAAAGCAATAGGTTTTGTAAAGCGTTGGGGCAAATATGGGTCATTGACGAACACCCCACGGCTTTGATCAAACAATTCATCCATGCCTTCTTTGCCAGCACCCGATACAGACTGATAGGTGCATGTTACAACCCGTTTAATGGGGGCGGCATGGTGTAAAGGCGCCAATGCCATAAGCAATTGGATGGTAGAACAATTGGGATTGGCGATTATTTTGCGTTTTCCATAATGGGCAATGTGATGACCATTAATTTCAGGGATCACAAGGGGGATATCATCCTCCATTCGAAAATGGGATGTATTATCAATGACAACACAGTGCTGCGCCGCAAGGGGGGCGTATTCAGCTGAAATAGGCCCACCTGGAGAAAACAAAGCCACATCACATTTTGAAAAGTCAAAATCCTTTAAGGACTGCACAGACAGCACATCATCATCGCCATAGGAAATAGATTGGCCTGCTGATCGTTCTGAGGCTACCGCAAAAACTTGTTCTTTTGGAACACCACGTTCTGACAAAATGGATAACATAACACGCCCCACGTTGCCAGTTGCGCCCACAACAGCGATGCGGGCATTTTGAATGGTTTTCATAAAAACTCCAGCCTGAAATTAAATGGAATCAAGCCATTCAACAATTTTGCTTTTAGTCATCAAGCCAACTTTTGTGGAAACGGCTTCACCATTTTTAAACACAATCATCGTTGGAATGCTGCGCACACCGTAGGTTGCTGGAACTTTTTGATTTTGATCAATATTCATTTTAACAATATTCACACGGCCTGAAACCAGGGGGGCAACTTCATCTAGAATGGGGCCTAGCATTTGACACGGGCCACACCATTCAGCCCAAAAATCAACCAAAACAGGAATGGGCGAATTAAGAACTTCTTGAAATGTTGCATCACTAACATGTTGAATGGCCATGGAAAAACCCCTTTTGACAAGCTTATAAATAACTGATTTTTTTGGAAAACCCCACCTTGATAGAAGGGAAACCCACACTTGGTAGATTAATGCAGGAAAAAGGTGATCGCAATGGCAAAATCAGAAAAAACAGTAGGCTGTTATGATTTGAAAAAAGATTATTCAAAAAATAGCGAGAAATGCTTTTAATTTAACGCATAAAAACTTATTTATAATACTAAAGAAATACACTGATTATTCAAATGGAAGAAATATTCCAAGGCCTGTCTGTTAGCGGCAAAAAATGGCATCTTCTTCAGCCAGATCCAAGATCGTTATCTACTGTTATTCAAAAACATAGTTTGAATGAGGTGATTGCACGCCTTCTTCTCAACCGCGACGTTCCATTAAATGAGGTTGAAAATTATTTAAACCCAGCTATTAAAAATTCCCTGCCGGAGCCTTTTTTGTTAAAGGGTATGGAGCAAGTTGTTTTACGCACGGTTGAGGCCATTCAACATAAACAAAAAATCGTTGTCTATGGTGATTACGATGTAGATGGTGCCACATCGTCGGCCCTATTGCGCCGGTATTTTGAAAAAATTAATCACCCCATTGATTTGTATATTCCAGACCGGCTGGCAGAAGGGTATGGGGCTAACCCAGAAGCCATAAAAACATTGAAAAAATCAGGCCATGACCTAGTCATTATGGTCGACAGTGGCAGCGTGGCTTTTGAACCCCTGAATTTAGCAGCTGAAATGGGGTTGGACGTTATTGTGTTGGACCATCATGCAACAGAAACTCAACTTCCCAAAGCCGTGGCTGTTGTGAACCCAAACAGGTTTGATCAAGATTTGCAGGAAAACTGGGCGCATTTACGCTATTTATGTGCAGCGGGCGTGGCGTTTTTATTTTTGGTGGCTTTACAGCGGGCGTTAAGACAAGTGGGGTGGTTCCAACACGAAGAACCTAATTTATTGGAATTGCTAGATTTGGTGGCGTTAGGAACCGTTTGTGACGTAATGCCTTTAGTTGGTATTAATCGTGCCTTTGTGGCGCAAGGGTTGAAAGTAGCCAGAGGACAGAAAAATAAAGGAATTTTAGCCTTATGCGAAATCAGCGGCGTTCAAGAAAAATTATCGGCATACCATTTAGGTTTTATGCTGGGGCCCCGAATCAATGCGGGGGGCCGTGTTGGAAAATCAACGTTAGGTAGTATTCTGTTAACAACCCAAGATGATCTCGAGGCTAAAGTCATCGGTGACGAATTAAACACCTTGAATCAGCATCGCCAGGATATTGAAAAACAAGTTCTTGAACAAGCACTGAATACGGTGGAACAGGAAAATTTACATCAAAACCCTTTAATTATGGTGGGCGGGGAAGGGTGGCACCCGGGTGTAATTGGTATTGTTGCAAGCCGTTTAAAAGAAACGTACAACAAGCCTACTTGTGTGGTTGGTTTTGAAGGTGTTGTTGGCAAAGGGTCTGGCCGTTCTGTCAGCGGCGCGTCATTAGGGCAGGCTATGCATATAGCTGTTCATAAAGGGCTTTTGGAAAAAGGCGGGGGGCATGCCATGGCGGCAGGTTTCAGTGTTTATAAAGATCAATATGATGGGTTTTATGATTTTTTAAATAACCATTTCGCCCCCATTATGGAAACGTACAAACCCACGTTAAAAATTGATGGAATTTTATCTGTGCCGGGGGCGACTGTTGCGTTACTGGAAGATTTAGAAAAATTAGAACCTTTTGGTAATGGAAACCCAGGGCCAAAATTTGCTTTTATGCATATGCGGGTTGATTTTATGACCGTTGTGGGGGGGAACCATATTCGATGTACTCTGAGTGATATGGCTGGTAACAAAATAAATGCCATGGCTTTTCGCAGTGTTGACACACCTTTAGAGGAAGGCCTGATTTATGGCCGTCAAAACCCTATTCATGTAGGTGGGGTGCTCAAGTTAGACCAATGGAATAACCGAAAAAGCATTCAATTTTTTATAGATGATATTTTTTATACATAATTTCTGGGTCCCCGTTTGTTTTAAGAAAGATGTCATTCCCTTGAAGGTGGGAATCTATATAACAGGGACCCTATAAAATGATTACAAGCCACTATAGTGCAACTACTATAATTTGAATATAAAAACAGGCACAAGCGACGTCATTCCCGCGTAGGCGGGAATCTATAAAAAAATTGAAAATCAATTGGGTTGTAAGAATTTTATGGATCCCCGTTTTCACGAGGATGACAAGACACAAAAATTTACTTAATATTAACTTTTTTTATTTAAATTATATTCTAGATTAATAGTTCTGGAATTAAAAAGATGAAAAAAAAACTGATAACGGCTTTTTTGGCGGTCAGCTTTTGTGATTATGGTTTTTCTATGGAGGAGGGTGATGCTGTGCCCTCTACGCCTATGAAAGATCATGTGGAAAGCCAGATGATTGTTGCAGTTTCTTCACCCACACGTGGTATGGAGACCAAAATCAGAAGCCGTAAATACCCCATTAATGGGCTGCATGGAATGGAAGGCTATTCTGTTTTGGCACCAATTGCTGGAATGTTTGACCCCCTCTATTTTGTTCAAGATGATATGGGGAATGAGGACTATTTTGATAGGTTGGCAAGGTTGGGTGATTCACATTCTCCAAATTATCCAGAAATGGCCTTAACTATTGCCACAGGTTTTGGAAGTGGTGGGCTTGATTTCCGCCCTATGACCAGTTATGGCGATATTGAAAATTACGAAAAACCATTTTTGTTAAATGTTCTGCGCGTTGTACGTGGATTACAGGGGCCAGATGATATCAGTACTGAACACCTTGCCCAAAAAGCGTTTGAATACTTTTTGCACCCATTCTTGTTTACAAAGAAAATTTCCCATGATGATTGGGCGCATGTTTTATTATGTTCAGCCATTGTCAGTGCTGCGGCTCATGCATTTAAGGCGGGAAAAGACACAACTGTTGAAGCAGGTTGGCAAAGATTTTTGGCCTATGTAATGTCTGGGGAAGTAGATTCACGCGGAACTAGGAGAACAATAGAAAATCCTTATTTTATTGTTGTTGATCAACCCAGCGCAGGCCCCGCGCTTGTACCTTTTACAATGCTATTTCAAAAGGCAACAGGCATGGATTTTTTTAGTTTCTTGAGAAAGTATAATATCGAACAACAATTTGCGTATTATTGGAATATTGTTTTGAAAAAAGAAGGGTCTTTTGGTAGTCGCAAAACTCTTTTGGATATAATCAGGGCGGAGTTACCTCGATAAAAAAACCTAACTAATACCACACGCCCTTGCAAACACCATCAGGGGGTGGGTTGTCTCAACAATCTGCCCCATAGTGTTATCATGGTTTTCAATACCTTGGCGAATGTGGGTGGCGGCCAACGGGCATTCAGATAAAACCACGTTGTTTTGAAATTGGATGGCTTGGTTAACGACTGGTTTTCCAACCTTTAGGGCCACGTCAAAATGATCAACCATCATACCCCAAAGGCCACCATGGCCTGAACACCGTTCAATAACCTGTACGGTGGCATTAGGAATTAACCGCAACAGTTCAGCAGCTTTCTGCCCCATATTTTGGGCCCGGCTATGGCAGGAAATATGCAGGGTAATTTTGTCTTCTAAAGGCTTTAAGTCACCATAAAGCCCAAATGTGTGATGCAAATTCACAATGTACTGGCAAATATCTTGGGTATGTTGGCTAACCTGCTGAATGATGGGGGCATTGGGTAACAACAAAGGCCATTCTTGTTTTATCATCAATGCGCACGACGGCACCATGGCAATAACGGTATAACCTTGTTCTACCCAGGGTAATAATTGGGCAGAAATTGTTTTGGCATTTTCCACAACTTTTGGGATATTGCCCTGTTCCAGCATGGGCATGCCGCAGCAGGCGGGGTAAACAACTTGTGTTTCAACGCCATGATAAGCCAGCAACTTTTGTGTTGTGTGTCCTAGGTGTGCGTCATTGTAATTACAGAAACAGGTAGCAAATAAAACAGCCTTTTGCCCATAAGCGGGGGCCTGTGTGTTAACGGTATATGTGTTTTTTTGCGCTTGTTGTATCCAGGTTTCCTTTTGAAATTTTGGAATGGCTGCTTGACGGTGAATACCCGCCGTTTTTTCAATAACAGCACGGCTAAGTTGGTTCTTTTCATCTGTTGCCCAATTGACAAGGGGCGCCAAAGGTTTGGAAAGGGTGGCGTTTCTATCCACCTTAGCTAATTCTTTTGCAATTTTTGAATTTTTCCCTTGTTGATGTTCCTGGAAACGGTACTGCAACATCAGGTGTGGAAAATCAATATTAAATTCGTGGGGTGGCACATACGGGCATTTGTTGGAAAAACACATATCACACAGGGTGCATGCGTCTACTACGGGCTTAAAATCTTGGCTTGACACAGTATCCAATTCACCGGATTGGCTGTTATCGACCAAATCAAAAAGCCTTGGGAATGTATCACACAAATTAAAACACCGGCGGCAGCCATGGCACACATCAAACACACGCCGCAGTTCTTCATCTAACTTTTTAGGGTCGGAATAGTTTGGGTTTTCCCAATCTATGGCGTGGCGCGTGGGGGCCTCTAGGCTGCCTTCCCGGTATTTTGTCATAACTGCTGCTTAAGACAATGTTTCCAAAGCCCGCTGGAAACGGCCTGCATGTGACTTTTCAGCTTTTGCCAAAACTTCAAACCAATCAGCAATTTCTAAAAAGCCTTCTTCACGGGCAGCTTTAGCCATGCTGGGGTACATATCTGTATATTCGTGTGTTTCACCGGCAATGGCTGCCTTAAGGTTATCAGCGGTGGAGCCAATGGGAAGGCCTGTGGCGGGGTCGCCAACTACTTCTAAAAATTCTAAATGTCCATGAGCATGTCCTGTTTCCCCTTCGGCGGTGGATCTGAAAACGGCAGCTACGTCGTTGTGTCCTTCAATGTCTGCTTTTTGGGCAAAATACAAATAGCGGCGGTTTGCTTGCGATTCACCGGCAAAGGCATCTTTCAAATTTTGTTCCGTCCGGGAGCCTTTCAGGGGGTGTTCAGATGGATTGTTTTTTAATAAAGCCGTCATAGGTGGTTTCCTTTTTAAAATTGTAGGCCCACTATGCAAATAGTTAAGTTTTTGGTCAATAGGGGTTTTTTTAAAAATTTCCTTTTAAAAATTTCATAAGGGGATAGAAAAACTCAAAAAGCCTCTTTAAAATTTAAGGCCTTTTGTAAATTTAAGGAAAAATTTCGGCATACCCCGCCCACTGCGTGGGGCCCAGGTATAGTTCTGCCCCTTGCGGGGCCCACCCAGACCCCACAAAAACCAGTGCACAGCGCCACCCCTCCGCGCACCTCAACAAAGCTCCGCCCATCACCTTTTTGCAACCTTTTTTAAAAGGCACAATGCAGGTTTCTGCTTGAACAATGACTTCCGGTCACTGTTAAGTAGCCAACTTTTGCATACCACAAGCGCTTGTGGTACAGTCGGCCGAACGGGTTTTCTTAAACAATCGTGCAGAACACACAAATCATCAGAAAACAGATATAAAATCCAGCTTCGAACCACCCGCCAGATGGTTTAACTTACCGCCAATTATCATCATAAGGGCAAAGGGGTTAAAAAAACGTTAAAAATGAAAGAGTTTTTTAAAGATTAATCTTTTATGCTGCGACCAATTTCAAGCGTACGAATTAAATTTTTTCCGTGCTTAAAACGCCATCTGACAACAGGGTTGTTTCGTCCAGCTTTTCTTTTAATGTTTTGGAAAAAAGTTCAATATCTTCATCTTTTTTAGGGTAAGGAATGGGATCCGATATATAAAAAACCCCTTTTGAAAAGGGCAGGGGGAATTGAAATGAATCCCAAGTGTTGAGGATTTTTTTGCGAGATATAGCATAACTGCCACAAATGACGTCAGCTTGGGTGAGTTTGGCAATTAAGGCAACGCCGTTATTTTTTAAGGTGCAGGCGGGCCCTTTGGGGCCATCGGGGGTAATACCAATAGCTGCCCCTTTTTTGATCCAGTGAATAAGAGATAGGGCTGCTTCTGTGCCACCCCGGGTGGATGACCCGCTGACTATTCTAATACCAAAAAAACCAAGGGTTTTTCCAATTAATTGGCCATCCCGGTGGCCGGATAGTAACATGCAAAAAGGGCGCTGCCACCGCCACAGGCAGGGTAGCATGGCAAGGCGCCCGTGCCAAAAACACCCAATGAAAGGCCGGTTATTTTTATTGTAATCATCCAAAATTTCCAGCCCTTCGTAATGCCAACGGGTTGTATAAAACACAAACCGAATGTATAAAGCCCCCATATATGCCAGCACTGTTTGTGTTGCTGGTTTTTTTAAAAGGGCTTTAACGGTTTTTTTCATTCTGTTTTTGCTTCTATTTTAGGCGTTTTTGCTTCTGGCTTGGCAACAGGTGAAAGGGGCTTAAACATTCTCTCATCTACCGTCCCCTCAGCTGCAACACGGCCTGTATGACTTGGGTGGCAACAACTACATTGACAGCAGAAAATATTAAATAACCAAGATTTCCAACAAGGTGTATGTGTAACAACAGCATCAAAAACAGTTGGAACACTTAATGTCAGAACAGTCGAATCACTTTCCCCTCGATCTAACTCAGACGAAACAGAAGAAGCCAGGCTTTTTGTCTCCATGAAAAACCCTACTTCCTTAAGAAGTCTAGGTAAAACTATCGATCTACCACCAGTTCCTACAGTCATTTTGTTACCAATCGAATTAAATGGATAACATCCCTCACTTACTGCAAACATGGCGGCAGCTTCTGTTGCAGTTACCCTGCCTTTTAAAACAGTATTTGTCTCAAATCCTGTCCCCATATTACTTGTTGCTAGGTGAATAAAGCCTTTAAAGCCTTTTTCTTTTCTCAAATGTTCCGCAATGATTAAACCTGCATCAGAACAATCCATTTCAAGGTCTGTAATAACAAGGTCAACCTTGTTCCAATCTGTGGTAGAGGCGATGGCTGCATCGCAACCATTAAAATAATCTATACAATCAAGAAGTGGGGCAGTTGCATAGTTAATATGTCTGTTTGGAGTACTTGCTGGAGTTCGAGTTGGCGTACCCGTCGGGGTGCCGGTTGGGGTACCAACAGCAACTTTGCTTTTGTCATCTGCTTCATGGCATTTTCTGTTATGCATTTCAACGACTGCCTCAAAACCCCTGCGCATATCACTTAAGTCATCTAAAAAGACGACTCTGTAGGTTTTTCTAGGTGGTTTTGTCGGCGCTACCGGTATTTCCTCTACTTCCATGGCAACAGCTTGTGATGTAAAAATACCCTGATTTATCATCAGGAAGGCTAGGAACAAAAATTTTATAATCATTCAGGCAATCCTTTTATTGTTATTTTATTGCTTTTAAAGTGCAACAATTAACATTAATGACGGGTTTTCTGCAATGTTTTTCTTGTTTTTTTGCGGCATCCTTCTTACCTGACTTTGATTCTAACATTTTTTTTATTTATAAATCCTTAATTTTCTTTTGTAGAAACAAATACTTTCGAAAGGTATAGTGAAAGCGATTTTTCAAAGCAGAGGCGAAAGGTATTTATGTTTACAGGCTCCATGGTGGCCCTTGTCACCCCATTTCGTCAAAATAAGGTGGATGAAACAAAACTGCAAGAATTGGTTCAATGGCACTGTAATTCTGGAACGTCTGGCATTTTAGTATGTGGCAGTACCGGTGAAGGGGGGCTGTTATCACAAGACGAACGCAACCGCGTCACCATATTGGCGCAAGAGGCGGCCGCTGGCAAAGTTCCCATTATTGTGGGTGTTCCAACAAATGTTACCCACGAAGCTATTGATATGGCGCAACATGCCCAAAAACTAAAAGCAGATGGGGTTTTGGTTGTAACGCCTTTTTATTTGAAACCATCCCAAGAAGGTATTTATCAACATTTTAAAACAGTTCATGACACAACAGATATTCCTATCATTTCTTATAATAATCCCGGTCGGGTGATTGTAGAACAATCCGTAGATTTGGTACTAAGATTGGCAGAACTTCCAAGGGTTGTTGGGTTAAAAGATTCCACAAATGACATGAGCCGACCCGCCTTGTTACGCCCCAGGCTGCCTAAAAAAATTAGCCTTTTAGGGGGGGATGACCCGTTGGCAGCTAGTTACCTGGCAAACGGAGGAGATGGTTTTATGTCAGTGACAGCCAATGTGGTGCCGCACCTGATGGCACAGTTTTATAATTCCTGGAAGATGGGTGATAGAAAATCTTTTGATGTCTTGAATCAAAAGCTAATGCCCCTTCACCTGGCCCTATTTTGTGAAACAAACCCGTGCCCAGTTAAATATGCCGTTTCTGTTGTGAGGGGCACGGAAAATTCACTGCGTTTGCCATTGTTACCTATTTCAAAAACACATGAAGAAAAAGTTTTAAATACAATTCAATCAATGCAGTAAGGTAAACGTTCTATGACAGACCCAACAGTTTTACAACCAACACCACCCAATAATGAATTTTCCCGCATGATTAATGTGGCCAAAGCTGTTTCTAAGAATATGGCGGTTGACTTTCAGGCAACCCCTGCAGAATGTGCCGCCCTTGCGGAACGTTTTGGTTTGGCATCCGTTAGTTCTTTTCAAGTATCACTAACGGTTGGCCCCGGTCATACGCACAAGGGGGGCTTTTACGTGACAGGTTCCCTAACGGCTTCCGTTGTGCAACGGTGTGTGACAACATTTAAAGACGTTCCAGAAACGGTCAATGATTCCTTTGAGCTCCATATTTTGGACAAAAAACATAATAACGAACAAACCCTAATTGATTTGGGCGATGACGATGTAGAATTTTCAGCTTTTGATGAGGTCGACCTGGGCGAGGTAGCTGCCCAGTATTTATCGCTTGCGTTAAACCCTTATCCGCGCTTTGAGTCATAGGGGAAAAACATGGATCAGGCTTTATTTGACCTTTCTTTTGTCAAAGCACACGGCCTTGGTAATGACTTTGTTATTATCGATGATGAAGATGAGGCTTTAAAAAAATATGAAGATTCTTTTCATAACCTGGCCCAATTTTTGGCCGATCGTCGCTACGGTGTTGGGTGCGACCAGGTGATCTTAGCCAATGGAAATCAAAAAAAAGGGTTTTCCATTCGTTTTTTCAATGCCGATGGTAGCGAGGCTGAGGCCTGCGGTAACGGAACCCGCTGTGTTGCGCTGTATTTAATGGAACGAATTGGGGCAGACCAAATAACCGTATCTACAGCCGCAGGGGACCTTTTTTGTAAAAAAACAGATGCTGGTTCTATTGCTGTCGAACTAGCATATACCCAATGTATTCAAGGGGTGAACCTGGAAGAATATAACCGTTTTTCACAACCCCCAGCTGTTTACGTGGAATTGGGTAACCCCCATTTGGTTTGCTTTGTTGAAAAGTTGACCCATGGACAAAATTTAGGCGCTACGTTAGAACAACAGCTTGGGCGTGTGAATCCGCATATGCCAGACCGTGTCAATGTAGGGTTTGCAAGAGTTGTGGACTCATCAACACTTGCCTTATTAGTTTACGAACGGGGTGTTGGTTTTACACCAGCCTGTGGAACCGGCGCGTGTGCTGCGGCTATTGCAGCTTTCTCTCATGGATTAGTTGGAAATAACGTGGCTGTGATTCAAGAAGGGGGCACGTTGCATATAACGTTGGATGATACCCAAAAAATTTGGATGACAGGGCCAGCTTGCCTTGTGTTTCAGGGTGTTATTTCCATTACAGAAAGCTGTTTGGAAGGTAAAGCTGTCGGCCAAATAAAATATCAATTTTATGGGGCTACCATTCAAGATGCTTCGATTTGCACTATTGGAGATAGTGAAAATACATTTGTTTTGACAGCAGATTTTGGAGAGCACGGCATTCGACAAACAGAAGTTTCCCTGCCATCAATTTATACAGTGGATGGTTTAAAAGGGTTCGGTATTGTTGGGATACTAGGTGAAAACGATACATTTACAGTTTTGGCCCAACACAATGAAAAAAATCAATTAATTCTAGAGAAAAAACCATTGGATGTTATGAATGGTGAGGAAATAGATTAATAACCTAAAAAAATCAGGCACTTAATCTTAAGTGCCTGATTTTTAGCTTCGATTATAGGGAGGAAAGGTTATTTTTTGCGGTTTTTAAAAACCTCGGTCTGCTTTTTTCGAATTGCGTTAAATAAGTCAGCATCAGTTTTCAGTAAGATGAAACGTCGTACATCAGCTTCAGTGAAATGCCTGTCAGCCGTGCCTGGAAAAACAGTGTTGTTAACTACGTTCATAAATACCTGAAGAATTTCTTCGTCCGTATAGCGTTCACCATAGCCAATGGATGCGGCCGTTTTATTTCCCTTACATCCAATGACAACAGATGGGAAAAATTTATGGCAATAACCATCATCACTGCCTTTACCACCATGGCGGATGAACAGAGATTTTTTAATAGTCTTTTTAGCTTTCTTTCTTTTGACAAGGGCGTTCTTTCGTAAATCGTCAAGAAATGGGGAAATTTTTCTAAACGTCTCTACAAGGACCATTAAGTTCTCTTTTTCCAAGGCCATATTGTCCTCTGAAAATAGTTTGTTCCAATTTTTATAGTCAGGGTGTTTTTTGTCAGCAGAATCGACAACTAAACTTAACATTTTATATTTACTGTCAAAAAATTCAGATGGATCTTCTGCTGCCTGCGTGCATACGGCAAAGCTTAAAAGTATTAACAGAGAAGATAAAATTTTAGTTTTTTTATTCATACGTATTATCCTTGTTATTTTTACAAAACGAACAATACGTTATTTTGTTTAAGTACGCAATATATTTTTTCGTTTCTAAATTTTTAAAGGCACACGGATTTATGTTAAGGTTACGACCTAAGTACAATAATTCCATGTTTAAAAATGCATCAACGGCCCCCGATTATTGTTTGGTTTCGGCAAGATCTTCGTATTTTGGATAATCCAGCTTTGGCAGAAGCTTCTAAAGTTGCACCTATTTTGCCCATTTATATTTTGGATGATGTGAATGCAGGTGAATTTAAAATGGGTGGCGCCAGCCGTTTTTGGTTGCATCAATCTTTAAAAGCCCTCAATGAAAGCTGTCAGGGAAATTTATGCCTTTACCAAGGTGACCCCCTGACGGTTTTGCAGGAAATTATCCAAAGAACAGGGGCTACTGGGGTTTATTGGAACCGCTGTTACGAACCGTGGCGCATAAAGCGTGACCAACATATTAAAACCTATCTGGCAACGAATCAAATTGACTGTAAAAGCTTTAATGCCTCCCTTTTATGGGAGCCGTGGGAAGTTTTAAAACAAGATAAAACACCGTATCGTGTATTTACGCCTTTTTTTAAAAAGGGATGCTTGGAAACGCCTTCGCCCCGATTCCCCATCAAGCAGCAGCAAAATATTACGTGGGTTAAAGATACGGCATCTCATTTACTAGATGAACTTAGTTTGCTGCCTAAAATTTCATGGCATCAGTCTTTACAGGCCCATTGGCAGCCCGGAGAAGTGGGGGCCCACCTTCGGTTGAATGAATTTCTAGAAAAAGGCATCAGGGGCTATCAAGAGGGGCGTAATTTTCCAAGCCAACCCCATGTTTCAAAATTATCACCCCACCTTCGTTTTGGGGAAATTTCCCCTAACACGGTTTGGTATGCTGTTCAAAATATGGATATTCCCCAGTACGATAAAGACCATTTCTTAAGTGAATTAGGGTGGCGGGAATTTTCATATCATTTGCTTTACCATAACCCTTCTATGCCTGTTGAAAATTTGCAAAAGAAATTTGATGCATTTCCTTGGCAGCACGATGAAGAGGTTTTGCAGCGGTGGCAGCAGGGAAAAACAGGGTACCCCATTGTAGATGCTGGCATGCGGGAACTTTGGCAGACGGGCTATATGCATAACCGTGTGCGCATGATTGTGGCATCTTTTTTGGTCAAAAATTTGATGATTCATTGGCGCCATGGGGCGCAATGGTTTTGGGACTGCCTGGTGGATGCTGATTTGGCCAATAATAGTGCCAGTTGGCAATGGGTGGCGGGTTGTGGTGCCGATGCGGCACCGTTTTTTAGAATTTTTAACCCGGTAATGCAAGCTGAAAAATTTGACCCAGAGGGAAATTATATAAAAAAATTCGTGCCAGAGTTGAAATATGTGCCAATTCCTTACGTTTATGCCCCTTGGAAGGCGCCAAAAGATGTCTTGAATCGGTTAAATATGAAGTTGGGTGAAAACTATTTTTCGCCCATGGTTGATTTAGAAAAATCAAGAAATTCGGCGCTTTTAAATTTAAATTTAATTAAAATTTAAATTTATGATTTATGGCATAATTTCCTTGTCCCTAGGGGAATAATAATGCTATATACAACCCATAATTGATTTTTCTGGCAAAAGTAGGGAGATGCCAAATTTTCTTGAAGTTATCGGTAAAAGATACACAGAAAGTGCAATATCAGAATTGCGAAAGATGGTTCTGGCTACGATACCAGCCATGGTAGCTGCTATTGATAATGAACGTCAGATAATACTTGTAAGTAGTAAATTTGTAGATTTTTTTGGTTTTATGGGAAGTGAAATTATTACCAAAAAAATAGACGAGGTATTTCCTTTTTTTTATGAGGTTATTAAATATGACCTTCAAAAAGCTGAAACAGATGGATTTTCAGAAAATGAGGCAGAGCTTATTTTAGATGGAAGTACCATCCCTACTTACCTTTCTTGGCAAATATGTCGGTGGGGTTGTTCAGAAAATGCAAATCTTGGTTTTTATATCCACTTAGAGGATCAAACAATCTCTCGTCAGACAGAGCTTGAAATGGCCAAAACGATTCGCAACCTTGAAAAAACAAACAAAGAGCTGAGCCGCTTTGCGTATATTTGTTCTCATGATATCAATGAACCCCTTCGCTCTATTTCAAATTTCTTACAGTTAATCAACAAAGATGAAAAAAATTGTTTTAGCCAACAGTCTGAAGAGTATATGAGGTTTGTGATGTTAGGCACGCATCGACTTCAAAATCTTGTCCGTGATATTCTTATTTTTTCCAAAATTACAGACGATAATGTAAGCCACACCTATGTTTCATTAGAATCTGTTATGGGGGAGGTTTTAGACAATCTATCGGCAAAGATTGTGGAAAATCAGGCTGTTGTTACGCATGATCCTTTGCCGGATATTTATTCCGATCGCAGCCAAATGGTTCAGCTATTCACCAATTTAATAGATAACGGAATAAAATTTCGGTCTCCAGAATCTGATCCAATCATTCATGTTGGGGTTTCTGATGCTGGGTCTGCGTGGCGTTTTTTTGTAAAAGACAATGGTGTTGGAATTGATAAGTCCTATCAAGAAAAAATATTTGAAATGTTTGAACGGCTGCATAGGCCGTATGAATATGAAGGGTCTGGTATTGGTTTGGCTGTGTGTAAGAAAATTGTTGAATTTTATGGAGGGAAAATTTTTATGGAATCTGAGTTAAGGAAGGGAAGCACCTTTCATTTTACGTTGCCAAAGGGACTGATAACAAAGATAAGTGAGGGGTAGAATGAGCATGCAGCGAGAGTTGGAAATGTATGTGGGGCGTCGGCTTCGTGAGAAGCGCCAAAAGCTTGGCATGACGTTGGCGTACGTAGCTGAAAAATTATCTATTTCGCACCAGCAAATTCAAAAGTATGAACAAGCTCAAAGTCGTATTTCAGCACCAATTCTGTATCAAATCGGGCAGATTTATGGCGTTCCGTCACAGTATTTCTTTGAAGGCTATAAACCAAGTTCTGAAAAAAATGTAGAATCACCCTTGTCGGATGTGATTACGTGTCGGGAAGAAAAAAGTTTAAACATTTTGCTGGTGGAAGATAACCCGGCTGATGAGCTTTTAACCAGGCGTGCTTTAGAAGCATCTCAACAAAAATTGAATATTTTTTGCGTGCACGATGGTGTGCAGGCTATTGAATTTTTACGTTATAAAACCTTAGCTGCTGATTTTCCAAGGCCCGATGTGGTTTTGCTGGATTTAAATTTACCGAAACGAGACGGACATGCCGTTTTAAAAGAAATCAAACGTGACCGTGATATTCAAGATATTCCCGTCATTGTTTTAAGCAATAGCATTAGTGTTCAAGAAATGATATCTGCCTACAAAAATTACGCATGTGGGTATATTGTTAAGTCTTTTGACTATGATATTTTTCAAGAGGCGTTGATAGGCTTTGTTAAATATTGGGTTTCGGTGGTTATTCTGCCAAATACAGCTAAAGACCAGGCATGTATTGATTTTTAATTCAAATTGATTACATGAGGTGGTGACTTATCATTTTCTTGATAAGCTTTTGTATGGCCGCATCTTAGAATCCATAAGGCAACAGATATAAACGCAGTTATGGCCATGAGCAGATAAACAGACCTAGGTCCGTAGGTTTCCATAAGTAAAGACGATAAGAACATAGACAAACCAGCGACTGTTCCAAAAAAAAGTTCAACCAAAGCTGAACATGTTCCTAAGTAATCGTCATGAGATGACAGCGCTAAACTATTGCAGGTTGCAATAATGGGCCCTGACACCATACAGCTGATCAGCATGCATAGTGTTACCCACCCCATGTTAAAGGGAAGAATGCCAAATGACATGAATGTATTTAGGATCGCAAAAAGCAGAATTCCCCACATACTTCGATTCAGAATCTCGCTTAGGCTACGTTCACGAACAAGTTTTTGAAAAACCATCACCCCTATCAAGTAAACAAAAACAAGCGTGCTGTGAATGAATGCGTAGCGGGATGGGGTGTATTTAAAATGGTCAATATAAAAAAAAGCAGAATGGGTAATAAAAATCATATAAGGCGCATTAACAAAGGCCAACAAAAGGGAATATCGGGTAAATGTTTTGTTTTTTAATATGTGCCATGTAACGGTTCTGATTTGGTTTAGGGAAAAAGATTTTCTGCTTGCTAAAGTTTCAGGAAGTTTTTTGAATAAAGAAAAAATAGTGATTAATTGACATAATCCCAAAAAGAAAAAGCTAAAGCGCCAATGAATAGCAGAAGCAAAAAATGCCCCAAAAATGGGGGCAATAACAAATGCAATGGGCAACGTCATTTCCCAAAGGGCTAACATTTGTGCACGTTTTTGCCCTGTGTACTGGTCACAAATAATAGACATGTTTACAGAAAATAAGGCACCAGCCCCCAGGTACTGAATAAAGCGGGCAGCTAAAAGAAAATGAATGGTGGGGGCTACCGCGCACAAAAACTGCCCCACCACTAAAAAGATACAGGCTGGAAAAAAAACCTTTCGTCGGCCACAGCAGTCCGACAAATATCCCCAAAAAATAGGCGTCATGGTTGTTAATGCCACACTGATAATAACCATCAGCTGAACCATGAATTCAGTTGTGTTTAGTTCAACCACAATGACGGGGGCCATGGGTAAATGAATATCCATAGACATGCTTGTTAAAATTTGCAGCAAAAAAAGAAAGGGTACGACCCCATATTTTTGTTGTAAACTTGAAGGTGATGAAAAGTAATTAAACAACTAAACGAACCTAACACTTTAAAAATCCAGAAATACGATAACAAAATGTTTAAGTTTTTTCAAATGTGCCGGCGTTTTAAGAATTATAAGCAGCCTGGTTTTTCTTTGATCGAGGCTGCCATTAGTTTGTGTATTTTTGGCATTGTCACGGCTACATTATTACCTTTGCTGGCAAGTTATGGCCAAAATCATAAAAAAAAAGAAACAGAAAAAACCATAGAAGAAGCATTACAAAGTTTGGCCGCTTATACGTTGTTTAACAAGCGATTGCCTTGCCCTGCACAACCAAACAGTCATGGTATGGCTGCTGTAGATTGCCGAATGCCGGGATCGTTCGTGGGTGTTTTACCTTTTAAAACATTGGGGGTTCCTGAAAAAAAAGCGAAAGATGCCTATGGTCGCTGGTTAACTTATGCTGTGTCGCCATGCTTAACATCCGTTGAATTGAAAAGCATTAATCAGCCAAAAGGTGGAACCACAACAAAAGATAAATTATTTTGTGGTGTGTCACCTTCTTTTTCAGGGGTATCTGTTGTGGATGAAAAAGGTGCACCTGTTGTTGTGTCTGGCGTTGATTCTGAATTTATCGCTATTGTTCTGGTGAGTCATGGCGCCAAGGGGCAGGGGGCTTTTCTAGATGATGGTACGCGTATGCCAACGCCATCTGCCCCAAAAGCCATGAACGCTGATAATTCAGGTGTATTTACAGACAGGCCTTTATGCCAAACAGTCGACGGTTACTTTGATGACACCGTTCGCTGGACAACACGGCACATGTTTATGGCACATTACGGACAAACGATGTGTATAGACGACTAATTAAAATTTCCTTACCATTTAGATAAGTTCGTGTTTTTGGATATTCTTTTTATGCGTAAATATGCACACTTTGCTTGCTGTATGGTCATGACTATTCATTCATGTTTAGCTGCTGCCCCATCTAAAGATGATTGGGACCCATTTAGTGAACGTCCAAGGGCCGAAGCTTCTGCACCAACCTCAACAGAGCCTGACAGTTCACCAGATTTATTAGGTATTGCAACTTCTTTACCTGTTCCCGCGCCATTACCACAGCTTTTTTACTTAAATAGGAGTTTAAGTGGGCATTTAGCGTCTTTAAGCCTTGCAGGACCATACGCTCCAACACCAGAGGGGAATTTTTCGGGATATTTTTACCCAATTTTATCTGTACCACGTACTGCGATAGGTGATACAGGGTTTTACTGGGATAGACTTTCAGATACAGGGGAACGTCAGCTTGTTCAAATGCAATTGTTAATAGGGCCAATTACGTTTGGAGCTTTTCCTGTCCTTGCGACAATGGTGCCAGGGTCAATGGCTATCAGCAGAATATACTGTAATCTTCCTTCAGAACTCAGTGCCACTGGTTTTTTGCTTGAGTATAGTTGCCTTATTTTCAGTGGTGTGGGGCCATCACCATTGGCGCTTGCTCAGATTTTTAAAACCCCTGTGTCTGTCACAATTCCTTGGTCAGACTAAGGTGCTTCTTCAACCCAACTGCTTTGTGGTGTTTGTTTCCAGAGGGTGACGGTGTGGCCTAACCCTTTGTAGTATGCCATGCGTTTTTGGGCCTGCTCTAAAAAGGTAGGGTTATTGCCATCAAACAAATCTAAAATCCGTTCAAATTTTTGAAATGTTTCAATTTTTTCGCTCGAGGTAACAACCAAAACGCTTGCAGAATTGGGGTTATCTGATACGGATGTTGTTAACCAAATGGGCTGTCTCCCGTGAAACTCTTGGGGCAGTTTAGACGTGCCATGGGGTAAAAATGCGTTGGTAGAATAAGTCCATAAAACGGAATCGAGTTGGTCTAGACGTTCTTGGCTTTCTGCCAAGACCAAAGCCTTTTGGTTGCTCGCATATATTTTTTCTAAAAGCTTCGGCAGTGTTTTTTCCAAAGGTGTTGTCAACAATTGATAAAAAGCAATATTCACAAAAATCCCCTAGCTTTGGCTTTTGAAAAAACCACTTAAACTTTGAATGATTTCACGGCCTAAATCAACAACCAGTCGTTCACGAACACCATCTTGAGAGTTTAGGTTAGAGAATTCATCACCATAGTTAATTGTGTAAGAACTGACCGAATCTACGTGGCTTTCATAGATGGGGGTTAATGTTTGATCAAACACGGAAATATGGGCACTGATGCGACCTTGTGCTCGAACAGCTGTACCGTCATTGGCGTATCCAATATTTCCAAATTCTTCTTGGACATTTACATGGATTCGGTATTTCTTTTTGGCAATAGGTGTTAAAGACGCGAGTTGAGGCTCAATTTCCTGCCTTAATCGGTATACAGTGTAGGCATCTTGGTTGCCGCCAAAAATCTTTAAAGATGCATTTTGTGATGACTCGGCTACTTCTTTTTTCTGGTAGATAGGTTCAAAACCACATTGGCACAGCAGAAATGAACAAAAAATTAGGGTGAGTAGCCTAGAAAACAAGGGAAAATTCTTCAAAATTTGTTTCTACGTTGAATTTAATTCCCATAGATTACATGAAACCTAGCACATTGGCAAAACGGTTCCTTCTTCGAACAATTTAAATAAAAATCTACTTAATTTTTTTGTACTTATGCCATACCATTATTTTGTTCAACCATTAACAAAGAGGGTTTTTTAAATCGTGACATATAGAAAAATTTTATTTTTTGCCTTAACGACTTGGAGTTTATGTTCATCTTTGGCGGCAAATCCAGATTTGGTGGAACCATTCAGTGAAACAGCTGCTTTTTTGGGTCAATGTAAAAGTATGCCCAAAACTATGTCACGTGTTCAACTTGCAGAGCAAACTTTTGATAAGGATTTAAAGACAGTAACATTGGATGTATTAACTGTTTTGGATAAAGTGTCACCGCCATTTAAAACAGTTGCAGAGGCAAGTTCTGCTGATGATGCCGACTTTGATGAAGATGTTAAGATTTCTGGTCCCCTTTTTTTTAGCCGTGATGTTTTGACCGTTGATGATTGGGAGGATGATGCTGAAACACCAGATGCACAGCTGTGTAGAGTTGCACCTGAAGACGATGAACCCAATGCTTATATACCCGTTTCGGAAAGTGGAGAGCCAAGGACAAAATCTTTTCCGTTGCACGTTTTTTCCAAACTCATGGGAAAGTTTTCTAATAAAAAGCCCAAACTTAAGGTGCGATTTTACGTACTAGAATGTAACCTGGACCCTATTGTTTTTCAGCATGAACAAACGACAATACAGGCTTTTAAACAAAAAAGTGTTTGTGTAAATTTTTCAGAAGAGCAGCGTATTAATGTACCAGCCTTTCTTGTATCAAAAGATGAAACCAAACCTTTGCTGGAGTGTTGTGTGTACCTTAGAAGGGGAAAAAAAATGTACGGGGTCAAAGACGCTAACATTTTGGATACGGAAAGTCTTGGAAAAGGTTACTTAAACATTGTGGTTACAAACCTAAAAGAAAAGCCCATTTTAGATGTTCACTATAAAAATAGCCTTGCTAAAGCGATTTCCTACAGGACAAAACAAACAAAAAGGGCAAAAAAGAAAATTGCAGCAATAAGGAAAAAACACGAAAGAGCTGAACAAGCCCTGGCAGGCCCCGCTACAAGAATGAATAGACATCAAAGAAAACAGGCTCGTAAAGCTATTTTGTAATGTGAAAAAGGGGCTCTGTTTGCCTTGTCCCAAAACCATAGGGGCAAGGTTTTTTATTTGATAAAAAGAAAAAATTTTACTTAAATTTTATTATAACAGTGCCATATACTATGTTTGGATGCACTTTTAACATATAGGTTTCTTCGCTCATGATTTTTAAAACATTTCTGACACTTACGACCCTGATGACCCCTTTTGTAGGCGATCTTTTTTCTATGGAGGTAGAGGTAGATGCCGCTGGAACGACATGGCCAGATACAACCAAGCCTTTCTATAAGCACTACGGTAATAGCGTACAAGATGATGATGCATCAAGTACTTCTGGTTCAGTTGGGTCAGAATCCGATTCTGTTACAAGTTTCGCCGATTTTGATGATGGGGCTTCCTTAGGGGGTGTAGGCGAAAAAAAGGATATAATGACAGCCTCTGTTCATGCATTGGTTGAGCCTCAAAAACCGTTCCTTCTTTTTACACCTATCTGTATGCCGCTTACAGACGAACCTGATGTTCCTGTGCTTAGCCTGGGGGATGCACGTGTAAAACGGTTTTCTTTGCATGTTTTGCCAAAATTCAAAGGCGTTTTATTGGCACCAGGAAGTCTTGAAATAACCTTACAAGTAACATCAGGCGAATCAACATTTAAGTACAGAGTCGGTCACAGAACGGATGAACAAGTTATCGAAATTTCAAGCCCAGGTGAAGATGATGGAGATGCAGATGGGGGGTTGAAATTTCCTCTAACTGCCCGTTTAAAGGTGGCTTATAGACCAAGCCAAGATTCCTACCGACAATCGAAGCAAATAACAATATACGAATCATTCCCAATTACGGAGCCAGAAAATAAAGCGGTTGGGTTTTTAAGATTTACAGTTAAAAAGCCATCTTATGTGACGGAGTTTAAATTACACACAAAATACAAAGATAAAAGATAAATTAGTTTTCGATAAGATTACGGGTCCCACAGCATTTTTTTCAGTGAGAATAGAGTGGGGCCCGTATTTAGTTATTGGGGGCAATCAAAGGGTTTTACACACCTTAATTAACTTTTTGGCCCTTATGCCGTGTCTATTTTTGTGATGAAAAATTATTTTATTTTTCAGAATTAACTTTTTATTTATATCCCTTATTATATAAGTTTAGTTAAGCTTATTTTTGTCTTGGAAATGCAAGGCTTCGTTTTTTAAAGTCAGGGAAAAGTATGACTGATGAAAAATTTGTAACCATAACCCATAATGGGAAAACAGTTTTGTTTCCTGTTATGAAGGGAAATGATGGTCCTGAAGTTGTTGATGTTTCCACCCTCTATAAAGAACTAGGCATCTTTACCTATGACCCCGGTTTTATGGGGACTGCCAGCTGCAGTTCACGTATTACATTTATTGATGGTGACGAAGGGCGTCTTTTGTATCGGGGCTACCGGATACAGGACCTTGTGGAAAAATGTGACTTTTTAGAAGTTTCCTATTTACTGATTCATGGCGAACTGCCCAATCAAGAACAGAAGCAAAAATTTTCGTATCTTGTTTCTCATCACAGTATGGTGCATGAACAAATGAGCAATTTTTTCAGGGGATTTCGCCGTGATGCGCACCCTATGGCTGTTATGGTGGGTGTGGTTGGGGCTTTGTCATCATTTTATCATGATAGCCTGGATATTCATGACCCCGTGCAACGTGAAATTTCATCCATTCGCCTGATTGCGAAAATGCCAACCTTGGCTGCTATGGCGTATAAGTATTCTGTTGGGCAACCCTTTATTTACCCAAAAAACCGCCTGAGCTATGCCGCTAATTTTTTGCGTATGATGTTTGCCGTACCAACAGAAGAATACACTGTTAGCCCAACCCTTGAAAAAGCGATGGACCGTATTCTTATTCTTCATGCTGATCATGAACAAAATGCATCTACATCTACAGTGCGCTTAGCAGGATCAAGTGGCGCGAACCCTTTTGCATGTATTTCATCTGGCATTACAGCTTTATGGGGGCCAGCCCATGGGGGGGCTAACGAAGCTGTTTTGGCTATGCTTCAAGCCATTGGTTCAAAAGATCGTATTCCAGAGTTTATTAAGCGTGCAAAAGACAAAAATGACAGCTTTAGGCTAATGGGGTTTGGGCACCGGGTTTACAAAAATTACGATCCACGGGCTAAAATTATGCGTTCTACGTGTCATGATGTGTTAGATGAACTAGGCATTAAAAATGATCCTTTGCTTGATCTTGCCATGGAACTTGAAAAAATTGCTTTACAAGACGACTATTTTATAGAAAAAAAGTTATATCCGAACGTGGATTTTTATTCGGGCATCATTTTTCGCGCTATGGGGATTCCCAATAGCATGTTTACCGTGTTGTTTGCCATTGCAAGAACAGTTGGTTGGGTTGCCCAGTGGAATGAAATGATTGAGGATCCAATGCAGAAAATAGGCCGTCCAAGACAGTTATATACAGGAGAAGCAGAACGTGAATTCACTCCCATGGATAAAAGAGGGTAGCGCTATGCAACAGCAACAGCAGCCTTTTGAATATAGAGCCCATGATATCATGCTTCGGGCAGCGAACGATAACCACATGCCAAAGAAAGAGCTTTGGAAAAAGCTGCTAAAAATCAGCTTATGGGTTGCACCGATTGCTGGCTGGTTATTTTTATGGGCGAATTAAGTCGGCCAAAAGACACTATTATTCCTTTTTACCTTGATAACGGTTCCGTTAAGGGAAAGCTTGTTCGGCTTGGGGAACAGGTTGACTTATTATTAAAACGCCACGCATATCCGGCTATTGTGAACCGCCACCTAACGGAATTAATTGCCTTTGGCGCTGCTTTAAGTGCTGACATGAAAGAAGCAGGCGTGTTAACACTGCAAATAACTGGCGGCAAAATCGTACGTCTTTTGGTGGTGGAAATTAATCATTTAGGTCATGTTCGTGCTTGTGCTAAGTGGGACGATGACTTGTTGAGGCATGTGTTAGAAGAAAATAAAGGCGGTGGTTTATCGGTCCCTCAGCTGTTTGAGGGGGGATGCATGGTTATTACAATGCAGCTTGATGATTTAGACGATAAACATCAGGCCCTTGTTGAACTATCGGGAAAAACACTGGCAGATTGCATACACCATTATTTTCGTCAGTCAGAACAGATTCAAACCAGTTTGGTTTTGACCAGTCGTTCAGAGGTGAGCTCTGATTATATGGGGGGCATTGTTTTGCTACAAAAATTGCCGCCTTTACCTGGATCTGTTCAGACAGATCAAGAGGTTGATGATTGGGTCACAGACTTAAGTCTTTTAGGAACTTTAACAGATAAAGAATTACTGGATCATTCTTTGAACCATGGAGACCTTTTATTTCGTTTATTTCATGAGCGTGGTGTTCGTGTGTTTGACGAAAAAAAGCTGATGTTTCAATGTTCCTGTTCCAAAGAAAGAATCGAAACAATGTTAAATCAGTTTGGTAATGATGATATCAACCATATGACGGAAAATGGTGTTATTGCCGTTACGTGCGAATTTTGTAATGAAAACTATACGTTTGACCCACAAAAATATATAAAAACCCCCTCTTAAGGAAAGAAGGGGTTTTTATATTCAATAAGGGCAGAATTATTTTTCGTTTTTTAGATACAGGTATAAAGATAGTAGCCCTAAAATAGTTGAAACAGAAAGGGCCACTTTGGCATATCCTACTTCGCCTAAAAGATTTCGGTTTGCATCAATAAAGTGTTTATGAAATACATCAATAGCTGCAAATGTTGCCCATGACCCACCGAATGTTCCAAGCACAGTCCCCACGAAACCAACAATAGCACAAATAAATTTATCCACGTTTACTCTCCTAAGAAGTTGAACCAATATAATTGTAATATGAAAAAAATAATTTTTGCAAATTTTTAACTAAAAATTAAGGATATCCTTATGTTTTTCTGAAAAACGTTTGGATATGGGGCTATGTATTCAAAAAACCCAATACCCGCCCGACTGCGTCGGGGCCACCGTAAAGCCCAAACCCGTGCTTGGCCACCGCCTCCTCCACCGCAAAACGCACAATCCTTTTGTCCCTTGCTGAAACTCATTAAAAACAAGTCACGCAATAGGTTCTGCTTGAAAAATCAAACAGTAACAGGTACAAATCTAACGTCTAGAACGCTTGAACACATACCTCACAAAAGCTCTTGAGGACCTAAGAGAGATTCGTTGAGTAATCTCAACAAACCCGGCTGTACGTCCACAGCTCGCACTTAAGCCATGACCACCACATGTGTCCTCAAACCTTTTATAGCATAGGAAAAGTTAATAAATGGTTGATGGGAAATTGGTTTTTGTTTAGGCTCTGAAAACTAGGATGGATTTGAAAAACACAAAATATTGTGCCCTTCGTAGTGACAGGCAAATAATTCAAAAATTCTAACAGGTATGTCTATTACCTCTTTAACATAACCGCAAAAGCCATGCATGGTACCATTGTAGGCAGCAACCAAAACCGCTTCAGATGATTGTAAGGTCTCTTTGATATGGAACCCGTTTTCTAAAAAACGTTGTACGCAAAAATTGATTCTTTCTGAAATCGGGTCCTCATAAATTTGTGCTTCAGCAGTTTGGTTCAAAGTCATCATTGTAATGGCTGACAAAACTAAAACAGTGCCAACCATGTCTGGCTTTTTCTTTATAAAGTCGATGGAGCCCCAAAAACAATCTTGGGCAAAACCAGTTATTTTGCCGAAGTAGGATTTCTGAACAGGCTGTGTATGTTGTATAGGACCTTCAAAATCAGATGCTTTTGCAACACCCAAAAAACTAAACGTTACAAAAAGCATAGATGCAAAAAGAAAGCTTTTGAACATAAACGTTCCTAAATTTAAATCGTAATACCATAAGGTAAGCGTTGTTGTAAACGGCCCCCTATTTGAACAGAATGTATAGATAAGGCCAACCCTGTTGAATCATCCGTTTCAACAAAAACGCCACATAAAGTGCCGTCGCCCGTGGCGGGTTTCATACGATCTGGCGGTGGCATTTTTCGCAAGAATTTAAATAAGGGAATTTCTTTATCCATGCCAACTACAGAATTATAATCACCACACATGCCGGCATCTGACTGGTAGGCTGTTCCACCGTCTAAGATTTGACCATCTGCTGTTGGAACGTGGGTATGTGTCCCCACAACCAAACTGGCGCGTCCATCGCAAAAATGCCCCATGGCCATTTTTTCTGACGTGGCCTCTGCATGGACATCCACAACAATAGCTTGAACAGAACTCCCTAGGGGGTGTTTTTTTAAAACGGCATCAATGGCTGGAAATGGGTCATCCAACGTATCCATAAATAAGCGGCCCATGACATTAATAACCAAAACCTTGTGGCCTTTGGCGGTTTCCACAACACAGTAACCGGAACCTGGGGCGCCTGCTGGGTAGTTCACAGGGCGCAACAGCTTTTTATCATTTTGAATGTGGGACACAATTTCTTTTTGGTCCCAAATATGGTTGCCAGTGGTAATGACGTTAACCCCGGCACTATATAAGTCACGACAAATAGCTGGGTTAATACCAAAACCATGGGCTGCGTTTTCACCATTTACAATAATGCAATCCGTTTGAAGCGCTTCTTTTAATGGCTTGATGTATTTGATAAAAGCATCACGACCACTGCGGCCTACGATATCGCCACAAAAAAGAATTTTCATGAATGCTGAACCTCTTGACGCACACGTTCTAGGTCTTCCAGTGTGTCAACACTGGTTGGAATTTTGTCCACAAGTTTGACACCAATTGGAACGCCATTTTCTAAAATGCGCAGTTGCTCTAGGCGTTCTGTTTTTTCAAGTGTTGTTGGTTGTAGGCTGACGAATTTTTTTAACGTTTCTGGTGTATAGGAATAAACACCGATGTGATGATAATAAGTTGGCGCATTATGGGGAATGGCTTGCCTTGAAAAATAAACCCCTGGTGCAACACCAGAATTTTGACTATCACCCAACGCAATTTTGACAACATTTGGGTTGGTGATTTCCTCTTCATTTGTAATAGGGCAGGCTATGGTTCCCATAGAATAACCGTGGGCCAAAGGGTCAAGCACATCTTTTAAGGAAGATGGGGTAATGGTTGGCAAATCGCCTTGCAAATTAATAATTGCATCAAAACTTTCGCCCAAACTTTCGTAGGCGGCCCAAACACGGTCCGTGCCAGAAGGAAGGTCAGGGTTTGTTAAAACAGCCTTCCCGCCAGCATTTTCTATAATTTTCGCAATTTCTTCACTACAACATGCAACGACGACAGATCCAATCTTGGATGCGACCGCTTGTTCATACACCCAAAGCACCATAGGCTTGCCATTAATTGCCGCTAAAGGCTTTTGGGCAAGCCGCTGAGATGCTAAACGCGATGGAATAATAATAACAGCTTTCATGGGTTATTGTTCTTCGCCACCATCCATAACATCGGGTATATCTTCCAGGTCTTCACCCAAATCATCATCTTCTAAAATAGTGTCTTCACCTTCAAGATCTGCCTCTATTTCTTCAACCAGTTCGATATCATCCACCAAAGAAACGTCTCCCAGCAACGCAACTTCTTTCAAGCTTTCCGCTGCAGCCCGACCACGACGCCCACGAACAGGTGCGCTAAAATCACACACAGCGCCACATTCAGGACACGTGGCTTGCACTTTTCGTAAGTCATAAAACCGCGATCCACACCCTGTACATGTTCTTTTCGTACCCCATTCAACTTTAACCACTGTTTCCTCTTTCTTTTGTCAATCTATGAAACTGAAATTATCTATTTTGCCCGTTGAGAATAATCTATTTTGTGCTTGTTCACAACAAAAGTGTTGGCAAAAACGTTGCAGAATTTTAATTGTGTACGAAACTTTAGTTATGGGTGAAAAGGGCACCTAATATGTTATTGCTGATAATTGATATCTGCTGCCTTGAAAATTTTTTCAGTGGAACAAACTAATTTTTGCTATAGTGTTCGTAAATATATTTTTTGGAAAAATTTTACGGTGCGTTTTTTAGCCAGTATTGGAAGCGTTGTTTTAGCATTTATGGCCAACTGCGGCCGTATAGCTATTTTCTTGTTTAACACATTCCGCTTTGCCGTACGGCCCCCTTGGTATGGCACGCAAATTCTTCATCAGCTTGTACAAATTGGGTATTTTTCCCTTCCTGTTGTGGGCCTAACAGCTATTTTTACAGGCATGGTGCTGGCTTTGCAAAGCTACACCGGCTTTTCCCGTTTTTCTGCTGAAGGGGCTGTTGCAACGGTTGTTGTTTTGTCCATGACCCGTGAATTGGGCCCTGTTTTAGCAGGCCTTATGGTTGCTGGGCGTGTGGGCGCTGCTATGGCTGCAGAAATTGGTACCATGCGCGTGACAGAACAAATTGATGCGCTGACCACTTTATCAACCAACCCATTTAAGTATTTGGTGTTCCCCCGCATTATTGCTGGCTTTACAATGTTGCCAGCCCTTGTGTTGATCGCTGATGTTATTGGTGTATTTGGTGGTTATCTGGTGGGGGTTTATAAGCTTGGTTTTAACCCTGCTAACTATATGCAACAAACCTGGAAATATTTAGAAACTGACGACGTTGTTTCAGGGCTTATCAAAGCGTCGGCTTTTGGCGTTATCATAACCACCATGGGGTGTTATCACGGGTATCAATCAGGCCGCGGTGCCGAAGGTGTTGGCCGTGCGACAACAAATGCAGTTGTATCAGCATCCATTTTAATTTTATTTATGAACTACGCGCTAACGGCTTTGCTTTTTGGGAAATAGAAAATGACAGAACCACTGATCCGGGTTGAAAACCTATATAAGTCTTTTGGTAGTAACCATGTTTTGAATGGTGTGAGTTTATCGTTGGGTGAACAGGAATCTTTTGTGGTTATTGGGGGGTCAGGTACGGGAAAATCAGTTCTGATCAAATGTATTTTGGGCCTTTTAGAACCTGATTCCGGCGATATTTTTATTCAAGGTAAAAATGTAAAAGGTTTATCGACCAAAGAACGGCAGGCATTGATGTCAAGTTTTGGCATGTTATTTCAAGGTGGTGCCTTGTTTGACAGTATGGTTGTTTGGGAAAATATTGCCTTTGGTTTGATTCAAGGAAAAGGCATGAATCGCCACGACGCTAAAGCCATTGCTTTAGAAAAGTTAGCGGCTGTTGATTTACCAGCTTCTGCTGCTGACATTTACCCAGCTGAATTATCAGGGGGAATGCAAAAACGTGTGGCCTTAGCCCGCGCTATTGCGACAAATCCAAAAGTTATTTTCTTTGATGAACCCACAACTGGGCTTGACCCTATTGTAAGCGGTACGATTAATGATTTGATTGTTCGTTGTGTGCGACAAATTGGTGCCAGTGCTATCAGCATTACACACGATATGAACAGCCTTCGTAAAATTGGTGACCGGGTTGGTCTATTATTTAAGGGACAGTTTGTTTGGAAAGGCACTGTGGCAGAAATGGATGCGACAGATAACCCTTACGTTAATCAATTTATTCATGGCCTGCCGGAAGGCCCGTTTACAAGCTAAACAGTTATGGATGATAGAAGAAGAAAGCTAGTTTACCTAAAGTACGGGTGTTTTGTTGTTGCCATTGCATTGGTTGCATCATTATTTTATTTGTCGGATTTTTCAGAAAAGGCTGCCCAGATTGTTAAGGGCCAATTGATTAATGGCGCTAAAAAGATTTGCTATCAAGGCCACGATGCGAAAGGGCAGCCTTTCACAATTTGTGCCAAAGAAGCCCAAGAAACATCGCCACCTGATATTTTGTTTCATTCCGTGGAAATAGTTCTTTGCTTAAAAACAGAACACCAAGTAAAGTTAACGGCAAATAATGCTTTATACCATCAAGACCAAAAAAAAATGACACTTACGGGTGATGTGCAATTAACCCATACGAATGGCTTAGTTTTGAATACAACAGAAGCTGATGTTGACCTGCAAAACAGCACGGCTGAAAATACTGTGCCAGTGGATGGAAAAGGGGATAAGTTTACCCTAAAATCTAATGGATTCAAGGTTCTGGACGAAGGTAAACGTGTCATTTTTCTTGGCAATCCGGAGTTTAAATTACATGGTTAAGCGTGCTATTCTTGGTATGTTATTAGCTTTTGCTACGCCTGTTGTTGCGTCATCATTCAAGGTTCAAGATAGCCAACAAAATATCACCATTACCAGTCAGCAAATAGAATATAAAACAGCTGAAAATTTGTGCGAAATTATGGGAAATGCCAAAGCCGTTTGGGATACAGGTCAGGTTATTACAGCCCATAGTTTTTTGGTTTTTTTGAACGATAAAAATGAAATTCAGAAAATTGATGCCCTTCCAGGCGGTAGTGAAAAAGTTGTTTATCAAAAAGATGACTTAACAATGCATGCTGAAAAATGCATTTATTTAACGGTGCCTGAGGAAAAAATTCACTGTTTTGATCAAGTGCACCTAGTTCAAAAAAATGGTAATACGCTTGACGGCGATGAAGGTATTGTGACTGTAAAAACAGGTCATTATAAGGTAATCAGTAAAACGAAACGACCCGTTCAGGCTAAGGTAATTCCTGAGAAGAAGACAAAAGAAAAGGTTGAACGTAGTGCATAATGCATCACAATTTGGTATGGAAAAGGTTGGAAAAACCTTAGGCAAACGCCCAATTTTATTGGGTGTAGATATCAGTGTGCAAGAAGGGCAAATTGTTGGTCTTTTGGGGCCTAATGGTGCTGGTAAAACCACATGCTTTTCTATTCTAACGGGCCTTATTTCCGCCGATGTGGGGCGCATTTATTTAAATAATACAGACCTGACCCATGTTCCTATGTATATGCGGGCACGGCTTGGAATTGGTTATCTGCCCCAAGAATCTTCTATTTTTCGTGGACTGACCGTTGAAGAAAATATTTTGGCTGTATTGCAGTTAGCAGAAAAAGACCCAGAAATTCGTCAACAACGGTTAGATGCCCTTTTAGACCAATTTTCCATGAGCCATTTACGACAGTCACCAGCTGTTGCTTTGTCGGGTGGTGAACGACGTCGTGTTGAAATTGCCCGTGCTTTAAGTTTAACCCCCAAATTTTTACTATTAGATGAACCTTTTGCCGGTGTTGACCCTATTGCTGTTTCAGAAATTCGGGAATTAATTTTGTCCCTTAAAAATATGAATTTGGGTATTTTAATTACCGACCATAATGTGCGTGAAACTTTAGACATTGTGGACAAAGCCTATATAATCAGCCAAGGACAGGTCATTTGCGAAGGAATTCCCGCTGAAATAATTTCTGATGAAAATGTGCGTCGCGTTTACCTTGGAGAAAGATTTACCCTTTAGTATAAGGGTATGACGACGAAACAAACACTTGATATACGAACCGCACAGGTTCTAACCATGACGCCGCGATTGCAGCAGGCTATTAAGCTTTTACAGTTATCGCAACAGGAATTGCATGCGTTTTTAGAACAGCAGGTTCTGGAAAATCCTTTGCTGATGGAGCATGAGGAGCAGGTAGATTTATCCCTTGATTTGCCTATAAAAAATGAAGGGTTTGAAGAAAATAATTATTTAGACGAATATGAACACGATTCGTTGGTTTTTGATACCCATGGGGCGGCACCTGAATCACCCCTGGCTAATTTAGTTAGCCAACCAACTTCTTTACGGGAACATTTATTACAACAATTGGCTATTACAGTGACTGACCCAAAGCTATTTAAATTGGGTGAACACTTGATTGATTCTATTAATGCCTACGGTTTTTTAGAGGAAGACGTATCATCCATTAGTGAACGGTTTAATTTGCCTATTCAAGAAGTTGAAAATTTACTACGCATTATGCAAACCTTTGACCCACCTGGAATTTTTGCCAAAAGTTTGGCAGACTGCTTTGCCATTCAGCTAAAGGAACAGGGGGCTTTTTCAAAAACAATGGAACGTCTTTTAAGCCACCTGAACCACCTAACCCAGGTACCTTTAAAGCAATTTGCCAAAGAAGTTGGCGTTGGGTTGGAAGAATGCCAGAATTTGATCAGTTCTTTAAGAAATTTAAGTCCGCAGCCTACGGCGAATTTTGACCATATCCCTATTCAAATTGTTATTCCCGACGTTTATGTCAAACATGATCCTGATAAAGGGTGGACGGTGGCATTGAATCAGAAAGTGTCGCCTAAAATTCAGCTGAATCAATCCTATTACGAAACGTTGCGAGAAAAGGTTTATGGTCGTGATGAAAAGGGTTATGTGAATGCCCAATATAGTCATGCGCACTGGTTATTGGGTGCTTTGGAACAGCGGACATCTACGTTGTTGCGGGTGGCCCAGGAAGTTGTGAATCAACAACAGGGTTTTTTTGATTTTGGTTTTTCTGAATTTAAACCTTTGTCCTTAAAGCAAGTGGCTGAGGCGTTGGATATTCATGAAAGTACGGTCAGCCGTATTACAACATCAAAATATATTGCCACGCCACGTGGTATATTTGACCTAAAATTCTTTTTTAGTTCAGCTGTTAAACAAAACACATTATTGCGAAAAGATGAAACGGCTTCATCAAAAAGTATTCAAGAAAAAATTAAAGAAATGATACGGCAAGAAGACCCGAAAGAGCCATTATCTGACGATGGGTTGGTAGAACAACTTTTGCTTCAGGGGATAACGGTGGCTAGGCGCACAGTGACCAAGTACCGTAAAATATTGAAAATCCCCAGTTCCTTTGAACGCAAGCGACGAATTTTGGCGTAAACTCTTGAAGATGATTTAAGGGCCTGATGCAGTTGCATCGTAAATACGTTGTTCTTTCATTTTGTTGAGAATACCCAAGGCGCCCTCTATGGTGACGGTACGATTTTCAGTTATTTTTACAGTGAAAGGTTCTTGTTTAGTTTTTAGGCCATATTTTTCAAGGGTTTCAGGTTGAATCGATTCTTTTATACCTTCAAAATCAGTTGTATACGCACCTTCTAAAACTATATTTTTTCCATCAATACGTAGTGAATGAATTGTATAGCCAAACTGAATATAACCATCTTTTCCGTCTTCTCCGGAATAAGCACCTTGATAGGTTTGGCCATAAATAGGAAACTTGCTTGACACTATCGTTTCTTTTTCAAATGAAATGAATTGACCAAAAACGTGGTGTTCACCCGTTCCGCCTGTGGCCATCATCAAGATAACCTCATGGTCGTTTAAGAATGGAAGGTCGTCTTTGTACAAAACGGTTTTTACATGTTCATCAAGGCAAATAGGGGCCCCTTCAGGTGGAAAAATATATAATTTACCTAAATGTGCACCGCCATTAAACCAAACAAATGCATAAGGTAAATTATTAAGTGTAATCACACGAAAGTAGTCTGGATTTTTCCCCTTACATTCGACCTGATCTTTTTCTGGTAGGCGGTTTAACAAATTTGCCATGTCCAAACCAAATGTTGTTGTGCATGAAAAAAGGAACAGGATGCATATGAAGAAAATGTTTTTTTGAATCATATAATAAAAATTTCCCCTACCGTTTTTTCAAAAAGCTAACTAAACATCCAACAGAACCCAAAGCCACAATAGTTGGGCCAGTTGGTACATTCCACCGAAGGGATATAAGGATGCCAGCTGTATTCATGATTAAGGCAACAATAATGGATTTTAAAACCATGCCCTCTGGGCTTCGACTGAACTGAAATGCAATGGTTGCGGGAATCACAAGCAATGCTGGTAATAAAAGGCTACCAATTAATTTAAGGCTTAAGGCAACAGTGGTACCAACAAGAACCATTAAGGTCATGTGGGTTTTGGCAGTTGACGTGCCTTCAGCTTGTGATAAATCATCATCAAATGTGCTTAGAAGCAAGGGGCGCCAATTATAATACAGTAATAAGGCTACCAAAGTGCACTGGCCTAATAGCCAAATCATATCGGTTGAATCTATCAACAATAAATCACCAAACAGAAAGCTAGCCGGGTCGTAGGGCAGGGGTCTTAAAACTGCCAACAATATCAAAGAAAAAGCTAAACAGCTGTATGAAACAAGGGCTAGCAGCGTGTCAGGTGGCAGTTTGGTTTTTGGAAGTTTACACGTTAATAAGATGCTTAAGGTTAGGCAAACGGCTAAAACGCTGCCATAGAAAGGCAGATGACATAAAATACCTAATGCAACGCCTAACAAAGCACTATGGCCCAGCATGTCACCAAAAAAAGATAGACGCTTCCAAAGCAAAAAACACCCCAAGGGTGCTGTGGCAAAGGCAATTAGAACGCCAGCGGTTAATAGGGTTATGATGAATGGGTCAAATAAATTAATGATCATGGCGGTGATTATGGTGATGGGTGTAAGGGGCAATGTTTGAATTTTGGCCAAAAAGGGCTAAATATTCTGGGTTTTCACGCACATTGTCAGGGTGACCAGAACAGCAAATATGGCTATTAAGGCAAATAACATGATTTGATGACGCCATAACCCAGTGTAAGTCGTGGGAAACAAGAACGATAGCGCACTTCATTTGTGTGCGAATATGATCTAGCAGCAGGTAAAATTCGTTTTGACCTACCACATCAATACCTTGGGTTGGTTCATCTAAAACCAAAAGTGTTGGCTTTCGCAGCATGGCACGGGCCAACAAAACTCGTTGCCGTTCCCCACCCGAAAGGGTTTGAATGTTTTGATTTTTTAAATGCCGAATGCGCAAAAAATCCATGTGGGCATCCATATCTTGCGCCTGAATATGGTTTTTTTGCGATAGCTGCAATAAACGCCCAACAGTTAAAGGCAAAAAAGCATTGGGGGTTATTTTTTGTGGCACGTAGCCAACAACTGTTTCTGGCGATTTCCAGACGTTTCCTTGGGTCGGACTGATAAGCCCTAAAATAAGTTTAAGAAGGGTTGTTTTGCCTGCGCCATTAGGCCCAATAAGGGTGACAACCTCTTGGGGGGATACTTGAAAAGAAACGTCCTCAACAATGGGCAGTGTCCGCCCAGGTGGGTGAAAAAAAACGTGGCGTAGTTCAAGTAACGGTGTCATAAAAAAGATGGCCCTAAGGGTGCTTTAAGAAAGTTAGCATTCTTTCATAAAAAGCACAAAAATATTGTTGATCCGTATTGTAGCAAGTACACTAAACCCATTGATGATGAAAAGGACCCATGTATGCGTTTAACACCTGAGGTTAAAAAAATCCTAAACTGTTACGAAGCAGATTCACCAGCTATTAAGTTGAATTTAGCCCGCATTTTAATGCACGGCGAATTATCTGGTACTGGGAAAATGCTGATTTTAGCGGTTGATCAAGGTTTTGAACATGGGCCGCGCACGTTTGTTTCAAACACGGATGCCTTTGATCCATGTTATCACTATCAATTAGCTGTGGATGCGGGTCTGTCAGCTTATGCAGCGCCCCTTGGTTGGTTGGAAGCCGGCAGTGATGCTTATTTAGGGGCTGTTCCAACGATTTTAAAAATGAATAGTAGTAATACCTTATTGCCCAAAGCTTTAGCACCCAATCAGGCCATTACAGCATCTATTCAAGATGCTTTACGTCTGGGGTGTTCTGCCATTGGGTTTACCATTTATCCAGGTTCGGAAGATTCCCTTGAAATGTTTGAGGAGTTGCAGGAACTGGCATTAGAGGCGAAATCTTGTGGTTTGGCCGTTGTTGTATGGTCTTACGCTCGTGGAAGCATGAGCAAAGCTGGCGAAACCGCCATTGATGTCATAGCTTATGGTGCCCATATGGCTGCTTTGCTGGGGGCACACATTATTAAGGTGAAGCTGCCAACGCAACATCTTGAATTTGACGATGCGAAGAAGGCTTACACGCAAAATAACATACCTATTGAAACATCTGTTGATCGGGTGCGTCATGTTATGGATTGCGCTTTTAAAGGCCGCCGTATGGTTATTTTTTCAGGGGGTGAAACGAAAGATACCCAAAGTGTGCTGGATGATGCTGTTTCAGTTTACAAAGGGGGTGGGCATGGCTCTATCATTGGGCGGAATTGTTTCCAACGTCCCCAAAAAGAAGCTTTGACCATGCTGTCTAAAATGGTGGAAATTTATAAAGGAAATTCTTAACGCGTATGGATTTAGGCATTTACCTTCGGACTTTTTTACAAGGTCGCCTAGTGGGGCAAGATGAATTTGGCAACCGCTATTTTGAAGAAAAAAGGCCTAAGGCAGGCCAGCAAGCGAAGCGGTGGGTTTTATACAAGGGAAAGGCCGAAGCATCGTCAGTACCAGCAAGTTGGCATGGTTGGCTGCATTATACTTTTGCAGAACCTCCTAAAGCCTATGAAAGACAGTCGTGGGAAAAACCTCATCTGCCGAATTTAACAGGCACGCCTTTTTCTCATTCCCCGACGTGTGACAATATTTTGCACCCCAAACAAAACAAAGAAATAAAAAATCATGGCCCAGTTTATGAACCCTGGAAGCCCAACACCAAATAGAACTGTTGTATGTACTGTTGATACCCAAAATGTCCATCAACGGCTTGATAAATTTTTAGGCAATTTTTTGAAACCCATGGGGCTAAGCCGAACCCAGGTTCAGCGCCTGCTTGAGGATGGTTTTGTGACGTTTTTAGGGCAAAAATTTACCAATGCCACGTACAAAGTAAAAGCTGACGATGTTTTTACACTTACCTTGCCAGAGCCTGAAGAAAGCGCCATTTTGCCGCAGATTATGGATTTGTGTATTGTGTACGAAGATGATGATTTATTGGTAATTAACAAGCCAGCAGGCCTTGTTGTGCACCCAGCGCCCGGCCACAGGGATTCAACGCTTGTGAATGCGTTATTAGCCCATTGCGGTGATTCTTTGTCTGGTATTGGGGGGGTGAAACGACCCGGAATTGTTCACCGCCTTGACAAAGACACCAGTGGCTTGATGGTGGTTGCCAAAAATGATGCGGCCCATAAAGCGTTAAGTGAACAATTTTCTACCCATGATGGTGTTAAGGGCTTAATTCGTGAGTACTGGGTTTTGGTATGGGGGCGACCGCACCCATTGAATGGCTTGGTAGATGCTGCCATCAGTCGCCACCCCAGAAACCGTCAGAAAATGGCAGTCAGCCAATCTACAGCCGCTAAGAACGCCGTGACGTATTATAAAACGCTGAAAACTTACACCTTCAATAACGCAGATATTTCTTTGTTAGCGTGCACATTGGCAACAGGCCGCACGCATCAAATACGTGTTCACTGTCACCATATGGGCTGCCCTGTAGTGGGTGACCCCATTTATGGAAAGAAAAATTTGCCCAAGGGAACTTCAAGCGATTTAGTCCATTTTTCAAGGCAGGCTTTGCATGCGAAAAAACTGACTTTTACGCATCCAACTTCAAAAAAACAAATGACTTTTGAAACGGAGTTGCCTGAGGATTTGAAGAAGTTGTTGAAGTGCTTCGAGTGAAGATGGATCTATTCATGATTCTTGAAAGGTGTTGCACCGTCTTCAAGAATATTAAGATATTCTCGGTATATATATATTCTGTCGCGTTTTTTACCGCTTATTTCTTCTAGGATGCCAAGTTGTACCATATATTTTAGAGAACTTCGAATTGTTGGGGTGGTTATTTTTAACTCTTTAGCAAGCAAAGGGGCGGTTACTTGAGGTAGATTTTTCACATAATGTAATATTTGTTCACATGAAAAACGGGCACGTCCTAAAGTTTCCACTTTCTTAAAGTCTTGGTCAAAAAGCGCATTGATTTGATTTGCTGTTTTTGTTGCCTGTTTTGCAGATTCGTAAATTCCTTTTAAGAAAAATTCTAGCCATGTTTCCCAAGTGCCGTTTGTACGTACTTCCTGAAGAAGCTGATAATAGGTATGACGATTTTGTTTGAGGTAAAGACTTAAATATAAAATTGGTTCGCTCATTAAGCCATCAATGCAAAGTAACAGCGTTATTAATAATCTCCCTAGTCTTCCGTTACCATCAAGGAAGGGGTGTATTGTTTCAAACTGCACATGGGCAAGGCCTGCCTTAATTAAGACTGGTAAATTACGATCGTGAAGAAAATTTTCAAAATCTGATAAACACGGTTCTAGATGATTAACAGGTGGGGGGACAAATAAAGCATTTCCTGGTCTTGTGCCACCAATCCAATTTTGGGAACGTCTAAATTCCCCTGGTTGTTTCCCGAAGCCACGAGCACCTGAAAGAAGAATATGATGAATTTCTCTGATGAGTCTGAGTGATAGGGGAAATCCTTCTTTAATTTTTTGAAGGGCATAGGCAATCGCTTTAACATAATTTGAAACTTCTTCTACATCATCTAGAAGCACGTTGGGTTTTTGTTTATGTTCAAAAAGGATTAGGTCTGAAAATGAGCTTTGTGTTCCTTCAATCTGGCTTGAAAGAAGGGCTTCTTTGCGAACATACATGTAAATGAAAAGTGATGTATTGGGTATCGAATGATGAATATTGTTTAATTGCCCTAATGCTAACGTTGCTTTTTCAAGATAAGGGTATAACTGTGCTAGATTTAAAGGTGGATCAGGTGGTAATTTAGCTGGAACGTAAGCTTTGTAAGCTTCATCACCTATTTTCTGAGTTATATATATCCCAATCTGCCGATTCATGATTATCTTTTCTTTTCATACCGTCACTAAGTTAGTATAACCAATTATCTTTTCTTAGTCAAAATTGTCTGGAAAAATAGCCAAGATTCCTGTATACATTTGAGGTATTAACAACTTCACACTGGAAGTTCGGGTAAGTTTTCTTCCCCATCCGATGGGCCAATGGTTTGGCTTCCATACAACTTCCAGGCGGCATAATCGGAAAAAGGAGATATTCATATGCCTATGCCTACATTTACAATGCGTCAGCTATTAGAAGCTGGTGTTCACTACGGTCACGCTACACGTCGGTGGAACCCTAAAATGGCACCGTACATTTTTGGTGCACGTAACGGAATTCATATTATCGACTTGGAACAAACTGTTCCTATGCTTCATAAAGCACTAGAAGCGATTCGCAACACCGTTTCAAAGGGCGGTCGTGTTCTTTTTGTTGGAACAAAAACCCAAGCATCTGAAAAAATTAAAGAATCAGCACAAAAGTGCGGTCAATATTACATTAACCACCGTTGGTTAGGTGGTATGTTGACGAACTGGAAAACAGTGAACCAGTCCATTAAACGCATGAAGGAAATGGAAGAAGCCTTGGCTGAAAGTCATGCCATGACAAAAAAAGAAGCGCTGAAATTGTCGCGTGAACATGCAAAGCTAGAGCTTGCTATTGGTGGTATCCGTGAAATGGGCGGTTTGCCTGATGTTTTGTTTGTGATTGACACAAACAAAGAAGCCATTGCTATTGAAGAAGCGCGCCGTTTGGGTATACCTGTGATTGGTATTTTGGACAGCAACTCAACACCAGACGGGGTAACGTATCCTGTTCCTGGAAACGACGATGCTATTCGTGCTATCGGAATTTATTGCGATCTTATGACAGCTGCTGTTTTGGATGGTTTGCAGGCTGAAATGTTATCATCTGGTGTCGATGTAGGCGCTGCCGCTAATTTACCAGGTGAAGAGCTTGTTGAAGAAGAAGCAACTGAAGCTTCTACCGCAACAGCCTAACTTAAATAAAGAATTGAGGATACAATGACAGATATTTCCCCAGCATTAGTTAAAACTTTGCGCGAAAAAACCGGCGCAGGCATGATGGATTGCAAAAAAGCTTTGAATGAAGTGGGCGGTGATCTTGAAGCTGCTGTTGACTGGCTTCGTAAAAAGGGTTTAGCTGCTGCTGCCAAAAAAGCAGGTCGTGTGGCTGCTGAAGGTTTAGTTGGTGTGGCAGGTTCTGGTACAGCTGCTGCCGTTGTTGAAATTAACGCAGAAACAGACTTTGTGGCCCGTAACCCACATTTTCAGGCAATGGTTAGTCAAGTGGCTGATATCGCCACACAAAAAGAGCATACAAATGACGCATTGTTAGCAGCACCTTTTAAAGGTGAGGCGCCAACAGTGGCTGACGAAATTACCCGTTTGATTTCGGTGATTGGCGAAAACATGAGCTTACGCCGCGTGAAACGATTGGCTGTTTCTGAAGGCGTTGTTGCAACTTATATGCACAGTGCCACAGCACCAGGTTTAGGCCGTATTGGCGTTTTGGTGGCTTTAGAATCTAAAGCACCGGCTGATAAATTGCAGGAACTAGGGAAAAAGTTAGCGATGCACGTGGCTGCTGCGGCACCACAGGCTTTACGTGTTGAGGAAGTAGATCCAACATCTTTAGAACGTGAAAAAGCTATTTTAATAGACCAAGCCAAAGCATCTGGCAGACCTGATGATGTGATTCAAAAAATGGTAGAAGGCCGTATTCGTAAATTTTACGAAGAAATTGTATTGCTGGAACAAGCTTACGTGATTGATGGCAAAACAAAAATTTCTGATGTGGTTGCACAGGCTGCCCAAGAATGGGGCACACCTGTAACATTAACAGGTTTTGAACGCTACGCACTGGGTGAAGGCATTGAAAAGCAAGAATCTGATTTTGCTGCAGAAGTTATGGCCCAAGCAAAGGTAGCTGGCTAACGCCAAGGAATGCACGTTGTGTATAAACGGGTTTTATTGAAGTTATCGGGGGAAGCCCTTGCCGGGTTAACCCCGTCTCAAGATAAGGCATTTGGTATTCACCAAGGAATGCTTGAAAAAATAGCGGGGGATATTAAAGCCGTTTATAACCAAGGTGTTCAAATATGTTTAGTTGTGGGTGGCGGTAATATTTACCGTGGCATCCAGGGCATGCATCATACAGGGATGGACCGGTCAACATCTGATCATATGGGCATGTTGGCAACAATTATGAATGCTTTAGCACTTCAAAATGCCCTTGAACAAGCTGGAATGCCATGCCGTGTTATGTCGGCCATACCCATGCCAACATTGTGTGAAGAATACAGTCGCCGCCGGGCTGTTCATCATTTAAGTAAAAACCGCGTGGTGATTTTTGCAGGTGGCACCGGTAGCCCTTATTTTACAACAGACAGCGCAGCAGCCTTGCGGGCCAGTGAAATGGACTGTGATTTGTTGTTAAAGGCCACGAAAGTGCCAGGTGTTTTCTGTAGCGACCCTGTTCACAATAAAGATGCAAAGCTTTTTAAACAAATAACCTATGGTGCGATTCTTGAAAAAAAACTAAAAGTCATGGATGCAACAGCCATTGCTTTGATTCAAGAAAGTGGCATTCCTATTGCTGTTTTTTCTATTTATGAAACAGATGGATTTGCTAAAGTTTTGAACCATGAAGGTCAATTTACATTAATTTCAAATCAAATTAAAAACGAAGGAGATGGATGCCATGTCGCGTGTGGATAATAGGCTTGTGGATTTTGAACGGCGCATGAATGGCGCCATTGATGTTTTGTCAAAAGAATTTAGTGGCATTCGTGCAGGGCGTGCGTCAGCCACATTGTTAGACCCTATAAAGGTAGATGCCTATGGGTCTTATGTACCCATCAATCAGATTGGTACCGTTAGCGCGCCCGAGCCGCGCCTTTTAGCCGTTCAAGTATGGGATAAGGGCCTTGTGAAGTCGGTGGAAAAAGCCATTCGCGATTCAAGTTTGGGGTTAAACCCATCGGTGGATGGGCAGCTTGTGCGCGTGCCCATGCCACCTTTAACCGAAGAACGCCGTCAGGAATTAACCAAGGTAGCCAGCAAATATACGGAAGAAGCGCGCATTAGCGTTCGAAACGTGCGCCGTGATGCCATGGATATGTTGAAGAAATTGGAAAAAGACGGTGACATTTCAGAAGATGAACACCACCGTTTAAACGATGAAACGCAAAAAATGACCGACGACCACATTAAAAAAGTGGATGAGATGTTGGCCCATAAACAAAAGGATATCATGCAAGTTTAGGGAAGGGGGGCTGCTAGCCCCCTTTTTTATAACGTCCCTCAATAAAGAGGAATTGTCATTCCCTCGAAAGAGGGAATCTATAAAAAAGTTAAAAATCAATCAAGTATAGCTGATTTTCTATAAAACGATGACCCTTCGCCATCCTGAATTTAGTTCAGGATCTAGATGCTGAAACAAGTTCAGCATGACGATTATATAACAATTTTAAACTGATTCAGCTATATGAGAATTTCTTCTGGATCCCCGGTTTCCCGGGGATTGTAAGATTTAAGAGTGGTAGTGTTGTTTTTAGAAAGAAGAGCGTCGTATCTTCTTTTCAGAGAGTGTAACCAAGTCCTTGATCATGATCAAGGACTTGGTGCGGGCGTGAGCGACCGTGCGGGGATGGGTTTAAACAACCGCTGTCATTGAGGTACTCTAGCCCCTTCTCTCGAAACGTTTGAATAGTTGTATGGGACACTTTATTATCGTGCACCCGCTTACAATCCTAAATTAACCAATAAACTATCGAGGTACTGACAATGGCACATTATCATCATTTCATTGGAATTGACATGGGCAAATTTGAGTTTGTTGTGGCCCTTCATGGCCAAAAAACAACGACCGCTTATGACAACAACTCAGCCGGTTACTGCCAATTTATGGAAGATCATAAAAGTATATTAAAAAATTCTCTTTGCATTGTTGAAACAACAGGCGGCTTTGAAATGTCCTTGTTATATGCATTAACCGCTCAAAAATACAAGGCTCACCGGGCAGATACCCGAAAAGTGAAAAGCTTTATTCGATCCTTTGGTAATGCAGCTAAAACCGATGCCTTGGATGCAAGGGCCCTGGCCTCTTACGGTTTTGAACGCTTCCAAACCCTTGAGGTTTTTAAACCAAAATCCCAACACGCTTTGGCTTTGTTTCAAATGGTGCAACGTCGTAACGATTTGAAACACATGCTTGTGGCTGAAAAGAACCGATTCCAAGCACCCGAAAATCAAATGATTAAAACCAGTATTCTGGCCATGATTAACTTTATAACCGCTCACCTAAAAACACTGACAGATGACATTCAACAGCTCATGGCAGCTGACCCGAAATTTAAAGAAAAACATGAGCTTTTGAAAACCATTCCTGGCATTGGAGACGTGGTGGCTTTTGAGCTTCTGATCCTTTTGCCAGAACTTGGGACTTTGTCACGGCGACAGATCGCGTCTCTGGCAGGTCTTGCACCAAGAGCCAATGAAAGCGCACGCTTCAAAGGTTACCGCCGCACAGGTCATGGCCGGTGCAACATAAAACCCACCTTGTTTATGGCAGCCATGGCCCCTCGAAAAACCAAATCAGGCACCTTCAAAGCCTTCTTTGAAAAGTTGGTTGAAAAAGGAAAAAAGAAAATGGTGGCACTCACTGCCCTCATGCGAAAACTTCTGGTCATTGCCAATGCCAAACTCAAAGAACTGATCCTCAAAAAACAAGTGGCTTTGGTCGTCTTGTCAAAAACTTGTGCGTAATGTGCGTAAACGGCCCCATGTAACCTTCAAACTCACCGTTTTCAATACTTTTTGACAAAATAAAAAATATTTATAAAAAAGGACAAAAACATAGTTGATGACACGCATGGGTAACTATTCTATAGCTGGGTAGCCACAAATTTAAACTTTACACCAAATCTTCTGTGGATCGACCTATGTGATAATTCAGTGTTTTACGTAAGGCCGTTTCTAAGGTAACTTTAGGCGTCCACCCTAAGTACTTTTCGGCATTCGTAATAGATGGAACCCGTCGCCCTATATCTTGATAGTGGTCACCATAATGCTGTTGAGATGCCACATCTTCAATAGATACTTCTTTGGCTAAAGATTCAAACCCTGGGTATGTCGCGATTAGCTTTAAAATTAATAAGGCCAATTCACGAATAGACACATCATTATGGGGGTTGCCAATGTTAAATATACGGCTTGTTGCACACCCATCCTTATTGTCAATAATGCGCACCAGCGCTTCTATACCATCGTCAATATCGGTGAATGAACGGCGTTGTGTGCCCCCGTCCACAAGTTTGATGTGTTTTTTATGAAGAATATCTGCAATGAACTGGGTCACAACACGGGACGACCCTTCTTTTGCTGAAAAGATATTGTCTAATTTTGGGCCCAGCCAGTTAAAGGGGCGGAATAGGGTATAATCAAGTTGATGATGAATGCCATACGCGTAAATAACGCGGTCCATCAATTGTTTGCTGCACGAATAAATCCACCGTTGCTTGTGGATAGGCCCTAAAACAAAATTGGATGTTTCTTCATCAAAGGCATCATCAGAACACATGCCATATACTTCGGATGTAGATGGGAAAATCACCCGTTTTTTATAATCCACACATTGGCGCACAATAGACAAGTTGGCTTCAAAGTCTAATTCAAAAACACGCAGTGGGTCCGTTACATATAAACTTGGCGTTGCAATAGCAACAAGGGGTAGAACAACATCGCATTTCTTAACATGGTAGGCGATCCATTCTTTGTTAATGGTGATGTCACCTTCTACAAAGTTAAAGCGACTGTTGCCAAGACACGTTTCCAGTTTGTCGCTGGCCATATCCATTCCAAAAACATGCCAATCGCGGTTATTCAGAATATATTCTGTTAACGCACTGCCAATAAAGCCGTTAACACCTAGGATCAGTATTTTTTTGGACATGGGAGCTCTTACCCTTTATAAATTAATATGCGTTGATCAAAACGTTTTGAAGGGCACGCATTTCTTCTAACGCACGGCCAGTTCCCATAACAACACAATTCAAAGGGTTATCTGCAATAAATACAGGAACGCCTGTTGTTTTTGAAAGAACCTGTCCCAAATTTTTCAATAAAGCGCCGCCACCTGTCATAACAATACCGCGGTCAACAATGTCAGCTGACAATTCAGGCGCTGTGTTTTCAAGGGCCGTTTTGACGCCTTCAGCAATGGTTGTGACAACTTCGTTTAAAGATTCTGCAATTTGTTTTTGATTAATCTCAACTTCCTTGGGAACACCATTAATAAGGCTGCGCCCTTTAATGGAAATTTTAATGTCTTCGCTGTCTTTCATAATGACAGCAGACCCAATTTCTTTTTTGATGCGTTCAGCTGTTGCTTCACCGATAAGTAAGTTATGCGTGCGGCGAATGTAGCTAATGATGGCTTCATCCATTTTGTCGCCACCTACACGAACTGAACAGGCATACACAATACCGCCTAAGGAAATGACAGCAACTTCTGTGGTGCCACCACCAATGTCTACTACCATGGACCCTGTGGGCTCTGTAACGGGTAAACCTGCCCCAATAGCGGCTGCCATGGGTTCTTCAATCAAGAATACGCGACGGCCACCCGCACTTTCAGCAGATTCTTGAATGGCGCGTCGTTCCACAGCGGTGGAGCCTGATGGCACGCAAATAATGATTTGAGGGGCTGCAAAACTGCGGCGGTTATGAACTTTGCGAATAAAATGCTTAATCATTTCTTCGGCTACTTCAAAGTCAGCAATAACACCATCACGAAGGGGACGAATGGCCTGAATGTTACCGGGTGTACGACCCACCATCAACTTAGCCTCTTCACCAACAGCTAATACCTGCTTTTTACCTTTCACGTTAGCAATGGCAACAACGGATGGTTCGTTGAGGACGATCCCTCTGCCCCTTACATAAACAAGTGTGTTAGCTGTTCCAAGGTCAATGGCCATGTCGGCAGACAGCATTCCCAAAAGACGTGATAGCATGTTTTTTCCCTTTTCTATGGCTTAATTTGCCTAAATTCGTTTCCCAATCTATCAAATCCTTGCAAAAGCATTCAAGGACGTTTTTATTTAAAAGAGAAATATTTTTTAGAAAGTCATCGAATGACCTGCGATGTGATCGATTTAAGGGATTTTTACACCACAAATTTGGGTAAGCTTGTTAAAACACAAGTCCAGGCGGTGATTGATACAGTTTGGAATTCTAAGCCTCAGGGGCCGGTTGTTGCTTTTGGGTATGGTGTTCCCTATATGACCCAATATTTAGATGACGATAATGTATTCAGCTTTATGCCAAGCTATCAGGGGGTTTTGGCGTGGCCTGCAGCGGGGCTTCCGCGATCTGTTTTGGTAGAGGAAGATAATTTTCCTTTACCGGATCGGTCTGTTCAAAATATTTTGATGGTTCATTCCCTTGAAAACTGCCATAACCCCAAACGTGTTTTGGCTGAAATGAATCGCATTCTCACACATGATGGTCGGTTGTTAGTTGTTGTGCCAAATCGACGGAGCCCTTGGGCACGGGCTGATCAAACACCATTTGGTCACGGGCACCCCTATACCATGACGCAGTTGTCGCTTTTACTTCGAAATCATGGGTTTACGCCTACGAACATGGTTCGGGGTCTTTATACATTGCCGTCCCATAGTCGCCTTGTTCAGGCTATAGGTTCACTTCTTGAAAAACTAGGGCCTTGTTGCCTGCAAAAATTTAGCGGAATTGTTTGTATTGAGGCTATGAAAGAAGTTTATGCAGGAATTCCTGTTCGTTTAAAAACGAAAATGTTCCAAGTGATTGAAGAAGCCGGGCAGCCGGTTTAGGTGCCAATAGCCTTATTCACCAATTGAAAAAGACGTATTAATTATGGGAGATGGGGGCTGGTCATCTTGCACTTTAAAGCCCAAAATAGGGGCAATACGTTCGATAATTTTACCAGCTGTTGGCGTAACGTTCCACCCAGCTGCTGCATAACCATACGTACCTTTAGCAGGCTTGGGTTCATCCAAAACAACCATCAACATATATTTAGGTTTTGTATGTGGAAAACCGCCGATGAAAAAGGTTGTTCTGGGTTTTAAACCGGTGCTGTTGGCGCTATATCCTTTACCTTTTACTTTGTAGGCTGTTCCAGTTTTTCCAAATACCCCAAGTCCTGGGACATTTGCTTTTCTGGAAGTTCCTTCATTGACAACCAATCGCATCAATTCACGCATGATTCTGGATGTCTTTTCAGAAACCACCTGTTGGGGTGGTTGTTGGTTTTCTGCCTGCTTTTGATGGACCAAAGTGGGTATGACAACCTTACCGTCATTCACAATGGATGAAATAATTTTCAACGTTTGCATGGGGGATACAGAAATGCCGTATCCGTATGCTGCTGTCATAGTTGTGACTTCACGCCATTGACTTGGAATTAAAGGCATGCCGTTTTCAGGAATTTCAAGCTTAACAGGGTCAAATACACCAAACTTTTTGAAATAGGTTTTTTGGGTGTTCATCCCAAAACCCAAAGCAATTTTAATAGCTGCAATGTTCGATGAATAAATAAAAGCTTCTTTTAGGTTTAATACCCTGTATTTCCCCTTAAAATCGTCAATCTTAAAGTGGCCTATTTGAACTGGAAAACGGGCATCATAGGTGCTGTCTAGGTTAGCTGTTCCGGATTCTAGGGCTATGGCTGTGTTTAAGATTTTAAAGGTTGAACCTGGTTCATAAACGCCCAGCGTGTTTCTATTGAAGGTGGCTTCTTTTGCGTTTTGATTAGGCATGTTGGGGTCATAGTCTGGCAAGGATACCATGGCCAAAACTTCCCCGGTTTCCACATCAATAACGGTTGCATTAGCTGCAATACAATTAAATTCTTCAATAGCCGCTATTAATTGGTCACGAACCACGTGCTGAACACGCACATCTAAGGATATTTGAATGGGTTCTTTGCTTTGCCACATCTGCATGTCATATGATTTTTCAAATCCAGCTAAGCCATTTCGATCAACACCGCAATAGCCTAATACGTGGGACACAAGGTTTCCATAGGGGTAAACGCGACGGTGGTCTTTTTGCAGATAAACACCTGGAATGCCCAGTTGATTAATGGCTTGCTGCAGTTTGGGGGCTATGTGACGTGCAATCCATATGAAACCTTTTTGGCTGCTTAAGCGTTGATACAAAACATCAAAACCAACTTCAGGTAATAATTTTGACAGTTTTTCAGCAGCATCTTTAGCATTTAGAATAACTTTTGGGTTGGCATAAACAGATGCCGTTACCAAGTCAGTGGCTAAAACGGCACCATTTCGGTCACAAATATCGGCACGATGGGAAACAGCTGTGGGCTGTTCCATTGCCGTTTGCTGCTTAGATGCTTCGCGAAATAACATCACATCAACCAAACGGCCGCCAATTAACATATAGGCTAATACAACAAATGTGCCGGCTACAAAAACACGTTGCTTGGCCATTTCAATCAACGTGCTGTGATGTGCTACTTCGTGCCACAACCTTAGGTGTTTGGAAAGCCCCATAAAAGGATTTTTCATAAAATCTTTCATCGGCGCGCCCCTTATTCTGAATCCTCAGGGGACTGAGCACTGTCAGCCACGGCCTGAGCAATAAGATTTTCAAGGGCAGCACGGTCATTAAGATTATTTTGGCCAGCTACATCTTTCAAGTTAGCAACTTGGGGTGTTTGTTGAGGGCCAATGTCCAAGTATTTGACAGCTAGTTTTTGAAGGCGTTCGGGGCTATTCAAGTGGTTCCATTCGGCCCGTAAAACATGAATAGCTTCTTGGTTTTCCGATATGGCCCGTTTGATATGGCGATGTTGTTGTTCTAAAGCCATTACAGTGTACTTTATACGAAATACACCCATGCAAATAAGTAAACATAGAATACTAACAAGAACGGTGGGGCGACGCATTAACGGATGCCCTCCCTCTTGATAACCTCGAAGGCACGTAACTTGGCAGAGCGAGAACGCGGGTTCTGAAGCACCTCTGCCGGTGTTGGTGCTACAACACGGCTTGTCATTGGTTTAATAAAAATACCCAAAGGTGACGTAGTCATCGTAAAATTGCGTACCCAATTCTTAACAAGTCGATCTTCTAGTGAATGAAAACTAACAGTCACAATTCTCCCCCCTGGCTGAACCAGTGAAAGGCTTTTCTGAAGTGCTCTGTCTATCTCTATTAACTCATTATTTACGAAAACACGCAAGGCCTGAAATGTAAGTGTGGCAGGATGGATGCCATCTTTTCTTCTGACAATCCGCTGAACAAGTCTTGACAACTGGCCGGTTGTGCTGATTTTTCCTTCTTTTCGCTCTGCTACAATAGCTTTTGCAATAGCGTACGCTTTTTTTTCTTCCCCATAAGAATGGATAATTTCAAACAGTTGTTTTTCTGAATAAGTGTTGACAACCTCTTCGGCAGATATCTGGGCTTGACCCATACGCATGTCCAAAGGGCCGTCTAGCTGAAAAGAAAAACCACGGGCTGCGTCTTCCAACTGGAAAGATGATACGCCAAAATCAAAAACGATGCCGTCATAAGAAACAGATGGTAAAAACTGATCCATAGACCCAAAAGTTCCTTCAAAAAACCGAAAGCGGTCGCCGTATTTTTCTTGAAAAGCTAAGCTTCTTTTGAGGGCGTCTGGGTCGCGGTCTATGGCAAAAACAGAACAAGAAGCTTTTTCCAAAATGTGTTGCGTATATCCACCGCCCCCAAAAGTTGCATCAACGTATATTTCCCCATCCTTGGGTGCAAGGTACGTCAGTACTTCATTGATTAAAACAGGTACGTGAATGGTCATTTTTTTAAATCTTTTCTTGTCAATTTAAGGCACACAAGATAGGGTTTTACATAAGACAAAGACCTTACTGGGCTGCTGGCAACGGACGAGACTTTAAGTTCTATTTAAATTTAATTAATTATATTTTTATTTTAATTAACTCATATCATCTGTTTTTATACAAAGTCAACTGCAAAATGCTACAAAAGAGTTGAAAAAATTGGAAAAAATAAAAAAATGCAAGATTTTCTCAAAGGTTGGCGTACTTATTTAACATCAGCGCGAGGCGTTTCAAGGCATACGCTGGTGGCTTATGAAACAGATTTGACTGATTTTTTTACTTTCCAGACTGAATATTTAGGGCAAGAATTAACTTTTGACCTTCTACAAAATTTGAAACCAGCACACATTCGTGCCTGGCTTGCAAAACGCAATAATGCAAACCTCCATCGGCGCTCTATTGCGCGGGGGTTTTCAGCCGTTAAAAATTTTTTTCGTTTTCTGCAAATGGAACATGGCCTAGAGGACCACGTAATTTTTTCAATGACACCCCCAAAGGTTCACAAAACTTTACCGCGTCCCTTGTCTGAAACGCAGGCGTTGGAACTGGTTAAGTCTATTGATTGTATATCAAAAGAAGCGTGGGTTGGTGAACGTGACAAGGCTCTTTTTATGCTTATTTACAGCGCAGGGCTACGTATTAGTGAAGCTTTATCTGTAACAGTTGGGCAGTTTTTGGACGCAAAAGATTTTTTAACCATTCAGGGGAAGCGGGGAAAATATCGTTCTGTTCCTTTGTTGGAACCTGTTCAAGAACAGATTCATTCTTATTTAAAAACTTTGGGTGTAAATCCTAAGCAAGTTGACCCCGATACCCATCTTTTTCTGGGACATCGTGGAAAGGTTTTAAATGCGGCGGTGGCAGAGCGTCAAATGCGTCAATATCGTTATTGGGTTGGTTTGCCTGATTCAGCAACACCTCATGCACTTCGGCATAGTTGTGCAACACATTTGATGTCTCAAACAGGTGACCTTCGTGCCATTCAAGAGCTTTTGGGCCACGAATCACTGTCAACAACCCAAATATACACGCAAATTAATCAAGATTATTTAATCAAAACTTACGCTAAGGCGCACCCTAGGTCGAAAAAGAAAGAGGGTTTATGAAGCGTTACATTTTAACGGGTACGCCAGGGGCAGGCAAAACATCATTGATTCGTGCCCTTGAAATGCAAGGGTATTGTGTGGTTGATGAAGCGGCAACAGACATTATTGCATATGAACAGTCCTTAGGTATTTCTGAACCCTGGAAACATAAAAACTTTCTTGACCAAATTACTTTTTTGCAAAAACATCGACAAACTCAATTTTTGTCACCCATTCAGTTTTATGACAGGTCGCCTTTTTGTACGTACGCCTTAGCTATTTATTTGGGGTTTGCGCCTCCAGCTATTTTGACAGAGGAAATAGAGCGTATTCAACAGTATGCTATTTACGAAAAACAGGTTTTTTTTATTGAAAATTTGGGCTTTTGCACACCTTCAGAAGCACGAAAAATTAGTTTTGACGAAGCTTTGCTTTTTGAAGATATCCACAGAAATGTGTACAAACAGTTTGGGTATACATGTATTTCAATACCGTCTGGTTCTATTCAAAAGCGTTTAGATAAAATAATCAGAACGGTTGAAGAATTGGCTTAAATTAATTTGTCGCTTTTGTTTTGTTAATTGAATATTTGTGGTCAAATACATAGTAAGTTAACAAAAAGTTAACTGTGTCATTGAAAAAAATCACGATCAAGGTTATATTTATAACATTGTTAAACTTTTTAACCCGTGTAACATGCTGTGATTTTACCTTTCTTGAATGATCAGGAAGGGTGTTTTTGTTTGTTGTGTTATACGTTTTGTTCACTTAAGGAAAAAAATCAATGAGTAAGGAAAAAACTGAGACTGCGAAGCCTGCAGAATTTACAGGTTTGCGTGGTATTTTTTGGCCCGTTCATAATTACGAGCTAAAGAAATTTTTGCCCATGGGCATTATGATGATGTGTATTTTGTTCAACTATACAATTTTGCGCGATATTAAAGACGTGTTGGTTGTGAATGCACCAGCAGGTGGTGCGGAATGTTTGGGCTTCTTAAAGCTTTATGGTGTGACGCCATCTGCTATTTTGTTTATGGTTATCTTCGTAAAATTAGCCAATGCCCTTGAACGGGAGCGACTATTTTACACACTTTTGATGCCATTTTTGATTTTCTTTGGGGCATTTGCTTTCATTATTTACCCATTTAAAGAATCTTTGCACATGAGCACAGAAGCCATTCAATCGTGGCAGCATTCTTTTCCAAACCTCCACTGGTTTATACCGGTCGTTGGAAACTGGAGCTTTAGCGTTTTCTACATTTTGGCTGAACTTTGGGGAAGCGTTGTTTTGTCCATGATGTTCTGGCAGTTTGCGAACGAAATTACCAAAATTGCTGAAGCAAAGCGCTTTTATGGTTTGTTTGGTATGATTGGGAATTTGGGTCTTCTTTTTTCAGGTGCCACTTTAATTTTGTGTTCAAAATACGCAAAAACATTGCCTGAAAACATGAATCCTTTTGGTGTAAACCTAAAGTTCCAAATGACGGCTGTTGTTTTGGCGGGTCTTGTTATTGCGGCAACCTATCGCTGGATGAACAGAAACGTTTTGACTGACGCTGCACTTTACCAACCCGGTGAAGGTTCTGGTAAAAAGAAAAAGCCAAAATTATCTTTGGGTGAAAGCTTTAAATACATTGTAACAAACCCATATCTTGGTTTGATTGCTGTTTTGGTTTTGGCCTACGGTGTTGCCATTAACTTGGTGGAAGGTGTTTGGAAAGGGCAAATCAAAATTGCATTCCCAGATCACAACGACTATACAGCGTTTATGGGGCAATTCTCTGCTTGGACTGGTTTTATCACCATTTTGTTGATGATTGTTGGTAACAACATTTTGCGTCGCCTTAGCTGGTTGAAAGCCGCTATCTTGACGCCATTGATGGTTTTGGTAACATCCTCCATCTTTTTCTGGGTTGTTTGGGAAGGTACAGCACATGATCCATTCTCTCCATTAATGGGAACAACAGTTGTGATGGTTGCTGTTATCGTGGGGCAGATTCAAAACGTGTTGTCAAAAGGAACAAAATATTCATTGTTCGACTCCACAAAGCAAATGGCTTACATCCCACTTGACCAAGAAGCTAAAACAAAAGGTCAGGCAGCTGTGGAAGTTATTGGTGGCCGCGGTGGTAAATCGGGCGGTGCCTTTATTCAGTCTACTATGCTTGCAACTATTGGCGGTGGCGTGTCTTTGGCAAGCTTGGCTTACATTTTGGGCCCAATCGTGATTACCATTTGTGTAATCTGGATTTTTGCGGTTCTAGGTCTTAGCAAGCGCTTTACAGCGTTGGTTGAAGAACAAAAGAAAGGCGAAGCTAAAGCAGCATAAGTTTTTCTTCGGATAAACGTGTAAAAAGGCGGTTTCGTAAAGAACCGCCTTTTTTATTAACCAATTATTAATGTTTAAAAACTAAATCAATATTCAGTTTTTTTTCTTAATTGGTTATTAATAATGATTGTTAAATTATTAATTTTATTTTCTTTTTTATACCTTCCAATAGTCGCGTCTGAGGATGAAAATAAAGATAAGGTTGTTGTAATCAGCATGAATTGCTGCGCAGAAGGCTTTTCAGATTATAACCATTTGGATGAAAAAGGTCAGTACGACAAAAGAATCAAAGCATTTACAGATTTTATAAAAACGCATACAACACGTCAGAATTTTATAATTGGTTTACAGGAAATTGTGCCATTTGAAGACGGACGCGTTGATTTGTCAGATGTTTTTTACCGATCTTTGTTGGAAACAGGTGTCGAATGTACACGTTTTTTATGCCACGACCTATTTACAGATCATTACGACCAACTGGGTGGCACTGCTGTTATTACGAATCTGCCCACAGGAACTTTGCCTGGGCAATTTATGTTGCCAAACGGTCAGTCCGTTTACCCTATTAGTGTTCATCTGACAGATGTTCCAGCACAATTGTGCAAATTAACTGGGGTTGGATATGACGGTGATCCGGGTTCCCCCATTACGACAGGGAAGGGCGGTAAAACGGTGGCTCAAATTGTTGCAGAGCGATCGGCCAGAAAAGCCGAAAATTTTTATCAATTTGTAGAAAAATTTTCAAAAGATCAACCCAATCTAGTTTTAGTGGGAGATTTTAATGAACCCTCTCATGCTGATTGGCTAGAGGGTGAGCGTGACGAAGGGGTATACGGTTCTTTTGGTCATATCCCCCATGTTATTGAATGGCCCTGCACCAGGGTGCTTGAAAGCTTTGGTTTTGTTGACGCCCTTCGGTCTATTCACCCCCGCCCCAGTATGGTGCGTGGGTACACATATCCGTCGTCTGCGCCTATTCCTGTATTTGGGCCACCTTCCCGGATAGACCATATTTTAGCGCGTGGTGGCACCATAACTGACTTTGAGACGGTAGACACAGATTTATCAGATCACAAATTTGTGAAATCTGTTATGGTTTTTCCAAAGTAAAAGGCTTTTTGAATGCGCTGTTCATTGAAAAAATAAAAAAAAACCTTATAATTAAAGTAATAAATATAAAGATTTTTTTCCATGGTTCTAAACCCCCTTTTAAGTCAAAGTAATGACCCCAGTCTTGATCTGGACGGGTTGGACCCATCTTTGCGCCCTCAAAAGCTTGCTGAATTCACAGGGCAAAAAACAGCGTGCAGAAATTTAGAAGTTTTTATTCAAGCAGCAAAAACACGAAAAGAATCACTGGATCATGTGTTGTTATTTGGCCCCCCTGGTCTAGGTAAAACAACGTTGGCCCAAATTATTTCTAAGGAATTAGGTGTTGGGTTTCGCGCAACATCTGCCCCTATCATTACAAAGGCAGGCGATTTAGCAGCTATTCTAACAAATTTACAGCCACACGATGTGTTGTTTATTGATGAAATTCATAGGCTGAGTTCTTCTATTGAGGAAGTTCTTTATTCTGCTATGGAAGATTTTAAAATTGACATTATGGTGGGCGAGGGGCCTTCGGCCCGTTCTATTCGTCTTGATTTGCCACCATTTACATTGGTTGGTGCCACTACACGGTCTGGCCTTTTAACACAGCCTTTACGGGAACGTTTTGGTATTCCTTTGCGCCTTGAATTTTACGAGCTGGAAGACCTTGTTCAAATTGTTTTGCGTAATGCAAAATTACTTAATACACCTATATCTCAAAAGGGGGCCGAAGAAATTGCCCGTCGGTCCCGGGGCACACCACGCATTGCTGGCCGTTTGTTGCGCCGCGTGCGTGATTTTGCTTTGATTTCTAATCGTGATATTTGCCAAGATATGGCATCAAAAGCCTTGAATGAGTTACAGGTAGATCCACTGGGGCTGGATACGCAGGATATTCGTTATTTGAAGGTGATTGCTGAATTTTACAAAGGGGGCCCTGTGGGTATTGAAACCCTGGCAGCTGCTTTATCTGAACAAAGTGATACACTAGAAGAAGTTATTGAGCCTTATTTGATTCAGCAAGGTTTCCTACAAAGAACGCCCCGTGGCCGCGTTTTAACAGGTCAAGCTTTTGAACATTTAGGTTTACCCACTGTTCCTGTTTACCAGGATCAAGTTTTTAATTTTCCAAGATAAGGATAGCTATGTCATTTCAGACATCACGATTGATTGTTGACCTGGACTGTGTTGTTAATAATTATCAGATTCTCAAAAAAGTAGCTTCTAAGTCTACGTGCGCCGCAACGCTAAAGGCGAATGCTTATGGTTTGGGGGCACACGAAATAGGCCAAGCTTTGTATGATGCAGGATGTCGAACCTTCTTTGTTGCCTATTTTCATGAAGCTATCGCTTTTCAGGAAAATGTACCACAGGGGCCCAAGCAAATATTTGTTTTAAACGGCCCTTATACAAAAGACTGCTGGAAAGCATATAAGCACTATGGGTTTATTCCTATTTTAAATACACTTGATGATGTTGAATCATACAAATCATCTCAAGAAAATATGCCCGTTGCACTGCATGTGGATACAGGTATGAATCGCTTAGGTATTCCCTTTGATGAATATAATCAAAACCTTCATAAACTGCAGTTACCGTGGCATCTTATTTTAAGTCATTTAGCCTGTGCTGATGACCCACTTAATGCATTAAACTTCAAACAGCTTAAGCGTGTGCGCGATATTCAAAAAAACCATCCTCATGTTTCCGTTAGTCTATGTAATTCAAGCGGTATTTTTCTGGAAAATGCATATCATTTTGATCTTGTGCGTCCTGGGTGTGGGTTGTACGGTTTTGAACCAAACCCATCTATCCAAAACCCTTTAACCAGTTGTGTTCAGTTAGAGGCTCAAATTCTACAAATCAAAACTGTTTCAAAAGGTGAAAGTGTCGGGTATGCCGCTTCGTACACGTGTGACCAGGAAACAAAAGTTGCGACCTTGTCTTTGGGATATGCCGATGGCGTTCCACGTGAATTGAATGGTAAGGGCGCATTCGTCATGATCAATGGCCAACAAGCCCCCGTTCTGGGGCGTGTATCGATGGATTTGATCACAGTTGATGTAACACATGTACCATGCCAAGTGGGGCAGTGGGTCAGTATTTTGAATGAAATAATCACCCCTAATTTATGGGCGCGTCTTTTTGGTGGGTCAGCTTATCAAGTTTTAACAAACCTTGCCAGACGTGCTGAAAAAATCTACAAAAAAAGCGAAACAGTTTTAAGTAATAACCTTGTTTTAAAAAATTAACCCAAGAATTTTATTAAGAATAGATCTGTTGTTAACTTTTCTTTAACCTTTCTCATGCTACAGTTTTCTTATAAGGGATAAATAAACCCCCTTTTGTGGAGATTGGCCCATGAAAACGGTTTGCTTAGATTATGGAAAGAAAAGTGTTTTTTACGCTTACCTCAGTGTATTCTTGAGTGCATTTTTATGCGTAGGCGGAAGCAGTTATGCACATAATCCTTCTGATGATCTAGAACGCGAAGGTTATCAACGGGTTGTTTTATCTTCGGATCAATACGTTGAAGTAGCAAAAGAAAATGGTTTATCGCTTATTCCTACAAAACATAAACCCCAAAGTGCTGCCCCTCGACTTTTAATGTTGGGTGGTGAAGCATCTGCTTCATCTAGTTCCTTGGTGGAAGTTCACGCAAATCAAGATGCTAGTTTAGATGTAACGGCTGAACTTTTAAATGCTGATGATGCTGGTTCCACTGTTTTACTTGCAGAAGAAGAACTGAAGAAAAGGGATCAGTTGACAGCCTTAAATAAAAAAAGAAGTTAACGTAAATAACGGTTGTTATTATTCACACAAACCATTCGACGTTTTTCCAATTTCCCAGATTTTCTTTTTTATGGGCTATGCGTTCTTGCCATGTGCCAACGTGAATTTCCAGTTTATGGTGGTCAGGATCTAGAAAATACAAACTTTTCCCAAAAGATTTGTTTTCCTTAAAAATGATGGTGTTAGATTCAATAATTCGTTTGGATACGGCATCAAAATCATTGTCATTCACACGAAAGGCGACGTGGGAATAACAAGGCGATGGTTTTCGAAGATGGTCACGATCTAAATCTAAACACACCCAAATGCTGTTTAAGCTATCTATAGGGCCTGCTAAAAAATAAGCGCTGCCTTCCCATCGACATAATGGTGTTAAACCGACGATGTTTTTGTAAAAATGAAAGCTTGTTTCCATATTTGAAACAGCCAGGTTAATATGATTTAAGCCTACAATCATGCCATATCACCTGTGTACCATTTATGAGTTTCGCGGCGGGGCAGGGCTTCTACATTGTGACCGTCAATAAAAGCCACCAAAGCCCATCGGGCAAATGGCTTGCCAATTTTGTTTTCTTCAAGTTGAATAACATCATGCCAGCCAGGCTTTAATTCATCGGATCCTATAATTTTTTGAATGTTACTAGAAATCATGAAGATAGCTTGATTCGTGTGGTGATGAACAATTTCCAAATCATCAGGGTTGGTTCCAATACGAAGACCTGGGCAACTTTCTGCAATAGCTAACGTAAAAGACCCTGCATCAAAGTGAGGTTTAGCCAAATATTTCCCCGCTTCATTAAAGTTATATTTTAAAAATCGCAATATGATATGGGGATTTTTGGCGTCAAAAATTTTGTCTAAAGTTCCTGGGTGATCTTTGTCAAAAAACTCCAAAATTTCATAAACGGTTGTATATACTTTTTCCCATAAAACGTTTGCTGCCATTAAAAAATTTCTTATGACAGGGGTTTCTTCAATAAGTTGGTTGTGTTCTTCCTTCAAAACTGGGTGGTAATGGAAAAAATCTTTACTATCGTTATAAATTCCATCGTCCGGGTCACGATGTTGAAAACCCACTTCCCCACGTCGGTGCCGGGGTGATATTTTTGTAGTAAGCTGATATTTAACATCATCTGGTAATTTCAAGAATTCAAAAAACGCATCTATCGCTTGTTGAATTTCATTTTGGTCAGTTGGAAACGAAACAACAGCATAGGGTTTTGTGTATAAGGTTTGAATGACATCATCATTCAAATTTGTGTTGTTTGTGGAAAGAAGTGGCATCATGTGTTTTCCCCTTTTAGTTATTTTCTTTTACATACCAGCTTGAAGCTGTTGAAAAGCCAACTTTTTCTAAAAAATATTTTTTCATCATATCGTGTGTGCCGCATATAACAACCGTTTGAACAGACCCATTTTTATGGGCCCAGGTTTCAAGTTCCATCAATAGGTTTTTTCCAACAAAAAACCAATCTATTTCATTTTGAACGCAAAAATCATCAACCATCAGGGTTAGGCCACCTGGGGCATACACATCAGGCGCTTTGACAAGTTGGCCAATAATAAACCCGACAATTTGATCATTTGAAAGCGCCACTAAAAGATGAAAGTCTGGTTGATTTTGAAGCGATTGAAACCACTTTTCTTGTGATTTTTCAGCTGATTCTCCGGCATGACGCCAAAACTGAGGTTGTTCTTTTTCATAAAGTCTGCGCTTGGCATACGACAAACCAACCATAAAAGGTATGTGACTATCTAATGCTTGCTGAATAGATGTGTTTTTTTGTAAAAGCTGTTGTTTTTTGGTGTCAAACCGGAAAAAAAGGCGTTTGGGTTGATGCGGGTCAAAATCTACAGCTTCTTCTGTAAACGTTGCTTCGCAGCCAAATGTTAAAATACATTGATGCCAAAAAGAAAGGCCAGGTTTGTTTTCAGGAATAACTGCTAGCTCCCAAAAACCTGGGTATTGTGTCCAAAGCTGATGGGCTATTTCTTTTCCAACGCCTTTACCTTGGAACTTGGCCAATACAAAAAATTCTTCCATTGACCATGTTTTTTCTTTTTTTCGAATGAGGGCAAAACCGGCAAGTTCATTTTCTATATAAACTAAGAATGGATACCTGTTTTTTTTGTCAAAATATCTTTTGAAATCAAAAGATTCATATAAACCATTGTGTGGAATGTTCCATTCATCTGAAATAAACCCACAAGTGCGCGATAAATCATACACGTAAAAACGGGCCATATTTTGCAGGGTTGTGTAATCATTCTGTGTTGCTGGTTTTAGAATAATATTTTTCATGATGCTAGTTTTTCACCATAAGGCATCCATGATGACCCTTAAAATTTCCTATTGTCACTTCATAAGTGCCAACTTCTTGAAAGCCAGCTTTGGCATATACATGACGGGCGTGTGCATGGGACACAACCGGATCGATAAAAAAAGTTTTGGCCAAAGGGTCAACTTGTTTTTGGTAAAAATCTGTAAAAGCCTGCAGCGTTGGTGACGCAAGCCCTTGGCCTAAAAAATCTGGGTTTCCAATGCCAAAATCCAAGGTGATGGTGCGGGCAGTTGGGTTTAAATGTTGGTGATACAAAGGCGGAAGATCTTGTTCAGGGTGTAAAACGTCTGACAATAAAAAAGCGAACGGTATATTGTTTAAAAGCCCTATCCAATAACATGTGGTGCCATAAAAATAATGTTGTTTGCGCCTGTGAACAAAATTGAGAATGTCATTTTTGTGGTCTTCGCTATTATCCCACCAAGCCACCATATGCGGTTCAGCAAGCCAACCTAAAATTGTATCTAAATGATGAACAGACGCTTTTTCAAAGTGTATAGGGTTTAATTCTTTTTGGGTCATGATTGTGATAGGGGGCATTTTTTATCTCAATATATTTTTGAAAAATCCGTCATCTTTTTAACCCCATTTTAACCACCTTACCTTTAAGATAACAATTGGAGGTAAGTTAAACCATCTGACGGGTGGTTCGAAGCGAGACGCTATGTCTGTTTTCTATCCTATCACCGTGTATGGGTGGGGTTAGAAAATTCGTTCAGCTGACTTTACCATGCGCGCGCATGGAAAGGGAAGCGACTGAATAATGACCGGAAGTCATTGTTCAAGCAGAAACCTGCATTGTGCCTTTTAAAAAAGGTGCAAAGGTGCAAAGGGGCGATGGGCGGAGCTTTGTTGAGGTGCGCGGAGGGGTGGCGCTGTGCACTGGTTTTGGTGGGGTCTAGGTGGGCCCCACACAGTGGGCGGGGTGTGTTTGAAGTTCCTAAAAACCTTGATTTTATTGCAAAACTGTGGGTAAAAATACTGTTGATATCTTCCGTAAAAAAGCACTTTTATGGAAAATATATTTTCACAGTTGCTGATTACGTAAGGTAAATATGCCCCCTGACACACCTCAACCTTTGATGACCCATTTGCTCGATCTGCGGCGGCGGTTACTCTATTCTTTGGTTGCTTTTTTCCTGGCATTTGGGGTTTGCTATGTTTATTCCGAAGAAATTTTTCAGTTTTTAGTGCGGCCTTTAGCCCATATTTTTGAAATAAAGGGGCAGGAAAGGCGCCTGATTTACACAAGTTTAACAGAGGCTTTTTTAACGTATATCAAGGTGGCAGCATTTGGCGCTTTGTTTGTTTCTTTTCCCCTTGTTGCCAACCAAATTTGGCTTTTTATTGCGCCGGCTTTATATAAAAATGAACGTTTCATTTTTTTAGGGTTTCTGGTGGCAACGCCTATTCTTTTCTTTTTAGGGGCAGCTTTTGCTTACACAATTGTTTTTCCTATGGCTTATGAATTTTTCTTAAGTTTTGAAACTACCGCACACACAGGCACTATGGCCATTCAGCTAGAGGCTAAAGTTAATGAATATTTGTCATTTGTGCTGCGCTTAATTTTTGCCTTTGGCGTTTGTTTTGAATTACCCATTTTATTAGCTTTATTGTGCCAAGCTGGCATGCTAAGTCGCCAAAGTTTAATTGAAAAATGGCGTATTGCTGTTTTAGTTATTTTTGTAGTGGCTGCGTTTATAACACCGCCTGATGTTCTAAGTATGCTAAGCCTTGCTGTGCCGCTGATTCTTTTGTACGCTATTTCCATTGTGATGATAACCTTTTTAGAAAAACGCCAACAAAAAAGAAAGAGCCTTCCTTATGCATGATTTACGTTTTATTCGAAATACACCGGAATTATTGGATGCAGGGTTAAAACGCCGTGGGTTGGAAGGTAAATCATCCGAAATATTAGGGTTAGATGAACGGCACAGAAAAATTTTAACTGAACTTCAAGGCTTGCAAAGTCAGCGGAACCAAATTGCCAAAGAATTCGGCAATTTAAAGCGCTTAGGGCAAGACACAGCTGCTTTGTCAGAACAAAGTGAAACCCTTAAAAAACAGGTAACAGAACTGGAAGAAGAAGCTGCCAAGCTTGAGGCTACACTTCATGAAATTCTGTCCCACATTCCTAATATTCCAGCAGCCGATTGCCCCGATGGTGCTGGTGAAGAGGAAAATGTAGAAATACGACGTGTGGGGGATATTCCCCAGTTTTCCTTTACGCCAAAGCATCATTATGAACTGGGGGAAGCCCTGGGGTTAATGGATTTTGAGCGGGCCTCTAAATTGTCAGGTTCTCGTTTTGTATTTTTATATCAAGGCTTAGCCCGGTTGGAACGAGCATTAGCTAGTTTTATGTTGGATGTGCATACACAAGAATTTGGCTATCAGGAAGTTTACGCCCCCTTGTTGGTTCATAGCACAGCTATGTTTGGAACGGGTCAGTTACCGAAATTCCATGATGACCAATTTCAAACAACCACAAATCATTGGCTTATTCCAACGGCAGAGGTTGTGTTAACGAACATGGTGGCTGGTGAGATAATCCAAGAAAGCCAGTTGCCTTTGCGTTATACGGCCTATACCCCTTGTTTTCGGGCCGAAGCCGGTGCTGCCGGCCGTGATACCCGGGGCATGATACGCCAACATCAATTTACCAAGGTGGAATTGGTCAGCATTACAACGGAAGATCAAGCCATTGCAGAACACGAACGCATGACCCAGGCGGCTGAAACCATTTTGCAGCGCTTGAAATTGCCCTATCGCGTTATGGCATTGTGTACGGGTGATATTGGGTTTTGTTCTGAAAAAACCTATGATCTAGAGGTTTGGCTACCTGGGCAAAATATGTACCGTGAAATTTCCAGTTGTTCCCGGTGTAATACATTTCAGGGCCGCCGTATGAATGCGCGTTACCGGCCAGAAAGTGGTGATGGAAAACCATTGTTTGTGCATACACTGAACGGGTCTGGCGTTGCTGTGGGCCGTGCTTTGGTGGCTGTTATGGAAAACTATCAGCAGGCAGATAGCCGCATTGCCGTGCCGGATGTTTTAAAACCCTATATGAACGGCCGCGACTTTATTTAAAAGGTGGGTTTAGCGCCCAGCTTTTATCAGCTAAGCGCTAAGCCTAAGATTTTTAGGGGTATGATTTCTATAGAGGGGGGCCTCCAGCTCCAGCAGAGACTCTAGTTAGTCTGGGGGCTTGCTGCTGGTTTATTTGACCTTGAACTCTTATGGCGTAATTCATGTCCAAAAGTTCTTGTCTTCTTCGTTCTTGTGCTTCTCTTCGTTCTGTCTCTATTCTTCTTGTTCTCTCCTTTTGTGCACGTATGTTCTCAAAATACATGCTTCTTATTTCTTCCTGTTGTCGTTGCATTTCTTCCGTGTCTTCTTTTATTTGTTTTTCTACAACCCAGTAATATCCCGAATCTCCTTTAGACACGACACCATTCAGTTGGCGCATGATATCTTCCCCAGAAGCATCTGCAAATGAGTCGTTGTTAATAACACTTAGAAGGTCATGCAAGTTTTTGTCTGAACAAAGAGCATAGCGTCTTTTTGAAATATCTACACGGGCTTCACCATTATATTGAGGCTCAAATAAAAATCCTCCTTTTTGTCTAAATAATTTTTCACCAGCTTCTACTAAATCAACCTCTGGCGAAGATTCAACGCTTAACAGCGGTGGATGTGCAGTATTACCGTTTATGAGGTGCGAAATTTTGGGTGCGCAAACAAGTAATTGCGCTGTTGCTAAAACACATTTTTTTATTTGTTCATGGCTCATGCTTGATTGGGCTTCCAGATCGAATAAAATAGGAACCAAACTGGCAATTTGGAAACAGGCAGCTACAAATAAAGTACGTTCTTTAGTTTCCAACCCCCGGGTGTTGCCGAGTAAATTCCTAACCCTTCCAAAAAAACTGCTTTGCTCCGATGCGTCTGTTAGCGATGCTAAAGTTTTAAGTAAATGTAAATAAGGGTTGTTCCCAGAATGTAATCGGCGTCCTTTGTTATCAGGAAGAGTGGCATTCACTACTCCGTAAAAGAAAGGCACAGTAATAGTTTTGTGTGGACCCTCCACCAAACCTTTCATGAAATGTTCAGCCGGTGATACTACAGAAAACTTTCTGGATGGTCTCACGACTAAATACCGTTGTGGTCCAATTTCTGGCGCACCATTTCTATAAATAACGCGGGGGGCAACATCATCCTCGTATCCGTCTTTTGATTCTTCCATGCTAAAGCTTGCACTGGAAAGACACATTAAAGATAGAAACAGAAAAAATGCTTTCAAAGTTTTTCTTTTTTGATTTGTTTTTATTGTCATTGTTTTCCTCTTTCGAATATAAACCTATAGTGTTTATGTAATTCAAAAAAAGGAAATGTCAATTTTTTTTAAGTGTTAGTTTGTTTTTTATTAATATAACTGAGAACAGTGGGCGGATACATTGATGTGGTGCCTTTATTCAGCTGAGTCAAACACGCTTATAAACCTTTGGCAAATAGGTGCGGCTTTGAAACGTTTTCGCAAAGGCAGATGCGCGTCTAATAATTCTGAACCAGCTTCATCAATATAAGCGGCTACGTGATTCATTAACGGCCCTGTATTGGTTATATCCCAAGCACCATCATTATAGATTTTAGCCCCAAAGACAGCTTCACGTACGGCCTGATCTTTTATAAAACCAAGTTCAGCAGCTGTTTGTATAAAATAACCAATTGCCACATAGGTGCAATTATAAAGGTGTGACAGTAAACGATCATCAGTAACCCTTTCTTGTGGCGTGAAATAGGTTAAAATTTCTTTGAAACTGCAATCTCTTAGACATTCTATATTAGGTTCTAAATTATTGGTCAGTTTGTCACGCACCAGTGACTCAATATTATGTGCAATAACTGCAAAGGAAAAGTCATCTGCAGGACTGTCTAGGTTAATGCCAAATACACTGGTGCCTTTGATGATGTTTCTGCTTGTTTCAGCCATTTGTTTTGGGCAGCCAAAATTGCCAGAGCGGCCTAAGACGGTTAAAACACGCACACTTAAGGGTGCGGATTGTAAAATTTCATTTGTTTCCGCATCCTCATCCTCATCAAAGCCCTCAACTGTTGTGACAAAGCTCGTCCATAAAGGAATTGCATCTATTCCATCAATTCTTTGGCCTGCTAAGAAGTCGTCATATTGTTGTGCACGACGTAGGTCATTTCCACCGCCAGATCTAAAATAAGAACTCATTTGTTTTATTTCGTGGAAACAAAAAGCAGCAAAAAGTCCTGAATGACCTAAAATACCATTATAAAGGTTACCACTTTTGGCTAAACCTCTTAGGTCTTCCCATAATTCATCAGAAAGTGGGGTCGTATATACATAGCGGTTTGCGGTGGTTCTCCAAGTATAATTCAAACGAAAATTTATATAACGACTTTGTACTTCGCCGCAAAGTGAGCACATGCAATGAGGCTTCTTATCATGAAAAACAAGAATTGACCCTTTTCTCATAAGTTTTAACATGGCCTCTGGAAACATTTTCTCAAATTCATCCCAACATTCTTCTAGGTGGTAGTTTTGGTGTGGGGACGATAGCATGACGTTATCTATTGCCGGCCTACCCCAGTTATTTTCTGCTAGCATCAGTAAATTAGGCATATGGATAGGCTGTCCTGCTAAATCTGTGTGATTTTCAAATAAAGCAACAAGCTTTTTCACATTTGCTACAGTTCCTTGCATTCTATGCAAGGGGGTGTTTCCGTCCCTCATTCTATATTTTTCGAAGAATTGTTTTTTTTCTGAATCACTTAATTCATCAAGGTTTTCAAAGTTAAAAGCAGGCAATTCCATGTTAAGTGTCAATGTTAATTTTATCTGCCTTTTGATGGCGTAAGCTATAAGTTCCGGAAAAGAAACTAGACTGATTGTCTGAAAGTCAGCATCGGATACTCTATCTAAATCAGCTTTGTAAGCGCCAGTTCTAACCAAAGATTTGAACCGCTCTTCTAAAGGGTCTGCCGTACCCTGGTAACTATTACTACTAATTTTTGATTGAATTTGTTGAATTACATTCCACGTGCTGTTTCCCCCAGCGATGCTTACTCTAACGATGCTTGAACTATAGCCGTTTGATGAAAAAACCTGCAGCACAGCGAACACAAAAACTGCTTTTTTAAGGTTAAAAAAGGGGAAAAATATTTTCATTATGCATTTTAACTTACAAAATATAATGAAAGTAATTTAAATATCATTACTGCTTATTTCAATGTATATTTTCCTAGGACAAAATCACACGTTGTTTTTTTATACAGTTTCCTACACAATTTTTACTTTTCTTTATAAACCGTTGTTGTGGAAAATTTGTCATTTGGATTTGCAAGATGTTTTTCAATGCGGTCGATATATACATCGCATACAGAATCATCATATCGGTAAAAGGTATCATTATTTTGTTTTATTTCTTTAAATTCTTTTAAGGCATCTTCAAACTTTTGGGCTGTGTATTTATTAAACGCATGTTCGAAATCCATGCAAAACTCTTGGTAACGCTTTGGAACGCACAAGTCTTGCTGTCCACTGGTGATGCCAATCAATTCATAAATTTTAATAGGCTTTTCTTTTCCTTTAACCCCCACAAAATCTATGGGCCGTGTGACAAATGTTCCATCTAAGCGGTCATAGACCGATTCACTAATAATGATTTGTGTATTATAGAATTTATTAATGCCTTCCAGACGTGATGCTAAATTAACGCTGTCTCCTAAGGCTGTATAGTTCATTCTTTCTTCTGACCCCATGTTACCAACAACAGCAACACCACAATTAATTCCAATGCGAATATTAAATGGTGCCTTTCCTTGGCTTTGCCATTTGTGGTTTAATTTATTGATTCTTTTGATAATAAATAAGGCACTTAAACAGGCATCAATTGCTTGTTGTTCGTTTTTGGTGGGGGCACCCCACAGTGCCATGACTGAATCACCAATAAACTTATCAATAACACCTCGGTTTCCCATAATGACATCGCTCATTTCTTCAAAATGTTCCGATAAATCCGACAATATTTCTTGAGGGTTCTTATTTTCAGAAATACTTGTGAAATCAGCAACATCTGTAAACATAATTGTGACTTCTTGTTCATGACCACCGATGCGAATAACCTCGTCTTGGTCTAATAATTCTTGAACAATTTTTTTAGGAACATATTTAGAAAATGATTCAATACTTCCCTCCATTCGGTTCATAGCGTTTGAAAGTTCTTGCACCTCTTCAATATTGCTGGGTATAAGCTTTGTTTTTCCGAATTCTAAATTTTTAATTTCAACAGCTTTCTTGCAAAGTGACTTAATGGGGTTGGATATTCTTCTAGCCAACAAGTACATAAGAACGGCGGCTGTTACAAAAATCATTAAACTAATTATTAAGCTTTCTTTTTGGGCATTTTTGATGTGGCCAATAAAATCACTTAAAGGAAAAACAATGACGATTCTCCATTTTTTGGCAAAATTTGATGGAAAATTCAAAATAACCGTTGAATATTCTTCGCCCGAGAAAAAAAATCTACTTTCATCTTTATGGTTACCTGCTTGATAGGAGTTATAGGCCGTTTTCATAAGGCCTTCCTCCAAATCGTTAATTTTCAGAAGCTTATAATTTTTATCTTCTACAGTCACATTTTTAACGTGATTTGATGAACCTACGATTTCATCTTTTTCACTTAAAATGTAAACTAAGGAATGGGGTGATGGTATCTTGTCAGATAAAATTGTAGATAGCATCTTGAGGGTGATATCAACAGCAAAAACCCCTTTTAAATTACCGTTTGGGTCATTAACAGGGCCTGAAACAGTAATACCTGCTTCACCTTTGACTGTAGCTAAAAAAACATAGATGTCTGACCATTCGATGCCACTTGATTTTTCAACACTTTGAAACCAGGGCCTTTTTCGTGGGTCAAAGAATGCTTCGTTTTTCTCTGTGTCTAGTAATGACCTGTTTTGGCTATATAGGTGTAAAATCTCAGTTCCTTTTTGCGTTTTTTCATTGTGATGTGTGGGGGATTTAGGACGTTCCGTATTATGGGCAGGGTCTTGAAAAATATACTTTGTCACATATTCTACTTCTTTGCCTAATTTGGTTTTTTTATCAATTAATTTTCCACGCAGGGTTTGAAAGAAGCGCCCCTCAAGGTCAGCATAGTAAACGCTGGCTATATTTTGGTCATTATTCACATATTCAGATAGGGATAGAAAAATAGGATGGTTTGGTTTTTCCTCATCCAGGTTAGCATCAAAATTTTCAAACTGTGGTGCAAAAACTTTAACTAGGTCTTGAGATTTGACAAGTGTATCTGTAATTTTTTGCACATAACTGTCTGCCGCACTTAAAATATATTGGCTAGATTGTCTTAAGGCAGCATTCGTATTGGCATGGTATGTCGTCCATACAATAATGGAAACCGACACGGTTAAAAGCAGCATTGTTGCAAAAAGAATATCCGTCTTAAGTTGGCGGTTTTTACGCATTTGAATTCCTTTTTGTTTTTTGGCTTCTAAAAGCTGTTATAGCCATATTAATAAGAAGGTTGGTGCTGGTTCGGGTTGAATCAATAAACCAGTCAACTAAGCTAAAAATGGCAAAAACAAATGAACTTGGCAGGCCAAGAGGGATCAGGACGATAGATATAAATTTTAAGTTGACCACACCTGAAGATGACGCCGCAATACCAGCCATAACTGCACCTATTAAAATAATCAAATAATCTGAAAAGGCCAGGGCCACATGATAAACCTGTGCGACAAAAACAGATATGAACGAAAAAAAGAAAATAGCGCCATATCTAAATGATGTAATGCCCACAGGAATTAAAAGATTGACAGAGTCTTTATCGAGGTCAAATTTTTCTGTAAGCACTTTAATAGCCGATGGCATTGCCAAAATTGAACTAAATGTTGTGGCTGCTATAACTAACGGTTCTTTCATGGCAGAAATAACGTAAGGAAATTTTTTCTTTGTTATTTTTGCAATCAGAAACATGGAGGCAAAAATTAAAACCAAATAGGTTAGATTGAAGAAAATAAGTATTTTGGCAAGGGGCGTGATAACATCTTTGTTAAATTGGGAAAATAATCCTGCAACAATAAAAAAGATTCCGACTGGCAGAAAATACGTAATGAGGTTGATAAAATTTTTAAATATAGTTGTTGTTGTGTCAACAAAGCCAAGTACCTTGCTAGCTTGATCTTTATGAATTTTTGTTATCACAAACCCAAAGAGAATTGAAAAAATCAAGATTTGCATGATTTTTCCATCGGCCAAGGATTCAAAAATATTATAAGGAACGGAGCTTAACAAAAACGTACCGATTGTTGTTTTCTTTTCTTTTTCAATAGGTTCATCCAGGCTCACAGTAATCATATTACTGTGTTCGCTTTTGGAAATTATTTCGTTGATGCTGTCATTTTTATAGATGTCGTTTCCAAAGTTGCACAAAACCGCAATAATGATGCCTAGGAATGAAATGAAAAAAGCAGTAGCCGCAAAAAAAGATAAGGTTCTTTTTGTGTGGTCGTGATTCTTTTTTAAGGCGTAGACGGATGAAACGATAGACCCAAAAATAATGGGAATAACACCAAGCTGCAAAAATGATAAGTAGGCATTACCGATGTCTCCAAGGGTTCTAGCCTGTGACGGCAAATTAATACCGAATATCACTGCAAGGACAATGCTTCCAAGAATCACAAAAGGACTTTGGTAAACTTTGAAAACTTTAGGTGCTATATTCATCGTACATGTTCCTAACTATTATAAATAATCCTTATATTTTTGAAGCGATTCTTTTAGGTTGAACTGAAGGCTTCGGTTGTTTGCTAAAGTTCCATCCATCCAGTCGTGAAAACTCATGTTTCTTTTGGCTACAACGCACGCAATTCGATCTAGTTCACCTTTCAAGGTAATACCCAGTATTGTTAGGTTTGTTGCAGGTTTTTTCCTAAAAAGTTGACCAATTTCATTATCATCACGAAACCCAGCTGTTATTTCGCCGGAATGAACTTTAGCAACAACATCGTCCCAGGGGGCTTCAATAATTTTTGCCTGGGGGAATAGTACACGGGCGAATTGGCCGTAAGAAGACGCTGGAATCACACCAATAGATGCCGACGGATTGTCCAGCAGCTGGCGTAGTGTTGTTCCAGGTTCTGCTGAAGCAAGCTTCAAGCGGTTAACAATAACAGTTTTTGTGAGCTCAATATATGGTAAGGTATACAAGATATTAATCGCACGTTGTGGTGTGAAGCTAAGTTTGGAAATACCAATGTCTGCTTCACCCTTTAATACTAAATCTACAACTTCATCATAAGTTTTTGCACGACGGTCAAATTTGACATCAATATTTAAAAGGCGACCAAGCTCGTGTGCAACGTCAATATCAACACCAATAAGCTTGTTTGTTTTTGGGTCAACCATATGAAACGGCGGGTGGTCTTCAGCGTGCAATGCAACAATGATATAACCTTTTGAAACAATCGCTTTAAGATCATCTTGAATGTCCATATCTTCTTTTTTGATCTGAGAAGCAGAAGCGGGAAGGGTGCTTAATTCTTGGGAGAATGAAGCAGAGGGCCCACTTGGTAAACTTCTTGAAAAGCATGGCAACTTGTTATCAATTCCAAGTAAAAAAACCATGAGCAGTAAAAATTTTTTCATTTTCTATGCAAAAATAAAATTGTTCCTTAATTCCATAATTTAAGGAAAAGCGTTAAAAAATTATTAAAAATTTAAGTATTTTTCTGTTTTTAGTATTTTTTTTCAAAAACATTGATAATTTTGTGTGGAAAATGTATCAAATGATCCACTTTTCGGGAAAAAAAAGGGTCATTTCCTGTTTGAGTAAAATACCAATTACCTTCTGCGTGAGCGGCGTCCACAGCATTCATTTGATTAGATATATAGGATTGCATGATCAAAGGCGTATCGATAATAGATGTATTGCCTTCAAGTAATTGACTTATTTCTTTTTGAATAAAAAGGTAGTGTGTGCAAAATAAACCAATGTAGTTATGCTTGGAAAAATTGATGCTGGAAAGTGTTTGAGGTAGCTTTTTTTGAATATAAGCTTGATCATTGTAATGTTCTTCAATAATTTGGGCAAGTTCCCCTGCATCATAGCTGTGCGTTTCTAGGTGGGGTGCTAGCTGAGCTATCTTATTTTTAATAAATTCGCTTTTAACTGTATTTTTTGTTGCAATGATGCCAATCGAACTATTGAAAGGTAGTGTTGCGATGCTGTTAACGACGGGGTTAATGACATCCGTTATTTTTAAATGTGGGTACTTGGTTTCAAGATATTCTTTTGCAACTGTAGTGGCTGTATTACAGGCAATAACAACATGAGTGGCGCCCAGGTTTATGAATTTCTCTGTAATTTCTTCACAATAATTTCTAACCTCTGAAATGGGTTTATTTCCGTAAGGAAAATGTAGGTTATCAGCCACATAAAGGGCATTCATATGGCGAAGGCTGGGGTAAATAGCGCGTGCAATCGCAAGGCCCCCTATACCACTGTCAAATATTCCAATATCAATTTTATTCATCAATAAACTTAATAATACAAATTATTACATATAGAAATTAACATTAAATAGTTAATTAATAGTTTTTATTTATAAAACACTCCTTGCAAAGGCATGATTCTGTGACTAGTGGCATTAACTGTTTATTAATGCTTGGCCTGTAGACTGGAAGAAGCAGACGCGCAAAAAACGGAGAATCTCTTATGTTTTCCATGCTTTTGAGGATGCTAACTTTTTCCATTGTCTTTCTTGAAAACCAACCGGTTTTTTCAAAAACATCAGAAATATTTTCTTTTATTACTTATGATGATGCGTTAACTGAAGGGGAAGCGGGCTTTTTGGAGGGTGAGCTTGTAAAGCTGAAAAGAAACCCAAAAGGGGATAGACTTTTGGCAACAATTGATACAACCGTTCCAAAAGCGAATAGTCTTAAAATTCGTAAGGAAAACAGGTGGGGTGGGCACAGCTTCTCACCTAGTAGATCTGACGCAGTCTTGGCATATGTAGATGTTGATTTTTCAAAGGCTATGGAATGTCCTTTTTCTTCTATTGGGTGTGTGGTTGATGTCTTTTCTTTTGAAGGTAGCGACGTACACGATTTTTATGGGGTGGGTGAATGTTTATCGCCGTTTCATATTACGTTGGGCCACGAACTGACCCATTTTTTGCATTTTTTACAAGACCCTTCAGAATATAGAAGGAACATAGGGCTGTACAGCTTATCATGTGCTACGTTGTATGAAGAGGCTGGTAGAACATCAAAGCTTTGGCACCGGGAAGAAGAATTTAGAACAGTTGTTGGGCAGCTGGGTGTTCCAATTTTGGATGATTTTTCTGAAGCGTCTCTTTTAGTGGCAGAAGGGCGTATGCCAAGATACGCTTATCAAAGCGGTCAAAATTTTTATGAATCACCCGACATTATTCAGCAAATTTTTTCCAACCGCATAGCAGGAGATATTTTGTCTTTGGTTCGCGAAAAGCCCTGTTTTAGTGCAGAAGAAGCCAAAGTATCGTCGTTAAACCACAAGGCATTTTTAGGTACTGTGGGCGGAGGGGAAGGGGTTGGTTTTACATAAAGCTATAGGGGTCAATATCCACGTGAAGGCGAACGGATGATGGAAATTTAAAAGACCGAATCCATTGGGTTATAAAGGGTTGAATTTTACCTGTCTGTTGACTTTGAATTAAAAACCGCCACCGGTAGCGCCCCCGCAGTTTGTATAAAGGCGCTGCTACAGGCCCTAAAACCATAATATCGGATGAATTGCGTGCTTTTTTTCGAAAATCTTTCGCCACCTGTTCAGCCACATGTTCCTTTACACACGACACAATAACAGCGGCTAAACGGCCAAAAGGCGGCATGAGGGCTTTTTCACGTTCTTCTATTTCAAGGGAATAAAAAGTTTGGCGATCTTGGGTTTGAATGGCTTGAATTAAAGGGTGTTCGGGGTTATAGGTTTGCAAAAAAACCTGGCCTTGCCCGTGTTCACGGCCTGCACGGCCTGAAACCTGTTCCAGCAATTGAAATGTTCGCTCAGATGCCCGTATATCAGCCCCTGTTAGCCCCATGTCCGCATCAATAACGCCCACAGTGTTTAATTTTGGAAAGTGGTGGCCTTTGGCTAATATTTGGGTGCCAATAATACAGTCAACTTGATGATCCTTCACGCTATCAATAAATTCTTGAATGTTTTTTTCACTTACGGCTTCGTCACTGGTTAAAACGGCTGCGCGAATATGGGGGAATTTTTTCATCAATTCTTCCATAACCCGCTCTACCCCAGGGCCGCAGGGAACTAAAAAATCCCCTTCTTGGTGGCATTTAGGGCATTTTTCTGGATACGGCTGACCATAGCCGCAATGGTGGCATTCCAACTTATTTTTTGTTTTATGGTGCACCAAACAAGCAGAACATCCCAAACATGTAATGCGGTGGCCACAGTAGTGGCACAAGCTAATGGGCGCATAGCCACGGCGGTTTAGAAATAACAAAGCTTGTTGCTGATTGTTAAACGTTTCTGTAAGTGCCTGTTGAAGGGGGGCTGATATCCACCCGCTTCGCTTTTCAGAACGCATATCCACCAGTGTGATTTGGGGACGTTCTGTTCCATGAAAGCGGTCTTCCAAAATTAGGTGTTCATATTTACCCCGTTGAACATTGACCACAGATTCAACCGATGGCGTGGCAGATGCTAAAATAATAGATTTATCTTCCAGTTTGGAACGTAAAACAGCCATATCCCGGCCATTATAAATGGCTTGCTCTTCTTGTTTAAAGGAACTGTCGTGTTCTTCATCCACAACGGTTAGGCTTAATTTTTGAAAGGGCAAAAACAGGGCAGACCGGGCCCCAATCACAACCATGGGCGCACCTGTTATGGCTTTTTTCCAGGTTATGCGTTTATTTTTAGTGGAAACGCCCGAATGCCAAACATCGGCCTTATGTTGAAAAAAGTCATCAAACCGTTCCATCAATTGGTTGGTTAAGGCAATTTCGGGAAGCAAAACAAGGGCCTGTTTGCCGCTTTCAAGATGTGTGCGAATAGCTTCCATGTAAACGGCTGTTTTACCAGATCCTGTGACACCATCTAACAGAAATGTTTGAAATTGGTTATGTTTTGTTTGGATTTTTTCAAAAGCCGCCTTTTGTTCCCCTGATAAGCTTAGGGTGTTTTGCGTTTGAAAAAGGCCCTCATCAGGTATTTTTTGGTTTGTAACTTTTTCCCACTGATCTGCTGCAAAAGGAAGCACCATTTTGGCAACTTGCCCTAAGGGCGTTAGGGTGTAATGGGCCATTTGAATGATGAATTGCAAAAACCCTTCTGTTAGGCGGAAGGGAAAAATAGAATCAATGGGTTTGATGGCGCCTTTAAATTTTTCAGTTTCTATGGCTGTAACAATGGCAGGTAATTTTTTTTTACGAAAGGGAACTGAAATAATTTGCCCTATTTCCAGGGGTTCCAAGCTTTCATAAGAAAAAAACTGGTTAACAGCTGGGGCTGCTACCAAAACTTCTACTTGCATTTTTTATCAAAATTCGCTGTGATTTGCATCAATGATACATGAAAGGGAGGCGTGTTATGAAATTTTTTCTCGATACTGCGAATATTGATGAAGTTAGACCATTTTTAGATATGGGGTTGGTGGATGGCGTCACCACAAACCCAAGTTTGATTGCTGCATCAGGCCGTAATTTTTTAGATGTGATTGCCGAATTTGCAAGCTTAATAGATGGTCCCGTCAGCGCAGAAGTTGCTGCCACTGACCATGTGACCATGCTGCAGGAAGGCAGGGTTTTGGCCCGCATTGCCAATAATGTGGCTGTGAAAGTTCCCTTAACAAAGGATGGCTTGCAAACGTGTTATGCACTGTCGCAAGAAGGGGTTATGGTGAATGTCACCTTGTGTTTTTCAGCCAACCAGGCCCTATTGGCAGCTAAAGCGGGGGCAGCTTTTGTTTCCCCTTTTATTGGCCGGCTTGATGATATTAGCCAAAATGGCATGGGGCTTATACAGGATATTTGCGATATTTATAACAACTACCCCGAATTAGGCACAGAAGTATTAGCCGCCAGCATTCGAAACCCCGTGCATATTTTAGAGGCAGCCCGTTTGGGTGCCCATGTGGCCACTATTCCACCAAAAGTTTTGGGGCAATTGTTGAGCCACCCGCTAACAGACAAGGGCGTTGACACCTTTGTGGCTGACTGGAAAAAAACAGGGCAAACAATATTGTAGGATTAAATGACCCCTTGTCAGGGGAAGGATTTTTAAAATTAAGAAAATAGCCCCCATTTGGGGGCTATTTTATAGTTTGTCAAAGAGAGTATTGGTTAAGAATCGCGCATGACGCAGTGTTTTTTTATCCACCAAATCCCATGATACGGAAAAGATCTTCTTCTAGTTCTGCAATGTTTTGCTCTAATTTTCTTATTTCGTCTTCAAATCGAGCGTGAATCTGCAAGAGCATTTGTCTGCAAGCCGCAGCAGCTGCCATTCCTTCTTGATATTCTGGATCATTCCAAGACGCTTCGCTAAGTTCACGTTCTGATAGTCCGAGTGAACTCATGAATCTATCGTACAATTCACCTGATTTTTTGAATCTGGCACTTTCTAACTTTTCCTTTAGATCACGTATTGTGTAATCTGAGACTAAATTCATTTTTCTTTCAAGTTCAGCTTTTTTTTCTTTTAACACATCTGAGGAATCCCTTGCTTCATCGTATGATATAGGCAATTTTGATCTTGAGATCATTTCTTCAGTTTCTGCCAGATATAGCTGTATTCTTTCAAGTTGTAGCCTAAGGTTTTCTACCTGTGCCTCATCAATGAATTTTTGTTTTGCAGCAGAAGTATCCTGATCGTTTCTTATGGCTGCTGATAGGCCCCTTAATTCGTTAGCTTGTGCCTCAGAAGACGCGCGCGTTCTTATAAATTCTTCCCGAATTCTTGCTTCTGCTGAAATTTGGTTTCTTTCTGCAGTTGCTTTTTTACTTGAAACATCTGCATATTCTGCAATTTCTGACGCGCATGCAGTTTGTAACTTATTAAGATGTCCTTCCTTTTCTTGAAAAGCTCTTCGTGCATCCAATTTTGTAGCCGGGCTACCCATGCGCGAAGAAGCAGCCCCCACCATTGGGTCTTCTGATGTAGAAGCGTACAAGGGTGTTGAGGCCAAGCAAGCAATGGCAGTGCAGCTAGTTAGTAACAAGTAAAAATTATTTTTACGCATAATAAAAACCTTAAATTTAATTTATAAACAAATAAAGTGTAAAAAAATATATTAAAAAAGTCAAGTTCATAATTTTTTTATTAAATTAATAAATATATTCGTAAAAAATATTTAAGTCAAGCTTTTTTGTGGAGCTTGATGTATTTTAACTAAGAATTAATATTACGGCTTTATCATCATTCTATAAAGTTCTAGAAGCTATGTGTGATGAAGCTAGCATTTGTATTATTTATTTGTTTACTTAAACTGTCTGTAAACTTTGTTGTGGCCTCAGATGCAGGGCAAATAGATGTTTTTAGACGGTTTGCAACTGATTCATGGAAATCAGCAAAGCACAGCGGTGACGAAACAATTGAGCAAAAATTAGTTAGGGTTTTTTCAGGATCTGAATGGGGGCCAGGGGGCACTCCTCAGAAAATAGCTCCTCCTATTGGTGCGCTTGATGAAGTTGGAGCCATCATGCGCCCTGACAGTCTAAGTATTCCTATACCTTCTAATGATGATTCGCCAAGAAGTTGGATTGATAACCTTGAACTGCGTGAGATTGTGAAATTTCAAGCTATTAAACCAACCGTCGTGGATGAGGGGAATTTTGATACTGACGATTTGGTTAAGGCCTACGCTTTAAGTGGTACCTTTTGGGTTGTTTATGGAGATGGCACCGAACCTATAAGGCCTTTTAGTGGCCTCCTTGTTCCAGGTCAATCTTTTCACCAACCTTCTTTCCAAGTTCATACTTGTATGCACGGTTTTATCGATGGAAATGCGACAAATGGTATCAGTTATTATTTTGTTCCCAATGGAGTTGCAGTAGATACTGACCCCACATCACGTCATTTTGTAACAAAAAAAGGGTTTAAAGTTGTTTTTGTTCGTCCTTTTCAAAAAGAGGGAATAGATTCAACTCTGCCAATTGATTCTGAATATTTTAATAAAAGAGCAGACATGCGAATTAATGAAATTTATCAGCAAACAGACTATGCATTAGCCACTATTGAGAAATGTACAGAAGATGGAACGCCATTCGTAAATATAATAAGTAGTTCTCGTCTTGGGATTCAAGCATCTACAGGAAGATTACCAGAGCTTGATCAGGGGGATATTGAAAGTAGGGGAGAATGGATATTTAATATTGGCCTTAAGCCAGATAATTTAGTGCCCGAGCCATTGAGCGTTGTTATTTCAGCAGGTTTAAAAGCGGAAGGTATATCTCATGCTTACAGAAGGTCATTAAATGACGATGAAACTATCAAAAAACCTATGCTAATTGGCAGTAGACTTGATCAAGCCGCAGCCCATTTGGCAAGTTATCCGGGGATGAGTGGTGGGCCTATCCTTCGGTGTCATTTAGCAGCAGCCGTAGCGCGCAAAAAATGTGCAGTGATTGGAACTTTATGGGGCGGAGAGCGTATATTTGATGAGTCTGGAAACTTAGTAGGCTTTCGAAATTTTATTAATCTTTTACCTTGATTTTATTGACGATTATATTAAATTAATTTAATGTAGTCTTAGTTGAATTTATGGAGGCTCAGGCCATGAACATTTTTTTTATACTTATTTGTAGTTGTTTTTTGAGCACAGCTTTTGCCATGGAAGGTAAAGGGGTTGTCGTAGGTACCACTGTTGATGAAGATGCTGCCCCTTCTGATGGAAAAAGACGTCTTTCCGGAGCTTCCGAAGCCAGCAGTGATAGCGTAGGCGAAGAACGGCCTGCACCTACAAAGAAACAAAATATAGCCCCCTTTGATGTGGATTCTTTTTTTGCAGACCCACATTTTATGAATTCTGGCAAAAAGTACACAGTTATGCTCAGCTCTGACCTTAGAGAAGCTCTTGAGGCGGCAGATTCTGATATTATGCCAAAATTTTTAGAACGTTTCAAAAAAGCAAAAGAAGCAAGATTGTCAGATAAAGTGGAAGGGTATTCTTTTTTCTTACACGAAGGTGATGTTATAGGACAAAATATTTTGGGCAAAAACGCGCGCCGCTAATTTTTTCAACGCAAGATTGTTTCTCACGCAGCAAAATCTATTGCCCTAGGTTTCGTCATAAGCTATTTAAAGCATGATGCTGAATTTTGATTTTTCCTTTTCTGATTTATATGATTACGAAGGCCTGTGCCGTTTGGACCAGGTATTTTTAAGCTTTTTAAATGCACATGATTCGGTTCTTGCAGAAAGGCTGGTTCAGGCACGGCTGAGTATTCCCAATGCTGCTGACGAAAGTCAGCTGATTTTAGATGTAGCGCCGTATTTAGAAACGTTTTTAGGCCAGTTGTTTCAAGTAGAGCCTGACATTCACAATCTGGAAAAAAGCCAAGGGTCATACAGCCCATTGATTCAGGCAAAACGTCATTTTGTGCAGCGACGCGCTTTAAAAAAATACCCAACAGCTGATGGTTTGAATGGCAACGAATTAGCCCCTCATTTACCTTTGCAGGATGAGCTAACCTTTGCCAAAGCTATCTGTGGGTGGATGGAGGATGAGGCTGCTTTTGCAACCAAATTAGACCAAGCAGCCCGTTACACGGCCTGGGCCGTTTTCACCGAAGAAGGGCAGCAAAAGTATAAAAACTGGGTTTTATTTCAAACCCCTAAAAAAACGAACCCTGAAAAATTAATTCACCATTTAGAAGAACAAGATGGTGCCTGGCAACTGCCTTACACCCGGTGGCGCGCCCGCTATGGGTTTACCCTAACGGATGATGGCGTGACGTTTCAAAAAGCGCTGGACCAGGCCAATTACTGCATTTGGTGCCACCACCAAGGAAAAGATTCCTGTTCAAAAGGCCTGAAGCCAAAAGATGAAGCCCAAGGGGGAAGTCTTGACCGGTTTCAAAAAAATACTTTTGGCACCACCTTAACGGGTTGCCCTTTAGAAGAAAAAATTTCTGAAATGAATGAATTGCGGGCCCAAGGGTTTGTGGTGGGCGCATTGGCCACAGCTATTATTGATAACCCCATGATTGCCGGCACAGGCCACCGCATTTGTAATGACTGCATGAAAGCATGCATTTACCAAAAACAAGACCCTGTTAATATTCCTGCCGTTGAAACGCAAACCTTAGATACGGTTTTAAAACTTCCGTATGGTTTTGAAATTTATAGTTTATTGACGCGGTGGAACCCTTTAAACATTCGCAATCCTTTACCAAAGCCATCAAGTGGTAAAGCAATTCTTGTGGCGGGCATGGGGCCGGCGGGTTATACCCTCAGCCATTATTTATTGAATGAAGGTCACACCGTTGTAGGGGTTGATGGTTTGAAAATTGAACCCCTGGCCATACCTTTTGAACCCATCAAAAATATCGAAGCCATTTGGGAAAATTTAGATAGCCGAACCAATTGGGGCTTTGGGGGTGTGGCCGAATATGGTATTACCGTTCGATGGGATAAAAATTATTTAAAGGTGATTCGCCTACTTTTGGACCGGCGTCAGCATTTTCAGCTATACGGTGGCGTACGGTTGGGGGGTACGCTGACCATTGACCAGGCTTTTGATTTAGGCTTCCACCATGTGGCCTTATGTTTGGGTGCTGGCAGCCCCACTTTGGTGGATATGAAAAATTCAGGGGCCCCCGGTGTGCGCCAAGCCAGTGATTTTTTAATGGCTTTGCAGTTATCGGGTGCTGCCAAGGCTGATTCTATTGCCAACCTTCAGGTGCGTTTACCCATCGCCGTTATTGGTGGGGGGTTGACGGCCATTGACACAACCACCGAAGCTTTAGCTTATTATGCTGTTCAGGTGGAAAAGTTTCTGACCCGTTATGAAACATTGGTGGCAGAGATGGGAAGGGATGCGGTGGAGCAAACTTGGAACGCCCAAGAACACCTAATAGCCCAAGAAATGTTGACACATGCCAAGGCTTTACGGGCTTGCGCTACAGACTTGGAAAAACAAAAATTGTTACGCCTTTGGGGCGGTGCCACCCTTGTGTACCGAAAGGCACTAACCCAAGCACCCAGCTATACGTTGAATCATGAAGAAGTTGAAAAAGCTTTAGAAGAAGGCATTCGCATTATCGATCGTGCCACCCCCCTGGAAGTGATGGTGGATGAATTTGGCCATGCTTGTGGCTTAAAAATGAACCGGGCAGGTCAGGAAGAGATGATTGCCGCCAAAACCATTCTGGTGGCAGCAGGCACGAAACCCAATACAAATTTGCGATATGACATGCCAGACCAAATTTTATTGGCGGGTCAAACCTTTCAGGCTATGGATGAAAAGGGCCATGCGGTTACGCCAGAACGCCTTAGCAAACCAGTGGAAACCCATGTTTTAATGAAAAAACGTGGTGATGGTAAGGCCATCAGTTTTTTTGGTGATTTGCACCCATCCTTCGCCGGCAATGTGGTGAAAGCTATGGCTAGTGCTAAAAAGGGTTACCCTGTTGTGTCGCGGGCTGTGGCTGGTTTAGGTTCCATTGAACCCGAACCGTTTTTAAAGAATATAGGTCATTTATTAAAAGCCCATGTTCATGCGGTAAACCGTTTAACGCCAACCATTGTAGAAGTTGTGGTTCATGCCCCTTTGGCTGCGAAAAATTTTCAGCCCGGGCAGTTTTTTAGGTTGCAGAATTTTGAAACCTTGGCCCCTTATGCACATGGAACCCGCCTGGCTATGGAAGGGCTGGCTTTAACAGGTGCCTCCGCTGATGTTGAAACGGGGTTGTTATCCACCATTGTTTTGGAAATGGGCGGGTCATCTAATTTATGCGCTAGCCTTAAACCCGGTGAACCCCTTGTGTTGATGGGCCCCACGGGCACCCCCACCCACATTCCAGAAAATGAAACAGTCTTATTAATTGGCGGTGGCCTTGGTAATGCGGTTTTGTTTTCCATAGGGCAAGCCATGCGTGCACAAGGTTGCAAAGTTTTATACTTTGCGGGCTACAAAAAACGGGAAGACCGTTATAAGATTTCTGAAATTGAACAAGCTGCTGACCATATTATTTGGTGCTGTGATGAAGGCGTTTTGGATGTAACGCGGCCAGGTGATTTTTCTTACCATGGCAATATGCTGCAGGCATTGCACGCTTATGGCAAGGGCGCTTTAGGCGCTACGCCCATTCCTTTGTACAGCATTCAGCGTATGATTGTGATAGGATCTGATAGGCTGATGGGGGTGGTGGCACAAGCCCGTTATGGAATGTTAAAGGAATTTTTAAACCCAAATCATACAGCCATTGGCAGTATCAATTCGCCCATGCAGTGCATGATGAAGGAAATTTGTGCCCAATGTTTACAAAAACACATAGACCCTGAAACGGGTGTGGAAACGTTTGTTTATTCATGTCAAAATCAAGATCAGTTGTTGGACTGGGTAGATTTCAACCATTTGAATCAACGCTTAGGGCAAAATTCCCTTCAGGAAAAAGTAACCCGTTTGTGGATCGCAGGGGCAATGGGGGCTTGATGAAACGGCTAAAAAGACCCCCCCGTTTTTCTAGAGCAGCCCCGGTTTCCGCTTTTATTAAAAATATTGTGCAACCCATTTGTAAAAACCAGGGGTTTGTATCGGCCACCATTATTTTAGACTGGGAAAAAATTGTAGGGTCCCAGTTTGCGCGACTGTGCCAGGCCAAAAAAATTACATTTCCCTATAAAATGAAAACAGGCGGCTGTTTACATGTGACAGCATCTAGTGCCATGGCTTTGGCCATTAGTTATGAAAAACAAATGATTTTGGAAAAGGTGAACCAGTTTTATGGTTATCCTGCCATTTCAGATTTGCGGGTTCATCACCAAACTGTTGAAAGAGCAGAAAAAAAAGGGACGTCAAAAAAGGCGGCCCCTGACAAAGCCGCCTTGAAACAAAATATAAACATCGTAGATATTGACTACGAACCCCTCCGGGATGCATTGGTTAAATTGGGAAATAGCTTATAAATCTCTTTTTAATAAGATTCTCCCCAACCTGGTGCTCCTCCTCCTAATCCGCCACTATCATCTGCGTCATCATCATCGGTATCATCACCAGCATCAATAAACCCCGTATCAACATCGCCATCTTCATCGTCACCAGTGTCACCAGAAAATAATGATTCTAGTGTAATCTGTAGAATAAGTTGATTCATGCTTGGTTGTGTTCCATCCCAGGCTGCTGCATTATTGTTGATGGCAGAAAAAGTTTGCCCCCTTACAAAGGCTTTGCCTGTTTCACCTAAATCGTAACCATTTGCAGCCATGCTGTCAAAAGCAGAGTTCATAGCACGATACATGGGAATATAAGGGGCTAAGGCTTCCTGTATTTGGGCCGGTGTTAATATTGGTGCCGCAGCTGTTTGTTCTGACGGCTCCATTGAAAATGCCTGAAAAGTCAAGGTAGCCCCTATAGAAATTATTTTTAAACTTTTTTGCAGCATTAGACACCAGTTTAATAAAAATTAATTTAAATTAATTCTATTTATGAAAGGCAACACGTGTCTATAGGCAATTTTTGAAGCCTACTATGCTTGTTATGTCATGACTATTTTCATAACTTTGTTTTTTTTAGGGGGTATAAACTTCCAGCACTTGCCGGCCGTAGCGGTTGATGGAATCCGTAAAAGTTTTGGGGTAAATGCCCAACCATAAAATAAACAAAACCAAAACTGACAGTATGAATTTTTCCCGTGTGTCTAGGTCATGAATGGGCTTATGGTCTTCTAGGAAGGGGGTTGTTTTATCAAAGCATAGGCGCCTGTACAACCACAGGGCGTAACACGCGCTTAGAATGCTACCCAAAACAGCCATGGTTGCAACCATATTGTGATTAGCAAAAAGGGCTAGTATTACATAAAATTCCCCAATAAAGCCGCTGGTAAGCGGTAACCCGATGCTGGCAAAGATGAAAAATAAGAAAAACCCACTAAATACTGGCATGGTTTTCATCAGCCCCCCGTATTGGGTAATGTCACGGGTGTGAAACCGTTCATACAGTTGACCTACACAAATAAACAGCGCCGCTGAAATTAACCCATGGCTTAACATTTGAACAATACTGCCTGTACTGCCTTGTAAGTTAAAAGTAAAAATGCCCAAGGTTACAAACCCCATGTGGGCAATAGAAGAATAAGCCACCAACTTTTTTATATCTGTTTGAACCAATGCGGTGAGAGAGGCAAAAATAATAGCGGCTAAGCTTAATGTGTAAATGTACGGGGCAAAGTAAAGGCATGCTTGGGGTAAAAGGGGCAGGCAAAAGCGAAAAAATCCATAACCACCCATTTTTAATAAAATACCAGCTAAAAGAGCAGAGCCAGCCGTAGGCGCCTCTACATGGGCATCCGGTAACCAGGTGTGAAACGGCCACATGGGAATTTTCACCGCAAAAGCCATGAAAAAACATAAAAATAGCCATTTTTGGTGCCCTGTGGTTAGGCTTAAGGTCAATAGATCTACAATGTTGGTTGTGCCGCCTTCTTGGTACAGTTTTACCAACGCCAACAGCATGAATAGGGAACCTAAAAACGTATAAAGGAAAAACTTAAAACAAGCATACGTTTTGTTGGTGCCACCCCAAATGCCGATAATCAAAAACATAGGGATTAAAACACTTTCAAAGAAAATGTAAAATAAAAACATGTCAACGGCGCAGAACATACCTAATAAAAGGGTTTCTAACAATAAAAATGCCATCATGTATTCGCGCACCCGTTTTTCAACAGATTTCCAGCTGGCTAAAATACATAAAGGGGTCAAAAGGGTGGTTAGTAAAATAAAGAAAATAGATAGGCCATCTACACCCAAGTGATAATGAATGTTGTAAGATTCAATCCATATATAATTTTCAACCAGTTGGTATTGGGCAACATACGGGTCAAAATGCGCCCACACAACCAAACCCATGGCAAAGGTTAATACCGAAATCCAAAGGGCCATGGATTTGGCATTCCGTTCATCATTGCTTTTGATCAAGCTCATAAAAACAAGGCCTGATAAAGGTAAGAAAATAAGAATACTGAGCAAAGGCAATGTCATGGCTTATCCCCCTACGATGCCATAATGTGAAAACAAAATGACGTATAAACCGATGGCCAGAATAACAGCCATAATCATTGCCAGGGCATAATGAAACGTATACCCCGTTTGAATTTTTGTATTTCCTTTTGACAACATGCCCGCAATTTTCGCAATACCGTCTGGACCCAGTGTATCAATAACATTCTTATCAACGGTTTTCCAAAAAAATGTTCCTAAAAACAAAACGGGTTTTACCAAAAACCGGTCATAAAGTTTGTCAATAAACCAGGCATTTTGAAGTGTGTGACGAATTTTGGATGTTACAGAATAAATTGGTAACGATTTTTTTTGAATATAAATACCATAAGCTGCAAAAATGCCAAGCAAAGCCATCAGTGTTGGCAGCACTTCAACCCATACGGGGCCATGATAGGCACTTTCCCCAAGAATAGATTTTTGCCATGAAAACCCATTTTCTAAAATGAGCCAGCGAAAGCCAAACCACCCCGCAATGATAGAACCAATCCCTAATATCCATAAGGGGATAAGCATAGATGGGGGTGATTCATGAACGTGGGCCAAAACGTGTTCATTGGCCTGTGTTTGACCGTGAAATACAACAAATAAAAGTCGCCAGCTATAAAAAGCTGTTAAAGCTGCCACCAAAATACCAACGCCAAAGGCAAAATAGTGGCTTGCTGTAAATAAGGATGTCAAAATAGTATCTTTGGAATAGTAACCAGAAAAAAATGGAATGCCAGCCAGTGCAAGGCTTCCAACCCACATAAAAGCATAAGTTTTTGGAATATATTGGTAGATACCGCCCATTTTGAAAATATTTTGTTCATCAGACATGGCATGAATAACGCTGCCAGCCCCCAGAAATAAAAGCGCTTTGAAGAAGGCATGTGTGCCTAAGTGGAACATGGCAGCCCCGTAAGCACCGCATCCGCAGGCCAAAACCATGTAGCCCAACTGACTGCATGTGGAATAGGCAATAATTTTCTTAATATCTGTTTGGGCCAAAGCAACAGTTGCTGCAAAGAATGCCGTCATGCCGCCTACAAAAATCATAACTTGTTTTGCGTGGATCGTTGTTTCATAAAGGGGTGAAAAACGGGCAATTAAGAAAATGCCTGCTGTTACCATGGTGGCTGCATGAATAAGGGCAGAAACAGGTGTTGGCCCTTCCATGGCATCTGGTAACCAGACATGAAGACCAAATTGGGCTGACTTGCCCATAGCACCCAGAAACAAAAGCAAACCAATCAGTTCACAAGCGTGAATGTTGATACCAAAAAAATTGATAATTTTGTGGGAAAGCATGGGGAGTTGAGAAAAAATGCCTTGAAAATCAAGGGAAACACACGTGGCACATAAGGCGCCCATGGCCAGTAAAAGACCGGCATCTCCGACCCGGTTAACAATAAAGGCTTTCATGGCCGCCCGGCTGGCGCTGGGTCGTTCGTGCCAAAAGCCAATTAACAAATATGACGCAACACCAACCCCTTCCCATCCAACAAAAAGTTGGGGAAGGTTGGGGGCTGTCACAAGAAGCAACATCATGAATGTAAAAAAGCTTAAGTAGGCCATAAATCTGCCAGAAGCCGCATCATGGGCCATATAGCCAATGGAATAAATATGAACAAGCAGTGAAATAAATGTGACGATTGTGCACATGAATAAACTGAGGGGATCTAAGAAAATACCCCATGATAAGCGTAATCCACCCACCTTGATCCACTTTAAAAGTGCCATGGAAAGATCAACAGTTGGGAATAAAATAACCCATAAAGAAACAACAGAAAAAAACGACATGACCATGCATGTGCATGTTATGAATCGGGCAATTTTGTGGCTTTTTTGTAAAGAAAATGCTAAAAAAAAGCTTAAAAGTGGTGCAAAAATGGCAACCACAGAAAAAAATTGAGGTGTCATGCCATTACCCCTTCATTTGGTTCGCATCATCAATAGCAATTGATGAATGATTTCTAAAATAAATAACCAAAATGGCAAGTCCTATGGCAGCTTCGGCTGCAGCAACGGTTAGTACAAATAAAGAAAAAACCTGACCTGATAAATCCGACAATTGGTTAGAGAAAGCAACAAAGTTGATGTTCGCAGACAAAAGGATAATTTCAATGGACATCAAAATGCCAATAATATGCTTACGATTTAAAAATATACCAAATGCCCCTAGGGAAAACAAAATTGCCGATAAAGCAAGATAATACTGAATTTTTATGACCATGGTTTTACACCTTTTCGAAAGTCGACGGATATCAGTTTTAAAGATGAATGTTTTGAATGATTCAATTGCTGAGACGGAGTTTGTTTTCTGAAAATCTTTTTTGTTGCCGGTGCAAAACACAAAACAATGGCGCCAATCATGGCAACTAATAAAATAAAGCCTGCTAATTGAAAAATATAAAAGTAGTGTGTGTATAAAATTTCCCCCAGGGCATGGGTGTTCGTTGTGCCTATAGAAAAGGGGTGGGCCACGTGATCTTCTGCTTTTGGAAAGTGCCACCAGGTTACAGCTACGGTTATAAGTTCTATGGCAAAAATACTGGCAACTATTGCAGCCACGCGCATATATGCTGTGGTTAATTTTTGAGATTTTTCATTGTTGATGTCGAGCATCATGACAACAAATAAAAAAAGAGCAGCCACAGCGCCCACATAAACAATTACTAAAATCATGGCTAAAAATTCTGCACCAGCCAGTAAAAATAAGGCTGCAGCATTAAAAAAAGCAACAATAAGTAAAAGCACAGCATGAATTGGGTTTTTTGATAAAATAACCCCCAAAGATGCCCCAACAAGACACGCAGAAAATAAAAAAAACAGAATTTCTGGAATATAATAGGCAATCATCTATTCACCCCGGCCCTTAGCACGAATTTTAGAAGCCAACTCTTGTTCCCATCGATCACCATTATCTAACAATTTTTCTTTTGTATAAATGAGTTCTTGGTGGGTTAAGGTGGCAAATTCAAAATTTGGCCCTTCCACAATGGCATCAACGGGGCATGCTTCTTCACATAAACCGCAGTAAATGCATTTGGTCATATCAATGTCATAGCGTGTTGTGCGGCGACTGCCGTCTTCCCTGGGTTCTGCTTCAATAATAATGGCTTGAGCTGGGCAAACAGCTTCACACAATTTACAGGCAATACAACGTTCTTCGCCATTGGGGTAGCGCCTTAGGGCATGCTCACCACGAAAGCGTGGGCTTAAAGGCCCTTTTTCGTAGGGGTATTTTAAGGTGATTTTACTTTTGAAAAAGTATCTTAACGTAACCCATAACCCTTGGATAATTTCAAACAACGACCATCGTTTGATATGGTTCCACAGATAAGTATTCCAATTTTTCATGGTATCACCTCATAAACTTTGAGGGCAGAAATCATGACAACACCAACCAGTGAAATAGGTAAAAATACTTTCCACCCTAAACGCATCAACTGGTCATAGCGATAGCGGGGCAACGTTGCGCGTACCCATAAAAACACGAACAGGACGCAGCAAATTTTGCCAATGAACCAAAATGGTGCTGGAATCCATGCCAAATAAGGCGTTTGAAAAGGGGCAAGCCACCCACCTAGAAACAGGATGCTGGTCATAGCGCTCATCAAAATCATGTTGGCATATTCGCCCAAATAGAATAACGCATAGGGGAATGACGAATATTCAACGTTGTATCCAGCTACCAGTTCGGCTTCTGCTTCTGGCAGGTCAAAAGGGGTACGGTTGGTTTCAGCTAAGGCACTGATAAAGAAAATAATAAAAAAAGGAAACAGTTTTACGCAAAACCAACCTGACTGTTGGGCTAGTACAATATGGCTTAGGTTTAAAGAACCAGCACATAATAAAACACAGACTAACACCAAGCCTAAGGAAACCTCATAGGAAACCATTTGGGCGGCAGATCGTAAAGCACCTAAAAAGGCATATTTAGAATTGCTGGCCCAACCCGAAATAATAATGCCGTATACACCTAACGATGAAATGGCGAATAAATACAAAACGCCCACATTGATATTTGAAAAAACAAGGTCGTTACCAAAGGGAATAACAGCCCATGCTGCAAGGCTAAGGGTGAAGGTTAAAACAGGTGCAAAAATAAACAAAAGTTTATCGGACGCAGCCGGTACGATAATTTCTTTGTGTAATAATTTGATGCCATCCGCAATGGGCTGTAAAAGGCCAAATGGACCAACGGTGCTGGGGCCCACACGCAACTGCATATAGCCTATGACTTTTCGTTCTGCCAGCGTTAAATAGGCAACCCCAAGAATCAAAGCAATTATAAAAGCAATAATTTTTAAACCTAAGAAGAATAGGGGCTCTATTAAATTAAGAAGTTGATAAAAAAGTTCCACTCAAAATCCTTCCCTAAAAGCTCTTCAGGGGTTTTTTACCCTCAAGAATTTCAGAAACACACCGTGCCATATTCATGGAATGACGGGTAATAACATTCGTCATATAAAAATTTTGAACGGTGGATTGCAAAATTGGGTAATCGTCTGTTTTTTCTTTGGTTTCATCTAAAGGGACCCAAGGTGATGGTGTTATGTCCCCCATATGTCTAAAAATGGGACTTTCTTTGACAAGAAGATCCAAAGGGTTTTTATTAGCTATTTTAACGCCCAGTTTTTCCCCCAGTGTTTGTAATATTTTCCAGTCCTCTTGCGCTTGGCCAGGCGGCAAAACAGCCTGATTTGTGCGCTGGGGGCGCCCTTCAGTATTAACATAGGTGGCTTCTTTTTCTGTGTAGGCACAGCCCGGTAAAATAACATCAGCCTCATGGGCACCTACGTCCCCATGGTGTCCCACGTAAACAATAAATGTGTTTGGGTTATTTTTAAGGGCATTGTCATCAAACCCTAGCAAGAATAAAACATTAGATTTTTCTAAGATACTTGATGTATTCCATTCACCAGAAACAAACCCAACATCCAAACCACCCACTTGGCTTGCATCTGTATGAAGTACGTTATACCCACACCAATTTTGTTGAATGAAAGGGTAGGATTTAACCAATTTATTGACGGTTTTGAAAAAATGGGGTGACTGGGATTGTTGAAAGAAACTTTGCCCAAAAATCACAGCTGGGTAACGGCTTTGGCCTAATTTTTCAAAAAATGGGCTTTTTGAACTTAAGTCTTTTGCTGAATATCCAACATGGTAATAGGTGTAATTCAAATCAACCATATCACCAATTAAGCCGATAGGAATGCGATTATGAAAATAGTTTTTTCGAATTCTGGCATTAACCATGGGTGCTTCTAAACGTGGGTTTGTACCTACCAGTAAAATGCAATCAGCTTTTTCTAGACCTTGAATTGTGCTGTTTAAAATGTACTGACTGCGGTCTTTAAAGGGTAAATGGGAACCTAAAGGCCTGCAGTCATAACGGCTACTACCTAAATGAACCATAATTTGTTTTAGCATCACCATGCTTTCACAGTCAGCCAATGGGCCAGCCAAAGCACCTATTGTTGACGGGTCTGTTTTTTTGACCTTGTCTAAAATTTCTTGAAAAGCTTCGTCGAAAGAGCAGGGGACAAGTTTCCCTTTTTTCCGGATATAGGGGCTATCAAGTCTTTGCCTTTTTAGGCCATCATACGCAAAGCGGGTGCGGTCGCTAATCCATTCTTCGTTGATGTCTTCTTTGATAGAAGGCAAAATTCGTAAAACTTCATTATTTTTGGAATCAATACGAATATGGCTACCAACGGCATCCATCACGTCAATACTGTTCGTTTTAGAGAGTTCCCACGGCCGGCCATGAAAGGCGTAAGGCTTGTTTGTTAAGGCGCCAACGGGGCAAATGTCAATCATATTACCAGACAGTTCGGATGTAACAGCCCCTTCCAGGTAAGATGTGATTTCTGTATGTTCACCCCGGCCTAAGGCCCCTAATTCCTGAACGCCACCAATTTCACTGCCAAAACGAATGCAGCGGGTACAATGGATGCACCGGGTCATAACAGTTTTAATTAAAGGTCCCATATATTTGTCAGGGACGGCCCGTTTGTTTAATTCAAAACGGCTATCCCCTGGGCCGTAATGAAGGGTTAAATCTTGTAAATCACATTCACCACCCTGGTCGCAGATAGGGCAATCCAGAGGGTGATTAATAAGAAGAAATTCCAAAACCCCCTGGCGGGCTTTTTCTACCGTTGGCGTGTCAGTGCGCACAACCATGCCTTCTGAAACAGGCATATGACAGCTGGCAACAGGCTTTGAGTTTTTTTCAACCTCAACCAAGCACATACGACAATTACCAGCAATCGATAAGCGGGAGTGGTAGCAAAAGTGTGGAATTTCAACGCCTACTTTTTCGCAGGCTTTAAAAATGGTTGTCCCAGCTTCTACCTCTACTGTTTGATTATTAACCGTAAGTTTAACCATTTAATCATCTTTCGTACGGCGGATTAGGTAAACATGGATAAAAAGGGCAAGGGATGCGAAAAAAATAATAGAAATAAGTGACAGGTTTCCTTTTATGTAAGACCTAGATTTATATTTTTTAATGGCTTTTTGTCTAGCTATTTTTAGTTCTTCTGGTTTTAATGAGGCATTCTCGGGATTTTTTGCAAAATCTGTAGGTTGTAGGTAACCGGGAATTCCAAAGTCATTGAAATAGACTAAGTCAACAGTGTTAGAAATTAAAAAAGCAGAACTAAATGTCAGGGTCATGGTTAGGCTTAGACAAACAAGGTAACAATAAATCAGTTTTATTTTTTTTGCGGTCATAATACATACCCTTTTCAATGAGATGGTTGTTGACAGTTACCTTGACCATTTAATCTTCTTTCGTACGCCGAATGATCAAAACGTGAATTAGAAGGATAATTGCCGCATAAAAGGCATAAATACTGCTGTCAATCATATCCTTTTTTCTGTACTTTGAGTTGTCTTTTTTATGCTTTTCAATGGCAGCTTGTCTTTCTTGTTCAATTTTTTCTGGTGACATGCCGGCTTTTGCTTTGTCTTTGTTAAATTCTTCTATTGTTAGATGGTAGGGTTCAGCATAATAGTTTTTGAAAAACACCATTTCTATACATGTGTTCGTTGCGCGTGCAATATTAAACAGCAGTATTAAAACAGAGATAAAGCACATCAAATAACAATAAATAAGTCTAATTTTTTTAGCTGTCATACTGTGCCCCTTTCAAAATTCTTTCTTCGATCTCATGGCGAAAATGGCGAATCAACCCTTGCACAGGCCAAGCGGCGGCGTCACCCAAAGCGCAAATGGTATGGCCTTCAATTTGACGGCTAACAGTTTCCAGTAAATCAATATCGGATGATTTTCCTTCGCCCTTTACAAGTCGTTCCAACATACGCCACATCCATCCGGTTCCTTCACGGCAGGGCGTACATTGCCCACAGCTTTCATGCATATAAAATTTACTCAGGCGGCTAATGGCTTTGATAATGTCTGTTGATTCATCCATCACAATAACAGCTGCTGTACCCAAGCCACTTTTGACATCCTTTAAAGAATCAAAATCCATTAAAACTGTATCACAAATTGATTTCGGTATTAAAGGAACTGACGAACCGCCCGGAATGACAGCTTTTAGGTTACTCCAGCCACCACGTACCCCGCCCGCATGTTTTTCAATTAAATCCTTTAAGGGAATTCCCATTTCCTCTTCTACGTTGCAAGGGTTATTCACATGGCCAGAAATAGAAAAAATTTTCGTACCTGTATTGTTGGGTCTCCCTAAGCTTGAAAACCAATCAGAACCGCGACGTAAAATGGTTGGAACAACGGCAATACTTTCCACATTATTCACTGTTGTTGGGCACCCATATAAACCCTTAAAAGCCGGGTAGGGGGGTTTGAGGCGTGGCATCCCTTTGCGACCTTCTAGGCTTTCTAAAAGGGCTGATTCTTCGCCACAAATGTAAGCCCCCGCACCGCGGTGAATATATAGGTCAAAATCCCACCCAGATTTAGCAGCATTTTTCCCTAAAAGTTTAGAGTCATAGGCTTCATCAATGGCTTGCTGAAGGCATTCTGCCTCATGAACATATTCACCCCGTATGTAAATATATGCCGTGTGGGCATGAATGGCGAAGGCTGCTAATAAGGCACCTTCAATCAGTTTATGGGGTTCGTACCTTAAAATGTCACGGTCTTTGCAGGTTCCAGGTTCGCTTTCATCGGCATTAATGACCAAATAACTGGGGCGACCATCTGTTTCTTTTGGCATAAATGACCATTTAATACCGGTGGAAAATCCGGCGCCACCCCGCCCCCTGAGGCCTGATTGTTTAATAGTTTCAATGACTGCATCAGGGCCATTGGCCATTAAATTTTTTGTATTTTCCCAGTCGCCACGTTTTTGGGCTGCTTTCAGTGATGGGGGTTCTATCCCATTCAAATTGCTAAAAATGCAATCTTCTTTACGCAGCATTGCCATCACCTAAATTCTTAAGAAGGTCAACAACACTGTCTGTGGTTAAGTTTTCATAATAGTCATCTCGTATTTGAACAACAGGGGCATTGATGCAGGCGCCCAGGCACTCAACTTCCGTTAATGTAAAGGAGCCATCTGCTGTTGTTTCGCCCATGTCAATGCCCAGGTGTTTTTGGCAAGCATGTTTAATATCGTCAGAACCTTTGAGCCAACAAGGCGTTGTTCCACAAACTTGAACGTGAAGTTTTCCAACGGGCTTTAAATTGAACATAGAATAAAAACTGGCCACTTCATGCACGCGAATAAAAGGCATCTGAAGGATATTGGCTACAGCCTCTAGGGCATCGTGGGGTAACCAGCCACCACATTGACGTTGGGCAATATCCAGCAGGGGCAAAACGGCACTTGTTTCGCGGCCTTCTGGATACTTTGCCAAACAAGCTTCCACTTTTTTCAAATTTTCAGCGCTAAACGTAAACAGGTTTTCGTACCATTATTTAAATTATTGATTACCAGGGTACCTAAGTCGCCGGCTTAGGTAAAGGGGGAGTTTGCGAGATAACGGTTCATTTCAACCCGCTTGTTTTAGGCGAATACCTTCATCTATTTTAAACAAACTTAATAGGGCTTGATAAACAGGCAAACTTAAAGTGGGGTCTTTTGCCAAAATGGCTTTGGCATCTTGGTGGGCTTGCGCCAATAGCTGCGCCAAATAGTCATATTCTACTTCGTTGTCGCCATCAAACTGACAAAAACGAAATTTGGGCATACCGCTTTGTTTCGTGCCTAGAACTTCCCCGCGTCCACGTAGTTTTAAATCAGCTTCCGCGATAATAAAACCATCATGTGTTTCTTTCATGGCGGTTAATCGCCTTTGGGCAAAAGGCGTTAGGGTTCCATACAACAAAATACAGGTGCTGGGTTGGTCACCACGGCCGATGCGTCCCCGCAACTGGTGAAGCTGGGCCAAACCAAATCGTTCAGCGTGTTCAATGACCATAACCGATGCAGCGGGTACATCCACACCCACTTCAATCACGGTTGTTGCAACCAAAATATTTTTATCGCCATTCACAAACTCATTCATGGCTGCTTCTTTATCAACAGATGATAAACGCCCGTGTACCAAGGCAACTTGGTTTGGGAAGGCATTATTTAAGAAATTATATCGTTCTATGGCAGCTGTGAAAGGCATGTTTTCTGATTCTTCAATCAAAGGGCACACCCAAAAAATTTTTTCACCTTTTTCCATAACACGCTTTAAGGATTCAACAATTTGATCCATTTTTTTCACAGACATCACGCATGTTTCTGTTGGAATGCGGCAGGCTGGTTTTTCACGAATGGTTGTTATGTCCATATCGCCATATTGGGTTAAGCTTAAAGTTCTTGGAATGGGGGTGGCTGTCATGGCCAGAATATGTGGGTTTTCGCCTTTTTCTGATAATTTTGCACGCTGTTCCACACCAAAACGATGTTGTTCATCAATAACCACAAAACCAAGGCGGTGGAATTGCACTGTATCTTCAATAAGGGCATGTGTGCCCACCAACATGTGAATAAGACCATCTTTTAGATCAGCTAAAATTTGTTGCCTTTTTTTACCTGTTTCGCGCCCCGTTAAAATGGCTACGGATAACCCCAAAGGTTTTAAATATTTTTCAATTCCATAAAAATGCTGTCGTGACAAAATATCGGTGGGTACTAAAATTGCTGCTTGGTGCCCATGTTCAATGGCTTTGAGGGCAGCTAAAACAGCGACAATAGTTTTGCCGCTACCCACATCACCTTGCATAAGACGCAGCATTTGTTCAGGATTTTCCATATTTTGATTCAATTGACTTAAGGCATCTTGTTGGCCCTGGGTAAGCTGAAACGGTAATGAATCTAACAGCTGTTTTTGCAGCAACGACATTTCTTTAAAAGCGGGGGCTTTTGGCTTTTCTGCTTTAACAAACCCTGTTAGCATTCCCAATTGATAGGCCAGGAATTCATCATAAATAAGGCGCGCCCGGGACGGGGAAAAAGGGGTTAGGTCATTTTCTGTTTTTGGCTGATGTGCATTTTTTAATGCATCTAACCACATGGGCCATTGATAGTGTTGTTTGGTTTCGTTTGGAACCCAATCGGGAACTTGTTCACCTGTTATGGTACCCAAAGCTTTTTGAACCACCGAACGAATCATGGTATGTGTGACACCTGCCGTCAGGGGGTAAAGCGTTTCATAAACAACATTGTTATCACCTAACGATTGTGGTCGTAAGGGTTCCATTTTTTCAGGGTGCACAATGCAATAACGGGCATATTTTTGCGATTTTGTATGTTCTAATTTTCCTGTTACTTCAAGGGCAGACCCAACGGGTGCTTTACGAATTAAAAAAGATTTGGGCGTAAAAAAGTCTAATTCAATAGGTTCGTCACCACATTCGCCAATAATGCGATAAGGCCGCCCTTTGATATGTTCATGAATACAAATGGGAATCGTTACATGTTTTCCAACCAACGAATCATCTACGTGAGTAGTTTTTTGTCGGACTAACATGCCAGTTGGTAAATGAAGCAAAACATCTATTAGGCGTTTTCCTATTAATTTTCTAAGTGCATTTTCACGCCATGCAAAAGTTTTAAAAATTGGCCGATTATCTTGACTAAGTAAATAAAAAAGCTGATTCACGGTCAAATAAAGTAAAGCATAAATAATGTGACAAAGTATCCCATATTCATCATCGAATGGGAAATGTTAAATTCTTTTATCTGTTGAAAATGGCATTTGAAAATTCTTTTGACTCAGGTCAAAGTAAAATCGTGTTCCGATCGTTTTTTAAGAAAGTGTTTTTAACACAATGGGTTGCCAAAATACCTACAGTACGTTGATTCAAAAACCTGTGATCCAAAAAATTTTTACATTTTTTCGGGACGCAAATCTTGATATTCGTTTGGTGGGTGGTTGCGTGCGCGATGCTATTTTGGGTATTGAAACGCACGATATAGATTTTGCTGTGGCCGCCCCCCCTGACAAGGTGCTGGATGTTTTTTCTAAAAACCATCTGAAAACGGGAACTCTTGGGTTCGCTTACGGAACTATTACAACGTATATGCCCCCGTATGTTATTGAAGTAACAAGCCTGCGTTACGATACAGAAACATATGGCCGTCAGGCCCAAGTTGCCTTTTCCAAAAATTGGGAAGAAGACGCAAAACGGCGCGATTTTACAATCAACGCCATGTATTTGGATTCTGAGGGCCATTTATATGACCCTTTCAATGGGCAAAAACATTTGGCGGAAAAGAAAATAGTTTTCATTGGCGATAGCACACAACGTATTCAAGAAGATTATTTGCGCATTCTGCGATACTATCGTTTTAGTGCCCAAATTGGTGCGCTTGCGTTGGAACCTATTCCCCACATTGATAAACTGAAAGAGGGTTTGAAAATTCTATCGCCAGAACGTATTCAAAAGGAATTTTTTAAAACCTTATCAGCCCCGTCTTCTTTATTCGCTTTAAATGCCATGGAACGGGACGGTGTTTTAGGTGCCTTATTTTCCAACGTGCCTTTGTGTATAGAAAAATGGGAAAACCTTTTTGAAAAACAAAGCCATCTTTTGACGCGGCTTTTTGCCCTGTTCTGCTGTGACCTGACACCTATTCAAAGGTCATTTAAACTAAGCCGTTATGAACAAAATTTTTTAAAACAACTTCATGAATCACTTAATAAAAGCTTAGATGATGTGTTGTATACGTATGGTCCTTCCATAGCTTTAGAATGGTCATATTTGCAAGAAAATATGGGGGCCGAAGAAGTTGATAAAATTCAAGGGTATACAAAGCCAAAAATGCCTGTTCAGGCCCTTGACTTAATGGACCTGGGTTTAAAGCCTGGCCCACAGCTTGGTGATGTTTTAAAAAGTTGTGAAATATGGTGGCGCCAAGGTGGTTACCAAGCCAATAAACAGGACTGTTTAAATTACGTTTCAGGGCTTATATCAGCTTCTTCAAAAACACCCAATGACCGAATGGAATAACATTGACCTTTTCCAACAACAACATGGTCTAAAACAGAAATTCCCATATGTTTTGATGCGTCAATAATTTGCCGTGTTAGTTGTACATCTAAGAAAGACGGGGTTGCATCACCACTTGGATGGTTGTGAACCAAAATCAGCCCAGATGCGCCCCAATCCAGGGCACGTTTTAAAATTTCCCGTACATAAAAGGGAACCTGATCCACCGTTCCCACTTGTGTAACCTCTTCATGAATAAGACAATTTTTTTTGTCCAAAAACAGTAAACGCAGTTCTTCACGGATGCTGTAAGCCATGCATACTTCGCAATAGGTTATAATTTCATCCCAAGACGATAACACTGGTTTTTTTATAATTTTCCCTTTTAAGTGCCGTTGCATCATCGCCTGATATACTTTAAGGGCGTGGCTGACCGATGGCCCCACACCATCGACTTCTTGCAGTAATTTTTCATCAGCTTGAACAAGGGCGTCAAAATTTCCAAATTTTTTTAATAAAGCTTTGGCAATAGGCTTTGTGTCACCCCTTGGGATAATTAAGTACAGAAACATTTCTAAAATTTCATAATCTGCTAAGCCGTTGTTTCCAGCAGTTTTAAAGCGTTCGCGCAAACGCTGACGATGGCCCAGGTAATGTTCCGTCAAGTTAAGTCTCCTTCTTCTTATAAAATTTTACCTTTTATTAACTTTTGAAAGCTAGACTTTAATCAAAGAGAAAACACTTAACGTTAGGAATAAAATGACAAGCCATATGGAAGAAGCCGCGACTGTAGAGGCAGCTACTGTAGATGCAGCTACGATTGTAGACGCAGCGACTACAACAACTCCTGCTGTTGCAGAAGCAACGACGGCCATTGCAACGCCTGTTGAGGCGATTCATGAAATAGGTGGTATGTTTCATCAGATAAATCTCAGAGTCGTTTTTGCTACATTGATTAGTTGCGGGGTTTTAGGACTTATTCATTTTTTTGCGCCTAAAATTCGAAAATACGATGATTTTGATACTGGCATTTTTAATTCTATCGGGGGTGGTATTATTCTTGCCTATATTTTCTTAGAAGCTTTTCCGTCACTTATGCTGGATGTTCCACAGATCCAAGCCCTCACAACGTCAGGTTTTTTAGCGACCCCAAAAAATATGTTATTTACAGTTTTCTTATTTGTTTTGGGTGGTTTTTTTATTTCTTATATTTTGGAAAAAGTAGCACACGACTATTCACAAAATGGCCGTGAAGGGAATACGTATATCTATTATTCTCATTTGGCATTATCTACAGTTTTGACTTTTTGTGTGGCTGGCATTATGTGTCTTGTCAGCCTAGGCGGCTTGGCAGAGCTAGCTATGTTCACAGCAGTTATGGGGTTCTATTTCTTTTTAGAAGACCATTCTCTATCCCATCATTTCCCAACCCGTTTTAATCATGTGGGTCGTTACGTCTTGATTGGTGCAACGGCATGTGGGTTTCTTTACGGAAACTTTGCTTTGAAGGGGACAATAACGTTAAGCTTAATATTTGCTTATGCGTTTTTGCTGGGTGTTATGATTTTGGCAACGACAAAAACGGAATTTTCTGCCCTTGAAGGACGGTCTCATTTTGGGGCTTTTGTAACAAGTTTGTTTGTTAAAGCAACCATTGTATTTGTTACAATTCTTCTTCAAAGTATTAAGTAAATCAACAGGTGTTTGTATGTTAAAAGCTGGCAACCGACTGGAAGTTTTTCTAGAAAGTAATAAAACCCATGATTTTTTGGCTATTTTGTTGGCCATTAATGCGGTTGTTTTAGGTATGCAAACGTCCCATTCGCTGATGGAGTCGTATGGTATTTACTTAAAAACACTTGATACAGTTATTATTTACGTATTCTTGTGTGAACTTTTTTTAAGACTTTTTGCCAGTGGGTTTCGTTTTTTTAGAAGTGGTTGGAATGTTTTTGACTTTTTTGTCATCATTGGCACCGTAATGTTTGCTGGAAGTGCTTTGTCTGTTTTGCGGGCGTTGCGATTATTCCGCGTAATCTCTTTATTTCCGAACATGAAATTCTTAATTTCATCTTTGGGGCATGCTTTGCCTGGTATTTTGAATGTAGCTATCATTTTAATTTTAATGTTTTATGTGTCAGCTATTATAGCTTGTCAAAGTTTTGGAAATGATTGCCTGATTTTTTCAAGTTTGCCACAAAGTATGTATAGCCTTTTCCACCTCATGATGGGTGATAACTTTAATGAAACAACGCGCAAGGTTATGGAAACACATCCTTACGCTTACTTATTTTTTATTCCCTACATTGTGGTGATGAGCTTTACAATTTTAAACTTGTTTTTTGGGTTGATCGTCAATTCCATGCAAACTGCTGCTGAGCAAGAAAATATTGCTGCGTTGGCAAGTCATGCGGGTATTGAACATGAACCAGAAATGACACAAGAAAAAATTCTTTTAAACGAAATTAAAGATCTCAAAAAACAAATTCATGAATTAAAACAAACATTGGAAAAATAATTTTCTTTTTTCACAACGTAAAAATTCTAATATTTCAGCCATTATTATTGAATTATTAACTATTTAATTTTATATTATAGGTAGAATGTTAGGAGTTCCTTCTGTGTTAAAAACGCCACAATTTTGGAGTAAGAAGAGCAGTTTGTCTTATGCTTTAAGGCCTGTTTCTTGGCTTTATATCAAGGCATCTAATTGGCGTTCTTCTAGAATTGAACCCACAAAAGTTTCTATGCCTGTTGTGTGTGTGGGAAATTTTGTCATGGGGGGGGCAGGCAAAACCCCCACCGTTATTGCGCTGGCTGATATATTAAAGCAACAGGGTCATACACCCCATATTTTAAGCCGTGGATACGGTTCGTATGTAAAAGATGTCGTGCGGGTAGACCCTGATCGCCATTCATATTTGCATGTGGGGGACGAACCGCTACTTTTATCACGAGTTGCACCTACATGGGTGGGGGCTGATCGTGTGGAATCTGCCAAAGCCGCTATTCAGGCAGGGGCCACTATTTTGTTAATGGATGATGGGCTTCAAAACCCAAGTCTTTTTAAAGATTTTAGTATTGTTGTTGTTGATTCTATTCAAGGTCTTGGAAACAGGCATGTTTTTCCTGCTGGACCTTTACGGGAACCCATTCAGCAGGGCCTTAAGCGGGCCCAGGCGGTTATTTTTATAGGTGGGTCTATTCCTTTGGAAAACACAATTAAGACGGATGTATTTCACGCCACATTGACATGTAAGTCAGAAGATTTACCGCAACGGGTTGTTGGCTTTGCTGGCCTTGGGTACCCTGAAAAGTTTCGTCAAACACTTGGGCGGTGCCATTTTGATGTGTGCGAATTTATAACTTTTGCCGATCATCACCCTTATACCATGACAGATGCCCAGCGCTTACTGAACATTGCCGAACTGCACGAGGCAACATTGATTACAACAGAAAAAGACTATATGCGTTTTCCAGCTGAATACAAGCCTTTGGTGAAAACATTGCCTATACGCCTTGAGTTCAAAGAACTCGAAGAACTTTCTGAATTGTTTAAGAAAAAATTTCCAGCCTCTTGATGGGCGGAAAGACGGAAAAAATGGTGCCCTCGGGGAGAGTCGAACTCCCACATCCGTGAAGATAACAGATTTTGAGTCTGCCGCGTCTACCAGTTCCGCCACAAGGGCACGTAACTGAACACATCATAGCTTTTTGTTTGGCTACGTCAATAAAAAAGACGTTTTTGAAAGTATTTTTTTTAAGGCGTTCTTCACTTTAAAAAATAGCATATATGTTATGTATTTTTTAACAGTTTTTGTGGTAAAACCATCTTAGATGCTGCGGTGTTCGACTGTGATTTGAATCCCTTGGCCCACTTTTTATCCTCGGGAGCTGTCCCTGCCTAAACCGTGGTTTGGGTATTTACGGCACCCACCTGGCTTTTGGCCACGAGAGGATCAGAAATCGACCGGCACATGCGGCATCGCTATTTTCAAACTTCCCATTTATCGACAAAGATCTGCGGTTAAAATCTGCAAAACCTAGGTTTTTCAAAAGTATTGCGTGTTTTTAAGAGGGTGGCTACCATGGCATAAGTCATTTTCTTTCATAAACTTTATGGGTATTTTTCCATGTGCAACCGGACGTCACTTCCAAAAAGCATATTTTTTTCAACAGGTTTTCTGTATGCTGCCGCGGTTTTGTTAGGTATCATCTGTGGTGTAAGCGATTATACCCCTTTGCATACGCTGGGTAGCTTAATATCTGACGTTTTCATTAGAATTTTCAAATGCATTAGTTTGCCCATTATTTCATTATCCATCATTGTGACATTATCGCAGTATGGGGCAGACCCAACGATGAAAGGGGTTTGGCAAAAAACCCTTTTTTATACAATCACAACCACCATTTTAGCTGCAGCAGTTGCGTGCGTTTTATATTTAATTGTTCAGCCAGAAAATATTGTGAATGTATCAAATCATTTGCCATCTCAGGTAACAGAGGGGGGGTATCTGTCATATTTGATGAATATGGTTCCTTCTAATATTTTATCTCCTTTTTTAGAACATCAAGTTATGGGGGTTTTGCTGGTCAGCATAGTTCTTGGAATTTCTATTCGTTTTATTCCAGAATCATCAGCCCAAGAAGCAATTAAGAATTTTTTCAAAGGTGCCCATGGTATTTTTATTGTGATCACCGGTTGGGTTGTGAAAATTATACCTTTAGCCTTATTTGGTTTTATTACGGCAACCATTTTGCAGTTAAAAAGTGGGGCCCACGTGCAAGGTTTGGGTGGTTATTTGGCCGTTGTTGTGGCGGCCAATGTCATTCAAGGGTTCATTGTTCTGCCCTTACTTTTAAAAGGGCACGGAATAAACCCATTTAAAACCATGAAATCTATGATGCCAGCATTATCTGTTGCATTTTTTTCTAAATCGTCAGCAGGTACGTTGCCTGTTACCATAGAAACGGCTGAAAAAAACTTAGGTATTCGGCCCCAAATTAGTCGATTTGTTCTGCCTTTGTGCACATCAATCAACATGAACGGATGCGCGGCTTTTATTTTTACAACCGTTATTTTTTTGATGCAAAACCAGGGAATTTCTATCAGTTTTTCCACCATGGGGCTTTGGATTTTTATATCAACATTAGCGGCCGTAGGAAACGCAGGGGTACCCATGGGCTGTTTTTTCCTAAGTGCCAGTTTGCTTACCAGTATGGATGTTCCCATAACCCTATTAGGGTTAATCCTGCCTTTTTATAGTGTGATTGATATGGTTGAGACGTCCTTAAATGTTTGGTCAGATGCCTGTGTTGCAAAAGTGATTGATACAAGGGTTAACTAAAGAAAATTAGTTTTTTATTAATCAACTTGTGACTATAAATAAAAAGAAAAACTTATTTTTGAATACCATGAAGGTTATTGCGTTTGTTCTTGTTTTGATTGGCTTAACACAAAATGTGTTTGCTAAAACCAATGCACTTCAGTGGCCTTTGGGTCTTGGCACTTATGGCAGCGCGCGGGGTAAACCATTAAAACCAGCCGTACCTCTTGACCCTTTCGCAGCAGAAATTTCTGAAGACTTTAGAACATTCACAGCAGCAGCTGTTGGGCCCGCACCTCAACCGAATATCTGCCCTGCCGTTGCTTTTTTACAGCATTTAACCAACCAATTGATTGCAGCTGAAGATGAAGACACAGTGGCAAACTTAGCTGCAAAAATTCGTGCTATTGTAGGCAATGGAATTGGTGTTGGGGGCGTTTCAAAAAAACCAGCAACATCTGCTGAAACCCGTGCAATGATAAATGCTATTCAGGTGGCAGAGCAGGTACGTATTCAAAGCCCCACTTTAGCTGATTTAGAGGAAAATTATCGTTTTTCAAAAAATGGTGATAAAAAACACCAGGAAAATGTTAAAAAAGCTGCTGCTGCCATATATTTTTTGGTACGTCATGAATTTCCTGAGGAAATGTATGAACAAACTGAAAATCCTTTTGATGTAAATTTTTATGCCACAGAAACACCACGCATACATAGGGCGCGTCTTGAGAGTAGAAGTCGTTTACCAGGTAGCTCCTTAGGTGTTCCTGCAGAGTTTCGCCTTTTTGACCAATGGATGGTTCATAAGGATGATCCAACTCAGTTGATGGGGCTTAATGATGTTTTGGTTAACCTGTATACCCTTCGCCACTGGCAACCTGAGTGGGGTGATAAACAAGTTTTTGAAAGGGTCACTTTCGATAGGATTCAGAAAGCTAACGTTCCCCTTCCGCCACTTCGGCTGTTGGTTCATCTTTTTTCAAGTAACGTAATCAATTCAAGGCAGGTTAATTTTGATCGATTTCTATTAGCGTATCATGATGCATTAGAAACGTGTTCTTTTGTTACTGTGGCAGAACTTTTTGTATCAAAAGGGTTGGATGATGGGGCGCGTAAAAAATTAATAGAGTTTCTTTCTGCAATAAAGGGTATGGATGATCCATTCTTTTATGGTCTTTTTGATATTATTTTAAAACCCAAATTGCATGTGGGGTACGTGGGCTATTTTGAGGCATTTGCAGTTCCCACAAAAGCTTTTGAACTTTTTAAGGAATGGTTCGATGTGCATTTGCTAAAAATAAAAGGATTGCCTACGGAGGAAGTCAGTCAGCACATTGAGTGGCTAGAAAAATTTTCCTATTCAGCAGATCAACAGCTTAAAAAATATATTGCCCAAAAAATTGAGGAATTGAAAAAACCTGGTGGTGACAGCTTAACTGCAAAATAACCAAACTGACTGGTGAATCTTAATACTCTGTTTACAGATATAGCTGAATCACTTTAAAATTGTTATATAACCGTCATGCTGAACTTGTTTCAGCATCTAGATCCTGAACTAAATTCAGGATGACGAAGAGGGTCATCGTTTTATAGAAAATCAGCTATAAATACCTATACTATTTATATAGATATTGATTTGTGATTTTTTTCTACGCGCGGAAACTGGGATTCGAGGTGATTTTTGGAATTAGAAAATTTTATTCGTGGCCTTCCAAAGGCAGAACTTCACCTGCATATTGAGGGTACGTTAGAGCCCGAACTGATGTTTGCATTGGCAGACAGAAACAAAATTAAACTTTCCTATCAAAGCCCCGATGACTTAAGGAAGGCGTATGATTTTAAAGATTTGCAATCATTTTTGGATATTTACTATCAGGGCGTACATGTTTTACAAACAGCCCAAGATTTTTATGACTTAGCTATGGCGTATTTTGACCGTGCCCAGCATGATGGGGTAACGCGGGCTGAGGTTTTTTTTGATCCACAAAGCCACGTCAGTCGTGGTGTTGACTTTTCTGTATTGATGGATGGTTTATGGAGCGCATCGAAAGATGCATACAAAAAATGGGGAATTGAATCGGCTTTGATTTTGTGTTTTTTGCGCCACCTGTCTGAACGTGAAGCTTTTGAAACGTTTCACCAGGCCGTACCTTATCAAGACAAAATTTCTGGCTTTGGTCTTGATTCATCAGAAAATGGGCATCCGCCAGCAAAATTTAAAAATGTTTTCAATGATGTTCGTACACATGGTTTTCATGTTGTGGCCCATGCAGGAGAGGAAGGACCAGCTGATTATATATGGGAAGCCTTGACAGAGCTGCAAGCTAAACGTATTGACCATGGTGTTCGATGCCTAGAAGATGCAGCTTTGGTTGACTATTTAGTCAAACATCAAATCCCTTTGACGGTTTGCCCGTATAGCAACCTAAAACTGCGTGTGGTAGACCAACTAGAAGACCACCCCATTCAAAAGATGTTAGATTTAGGTTTAAACGTATCTATTAACTCTGATGATCCTGCATATTTTGGTGGGTATATTTTAGATAACTACGTTGGAACAGCAAAGGCATTAAACCTGACACAGGGTGAAATTGAAAAATTATGTGAAAATAGTCTAAGGTCCTGCCTCCATTAATTTTTTCTACATGCTAAGCACCCAAAATGCGTTTTTTTAGTAAAAAATAAAATTTTGGCTTGTCGAAACCTTAGTTTTCAGGTATTCAATTATTATCACGTGCCGGCTTAGCTCAGTTGGTAGAGCAACTGACTTGTAATCAGTAGGTCGAGAGTTCGAGTCCCTCAGCCGGCACCAGTGATTTCTCTATTAATTTCAATAAAACAGTTGTTGTGGTTTTCTTTTGGATGAGTTCGCCAGCTCAAAGTGATGCTACATTAAAGTTGGTTGTAACGGATGACCTTACTTTAAGTTTGAATCCTCACTTTTCCTTGGTGAATTTCTTTTGCATCTATAAAAGGGATGCCAAAGTCCTTAGCGGCACTCTCATCGTGCCAGGTGTCGCCTATCATTGCGCAATTTTCAGCATCTATTGTTTTTCCAAACTCTTCTTCAGCAATATCTTTCATGACAACAAACATGCCAATTCCTGGTTTTTTAAATTGGCCAATAAATTGCTGGTAACGGTAATCTTCATGAGCTTTTCTTAGTTCTATTTTTCCCTTATCTTTTTTTACCAGTACATAACAGGCAACCCCTCCAATCATTGGCGAGAAAGCCACAGCACTTATCGGTAATTTCTCCATTAAATCCATAAATCTATCAGCCACTTTTTCAGGATCAAAATTCTGAGCTTCACTTTCAGGGGATTTAAAGCCTGAAATAATAAAGTTATAAGGGGTTTGTTTCATGACCAACTCTACGTTAGGTAGAATTATTTTTGCCTGATTTGACTTATCATTTGGGTCTTTAGAGCCAGTTACCGTGCCGTCATTATCCCAGATTAGTATATCTTTCATAACATTTGTGCATCAGGGGTTGTTTCGTCTGGGATAATATCACAGCATCTTCTGTTATTGCTATTGTCTTTATGTTTAAAAATATTAACTTTTTATGCAGATCAAACTATGATTTTTTGTCAGACATAAAGCCCCGTAGTTTTTCATTGTTAGGGTAATTTTCACCCCGAACCACCTTAAACATCGGTATTAATAGTTTCCAAACTTTTTCATTCAGTTTTGTATTTTGTTCTGGGTAAGCGTTGGCAAAAACACCCCATGTTTCGTCAAAAGGTTGGTTTTTTAAGTAAGCAAGGGCCTTTTTAAGGCTTTGATTAAGGCGTTTTATCAAATCAGAAGGGGTGTCTGTGTGGGTTACCAAAATAACCGATGCAAAAGGGGGAACACCGTTTTCAATATATTCATAAACATAAAACGCCCCTGTACCTGCATATTTTTCAAGGTCTAGTAGATTATAGGTTTTATAAATGTTAATAACCGCATCCACATTACCCAACAACAAGGCGCCTAAAAGCCCCGTTTTGACATATAGAAAATTTTTAGGCTCTGGCACCTTATTGTATGCAAACATCTGCTTGGCAGCCATGGCAGAAAAACCTGCACCACTGCTGCAATGACCAATTGTCTTATGGCTAAGCTCTTGAATGGGAAAACGGCTCACCATTACCTCAAGCGGTTGGTCAATTAAAACAGTTGCTAATTGAAGGGGAACACCTTTGGATTGTTGTAGATACAGCTGGGGTTCTAATGTAACGGTAAAATCAAGGGCTTTGGTACCAACCTGACGACACCCTTCAGAACTGCTGCCTGCTGGAATTAACCTAACATCAAGACCTTCGGATTCAAAAAACCCCTTTTCTTTGGCAATAATCAATAAAGCATGGTGGGGGTTAGGAAACCAGTCTAACCCAATGGTCACTTTTTGTTGGGCGGAAAGTTGTGTTCCTAGTAATAAAAAAAAAAGAAGAATTTTTACCATGACCAAAATAAAACCTTTTGTTGCAGCTTTCGCACACACCATGAAAACAAATTTGTAAGCGCGATAATAACCATAATGGTTGCGAACATAAAATCTATTTCTAAACGTCCATGGGTTAACATAATTAGGTATCCTAACCCGCTTTGGGCGCCTATCCATTCACTAGCCAGTGTTGTGATGGGTGCGTGAATGGCAGCTAATTTCAAGCCTGATAACAAGCCTGGCAGGGCTGCCGGCAAACGCACATGCCAGAAAATACCAGAACGCGTTCCGTGAAACGTATGGCCTAGTTCAACTAAGTCAGCGGGCGGGTGTTTTAGGGCATCCCAAAAACATAAACAAATAGGAAAATAGCATGACAAAGCAATTACCATCACTTTTGACAAAATTCCATATCCAAACCACGCCACGAATAAGGGGAACAAAACAAAACCAGGGGTTGATTGAAAAATTAAAAATAAGGGTTGTAAAAGCTTTTCAAGGGCTTTTGAATAATAAATGCCAACAGCACTGATAGAGCCTGCAACAATGGCGAAAAACAGACCCAGTAATAGGCTGATGCCGCTTATACCTGCATGGTAGGCAATTAAGTTTTTGTGGGTGTAAAAACTGACAATAACATCAAGAGGAGAGGGCAGAACATAGGGTGGAATATGGCCAAACAGGCACAAAATTTGCCACAGAGTCAGTATTAACAGAATTGTTTTGACTGGCTGCATCTGCCCCCTTTATATATTTGTTTTTTTAAGTGTTCATAGACTGGAAGAAATCTGCATTGCATTTACTGTATTTCAGTTTGTCATGCAAAAATTCCATGGCTTCTATAGTGCCCATGGGGTTCAAAATGCGCCGTAGTACCCACATTTTTGATAACTCTGCTTTATCAGCCACCAACAATTCTTCTTTGCGGGTTCCAGATTTATTAATATCGATAGCTGGGAACAGGCGTTTATCAGAAAGCTTACGATCCATCACAATTTCGGCGTTGCCGGTACCTTTGAATTCTTCAAAAATAACTTCGTCCATACGGGAACCCGTATCAATAAGGGCGGTTGCGATAATAGTTAAAGATCCACCTTCTTCAATGTTGCGTGCTGCCCCAAAAAAACGTTTTGGCCGCTGAAGGGCGTTGGCATCCACACCACCTGTTAAAACTTTACCAGAAGATGGCACAACCGTGTTGTAGGCGCGTGCAAGGCGTGTGATGGAATCTAACAGAATAACCACATCACGTTTTTGTTCAACCAAACGTTTAGCTTTTTCAATAACCATTTCAGCCACCTGTACGTGACGTGCAGCTGGTTCATCAAAAGTTGAACTAACCACTTCACCTTTTACAGAACGGGCCATATCGGTCACTTCTTCGGGGCGTTCATCAATCAGTAATACAATTAGATAAACCTCTGGATGATTAGCCGTAATCGAATGGGCAATGTTTTGCAACATAACCGTTTTACCCGTGCGGGGAGGGGCCACCAACAAGGCACGTTGGCCTTTTCCTAAGGGGGAAACCAAATCGATAACACGGGATGTGAAATCCTTTTGGGAACCATTTCCCTCACTGTCTTTTTCTAGACGCAACCGTTCTTCTGGATATAGAGGGGTTAGGTTATCAAAATTGATGCGGTATTTAATATTTTCAGGTTCTTCAAAATTGATGGTATTTACTTTGAGCAAAGCAAAATAACGTTCACCATCTTTGGGAGAGCGAATTTGCCCTTCTACCGTATCACCTGTGCGCAAAGAAAAACGTCGTACTTGGTTGGGGGAAACATAAATGTCATCAGGGCCTGGCAAATAATTGGATTCAGGGGCCCTTAAAAAACCAAAACCATCTTGCAAAATTTCCACAACACCAGAACCAAAAATTGGCACATCTTGTTCAGCCAACTTTTTCAAAATTGAAAACATTAAGTCTTGCTTGCGCATGTTGCTGGCGTTTTCAATTTGAAGTTCTTCCGCATAAGCTAATAATTCAGCGGGAGTTTTACGCTTAAGTTCTTGCAAGTTCATGAATTTTCCTGAAATTTTAGAATGGTTTTACGACAACACAGATGATGATGATGATTAAAAGAATGGTCGGTATTTCATTAAAGAGGCGAAAGAAACGCCCCGACTTGGTACACGTACCCTTCATAAGTTGACGGTGAAATTCACCTAGTGCGTATTGAAACACAATTAAACATAAAACGCAAAGGATTTTTAAGTGAAGCCACCCCTGCGACAGCGTGCCAGGTACTAAAAGCAACAAAATACCAAACAGAAGTGACGCATGCATGGCTGGTTTGATAATGATTTTATAGAGACGTTGTTCCATAACTGCCAACGTCTGTTTGACCTCATCATGTTGACTTTCTACGTGATATACAAAAAGGCGCGGTAAATAAAAAAGACCAGCCATCCACGCGATCACTGAAATAACATGTAGCGCCTTAATCCATAGGTACCAGTTTTGGATAAAATCACGCATAATTTTCAGCAAGATTTAGAACATCTTCCATGCCATACAACCCTGGTGGCTTTTCATAAAGCCAATAGGCTGCCGCAATGGCACCTTTGGCGTATAATTCACGGGAAATGCCCTTATGGGTTATTTCAATGCATTCATCGGCGCCATAAAAACCAACTTTATGTTCACCAATAATGGCACCACCACGGACACTATGTAGACCAATTTGTCCTGGTGTTCGAATCACTTCAGCGCCCACCCTTCCATAACATGCGACAGAGTCAAATGAAACGCCGCGTCCTTGCGCGACGGCTTCACCTAAGGCAATAGCTGTGCCAGAGGGGGCATCAAGTTTTTTACGGTGATGTTCATCAACAATTTCCACGTCAAATTCTACCCCCAAAGTACGTGCAATGTTCTGCACAACTTTGCGAATAATTGTAATGCCAAGGCTTGTGTTTCGGGCATAAACAATGGGAATTTCTTTAGATGCTTCACTAATCATGCGCATGTGTTCTTTGTTCAGACCTGTTGTTCCAATAACCATGGCAACTTTATTTTTTCGGGCGTAAGACAGATGCTTTTGAACAGCTTCAGGTACTGTGAAATCTATAACGATTTCCGTGTTTTCAAACAAAGTATGTGGGTCTGTGCTCAGGAACATATTGTTTGCGAATTCTTTTTCCGCATCTACTTTGTTGGGAGACGTTGTAGCAGCCATAAGGTTAAAACGACGGTCCTTTGACAGAAGGCCAGCAATAATACCCCCCATTCTTCCGGTAGCGCCTGCTACACCCACACGAATCATTTTTTTTCTCCTAATTTTGACTGAATGTTTATTCTAAGCTGTTCAAGTTTAGGCCCTAAATAAATACGTTTTGTGACAGGCTCCATAATGCCTTGCGTGTATTGCCAAACTGTGGCAGGGGGAATATTCATTAAAATAGAGCCAAGCCTTTTTTTCCGAAGGCCCAGCTTCTTAACAGACAAAGGGGAAGACGCCCCATAGCTGAACTGAAGAATATGACCAGACCCATTCAAAACCTGCAAGAAACTTGAAACCATTAACTTATGATCTTCTTGAGATACGTTGCGCATGGGGATGCCAGAAATAATGGTGCCAACATTTCCTTTCCAGGAATCAGGAAGCAATTCATGAAGTTGAGTTGCATCACCTTGAATAACAAGGACATTGGGAAAGTTTTTTTGTAGGAAAAGGGACATGTCAGTGTCTAGTTCGACGATTGCTAAATTTTTTGGATTAACACCGGCTTTTAGCAACGCTTGTGTTAATCGGCCTGTTCCAGCACCTACTTCAACAATAAGATGATCATCTGAAGAGGGGACATGTTGGCAAATGAAGTCAGCTAATTTGTAGGAACTAGGCGCAACAGCGCCTAAAGATTTTGGGTTTTTAATCAGTTGTTTTAAAAATAATAAATTTTCATCGCGGCGTCGAATTTTGGGGATATTTGGCTTCATTCTTATTCCTTTTTTTGGTATTGCCAAACAAATGCGGGGGGTAAATTAAACCATAGGGAAACGACCCTTTTTTGAACTAAGTCATTTGCGAATGCCAGAGGGGATTTTGGATTGTAAGTTACATGATACATAGGTGTTTTAGGCGGCATTACACGAAAAGAGGCGTCTACAATGTCCTGACGAACCGATTCTTTAAGATACATAAACGGAATAGACGATATAACAGTTGCCACGCGACCATGAAGCGACGGCGGAATAAGTTCTTCAAGGTTTGTGGCATCCCCATGAATAATGTGAGGTAATTTCTGAGCGCATTCCGGTAAAAATGGTAACGTTTTTTCAAGAAATGTGCACAAAGTGGCATCCAGTTCAATAAGCCATAAATTTTCTGGTTTTACGCCTTGTTTTAGTAGGGCACGTGTTAAGCGCCCTGTGCCAGCGCCCAGTTCAATAACAATACCATTCTGGTCAACAAAATTAGCGGCCTGCGAGGCTAGTTTGTGACTAATTGGTGCAGCTGTTCCCATTTGAAGCGGGTGCTTTAAGCATTGGCTGAAAAAAAGCCTGTTTTCGGATTGGCTAATTTCCTTTTCGAAGTCAGGCTGTGGAGGTGTGCCCATAAGCAACAAGATTTACGTAAATTCTTCTGGAACTATACTACACTAAATCCTTCGGATCAACGAGACTCAGCTAATTTTTATTGTTATAAGTTTGGGGAGGGGAAGATGAAGCACGAATATTATTGACAAGAATTTTAATAAGCGCCCGAACAAAAGGGGGACACTTGTCCAGATTTTCATCTAACTTTGCTTTCGAAACCCTTAAACAAACTACCTGTTCTAAGGCTGTTACCGTTGCTGACCTGGGGGAATTATCGATAAGGGCCATTTCCCCAAAAATGCGCCCAGGGCCCAATTTTGTAATGGTTTGTTTTTCACCATTTATACGTTTCCAAACCTCTACATTTCCTTTTTCAATGACGAACACATGAAGGCCTTCTTGACCTTCCATGATGATTTCGTCACCTTCTTTAAAAATCTGTCGATCCAGAAGTTCTGTTGTCATGAAAAACAAGTTAAATAAAAAATCTATAACTATAATATAGCTACAATTGATTAAAAAATAGTAAACAAAACAATAATAATGCATTAAGTGATGATTTTGTTTCTTGAGAAACTGATTCAAACGTAGTTGCTTTGCAATTCAGTTGTTATATTCTATAGAAATCAAAAAAACAAAGTTGATGGATTGTTATGAATATATGGATTGAGGCGGTAGGTTTATTGGCGGGGTTTTTAACCACTGTTTCTTTTGTTCCTCAGGTTCTTTACGTGGTTCGAACAAAGTCGGTTGAAAACATTTCCCTGATTATGTACATCCTTTTTTGTTTGGGGGTGTTGTTGTGGCTAATTTATGGGTTTTTGTTGGGTTCGTTAGCTGTTATTTTGGCAAATACGGTTACACTTTGTTTAGCAACCACGGTTCTTTTTTGTATTATACGTTATCGAAAATAAAGGGCTATTTTTCTTGGAAGGCCCACCGAATGGTACGGGGTGTGTTGGCATCCATTGACATAAGCATGTTGATAATAGGCGCACCTGTGGGGCTTAAATCAATCAATATGTCGTCAGTACCTTGAGCTGTTAAAATATATACTTTTTCATTGGGTTTTGATTTCTTTGATTTCTTTGCATTCAGTTCAAGTGTCAATTTAACTGTTTTATGAGATTGGACTTCGGCAACAAATCCGTCATGTAGGCAAAATCGTACAGCTGCAATAGATTTTTCTGACAGGGTAAGAATATCATGCCCTTTGAGAGTTCCTTCTTGATCGGGTAGGTAGAGTTCTCGCTGATGTCGATAAGATAAACCTTCGAAAAATTGATCATAGTCAGCAAAAATATAATCTATTTGTTTTTCGTTGTGCCGGCGCAGGTTAAGGTGACCTGCTGTTTGATTGTGCAGTTTCAAAAACTCATGAGGGGTTGTTTGAACAAGGATATCACCTTTTTGAACGATTCGTTGCCGCCCAACACTCCATTCAAAATCAAGAACGTTTATGCCTTGGTCTAATGGATAGTCCAGATTATATGGATGCAAACTGACCTTTGTATTCAAAAGTAAAACGGAATTTTTATTACTGCATCGTTCGTACCCCATGTAATCTGCGCGGCCTGATGGCCTGCCTCGTACATCAGACAAAGAAAGTGCTGTATCCACCAGGCCAGCTGTTGTGGAGCGCGCCAAGTAAGGGGTGTACCTTAGATCAATATCCCCTTTAAGTTGTGCAAGCCCTCCATCACCATGACGAAATAAACGAACAATAGGGGCTAAAGACTGAATGGCATTTTGAAGTATTAAATAGTCTTCTTTTTGATGACTACCCAAAAGGGACCGAAGATCAATTAAGTCTTTAAGAATGTGGGCCTGTAAAATGGGTGAACGACTGATGTGCCCACCATCTGGCATAATTTGGCGTTTTAAATTTTTTTCCAATAGTTTGATATAGTGGGAAATATGAACTTTTTGTTTTGGTAGTGTGGCTGCACAAAACAATAAGCCCTTAAGACACAGAAAACTTCCAATAACATTTTTAAGTCGACCATGGACCCGTTGTAAATGTTGATACTGCTGGCAAATACTTGTTAACAGCTGGTCGCGGAATTGGTCATCGGCGCTACCTCCGAAAAAGTCGAATAAAGAAATCCAATTACTGAGGCGGTGGCCCATAATATCTGCACGCCACGCAGGGGAAAGCCAGCTTTTTTTTGACCAGGAATGGTTGAAGCTGATCCAGTGTTGGATTAATTCTCGGGCGAATTTGCGACTTTGATTGGTGCTAATAGATCTTAAGTCACGTAGCCATTCAAAGCTATGAAGGCGAACCAATAATTCTTTGGGGCATTGATTGGGGTTTGCCATAAAATTCAGAATGTCAGAAACAGGAATAACATGGGTGTCTGTTACGTAATCGCCGGCGATCATGCATTTTGCCACCTGAAAATCCCCCGGCCATAAATCAAGAGGAATGGATATTAAATTCCCCGGAACCTTTCCACGCAGCGTCAGGCCATACAAAGGGTTTCGTTGAAATAATTGGGCGGTATTCAGAAATTTAAGCATAAATTAGCCTAACATACTTTTATTTTAGTGCAAAAGCACAATGAATAACCAAAAAATGTGGTTTAAGCGAAATTTAAATGCGTTGCAGGTTTAAGTGAGGTTAACCCTTCAGAAGTGTCATAAATTCATCCCATTCCCGAAGGCCCATGCCGCTGGTGGCTTGAGTTACTTCTTCCCCTTTAAGCATGCGCTGGATAGTCTTGAGGGCATTAGCTGACAAATGGGCACCTCCCATGCGGTAATTCATGAAAGCTTCATACGTATGGGGTACCCAAAGTTTGACAATCTCTAGCATGGTTTCCGCATAAGCCCGAATTTCATATTGAGCGTGCGAATCAGCACGAAGGCTTAAGAAATGCAACAAATTATGTAGGTCAATTTTCCAATACCACTGGGTATAAAAATTCACAGGCAAATTCATGCGGGCCAGCTCCCGTGACAAGCCTGGGCGCGTTGGGTCAGCCTCTTCATCATTTAATAAATATTCATAATGTTGGTAAGCTGTTAAGGCATCTTGGCGCAGAGTATTTAAAACCTCTTCTGCGTAAGGCCCTTCAATTACATCGGCACGGCCTTGCTTGTTGATTGTTGATTGGGCCGCCAAATGTTCAGGCGCTGGAATATAAAACTCCTTATCTAAAATGGAATAACGGGCTGAATATTCATTTACATTGGCTGTTCGGTGGCGAATCCATTGACGTGCCACAAACATAGGCAATTTGACGTGAAATTTAATTTCACACATTTCAAAAGGGGTGGAATGGCGGTGCCGCATCAGGTAATTAATTAAAGCCTGATCTTCCGTTTTCCTTTTGGTGCCACGGCCATAAGATACACGGGCTGCTTGCACAATGGCATCATCATTCCCCATGTAATCCACAACACGCACAAAACCATGATCTAAAACAGGAAATGGCTTAGCTAAAATTTCTTCAAGATTGGGTACGGTGGCGCGGGTTGTTGAAAAAACTTCTTGTGGTTCAGGGGCAAGGGAAGAAATAGGCATATTTTTTAAAAATCCTCTTTCGGTTGAATGTGGTGAAGCAATTGCTTAAGGACATCATCTAAATTTTGACGCCCAGCTGCAGAAATAGCAATGACTTGTTTTTTAGATGCTTTTTCCAAGGCTTTTTTCTTTTGAGCTAGCTCTTCATCACTCAGCGTATCACATTTATTTAATGCTACAATTTCTGGTTTTTCAGACAATGTTTTATGATAGCAAGCCAGTTCGCGGCGAATAATTTTGTAAGCATTAGCTACATTTTCTTGGGTTGCATCAACAAGGTGCAGCAGAACGTTGCAGCGTTCCAAGTGCCCTAAAAAGCGGTGTCCCAAGCCAACGCCTTCATGGGCGTGTTCAATAAGGCCTGGCAAGTCAGCCAATACAAATTCCTGATCATAAATGTGGACAACACCTAACTGGGGGTGCAGCGTTGTGAAAGGATAATCAGCTATTTTAGGTTTTGCACGGGTAACAGCTGACAAAAAGGTTGATTTTCCAGCATTGGGAAGCCCCACAAGGCCGGCATCGGCAATTAATTTTAGGCGTAGCCACACCCACATTTCTTGGCCTGGCCATCCGGGTGTTGTACGACGCGGGGCTTGGTTGGTGGATGTTTTAAAATGGGCGTTGCCAAACCCGCCATCGCCGCCTTTAAGCAACAAGACTTTTTGCCCAGCTTGTGTCATGTCTGCCAGAATCGTCTCTTTGTCATCGGTTATGATTTGGGTTCCTACAGGAACTTTTAAAATAATATCTTCTGAGCTAGAGCCAGAGCGATTGCGCCCCATACCATTTTGGCCTTTTTTGGCCCGGAAATGCTGTTGATAACGGTAATCAATCAGCGTATTGAGGTTGTCAACAGCCACAGCATAAACATTGCCACCTTTGCCACCGTCACCACCATCAGGGCCACCAAATTCAATAAATTTCTCACGACGAAAGCTTAAGCCCCCATCGCCCCCATCACCAGATTGAATAAAAATTTTGGCTTCGTCTAAGAATTTCATGGAATTTTATCTTTATTATGTCAACTTGTTTACTTGGCAAGGTCACTATACATCAGGTTTTGGATATTGTGGAAAATTTCTTGGCTTTTCAACCTGTTTATGGTGTAAATAAAAGATCGCCGGAGGGGTGCCAGAGTGGCCGATTGGGGCGGTCTCGAAAACCGTTGTGCGTGCAAACGTACCGTGGGTTCGAATCCCACCCCCTCCGCCAGTTCTTTGTTTAACGAAATTCCAATTTGTTCAAAAAGTTAAGGAAAGCAATCATATTTAAGGTGTTTTCTGTCCGGTAATATTCATCTATGTTCATTGACATTCGGGGTTATTTTGGGGCATAAATGGGGGCATCTTAATTTTGTCACTTAGTTTATGCCCCCACATGCCTTTAACAGATATTGTCTGCAAGAACACTAAGCCCAGTGATAAAAGCCGTAAGCTTGCTGATGGAAATGGCCTTTACCTTGAAGTAAGCCCCAATGGAGGTAAGTACTGGCGGCTTAAGTACCGTTTTGCCGGTAAAGAAAAAAGGTTGGCGCTTGGGGTTTACCCTGAAGTTTCTTTGAGTGAAGCCCGTGATAAAAGAACACAGGCCCGTAAGCTTTTGGCCAATGGTGTTGACCCTTCCCAAGAAAAGAAAGAAGTTAAGCGCCTGGCAACATTAAAAAGCGAAAATTGTTTTAAAGCTATTGCTGAAGAATGGTTGGAAACGCAAAAACCCAGCTGGACAGCACGCCACGCTTATTATGTATATCGTCGGTTAGAAACTGATATTTTTCCTGTTCTTGGAAATCGACCCATTTCAGACATAACAGCCCCTGAACTATTGTCAGTTTTACGCCTTATTGAAAAGCGGGGCGCTATTGATTTAGCACACCGTGCTTTACAAACCTGTGGCCAGATTTTTCGGTATGCCATTGTGACAAGCCGGGCAGAACGGGATATTTCAGCAGACCTAAAAGGTGCCTTAAAAACCAAAAAAACCGTTCACCACGCCCATATTCAAGGGGCTGAGCTACCAGAATTCCTTGAAAAGCTAGATGCTTATGACGGGCATTTACAAACGAAATTTGCCCTCAAATTATTGCTTCTAACTTTCGTACGTACGACAGAATTACGGGCAGCGCAGTGGGTAGAGTTTAATTTTGATAAAACAGAATGGCGTATTCCGGCAGAGCGAATGAAAATGCGCCAGCTTCATATTGTGCCTCTGTCTCAGCAGGCGATAGAAGTATTAAAAGACCTGCGTAAAATAACAGGTCATTCGCCCTTTCTTTTTCCAAACCATGCCAACCCTCAAAAATGCATGAGTGAAAATACCATTTTATATGCTCTGTACCGGATGGGTTACCATTCCCGGGCCACCGGCCATGGCTTTCGCGCCACCGCTTCGACCATATTGAATGAAACAGGGTTTCGGGCAGATGTCATAGAACGCCAATTAGCCCATGGGGAACGCAATAAGGTAAGGGCCAGCTATAACCATGCCGAATATTTACTCGAGCGCCGTCATATGATGCAGCACTGGGCTGATTATTTGGATGGGATGAGTGAGGGGGAAACTAACGTGATTGTTGGAAGGTTTGGAAGTATGTAAATGGATCAATTGTCTTTATTTAAGAAAGCACTCGATATCACTTTGATAAAGTTTTCAATTCAACCTTCTTATGATTCGGAAAAGAAAACACATACATACCATTTGTCTAAACTCCACACAGATTTTTTTGAGGATCTGCGTAAAAAGACACCTGAAGAAATAACTCAAATGTATAAACAAATACAAAAAGAACAAAAGGAAAAAGCTATGCTTGAAAAGCTTAAGCAAGAGCAATTAAGAGAGGCAAGTTATTTTTTTAATCAACCTCACACAAGTGCAAGCGAAGAAGACTTTGATCATTGTGCAAAGATGTCTTATTGGACTAAAGAAGAAGCGTTGGCTCTGCTGTTTGGAAAACGGCCCGACAAAGTAAATTGGGATAAAATCAAAGCTCATCCTCAGTCGGTATTCGTTAAAAAATATAAAAAAATTAGAGAGCTTGTTTCAAGAGCCATTTCAACAAATGAGCTCACATGCAATAAGTGCTTGTATGGTATGTCACCAGCTACAATAAAGCCTATTGATTTTGTTAATTGGTGTTTAGCAAAAAGAATCGAACTACCGAATGCTTTAAAAAAAGCTGTTCTAGAGGAGGCCCCCCAGAGTGTAGATTGGAAAAGGTCGTATGAGGAGGAGCGTTTGAAAAATGTCCAGTTATCTGAAAAAATTAATACACTAGACAACAAAAATAAAAAACTTGGTCAAGAAAAAGCTGGCCTTCAAAGAAAACTAAACACATCCAATAAGATACTTGCTGCCATTATTGAGGAAAAATTTACAAAAAATGATTCCCTTATTTCAAATGTCAGATCATGCATACAAAAGCAAGGCATTGATTCAGACGATGAAACAATTCGGGATAGATACAATGAAGGTTTAGAAATTATAAAGCAGAAGCGAAATTAAAAAATATCGTTAATAAGCTTAAAGCTCTAAAGGCGATTTTCCCCAAATTGGAAGCGAATTTCGCCTTAATCTTTATGTAGTTCGCCCACAACCAAGAATTACGCTGGCAGAGTTCCGTTATGTTCAATAATTCATTACGGAGCTTTGATTGCTTATGAGTCAACCCTTGTTACCCGAAACTGGCTTTGTCCGTTTAGATACTATTTTAAAAATTATTCCTGTAGGCCGTACCACGTGGTGGAATGGTGTGAAATCGGGTCGTTTTCCAAAGCCTATCAAACTAGGTCCACGCACCACAGCATGGAAAGTTGAGGATATTCAGGCACTTATTGGTGGGGCTGTTTCTGATAAAACAGGAGGCACCCATGGAAAGTAAAAATTTAAAAGAAAAACCCGCCTTCTTGACTGGCGGGTTTAATAATAAAAATCATTCAAACCCTACCTTTTATCACCCATTCAATCAAGCTGATTGTGAAGAAGAATTCCGTCATGCGATGAGGCAAGCGGGTATTGACCACAGTGGCTCCATTCTAGCAGATGGGAAAATTCACCGTTTCGGTCCGAAAAAGCGGTACTGGTACATTTTTAATGGAAGTTGGGGCGCTGCAGGCGATTGGAAGTCAGAACATCCGAAGGTAACGTGGTCCCAAAAAAACAAGTCTTTAAACCACCATGAGCTCAGTCAACTACATCAAAAAATTGAAGAGGAAAGAAGACATTTTGCAACAAAAAAACTTGAACAACAAAACACACAGGCCCTTGAAGCAGAAAAGCAGTTAAATAATTTTTCCAAAGAAGGAACTTCCAATTATTTGACGAAAAAACAGATCGATGAACTACCAACACTTTTTGGTAAAGATCAACATGGAGACTTTGCTGCGATCCCTTTACAAGATTTACAAGGCAAAACTTGGAATTTTCAAAAAATTTATGATGATAGCCGTAAATTTTTTCTTCCAGGCGCTCGTAAAAAAGGCTGCTTCTACATAATTGGCGAGTTAAAGCCCAACACGCCGCTTATTTTTTGCGAAGGGTATGCAACTGGCGCAAGTCTTTATAAAGCACTCAGTATGCCGGTTACTGTGTGTTTTGACGCTGGAAATTTGTTACCTGTTATTGATGGATTTAGTCAGCAATATCCAACTCAAAAACTAATTATAGCTGCCGATGATGACCAATATGGTGCTACAAATGCCGGAAAAATACATGCGGAGAAGGCAGCCCAAAAACATGGTTGCATAGTCATTTACCCAACTTTTGAGAATATTGATACCAAACCCACAGATTTTAATGACCTGCATTGTTTGGAAGGGTTGGAGCAGGTTAAAAAACAAATTGACGCAGCATTGATTGAAAAACGCGCAAAAGTGTATACTCATGAAGAATTTCTTCAAATGAAAATACCCCATCGTGAAATGATTTTAGCCCCTATCATTCCTGAAAAAGGATTAGTGATGCTGTATGCGCCACGAGGTGTTGGTAAAACTCATGTTGCTTTATACATTGCTGTTACGGTGGCAAAAGGATCCGGCCTTTTTGATAACAAATGGAAAGCACCTAAGTCTGTTGGCGTTCTTTTAGTAGATGGTGAAATGCCCGCGCACACACTTCAAGAAAGGTTGCTGCAGATGTGTGAACACACACCGGAAAATTATTTGAAAATTTTATCAGCAGACCTACAAGAGATGCCTATTCCTGATTTGTCTACAAAAGAAGGCCAAAGCTTTATCGAAGAACATCTAGAAGGCATAAAGCTTCTTATTTTGGACAATTTGTCATCTTTATGTCGATCAGGTCGAGAAAATGAAAGTGAAAGCTGGCAACCTATGCAGGAGTGGCTTCTATCTTTAAGAAAACGGGGCATATCTGTTTTATTGATTCACCACGCTAATAAAAATGGCGGGCAACGGGGCAATTCAAAGAAGGAGGACATTTTAGACACAGTCATTTCGTTAAAAAGACCAACCCATTATACGCCTGAAGATGGTGCTTATTTTGAGGTTCACTATGAAAAATCACGGGGGTTTTATGGTGAAGAAGCTAAGCCTTTCGAAGTGCGTTTACAGGTAAAAGATGATGAATTGGTGTGGATAACAACGGACATGGAAGATGCACAGCTAAATCAAATTTTGGAGCTTCAAAAGCAGGGGTTAAAGCAACGGGATATTGCTCAAGAGCTTGGCGTGAGTCCTGCCACCGTAAACCGTCGTTTAAACCAGGAAAAAGTGAAACGACCTGTGAAACAAGAGGATAAATGAACGTGATTTTCTTGTTGATTTTCAATATAATTATTTTGTTTCATTGTTTCACCTCTAGGGAAATGAAACATGAAACAAGAATTAACTCAAAACGTTATGACGGATAATTTCCATGAAAAAACATAAGAGTTCCCAAAAAGAAAACGGATACGCGGCATCCCGGTATAATTCCTTGAACCATGGCGTTCTATCACGCTTGAAGATTTTGCCATGGGAAGACGCCCAAGAGTTAGAAGATGTTCAGCAGAGCTTTCTGAATGACCATCAACCCAAGGGGGCCACCGAAAAGTACTTGGTCTTAGAGTTGGCTAATATTGCTTTTCGTCGGTCACGGCTTTATCAGGCAGAAAATGCTTTGGCTTGTCAGAAATTAGAGCATTTAAGCGGCTATTCCTTTAATTTTGTTGCAAAGACAGCCACTTTGCTTTCCAAAGAAGATTGCCAAAATGAAACATATAAAAACAATGATACGCTAGCACATACAATTTTTCATGATCGTGAAGATGACTGCGACTCTATAGCCTACCTTGAAGAACAGATTGAACTGATACAACATCTTATTCAATCAGATTCCCCCTATGAACAAATGCTTCAAAAGTTGAGCTCTGATTTTGTGGAAGCTTGGCAAAATCATGAAAGAAAATATGACAATAAAAAAGGTGGGCTTGTTCTGTTCTTACAGGAAACAATTATTGAGTTCTGCCAGAACAGAATTGACTCTATTAAGGCCAGACCTTATGTCAAGCAACATGCCGTTGCCTGTTCTTATATACCGGATGACAAAACAGAAACACTACAACGATATGAAACGGCCCTAGACAGGCGTTTTGAACGAATCTTAGGTATGTTGTTGAAACTACAAAGTGTCAGACAAGAGAGGATGACTTTAGTGCCAAGTGTGATATCAAACTAAAATCCGTTTGGAAAAAAAGGGGTCTCTGAAAACTTCCCCACCCCTTACCCCCTTTTTGAACTTCTTGTTATTTTAAAAAGGTCATCAGGAATTCGCAGGGGAAAAATAAAACGTATGCATTTTTAAAATAAATCTGTTTTTCCCTCATATATACATTTTTAATAAAAATTTATTTAATATTTTGTTTTTGACATTTGGTTTATTAATAATTTATTAACGGATTACTCAAGTTGTTTATTGCGTCATTTTAAACAGAGGAACCGTTATGTTAGTTTTTGGCCCCTTTTTCAAGGGTGTTGCCCGTATTGTATTGCTTACTTTTTACTGTCAAGCCTTATGGCCGACTGTTGCATTTGCTATGGATGGCGATGTGCTGGTTATGCGCCCACTTCTAGGTCAAGGTCCTTTAGGGTCAGGTCATTTGGGTGGGTTTGCCCATTACGATGGTCCTTATGATTCCCGGCTTGATCATATTTTTTGGGCCGATGATAGTTGCTTATCTGAAGATTTTTTAAAGCAGCTGGATGCTTTTTATCCATTAAAGCCCGGTCATCTTTTAGATCCATCTTCGGATGATGAGGAATCATTTTCTGACGACGAGGCAGCTTCTTTAGATGAATCTTTACCTGATATAGACTCACCCGGGGTGGATGACGCACGGCCGGATTCACCTGTATCGAGAGCGCTTTCTCATGTGTCGTCCGTTGCCAGCCAACTATCAGAACGATCTGTTGCAGATACGCCGTATGGATTTGATGGAAAAGGGTTTGTGTGGTCGTCCAAGGGGTATACGTACCGTTTTTCTTTAGATGGGAATTTGACGGTTTCGTTGGATGTTGCTTTTAAAGCAACCGGAGAGATGCCCAGCTCTGTTTTATCGCTTTGTAACCCGTATGGGAATGTGATTTTAGACGAAGCTTTGGAATTAGATGAACTGTTGGTGCAAGGACGTTATTTGATTTTGAATACCCCTGAGGTACGCATTCGTCATGTGGGTTTTACAAGTCTTGAGGGACAAGAAGGCACGGTTACTTTGCCAGAAGGCAGAACACTTCATTTAGGAAGTGCCACGTTGAACGGCGCGCGTTTTGTGAACAAGGGCCATGTGTTTTTAGATACCTTGAGTGTGATTCATGGAAAACAATCAAGCTTTGTGAATGAAGGAACCTTGTCTGGCAGCTGCATGGTAAGTTTGGAAACCTTTCAAAACGCCCATGTTGTGGATATGGAAACGGCCTGTTTTTGGGTTCAAGACTTCATGAATGACGGTGACTTTGAAGTTAAAGACATTCACGGAACCGTAGGAAATTTAACAAACTCAGGATGGATGAAAGGACGGGGTTCTATTGAATGCTCAAAAGCCATCAACCGGGGTGAAATCGACAGTGCTCTTGATTATCCAGAAATAGAAGAGGCTTCAACAGGCCTTGAAATCACGGTTAACGAAACGTTCCAGCAAGAAATGGATGGTGTTTTAACAGGCAGTGATATTGTTTTTAAAGGAAAGGGGCATGTGGACTTAGGTGGACGGGTCATGTTGGACTCTGGAAACCTGGGTTTATTTAACAGAAGCATCAAAATCAAAGCAACAGATGGTCAAGAAATTAGGGCCCAAAGCGCTCACGTGGGCAATGATGTGGACTTACTGTATGTGGATAAGAGAGCTCGCTTAAAAGTAAAAAGCGTTTCTATCAAGGGCAAGGATGGATTTACTTTCCAAAACAAAGGGATGGTGGATTTTGATACTTACACCCAAGCCAAGGGGAGTTTTGTGAATGGCGGTCATTTTAAATCACGCCATATGGATATGGTGGGGTCTTCTTTATTGAACCAGAAAGAAGGAGATTTCAAGGTAACCGGTGCCCTTGATGTGACAACAGAGAAACTTCAAAACAAAGGGGAAGCAGCCGTTGGAACATTGAGAGGTCGTGTTCGTACTTTTGACAATGAAAAGAATCTTAGAGTTGCAGGGGATAGTGTTTTAAGCATTGATAAATTAACCAATACAGGTACTTTGACTTTCAAAAAATTAACAGGCACTCTTCACCATTTAATTAATCAACATGGTGGTATTTTTTCTGTTTCCGATACATCCGGGTTGGTTATAAGGTCTCTGACCAACCGTGGAACCATGACGATTCAAGATAAATGGTCTTTAGATTCTTTCGTGAATGACGGGCAGATAACATCACCAGCCAAGGCCCATATTTTGGCTAAAACCTTTCAAAACAAAGGGGTTTTATCAGTTCAAGACGATTTAATTCTTGAGGTATCGGAAAAGGCAGATTACACAAAAGGCCGCATTGCAGGGAAAACGGTGACTTTCCGTGGGAAAGGTGTCAAGAGCTTTGGAAAAGACGTAAAAATTGTTGGCCCAACCAAAATAGACGTAGCGTCAGAGGGGCAAGCCCAAGAATTGGATGGTGACTTTGAAAGTAGTCATATTCACCTCAAGGCCAGTTCCCTTCACCACAAAGGCAAATTAACAACATCTTCCTTAACACTAACAGTCCCTAAAGTTGTGAATTCGGGTACTTTCCATGCTGACCACGTGATCACAACCTTAGATACTCTGTCGAATACAGGCACCATAGACTGTGGGGATGTGTGCTTTGACGCCGTGATCACAGACTTTTTGAACCAGGGCACCTTTCATGCGGAAAGAGTTCGAGGTAAATATGGAACGACGGTTTACCTGAGCCGCCTTCGAAACTTGAAGGGCCGAACCACCATCAAGTCTGGCCATGTGGTAACTTACGGCTTTGAGGATGCACTCAAAAGTGTGACCCAGTTGCCAAAAGTGTCCCTCAATCAAACAAGAACAACCATTTTGGGTGAAACAACCCTTCAGGAATGGGTCCCAACGGATTCTAATAAAGGGGCAGACTTTCATGTAAAAGGAAAAGCGCACATTCAAAAAGGCGCTGTGGATTTTAAAAATACAACCATTAGCCGGGGTGCCCTCTTAGGACTCGGCGGTGAGGGTGAAAAATACAAGCAAACTCTTGGAAAGTTGACCATTGCTGAGAAAGGCGTATTGAGAACCCTAGCCGGCCTTCAGGGAATTGTGACAGACATTGTGAATGATGGAACCATTGAATCAGCCCTGGGTCTGCGTCTTGGAAACCTGGTGGGTGTTACGAGGCTTGGTAAAGGAAAGGTGGAAGGTGATTTAATTGTGGATGTGCACAAGTCCATAAATGTGGCCCATTACCTGTATGCCCATGGACATGACTGGCAGTGTACGGGAACTTTGTATTTGAATGGCGACACTTTTTGCGCCCGATGGGATACAACTTATGCCGGTGGTGTCGTTTTGAAGGTTCGGCACTTTCAAAATGCGGGTCAGCATTTAAAGTTCCGGTCTTTAAAACTGAAAGCAGACCAGTTTGAAAATGGCCTCAGCAACACGCAAATGGGGTACATTGAAACATGTATGGATGCGAAAAAACCCGGTGCTTCCACCATATTAGAGATTATTGTGAAAGGGGATTTAGATAACCGCTATGGCAAACTATTTGGCCATGGGGAAACAACCCTTCATTCTATAGATGGAACAGTTTTAGTGGGCGAAAGTGTGGATGAAACAAGATGGGCCTTGAACCAGTGGGCTTCTGGCAACCATATTTCTTATCCCTATTACACGGCCAACGAATCCTTCGTGGCATCCAATGCCAATTTAAAATTTTTGGGGCGGCGTATTTTCTTAAAGTTGGCGCAAATTAAAAGCCGACAGGGTCACCTGACCTTAGATGCTACTGAAACTGTTACAAGTTTAGCCAGCGACTTGTACGGTAAAACGGGTATTACCATTAATGGCGTTCGCTTTGATCATGAAATTTTTGGAACAGACCACAGCACCAGTGGTAGCCGTATACCCCATGGGTCTCAAGGTCACCTATCTTATACGTTTTACAAAAAATACCAACGGTCTCAACAACCGTTATTAAGAAGCTTGGGGGATATTCGTTTTAACACAACGGTCACACGCAATTATGGTGGTGTGATATTAACCGCAAAAAGCGTGATTGACAAAAAAGGCAGAAAATGGAAAAGCACCACGTCCGATGCATGTCCTTTTGTTCATTATGAATCGCAACAATTACCCTGTCATTGGGATGAACATGGACAAGGGGGGCAAACGTACCATGGGGGTACAGACTGTGTTCCTGCCATTGTGCAAGCGGGCGAACACGTCATGGTAGAGGCCCCTTATTTTGGCAGCAGTGGGTATGTATCGGGGGCAACGTTTACCTTAGATGCCGCCACGGCTTCTTTCCAGCATATGGGGCATCATGCACAAGCTGCCCTTCAAACATTGATGGATTTAGGCATTGTATCTATTAAATCTGTCGTTGAACCAGATATTACAAAAGATGGCTTGGTGGTGCGCCAGGCGGATGGCACCGTTCGTGAAAAGGGAGATGCTTTAGCTTATGCCACTAAATTCTCCAAAAGCCGTTTGCCTGTTTTAGGGCGATCTCACTTAGGGGTACCCAGTGGTGCAAAAATGTATGTGACGGTTTCTTGTGAAATGGAAAAGCTTTTACAACTGATGGCCTTCACCATGGGCCGCGTTCATGACCAGGGGTTAAGCGGTGAAGCGCTTTATGATGCGTATATTCAAGAAGGGCAACGTCAGGCTGAAGCAGGTGCGTTGATGGATATGAAAGCGAACCGGTCTGATAAGCCTTTTTTGGTGTGGGCTTTAGAAAAGGTGCAGCATGCCAAAACGAAAGAAGAAAGCATGCTGGCGGTGATGAACTTGTTTGTACCGGAAGCTCTCCGTTATCAGGGGCGAAGTGGGGAAACGCGTGCTCACCAGAAAGTTGCCATCCAAACAGAAGATGACCTTGTTTTAACGGGTGGTAAACTGCGCAGTGATGAAGATGTGGTGACTGCAACTGTTGGGGGGTCTTTTGTCGCTCAAGCCCATGTGGAAACCTTAGGCGGTGGGGATGTTTACCATCAAACGGCAACGCCAACCGTACTGGAAGCTCCCAAAGCTCGGGTGGGTGTAACAGTCAAAAAAGATGTAGACGTATCGGGTATTCGGGTTTTGGCCAAAGACCATATTGGCATCAGTGGCAAAAGTTATACGGACAGGGCAACGCGATTAGAAGCCAACACGGTTGTGCATAGTGGCAAAAAGAAAAGCAGTATTCACACCCGTACCCATGACGTATCCGTTTACGAAACAACGGGCGTTGGGTCCACCCTTGACTTAAGGGCCAAAGAGGGTGCTTTTTATGCGGAAGCGCCCCGGGTTGTAACCGGCCCCAAGGGCAAAGCCACCTTAGCGGGCCATGGGGTTGTGGTGGCAACGGTGCAGGATGAGGTGACGGTTCAAACCACCGAAAAAGGCAAATCCGGCGGGATGTTTGGGGGTACGAAGACGGTTCAGGAATGCAGCCAAACCTCCAAAGCCCGTGGGGCCACCTTTAATAACGAGCTTGAGTTTGTGGATTTAAGTGGTCATAAAGGCATTACGTTGGTGGGGGTTGATGGCAGCCAGGTAACACGTGTATTGTTTGAAAGCCGTGATGGTTTGGTGCAGTTGTTGGCGGGTCTCAATGCGTATAGCAGAACACATTCAGAACACAGCAAAAGTGCTGTTTGGCAAAGTGCGGCGTGCACACAAACGGCATCCACCGACTATGCACCTTGTGTGTTTGGCGAGGGTTGTGAATTTGATGTCAAAGCAACTATGCCTGTAATTGTGGAACAGATTCGCAGCCAGACCTTGGCGTGGCTTAAGCCTTTAAAGGCGAACTTAGACAAGAACGGCGGGGCTTTGAATATAAAGGAGTTGGACCCCATATATACGTATACAGCAACCAAACAACAAGGGCCCACAGCTGCCTTATCCATGATGGCTGCTTTGGCTATTACGTTGGCAACAGCTGGAAGCCTGAGCCATATGGGTTCTTTGGTGGCAACGCAGGCGGGGTTGACCACCACTACGGCAGCGGGAGCAGTTACTTTAACAACGGCAGGGGCTGTGGTCCAAGGGATGACGGCCGCCACGCTCACATCTTTGTGTGTATCGGCTGGGAACAGTGTTTTAAATAACACCCATAACCCCACCAAAGCGTTCCAGGACTTTTTAAGTGATAAAACCTGGGTGGGTGCTCTCAAAGCAGGGGCTACAGGGGGTGCGACGGCTGGGTTGGGACATGCATTCGGTGTGGCAGGTGATGCTGCGACGATAGGTGACCGTATGATTAAGGCAGCCGTGAATACGGTTGCAACCACAGGCGTTCAAACAACCTTTGGGGAGAATCTTCAAAAAGCCTTTCAAGCTGGCCTGATGACAGGCACGGCAACCGTTGTGCAAGGAACGTTAGCGCATAAGATTGGGGACTATAAACCAGACACAGCTACAGGCCTTGGCCTCCATGGTTTAGCGGGTGGTCTCAGTGGAGCGATCTTAGGGGGCCGGGATGGTATTTTACCCGGATCGGTAGCCGCCATGGTGGGTGAGGGAGTTGCTGAAGGAACACGTCAGGCTACCTTCGGTAAATTTATGGGGGCTGTCAGTGGGGCTGCGACAGATATGGCCCAAGGGCGTGATGGAACGAAGGGCCTGGCTGTGGGAACGTTTACGGCCACAACGGCTGTGGAGGAGAACTATGAACGGCATAAAGAACCTAGTTCTCAAGTTCCCGCTCCTGATTCCGAAGAAGAACCGCGTGAACCGGAAGAGTACGTGTTCCGCCCCCATAGTCCCCGCACAGCCTACGCTTTGGAGGAAGCCGAAAAATTTGAGGGTTTAAATAAGACCTCAACAGAAGTTGATCAGGAACGGCGTCGTCAAAGCGGTTTGACCACCGAAAGTGTATTCAAAAGCGCCTACGAATTTAAGCAGCGGGAACTGGCAGGTGCCTTCGTCAGAAATGAAAGAGCGGGCAAGCTGACCGACTACGAAGCTAGGGTTTTACATGATTACCGAACGGGTGCCAGTATCAGTTTAGCCTTGGAAGCTTTGCCCTTGGCAGTTCCTTTAGCCGTTCGGGCGATTGTGAAGCTGCCCCAAGGTGTTTCAAAAGCGGCCAACTCAGCCCAACGCCAAGCTTTCCAAAAAGCCGTGAAGGGCATGGATAGAGGGAGTGTTGAAAGGTTTCGAGCAGAGCATACCAAATCGTTGCCAGCTCCTAAAATGGTTAAACACCATGTATTTAATGTATTTAGGGGAGAAAGTTTAAAGACCCAGAAATACCGTGATTTCTTTAGACACCACCACATTGAGCTTGATAATTATTGTATCCAGATACCAGAAAGCATGCATCGCTCAACCATTCATGCAAAAGGACGAGATTGGACCAATGCATGGAAGCAGTTTATAGATTCTAATCCTTTGGCGGAAACAAAAGATGTTTATCAATTTGCCGGAAAATTGATGGATGAATACGGGGTTTCTCACGTACCAATTGTTAAGTATAGGTGAAAACATGAAGATTAAAGTGGACGAAGAGTTTCGTCAAATATGCAAAGAAATAATAGGATATGAAAGGACTGAAGAAGAATGGTCAGACTATGATATTTCAGATATGTTCCAAACCAAAAACTATTGTGGGGGATTTGAATCATTAGAAAATGAATTTACATTTAGTTATTTTGGTTTAGATCGCGAATATTGGTTCCAGTTAGCCTTGGATGAAATCAAATCAATTTGTAATGGCGAAATTATGGAAATTGAAATGAGGTTGCCTGACTGAATATTCTCTATGAACAGATTCGCGAGCAAACCTTGGCGTGGCTCGAACCCTTAAGGGCGAACTTAGAGAAGAACGGCTGGGCTTTAAATATAAAGGAGTTGGACCCCATATATACGCACACAGCAACCAAACAACAAGGCCCCACAGCTGCCTTATCCATGATGGCTGCGTTGGCTATTACCTTGGCAACGGCAGGCAGCATGAGCCATATGGGTTCTTTGGTGGCAACCAATGCGGGGTTAACAGGTGCGTCAGCAACGGTTGTAGAGGGGTTGA
>CAZDVK010000002.1:0-176805 GCA_964508915.1 uncultured Verrucomicrobiales bacterium | reverse complement strand
AACCTTCGACCCCCTGATTAAAAGTCAGATGCTCTACCGACTGAGCTAAGGGCCCTACATTTTCCGAAGAAATAATGTTTAACATATAATTGCAAAGTGAACCAAAAGTCAAGGCCTTCTGAAAACAAAAACACATCTAATCGGAATTTTTTTCATCCAAGCAAATAGAACGTTCACGAATCTTTATTTTTAAATTATAGTAAATATGTGACTATTTTTAATTAATGACCTACCTTTGAACCGTTTTTTAAGCCTCCTTTTTATTTTCTATAACTGCTTAAGCATTGAAACGTCTTTTTCTTCACAAAACACCTTAGAATCAGATTTTTCTGATACCAAAAGCCATGGAGAAAACAATGAGGACGAAAAAGATATTACTTCTGCAGACATTAAGCGTCAGAAAGAGGATGGTATCCCTTATTCTCACCATTTTGTACCGGATGATAACAAAGAGGCTCTAAAGGCCCTAGAAGAAAAAAGTTTTCTAGTTAAGCTTGCGGAGTCACCACCACTTTCATTGACAGGCCTAACGAAAAGAGCCCAAAAAGATCGTGAAATTTTCAAAAAAGTTTTAGCCTCCTTAGGTTATTTTAAAAATGAGGTGAAGTTTACCGTAGAGGAAACCAAGCCTGCCAAAGTTACAACATACCTAACCTTGGGCCCACGATTTAAAGTTCAAAATATTACATTCGCGTGCCCCAAAAACCCCAAAGCCCTGGAAGGTATTTCAAATCAACTTCCCTACGACTTAATTGGATTAAAACAAGGTGATTTTGTTAACATTTCAAAACTTGAAGATGGGGTTAAAAAGGTCAAAACGTATTTTCAGCAACGTGGATATGCCTTTGTCAGTGTTGAATTTCCAAAGGGCAATTTTGACGAATCTGAAAACACCGTTCAAATTACCTATAAAATTGAGGCTTACACCCTAGCACGAATAAAAGAAACAAAAATTAAGGGTCTCAAAAAACTAGATCCAACTTATGTTTTAAATCGAGTTCTTTGGAAAAATGAGCAACTTTATGATCAAACTTTGGTTAACAAAACCAAACATAAACTTTTAGAAACAGGCCTTGTTGGAAACATTACAATCGAACCAGAAAAAATAAATACAGATTCCTTACCAGAAAATGAAAAACCAGCTAACAGTGAAGAACCCGTCAAAATGGTTATTAACGTGAAGGAAGCAGCCCCTCGGGTTATTGGTGCTGGTGTTCACTATGCCAGTTACGACGGCATTGGTGCCAATTTGTTTTGGCGTCACAATAATATTGGTGGGCATGGTGACCAGCTTGGATTTAACCTTCAGCGCTCAAACCACGAACATAAAGCTGTTGCCAATTACAACGTTGCAGACTTTTTATCACCTGAACAAAGCTTAATGAATGAAGTTTCTTACGCGTGGGAACTAACACGTGCGTATGTCGGGAAAATGTATAACGTTGGAACACGTGTTGAGCGCCCCTTAACCGAAAATTTAAAAGGTTTCATTGGAACGCGATACGAAATTGGTCGCCTTAAACGGGAAACAGTGGCCTACAATACTGACCTTGTTGCTGTTCCTGTAGGGGCTAAATTAGACAAAAGCAATAGTGTTCTAGACCCAACAACCGGTTACCGATTAAATGGTGATGTCACACCTTATTATGGTAAATTGCAGGGAAATTCGGGTATGACTGTCACCCAAGCCGGAGGGTCTGCCTATTTACCGCTCATGAAAAATGAAGTCGGCGAAAGCCCGGTTGTTTTGGCTTCATTTTTAAAAGGTGGAAGTATTTGGATTAAACAAACAGACATGATTCCACCTAACAAGCGCTTTTATTTAGGTGGCCCAGGCTCTGTTCGTGGTTATGGTTTTCAGCTACTAGGCCCACTAGATCAATACCGCGTCCCCATTGGTGGACGCTCTTTTTCAGAATTTGGCACCGAATTTCGTTTCAAAACATCAGAGTCTATAGGCTTTGTTACCTTTTTAGAGGCAGGCACCGTACAAGATCAAAAAACCCCGAAACCTACAAAAGATCTATTGTGGGGAACAGGCCTTGGGTTTCGATACTACAGCAGTATCGCCCCCATTCGCTTTGATATTGGTTTCCCACTAAAACGACGCCGCGATGCTAATGGAAAAACCATTGATTCAGCCTTTCAACTATATGTCAGCATCGGCCAAGCATTCTAAAGATTAAAATACGAAACGTCCCAGGGCCGTTTATTTTTTACACCTTGAACGATTTTTCAAAAACGAAAGAAGTACTGTTAGCAGCATAATACAAACAATAACCAACAATGAAATCCACGGCTGAACTTTCAATTGACCCAACATTTTAACGCCCACAAAACAAAGAATAACACCTAGTCCCAAACTTAAATAATGTAAGCGACTTAAAGAACCAATCAACAGAAAATAAAGGGAACGTAACCCTAAAATAGCAAAAATATTTGATGTCCAAATCAACAGCGGATCCGTTGTAACGGCAAATACAGCAGGTATGGAATCAACAGCAAAAATGACATCCGACATTTCAATAAAAATTAATGCTGCCAATAAAGGTGTTGCCTTTTTTTTCAATGTTATTGGGCATTGGGTCCAAAATTTTTGCCCGTCCAAATCATCGCTTATGGAAAGGTGTTTCTTTAAAAACCCGTAAATGAATGACTTTTCAAGTGGTTTTTCATTCTGTTGAAAAAAAATTGTTTTAATTCCAACTAAAATTAAAAATCCCCCAAAAATGTATAAAATCCAATGGAACTTTTGAACCAACGAAATGCCTGAAAAAATCAAAATGCCCCTCAGCATGACCGCAGAAATAATCCCCCAGAATAAAACTCTGTGTTGCATATGAATAGGAATTCGAAAAAACTGAAACACCAAGGCAAAAACTACAAGGTTATCCACACTTAAAGATTTTTCAATTAAATAGCTTGTAAGAAACAAAAGTGAATAATCAAAACCCTTAGACGACCACAGCCAAAGTGCATAAAAAAATGCACAAAACACCCAAAATAAACTTTGTAGAATGGCTTTTCGATAGGTCACAGTATTTTATCTTTTCAAAAAATCATTAATCTCTTAAATCAGATTAATGATTTTTATTTAAAAAATAATTAAAATTTCAATTTATGACATGCAATTAACAAAATTACGAATGTCAGTTTTTTATTTTTGAAACATTTCTTGCCTTATGAGCCAGAACATTTTAGAAACAAAATGTATATCACCAAAACATAACCAAGGTAGATGACTAAATTTCTTGATTTTGAGCGCCCCATTGCAGATCTTGAGGGCAAAATAGAAGAATTAAAACACCTGTCCAGCAATGGTGATTTGAATATTGCCGATGAAATTTCCAGACTTCAAACGAAGGCAGAGAAATTAATGCTGCAAACTTACGGTAATTTAAGTGCGTGGCAAAAAGTTCAAATTTCACGACATCCTGACCGTCCTAAGTTTTTTGACTACTTAACCCTTTTTGATGACTTTGTTCCTTTGGCAGGTGACCGGAATTTTGCTGAAGATTGTGCCATTGTGGGTGGCCTTGCAAAATTCAATGGCTATTCTGTCATGGTTATGGGGCATCAAAAAGGTGTTGATACAGAAACGCGTATTAAACACAATTTTGGCATGGCAAAACCAGAAGGCTATCGAAAGGCAAAACGCCTGATGGAGATGGCCGACCGTTTTCGTTTACCTATTTTTACATTTGTTGATACAGCCGGTGCTTATCCCGGCATTGACGCCGAAGAACGTGGCCAAGCAGAGGCTATTGCCCGCTGCTTGGAAACATGCCTAACCGTCAAGGTTCCTTTAATTAGTGTTATTATTGGCGAAGGGGGTTCAGGGGGCGCTATTGCCCTGGCTGCCGCTAATTCCGTCATTATGTTAGAACATTCTGTTTATTCGGTTATTTCCCCCGAAGGGTGTGCCTCTATTTTATGGCGCAGTGCTACAAAAGCACCCGAAGCCGCCGAAGCGCAGCGCTTAACGGCCCAAGATTTACAACAATTAGGGGTTATTGATCACATTATTCCAGAGCCTGTTGGAGGCGCACAAAGGTTTAAGGACTCTGTTCTAAAAGCTGTCAAAGACGCTTTGCTTGAAACACTGAAACCTTTAGTCAATTTAGACGGTCATTCCATTTTGTCTGCACGTCGTGATAAGTTTGTGAAAATGGGAACTAAAGGCATCGCCTAAATTTTTATTAAGGGGAATACTATGACCTCATGGATGCTGCTTCAAAACAGTCTTTTTTCACCCATGGTACTGGCATTTTTTCTAGGAAAAAGTGCCGTCCTTTTAAAAAGTGACTTAAAGCTTCCAGATGGTCTTTATAGTGGTTTGTCTTTGTACCTGTTGTTGGCCCTAGGGTTAAAAGGTGGTGCTCTTCTTTCAGAAACACCCCTTCATATATTTTGGAAAGCAGGGCTTGGCACCTTGATTCTGAGCCTTCTATCACCCCTTATCGCCTATGTTTTTGGACATCGCATTGGTAAGTTGTCTGTTATTGATTCTGCAGCTTTGGCCGCCCACTACGGCTCCGTTTCTGTTGTCACTTTTATTGCTGCCCAGGTTTTTGTTGAATCTATTCAATTACCATCCGAACAGTTTATGACAGCCTTAGTTGTCATTTTGGAAGTACCCGGTATTGTTGTTGCCTTAATGCTGGCTGAACGAGCCCAGAATAAAGAAATAGAGCACACAACCTTTAAACGACCACATTTCTTAACCAGACTACGTACAATTCTATTTAGTAAAAGTATTTTCTTGTTGTTAGGCGGCATGCTAATAGGCCTTATTTCAGGAAAAACAGGTATGGATCGGGTTAAACCTTTCTTCATTGACCCATTTCAAGGTGTTCTTGTTTTATTTATGCTAGACATGGGGGTTGTGGCTGGGGTTCGGCTACGTGATATGGGCGGCATAAGGCCATTTTTAATTATATTTGCCTTGATTATGCCCATCATTAATGGAACATTAGGCGTTTTAACGGCCTACCTATTTGGTTTTTCACTGGGTGGTGCCATCATTTTAGCAGCCATGGCAGCCAGCGCATCGTATATTGCAGCACCGGCCGCTGTTCGCATATCCTTACCTAATGCAAACCCTGGTTATTACCTAACCTGTGCCATTGTTATTACCTTTCCTTTTAATCTGGCTTTCGGTATTCCCTTATATTATCAACTTGCCTCTTGGTTGTATGGATAGATGACCATGCTTTTTCTGAAGCCCCCTAAGGTTCAAAATTTTTATGACACCGTATTTTTTTATTTACAGTTTAAAATGAGTAATTTACAAGTAAACATTATTTAGAGAATTAGTCGGACATTACGTTTTATGTATAAAAAAATATTTGCTTTATTACTATCCACTTCATTTATAGCCTATGCATCAGACGACGATATAGGTGGGGCTGCTAGAAAATTGTTACGAACAGAGTTAGGTGCAGCAGTTGTCCTTCCTGAACAAGAAATGCAGGAGCTGAGAGCCTACTTTAAAGAAGGACAAAATCTATCAGCTGCGCTGTATACAAGATTAGATCGTGCTCAAGCACTAGGAATGTCTGTATCTTTGATAATAAACTTGGGTTCTATAGATGGTGTAGAAAGTTTAACCCAACTATTAAATCATTGCTCAGCTGTAACAGAATTAGACCTGTCTCATAATGAAATTTGTGACGACGAAGCAGTCGCTATTGCAAATTGCGCAAATTTGGCAAACCTTAGGGATCTAAATTTGGCAGGGAATGAAATTGAATATGCTGGTGCTGTAGCTATTTGTGGATCACCTCATCTAGGCAGACTTGCTTCACTATCTTTTAAGGATAATCCAATTCAAGGAGATGACATTCATACCCATTTTTTGAACCTAATAGAAAGAGACGCCTTGAAAGATATAGACTTAGCAGGTACTGGTTTTACTGATGCTAATGTGCAAGCCATGGCTGCAAGCGAATCAATTAGAAAATTAACAAGACTAGATTTAAGCTGCACCAGCATTGGAGAAGAGGGCCTTGAAGCCATTGCAGCATCTGACAAATTCAACGGCTTGGAACTTTTAGGGCTACAAAGAGACCCCCAAGCTGAAGAAGAAGAACCATTAAATGAAGATTTAATAGCCCGGCTTCGAGAAGCATGTCCAGAGGTTTTATTAGGAGCGAGTATTCCTGAATAAAAAAATATAAAGATAAAAATTTAGGATAAGACCAAAACCAATCATGCTCAGCTAAAAGCCAGATGTGGTTATTTTTGGTCTTAATTTTTTTCGTATAAACCAACATATTTGCTGCTGAATAATTCTTTGCTACCCGTAAAGCCCTCTGTAATTTCAACCCCCTTGTCCTTCTATATTCTTACCTGGTATCGTGTTGAAAAGATAATTTCGTTTCAGGAAACATAATGGCAGTAGCATCACAAAAGCCCAAAAAAATCTCAGAAACTCCAACCGGGACAATATCTCAAGTTATTGGGGCTGTTGTGGATGTGGCTTTTCATGGGGAAATGCCTTCCATTTATGACGCATTAATTGTTGATGTATCTGAGGCGGATGGTCAAAAAAGACCTTTATATCTTGAGGTGGCACAGCATTTGGGTGAAAGCATTGTGCGAACAATCGCCATGGATTCCACCAACGGTTTAAAACGCGGTGACCCAGTCACAAGCACAGGTCAGTGTATTCAAGTACCTGTTGGACCTGGAACTTTAGGCCGTATCATGAATGTTGTTGGTCAGCCGGTAGACGAACGTGGCCCTATTCAAGCGTCCACTTATTACCCAATTCATCGGGATGCCCCAGAATTTGTGGACCAATCACCTGCCACAGAAATTTTAGTCACAGGCATTAAAGTGATTGACCTGTTAACCCCATACCCACGTGGCGGTAAAATTGGCTTATTTGGGGGGGCCGGCGTTGGTAAAACTGTTTTAATCATGGAATTGATCAATAATATTGCCAAAGCCCATGGTGGGTATTCTGTTTTCGCAGGTGTTGGTGAACGCACCCGTGAGGGAAATGACTTGTATCACGAAATGATTGAATCAGGTGTGAATACGTTAGAGGGGGATGGCTCCAAAGCGGCTTTGGTTTATGGTCAAATGAACGAACCCCCAGGCGCCCGTGCCCGTGTTGCCCTAAGTGGATTAACCGTTGCTGAATATTTTCGTGATATTGAAGGTAAAGACGTTCTTTTCTTCGTCGATAATATTTTTCGCTTTACCCAAGCTGGTGCCGAAGTTTCAGCACTTTTGGGGCGTATTCCATCTGCTGTGGGGTACCAACCAACGCTATCCACAGAAATGGGAAGTTTACAAGAACGCATTACATCCACATTAAAAGGGTCAATCACCAGCGTACAGGCCATTTATGTTCCAGCTGACGACCTAACAGACCCAGCGCCAGCCACATCGTTTGCCCACTTAGATGCAACAACTGTTTTAAGCCGTCAAATTGCAGAGCTTGGCATTTACCCGGCTGTTGATCCACTGGACTCCACATCTCGTATTTTAGACCCCTCTATTGTCGGGGAAAACCATTACCAAGTGGCCCGTTCCGTTCAAAAAACATTACAAACTTATAAATCGCTTCAAGATATTATTGCCATTTTGGGAATGGATGAACTTTCTGAAGAAGATAAGCTGATTGTGGCACGTGCCCGAAAAATCCAACGGTTTTTGTCTCAGCCATTTCATGTGGCCGAAGTTTTCACAGGTTCACCGGGTGCTTTTGTGAGCCTTGACGATACAATTGAAGGATTCAAAGGTATTGTCGAGGGTTTATACGACCATATTCCTGAAAGCGCCTTTTATATGAGCAGTAACATGACAGAAGTGTTGAAAAAAGCGAATCAAATTGACTAAAGTATAAAGTCAAAATTATTCGGAAAAACAAAAATTCATGATTCTTTCTTTTTTTGGACTTAAAGCAAGCGGCCTTAAAAGAAGCCATGCCTTTTTTGTGATTTTAAAGCGTTTTTTTACCCCATCTCGTGATAAAGTAAAAAATCTTTTCTCTTTCTTGTTTTTAATTGCTGTCTGCACTTATTTTCTTCTAAGCACACCCAACACGTCTTCCCATACATCGTCCTTTTTATTAAAAGCTAAATCTGTGATTACAGACCTAACAGCCCCAGTCCTTAAGGTATTAAATAACCCTTTAGGCGCCTTGGAGAATTATTTAAAAACAAATGACATTTTACGCACGCGTATTCATTACCTAGAGGAAGAAAACCATAAGTTAACGGAATGGAAAAATTTGGCTTTAAAAAAGGAACGTGAAAACAAACATCTATCAGAAATGTTACATGTCATACCCGAAGGAACTGTAGATTTTAAAACAGCCAGGGTTCTTGGAACCCCCAATGACTATTATCATTCTACCCTGATTATTTCGACACCCACAGATCATTCATTAAAAAAGAATTTTGCTGTTATCTGCCCCAAGGGGGTTGTTGGTCGTGTTATAGAGGTTGGCCTATCGACTGCCCGCGTTATGTTGGCAACAGATATAGGGTCACGCATCCCCGTACGCTTTGAATCTGGGGAACAAGCCATTTTAGCAGGTCAAAATACAGACGAACTTGTTGTTACACACCGTCACCACAGCCTTTTGTCTGCTAAGGATAGTTTGCCGACCATTCATGTGGGCGATACCCTTGTTACATCTGGGTTTGGTGGAATTTACCCCCCTAACCTTCCCGTTGCTGTTGTGACACGCATTGACCATGACCGAATTTTCGCTAAGCTTCCTTACGAAACAGGCCGCCTTGAATATGTTATGATTTTAACCCATTCTTTTGACGATGACCTTCAATAATTCATTCCACCAGTTCGGCGAAAAAATCCGCAATTTATCAAAGCGTGGGTTATTTTTTTCTATTGGCTTAATATTAATTTTGATTGAAGCCCTTCCCATTTGGCATTCTGCAGGAATCGCTGTCGGTTTATTTTCCATCTTCCTTTTTTTCTGCTCGGTTTATTTTCTAAATGCTTTGACGTACATAGAAATTGTTTTATTGGGGGTCTTAGCCGACAGTATTAGCGCGTCTCCTATTGGTTTTTCAAGCTTACGTTATTTAATTCTTTATGCATTAATGCAAACGCAAGCCAATTACTTTCAACAAAGCGGTGTTGCCTTTGGTTGGTTTGGCTTCTTACTGTTTTCAATTATGAATGTGCTTTTATATGCACTGTTGAACTTTTTTGTGGATAATTTATTATTTTTCCCAACATCGTTAATCTTAACAAACTGTCTGGCTGTCCTTGTATACCCTTTTGGCTTTATGTGCCTTCATAAAATTGCACACAAAATAGGATAAATCCTTGATTGATCAAGAAAATATAAATCTTTTTACACGCCGTTCTCTTGTTTTAGGGGGAATACAGGGTGGGCTGGTTCTAACACTTGTGGGACGTCTTTATTTTTTGCAAGTGATGAATAGCCACCACTATAAATTGTTATCTGATAAAAATAGAATTCAAACTGTGCTTTTAGCCCCAGAACGTGGGGGAATTTTAGATCGATCAGGCCGCCCCCTTGCCACAAATAAAACTTCTTATAAATGTATTATTCATAGGGAAGATACTGAAGACCCAGATAAATTAATGACCACAATAGGGCGACTTCTTCAGTTGGATGAAAACGCCACACAGTACTATTTAGAACAAATTAAAAAAAAGAAAAATAAGTCATTTATTATTAAAGAAGACCTGTCCTGGGAAGAGCTCGCAAGACTTGAACTCAATAATAATGATTTGACAGGTCTTGAAATTGAAAAAGGTTTTAGTCGTCTTTACATTCAACCGTATGAAACGTGCCATACATTAGGGTATTTATCGGCTATTACTGAACAAGATAAAGAATTGGATCATGTTGTTGAAATTCCAGGGTTTAAAATTGGACGGAGTGGCCTTGAAAAAACATACGATACCCTTCTCAAAGGCAAACCTGGATTTAAGCAGGTGGAAATTAATGCATCAAGACGTGTTGTTAGAACCTTAAGCACTGTGGACAGCCTTAAGGGAACTGATATTTATTTAACGTTAGATGCTGAATTACAATCATACGTGTATGATACTTTAAAAGAACACGAAAGTGCATGTGCAGCCGTTATGGATGTGCAAACTGGCGGGCTTTTGGCATGCGTGTCACACCCCGGGTTCGATGCAAACTTGTTTACACGTAATATTTCAAAAAAAGTTTGGAAAAGTTTATCACAGAACGAAGATAGGCCCCTTTTAAATAAAATTATTGCAGGGGGCTATGCACCGGGTTCCGTTTTTAAAATGATTGTTGCATTGGCAGCCCTTGAGGCTGGCGTTATTGACAAACATACAAGCCACCACTGCCCAGGACATTACGACTTAGGCGACCATCGTTTTCATTGTTGGATTTGGCGTCACGGCGGACACGGCGCTGTTAATGTACAATCTGCCATTGCACAATCATGTGACGTATTTTTTTATAACATAGCATCTTTAGTTGGTGTTGATGCGATTGCGGCTATGGCCCGCCGTTTTGGTTTTGGTGAATTGACTGGGATAGAGATTAATGGTGAAAAACAGGGACTTGTTCCAACAAAAGATTGGAAAAAACGCATTTACAAACAATCCTGGAGCGCAGGTGAAACAGTCAATGTATCCATAGGACAAGGTGCATTGATTACAACCCCCTTACAAATGCTGCGCATGATGGCTGTTTTGGTCAATGGACTTAAACCCATAACCCCTCATTTCATAAAAAAAGACCACATATTAGAACAAAACCCATTCAACATATCGCCCGACCATATGAAGCTTGTTCTAGATGGAATGGAAGATGCTGTTAATAAACCCTGGGGAACAGCTTATCGATCACGAATTGAAGAAAATGGCTTTGAAATGGCTGGAAAAACCGGAAGCAGTCAAGTGCACCGTATTTCTATGCAAGCGCGAGCCCTGGGCGAAGTCAATGACATGCCGCGCCAGTTTCGTGAACATGCTATTTTCACAGGGTACGCCCCCGTCGCCAACCCAAAGTATGCAGCCATCGTTCTGGTGGAACATGGTGGTGGTGGCGCCAAGGTCGCAGCCCCTTTAGCTAAAGAAATTTTATACAAAACACAGAAAATAATAGGTATTTGACCCCCGTAATATAGTTTGTTACAGTCAAGAATGCATCTTGTTTTAAACAGGCCTAAATACCGTGCAGGAACCCCTAAGAACCGAAGATTCGCTTATTTCAACCGTCCTTGAAAGCCAGGTTTCACTTGGTCAAAAACTTCAAAAAGCACGGGAAGATAAAAAAATTGCCCTGGAAGATGTATGCGACTTTTTAAAGATACGTCGTTTCTTTTTAGAAAGTATTGAAAAGGGACAATTTGATAAGTTGCCCGGAACCGTTTATACGGTTGGGTTTATTCGTTCTTATGCTCAATATTTAGGGGTGGATGTAGGCCAGGAAATTGAATACATCTTTTCTTTTTCCAACCCAGAAGAACAAAAAACACCAAAACAATCATACGTTTTAAACCAAACAAGTCATTCCGTTTCCCCCAAAGTTCTTGTAGCATCCGTTATCTTGCTTATGGCATTCGGGGGTGTGTTTATTTATGGAAAGTATTTCTATTTTAATAAAGATTCTGCTTTATCAAAATCTGCCGATGATGCTTTTTTACAAACAAACGTGAATAAGGAAAATTTGGCAGCAATCCCTCATAATTCTTCAGGGCAAACGTCACTATCACTTTCTGCTAGTCGTCAAACGTGGGTTAAAATTACCGATGCCGATGGAAAACTTGTTGTGGCCCGGTTAGTAAAACCAGGCGACATATATGAAATTGACACAAAAGAAGGCTATCATTTAACAACGGCAGATGCGGGCGCTCTGAAGTTTTCAATTAATCAAGATGTGTTTTCTTTATCTCAACTTGAACCGGGAACCCTTCTTGAAAATATGCCCATAGACCCCAACAGCCTTAAAACTATGACACAGTCTGCAAATCAAGATTTTTCTATGAAAGACACTCAATAGCATATGCAGTTTCATAGGCCAAGCCTTATCGATATTTTATTACAAGAAGGGCTTGTCACGGAAGATCAAATTCAGGTTGCACAAGAAGAACAAAAGAAACAAGGCGGTTTTCTGGGTGAAACCTTAACACATCTAAAATTCATACACCCCCTTGATCTACAACAGGCCTTATCTAAGATGACAGGCATTCCTGTTGTTGATTTAAATCAACAGGGCACTTGTCATTCTGCAACAGATTTACTTCCTAAAGAAACTTGGCTTCAGTTAAAAATAGTCCCCTTCCAAGTCAAAAAACGCCATTTACATTTAGCTTGTACAGATCCCGAAAATGTAGAAATTTTGGATCATTTAAATGAACAGCTTTTACAGCAAAATGGGCTTTCTTTCACGCACTCCTTATATCATGCTGACCCGACTCAAATTGATGTTTATATTCATAAAATCTATGGGGATCATACTAACCATAATGACCTCAATTTAAATGAAAATGCCCTTGATCTTGTGGAAAATATTTTAAATCAAGCTATAAAATTTGAAGCATCTGATGTTCATTTTCAGCCAGAAATTCAAAGCTTACGGGTTCGCTTTCGTCAAGATGGTTTGCTAAGGACCCACCAAACAATTCATCAGTCTTTATGGAACCATATGGTCGTTTGCATCAAAATTATGGCAAACATCGATATTGGTGAAACAAGGCGCCCCCAAGGGGGCAGCTTTCAAAGGCTTTTTAATGGCCACCATGTGGATTTTCGCGTAGCTACACACCCAACCATATATGGTGAAAGCATTGTTATTCGCATTTTAGATAAAGATAAAAGCCCCTTAGAGTTGACCCAGCTGGGGTTTGATAAAAACCATATTGATGTATTTAAAAAGCTGATTCAACAACCACAAGGTATGGTTATTTTTTCAGGGCCCACAGGATCAGGCAAAACCACAACTTTATATGCCTTATTTGCTGAAATGGACCGTGAAAAACGCAATATTGTAACACTGGAACAGCCTGTGGAATATCATTTACCCGGCATTCGGCAAACAGAGATTAAAGAAGGAATTATATCATTTCATGATGGCCTTCGGTCCATTTTGCGGCAGGATCCCGATGTCATTTTTATTGGCGAAATTCGAGACGAAGAAACAGCACACATGGCCCTTCGGTCTGCTATGACAGGGCACCTGGTATTTGCAACCCTTCACACCAATGACGCTGTCAGTGTTCCAGCACGGCTTATAGATTTGGGGTTATCCCCAACCCTTTTATCTGGCAATATTCTGGCAGCCGTGGCACAGCGATTGTTACGAACCATTCACACGTCTTGTGAAGGTAAGGGGTGTAATGGATGCTTTCAAACAGGTTACCAGGGGCGCATTTCTATTGCCGAAATTATTACCTTTGACGATGCTATGCACAGTATTGTTGCTGACGGCGGGCATATTTCAAAAATGAACCAATATGTTCAAACAAAAGGTATTTCAACCCTGCAAGATGACGCCCAACAAAAGCGAAAAAAAGGCCTAACCACGCAAGAAGAAATAGAACGCGTGCTAGGCACGACAGATTAAAACTGTTTTCTATTTCTCATGAAAAAACATATAAATCTGTTTAGCTACAGCCTGGTTAATGCCAGGTACTAGCTGCAAATCGGCCAACGATGCTTTAGCCACCCCTTGGGCAGACCCAAAATGATTCAATAATATTTTTTTACGTTTACCCCCGATGCCTGGCACTTGATCTAGTAGTGACTGGGTTAAATTTTTAGCCCGCCTTGCCCGGTGACTGCCAATGGCAAAACGGTGTGCTTCATCACGCAACCGTTGCAAAAAATAAAGGGTGACGGATGCTTTAGGCAACTGAACACCTTCTGGGTATTCTTTTGTAAAAAAGCGTTCTTCACCGGCATTACGTTTTGGCCCTTTGGCAATAGCAACAACAGGAATTTGAATATTTAAAGCATCCAACGCTTCGTGCACCGCATTCAATTGACCAAGTCCCCCATCAATTAATAACAAATCAGGGGCTGCCCATTCTGAATGCTGAAAACGACGGGTCATCACTTCACGCATCATGGCAAAATCATCCTGCATGGCATCTGGGTTTTGAATGGCAAATTTGCGGTAAGATTTTTTATCAAACCCATCACGTGTCGCTACCACCATCACCCCAAAAGAATCTTTTCCTTGAATGTGGCTATTGTCATAAACTTCAATCCGTTGAAGATCATTTGACAGATGAAATAACTGAGCCATATCATCAAAAATTTTGTTCATAGAAGCATCTTCTTGATTGGTGCGCTCCAAAGTGTTTTTGGCATTTTCCATGGCATGGTCAACCAATTCCCTTTTTATCCCCAGCTTAGGTATTTCCCATGATGTTTTTTGACCATGTAATTCATAAAGTGCTTTTTGAATTAATGAAAATTCATCTGCTTCAGCATTTAGCAAAACCAAAGGTGCCGGCGCCCGTTCTTGATAAAATTGCCCCAGAAAAGCCCCCAAGGCTGCTTCCAGCGTTTCGTCACGGGTATGTGATAAAGGGTAAGACTGTGTTCCTAAATTTCGACCATGGCGAAAGAAAAAAACCTGAACACACATATGATGACCTAAAGCGGCAATGGCCATAACGTCGGCATTCATAATTCCCCCCACATGAATGCGTTGATGGGCCTGAATGCTGGTCAACAGCCGAATACGATCCCGCAATTGGGCGGCCTTTTCAAAATCCAGCACCTCACTGGCTGCTTCCATTTTTTCAGCCAGTTTTTTTTGTACAACAGCATCTTTGCCTTGTAAAAATTGCTTAGCTTGTTTTAAAGATTCTTTATAGTCAGCTTCTGAAATCAACCCAACACAGGGGCCTGTGCACCGTTTAATATGGTACTGCAAACAGGGGCGTTTACGGTTTTCAAAGTAAGAATCTGTGCAATTGCGAATTTGAAAAATCTTTTGCAACGTTAAAATAGTTTCATCCACCGCAATAACAGATGCAAAAGGCCCAAAATAATCGCCTTGAATGGTTGGTGCCCCCCGGTGTTTTACAATACGACCGAATGGATGGTTTTTTGTTAACACAATATAAGGGAATGACTTGTCATCTTTTAATAAAACATTATACCGGGGCTGTAATTTTTTAATTAAGTTGCATTCCAAAAGCAATGCTTCGGTTTCTGTTTCAGTAATGACAATTTCCATGCGTTTGGTTTCTGAAACCATGCGCTGCAAACGGTTAGGCAACTTGGCAACTTGCGTATAGGAAACCACACGTTTTTTTAGGTTCTTGGCTTTCCCTACATAAAGAACCTGGTCTTGGTGGCCCAACATACGGTAAACACCAGGGCTGGAAGGCATGGTTTTTAAGGTTTCTTTAATAACCAAGGCACCTTGTTCTAATAAAGACAAATCATCCATATTACCCACCATCGGTTAGGGAAAAAACCACAGGCACCTGGACATTCACATAGGATGGGGTTGTTTTAAATCGACGAAATCGCCACTGCTTCATGGTTTTTAAAACTTCTTGGGCTAAAAGATTCGGTAATGGTTCAGAAAAACGCACATCAACCACACCACCTTGTCCATTTACCGTTAATGTAACCAGGGCCTGACCTTCTAATCCCTGACGCCGCGCTTCTTCTGGATATACAACAGGTTCATTGGATTGGTCAGGGGCTAAATCACCCGCTTCGGCGAAAACTGGCTTTTCATCCTGTTCGGGAGGTGAAACAGAATTTTCCTGCGCTTGATACCGAATTTTCTTATGTTTTTTTGGCGAAGGTGCATCAGAATTTTGCGCAACCTTTTCAACAAAAAGAACATCAACAGACTTAACCGTTTGGGGTTGACCAAAACCAGCCACACCTAAAAAATAGGATCCCGCCACAGCAACACCGTGAACGAATATAGAAATTATCAAAAACCGTTTATAATTCATGACATTATTTTTATGCCAGTTAAAACAGAAAATCCAGGCTGTAAATAACCAGCCGGCATTTCATAACGACGATTCAAAGCATTTTCAACACGGCCAAACCACTGGCAGTGGGAATTCACCTGATAGCGCGTAAACACCCGCGCAATGGGTACGGTACCCAAATAAACCCGGTTATAAGGTTCATACCGGTTTGTATAAACCTGTTTACCGAATACAATAACCCCAGCACCAGCTGACCATTGCTCTGTTATATTATGGTCAACTTGGAAACCCACCTTATGCATAGGTCGCCCCTTTAGCTGGGTGTTCGTTGTTGTGTCTTTTGCATGCAAAAATGTGTGGTCTAACCGAAATACCCACTGGTTGGGTTTCCATTCCATAAAAGTTTCTGTGCCATAAATACGGGCTTTTTGTATGTTCACGTATGTAAATTGATTGTGCCCAAGCATTTGACTGTCAATCATACGGTCAAAAACATTGGAAAAATAAGCAACACCAGCTTTCACGGATTGAACCAATGTTCGCTGAGCCCCCACTTCAAAACCATGGTTAGTTTCAGATTTCAGCGATTTATTACCTGACCTGGGGTCAAAAATTTGACGCAAACTTGGTGCTTTAATCCCTTTTCCATAAGCCACATGATAGGTTGTCTTGCTATAATCTACCGTTGTAGATACTTGATAAGACGTATCTTGACTAAAAGAATTGGGTTGGTGGTGGCGCACCCACCCCTCTATCTTGACATTTTGCAGTGGTTTTACTGTGTGACCCATAGCAATTTCGTTTGTGTGGCCTTGCGCTTTTTCTTGAAACAGCAATTGTTTAAATGATGAATAACTTTCCTGAATCTGCACAACATCCACATGCACATCATAAAACTGACTAACGTTTAACGTGTTTGTCTGTTCCAGTTTTACAGTTTTTCCAACATTGCGATCATCATCTAAATAAGGGGCTTGGTCGTTACGTGAACGGTTTTCTTGTTCTACGTATCCCGCTGAAACAGTGGGGTGCCACACCCCATGCTGACCTTGCAGCTGGATACGGTTTAAACACAAATAACCTTCGTCCATAAAGCTTGGATTAGATTCATGATAAATATCGGGGTAATGGGTTTCAAATTTCTGATAACGGTTCCACATATTCACCTTAAGCTTTGGGGTCATCATATACCCCGTACGGCTGGATAAAGATTGCCGACCCGATTTTTCACCGCCCCATTCTCGCGCCACGGTTCTGTGTGCCACCGGTGTTGTGGGCGGACTTTGAACCCCCATTTCAGAGGCTGCTAAAGAAAAATTAAAATCTTTCACATCCCCCCGTGCTGTTACTTTATTTTTATGCTCATGAAATGTACCCAGTTCTGTTTCTAAAGAATAAGAAGCAGGCCCTTTCCCTTCTGATGTTGAAACATCAACCACGCCAGTCATGGCCCCTGCCCCACAGGCTGCACTTTGTAAGCCCCGCTTAACCACAACGGTTTGCCCATCTACCGTTAAGCGACTGAAATCAAAAGAACCGTTGGGGGTACTTGGATTGTTCAAAGGCATACCATCCAATAAAACCAAAACCTGATCCGAATTTCCCCCACGAATAAACAAGCTGGCCAAACGCCCCTGACTACCACTTTGAATGACATTCACGCTTGGCACAGACTGAAGGGCATCCACCCCTGTTGTTTGTTGGTGTTGGGCCAGATTTTGTTCTGTCAAAAGGGTTTCATTGGCTGATTTGATACCTTCCTTGGGGGCAGTCACTTTAATTTCAGGTAGGGTATAGGTTGCTGCTTGCAAGCTATATAGTGAAAAAAACAGAAATAAATAAAAAAACATAAAATAGGTCAGCATTGATTCATGCCGTATGGTACGATGCCAAAAAAATTTCGCAACTAAAATATTGCCAATTTTTGCATGAAAATAGGCTTCGTATATCTCAGGAATCCATCATCATGAATAAGCCTTGTTTTCTGCTTCTAAGGACGATAGCCTGAATGAAGACTTAAAATTTTCAGTAATTTTTATGAAAAAAATTTCCACCCTCACGGTTGCTTCAAAGTCCTACGCGTATTATAACATCCACGACCTGTCGTGTTTTGGCAACATCGCCACCCTTCCCTTTTCGTTAAAAGTTATTTTGGAAAACTTGTATCGACATCTAGATGGTCAGAAAATCACCGAAAATCACATTAAATCACTTTTAAACCGTGGCGATCAAAACAATGATAATCAAGATATTGCTTTTTACCCTGCTCGCGTATTAATGCAAGATTTTACAGGCGTTCCCGCCGTTGTAGACTTAGCAGCCATGCGTGATGCAGCCATTCAATGCGGCAGCGACCCTAAAAAAGTAAACCCCTTAATTCCCGTAGATTTAGTCATTGACCATTCCGTGATGGTAGATCACTCAGGAGCCCCTGATTCCTTTCAGAAAAATGTTCAACTGGAATATGAACGCAATTCAGAACGGTATACTTTTTTGAAATGGGGCCAAAAAGCCTTTCAAAATTTCCGTGTTGTACCACCTGGCACAGGCATTTGCCATCAGGTGAATTTAGAATATTTGGCACAAGTGGTTTGGATTCGTGACGAAAATGGTCAAACCTTAGCCTACCCTGATACCTTAGTTGGAACTGACAGCCATACCACTATGATTAATGGCTTATCTGTTTTAGGGTGGGGCGTGGGTGGCATTGAAGCCGAAGCCGCCATGTTAGGCCAACCCCTTTCTATGGTCATCCCTAAAGTCGTTGGTGTTGAACTCAAAGGCTCTTTACCCGAAGGTGCCACAGCCACCGATCTTGTTTTAAACATTACCCATGCCCTACGCAAAAAAGGGGTTGTGGGTAAATTCGTAGAATTTTATGGAAGTGGCCTTCAAACCCTAACATTGGCAGACCGCGCCACCGTAGCCAATATGGCCCCTGAATACGGCGCCACTTGTGGTTTCTTCCCCATTGATGATGAAACCCTAAAATTTTTAAAACTGACCGGACGCAGTGAAGACACCATTGATCTTGTGGAGGCATATGCCAAAGCTCAAGGTTTATGGCTTGATGAAAACAAGTCCTCACCTCAGTTTGACGAAACCCTTATCATTGATCTAAGCACCATTTATGGAACTTTAGCAGGCCCGAAACGGCCACAAGATAAAATAGCTTTGCACGATGTACCACCCGTATCAAAAAGTTTGACATCAGAAAGGAATGCAACACCTGTTCAAGGAAAATCGTACACTCTGGATCATCATCACGTGGTGATTGCTGCCATTACAAGCTGCACCAATACATCGAACCCATCGGTTATGATTGGGGCTGGTTTATTAGCTAAAAAAGCTGCTGAACGGGGCTTACAACCAAAGCCGTGGGTCAAAACATCCCTGGCGCCTGGGTCCCAAGTTGTAACCAGTTACCTTGAAAAAGCAGACCTTTTAGATTCTTTAAATCAAATTGGGTTTAACTTAGTTGGGTACGGCTGCACAACATGTATTGGAAATTCAGGGCCCTTAGAACCTGAAATAGTAGTTGCCATTGAAAAAAGCGATTTAACGGTAGCAGGCGTTTTGTCAGGAAACCGCAATTTTGAAGGACGCATTAACCCCCATGTGAAAGCAAACTATTTAGCTTCGCCACCTCTGGTCGTGGCTTATGCACTGGCGGGAACAACCTTAATTGACTTTTCAACAACCCCCCTTGGGAATGATCATCAAGGAGCCCCCGTTTTCTTGAAAGATATTTGGCCAAGCAATAAAGAAATTCAAGATGTTCTATCGTATGCTGTGACACCCAGCATGTTTCAGGAAAAATACGCCCACGTGTTTGATGGTGACGCAGGCTGGCAAACGATTTCTGCCACAACCTCTGAAACATTTAACTGGCAAGAAAACAGCACATACATAAAATGCCCCCCCTACTTTGACGCACACACAAAGCCCCTAAAAAATATTGAAGGGGCACGTATTTTAGCCCTACTAGGTGACAGCATCACAACAGACCACATATCACCTGCCGGCAATATAAAAGCTAAAGGACCTGCGGGGATGTATTTAACAGAACACAGTGTTGCTTTGGGGGATTTTAATTCCTATGGCGCCCGTCGCGGTAACCACGAGGTGATGATGCGGGGAACCTTTGCCAATATCCGTATTCAAAATGAAATGGTATCAACACCCGGTGGCATGACCTGTTATATAAACGGCAGTACCCATGACGAAATGCCTATTTATGATGCCGCCATGAAATACCAGGCCAATGGCACCCCCCTTGTTGTTATTGCTGGAAAAGAATATGGAACCGGATCATCACGGGACTGGGCAGCTAAAGGAACGCAGCTGTTAGGCGTTAAGGCAGTTATTGCTGAAAGTTTTGAGCGTATTCACCGGTCGAACTTAGTTGGTATGGGTGTATTGCCTTTGGAATTTACAAACGGCCAAACACGAAAAACACTTAAACTAACAGGTTTTGAAACCGTGAAGCTAGATGGGCTAGATAGTTTAAAGCCAGGATGTTTAATTAATTGCACGTTTGAACAAGAAGGTCATTTACCTATTCTGGTGCAACTAAAATGCCGCATTGATACGCAAGATGAATTGGCCTATTTTCAAAAAGGCGGCATTTTGCCTTATGTTTTAGAATCTCTTGGGTGATTATTGATGTGGTTAAAATATGCTTTCTTACCTTTACTGGTCAGCTTTTGCTGTGGTACAGAAATTGACGCAAACACACTCATTAAACGGTCTGTCCAAGCAAATCAAAAACCAAAACCCGTCAAATCGTTAGACGATTTAAAAGAGGTTTATTATGGTGATTTTTCCGTCAGATACTTTCCAACTTCTTCAAACTATATATCAATTGCCCCCCCATCTCTATATTTCATTCTAGTCAAGGAAAGTGATACAGAAGCACATTATTTTACTGTTCAGGTAAACTATGTCTACCTTTCAGACAAAAAACATAAAAGACAACTTTTTTCCGACCCAGACGAAGCAATAAACGAAGCAAAAAAACTAATTAATATGTTTTTGAAAGAAACTTATATTTCATATTAGTGTTTTAAATTTTTTTTACATCATTTTCCAACATAGTTTTCAAAACTTCCAATTAACGAATTATTAACTTTTATCCTTCAAGCTGAAAGGGGAAACAGCAAAAAGGGAGAAAACTATGATTCGCTTACTGAACGCTTTATTTTTAATGTGCATAACTTTTGCAAAAACATTCGGAGCCACAGAGGATGATCCACGAGGACCCTTTCTACCAAGAGCTCCTCAAGTTCGAATCCCTTTAGGTGTTCCGCTGCCCGTGGAAAACCCGGAAGAGGATGATGATGGTGAAGTGATTACACCACTAGCAGCTCCTGCTCCAGCGCCAACTCACACACCTCCACCACCTGTACCGGTTCGTGCAGCAAGGGGGGGTGATTTACCTGGCGATGTTGGCGTAAATGACCTGGAAGAAATCATGAAGGCCCTGGGACACGAAGGTGTTGCTGAAAATATTTTTCGATCTCAAAGTGAGCGTGAGCGTGAACTCAAACGCTTAGCAGCAACACAACAAGCCGAAGCAAAGGGGTTATCGCGATTTTTACCCGGTGCGCTGCTGGCAGGGTTTGGTGTTGTGGCGGGTGCTGTTTTAACGAAAGCATTAAGCCGATCTTAACTATTTAGTGCTTCAATATATTTATGATTGAAGCACTAACTACATTTTGGAAAACTTTAACCCACACCCAACGTATAATTGTTGGCCTATGCCTGCTGTTGCTTGTTGGGGGTGGGGGCATATTTATTAAAAAAAATAAAACCATATCGAAGAAAACGCCTATTGTTCAAACAATAACCGTTAAAAAAGAAAATATTCCACAAAAAATCCAGGTTCCAGCCACGTTAATGGCCCATACGGAGGTTTTGATTCGAAGTCGTGTTGATGGCCAAATAAAAACTGTTCACTTTCAAGAGGGTCAAATTGTTGAAGAAAACGCACCGTTATTTACCATTGATGACGATTTGTTGGAGGCGCAGCTTAAGCAGGCCCAAGCTAATGTTGAGAAAACCACAGCTTTATTAGAACAATCTAAGAAGGAATTAGAGCGAAATGGAGTCCTGCTCAAAAAAGGGGTCATTACCCAGTCAGTTTATGACCAATTGGAAGCAACCGTAAAAGGTTATGAGGCCACGTTCACTTCAGACAAAGCCAGTGTGGAATCACTGAAATTACAAATTAGCTATAGCCATATTAAAAGCCCATTTAAAGGCATTGTCAGCTTTTTAAAAGTTCAAGCTGGTAATTTTGTCCGTCAAGCTGAGGCTACCCCCCTAGTTTCTATTGCCCAAGTTATCCCCATTGATGTCATATTAGACGTGCCAGAAAAATTTTTACCGCAAATTCTAAAAAATGGCATACAAACAGTTTCTGTTTCACTATTGGATGTCAACGGCACACCTATTCCAAATGCTTGCCAACCAGTTGCCATTGATCAGGGGGTCAATGTCAAATCGGGTGTTTTTTCATTAAAGGTTACCGTGGAAAACAATGATTCTAAATTAAGGCCTGGCATGTCTGTAACAGGCATCTTAACCATCGGAACCTTTCAAAATGCATTAACCCTGCCCGAACAAGCTGTTTTAATGGGCCAAGAAAGCCCTTATGTTTATGTCGTCGACCCAAAAAAGCAAACCATTAAGCGCCAAAATGTAAAAATTTTACATTCGGCTGATAAAATTCTTATTTTGCAAAGTGGCGTTCAAGAAAATGATGAAATTGTTTTAGAAGGGCAAATTAACCTAAAAGACGGCATGACCGTTCAAAAACAGCCATGAACTTATCTGAAGTTTTTATCAAACGACCTGTCATGACAACGTTACTGATGGTGTGGCTTGTATTGATGAGCTTGTTTGCCTACAAAGCCCTGCCTGTCAGTGCTTTACCACGTATTGAATTTCCCGTCATTCAAGTTTCGGCAAAATTAGCTGGTGCCAGCCCACAAACCATGGCCCAGGCCGTATCGTTACCACTAGAACAAAAATTTTCAGCCATTCCAGGTTTAGACACCATGACATCAACAAATGCAGAAGGTGTTACCCAACTGATTCTGCAATTTGGATTAGATGTAGATTTAAATGCCGCTGCCCAAGACGTTAGCACCGCTATTTCAAGTGCCCAGGCAAATTTGCCAGCAACCATGACAAGCTTACCCTCATTCAAAAAAGTAAATCCATCGGAACAACCTATCATTATTTTATCTATGAATTCCGACTCCATGCCCATTTGGCAGCTCAATAAATACGCCGAAGATTATGTGGTTAACCGCCTTTCTATGTTAGCAGACGTCGCCCAAGTAGAAATTATTGGCCAACAACGGTATGCCGTTCGAGTTTATGCAAAGCCAGAAACGCTTAAGCAACGACAAGTTGGGCTTGACCTAATCGCAAGCAATGTTTCCCAGGCTAACACCAACACCTCATCCGGGATTTTGCAAGGCGGCAATCAAGCTATTATGTTATTTCCAGATTCTCAGCTGAAAAATGCAAAAGAATTTTCAGAAATTCTGATCAATCAACAAAATAACATGCGTTTAAAAGACATAGCGACAGTCATAGATGATGTCGATAATATTTATTCATCTGCCTGGTTTAATGGCAATAGAAGCCTTATCATTATGGTAAACCGACAGCCAGGTTCCAATTCCATTAAGGTCGCCGAACGCGTTAAAAATGTTCTACCTGAAATTCGTAAGCAACTTCCCCAAAACCTGAATGTTGATGTTATCATTGACCGAACCACATCCATTCAAGATTCCATCAAAGAAGTTGAATTAACAGGTCTTATGACCATATTTTTAGTGGTTTTCGTTATTTTTCTATTTATTCGTAACTGGCAGGCCACCTTAATCCCGGCCCTTAGCCTTCCCATATCGTTAATTATCACCTTTTCAGCTATGTATTTTTTTGGTTTTAGCCTGAACAATCTAACGTTGATGGGGTTAACTTTGGCAACTGGCTTTATCATTGATGACGCCATTGTGGTTTTGGAAAACATTATGGTTCATAAAGAACATGGTCTTTCATCCCGTGAAGCAGCCTTGAAAGGGTCACGGGAAATTTCGTTTACAGTTTTGTCTATGACATTATCTTTAGTGGCTGTTTTTATTCCCGTTTTATTTATGCCCGGCATCATTGGGCGTTTGTTTCGCGAATTTGCTGTAACCATCAGTTTTTCCATACTCATCTCTGGTTTTGTTTCACTGTCACTGATTCCCATGCTAAGCCAGTATTTAAAAGCAGATTATGAAGAAAAAAAATATCCATTCTTGATATGGTTTAAAAAATTTTTCACACAAATGACGCATGCCTATGAAAGAACGCTGAAGCAGGCCTTTCAATTTCAAAAACATATTCTGGGTTTTGTGGTGGCGATTTTGGTTGTAAATGTGGGGTTTTATATTTTTATCCCTAAGGGCTTTTTTCCAAACGAAGACACTGGCCTTATTTATGGTGTGGTTGAAGGGGCCCCAGAATCTTCTTTTGACTCCATGAAAAAAAATGCCACAAACTTGATGGAAATTTTAAAAAATGACCCCAATATTGATAATTTTAATTGTTCTGTTGGGGCGTCTAGCACAACTGTTGCCAGTAATGAGGGGCGTTTTTTTATTAAATTAAAAGACCTTCATGAACGCCCTGCTATTGAACAGGTCATGCAGACATTACGGGAAAAATTCACCAGCTTAAAAGATTTTAAAATATCTATGCAGTCGGTTCAGAATTTACGTGTTGGGGCCTCTTTGTCAAAAAGCCAATACCAGTACACCCTTCAATCACAGGATTTGGACGCTTTATCAAAATTTTCAACCCAAATGGAAAATACGTTATCTAAAACCCCAGGTTTTGTAGATGTCAATTCAGATTTAAAAATGAACAGCCTTCAGGCCAATATAAAAATTGACCGTGAACGGGCTAATCGATTCCGTGTTCCTATTCAAAAAATTACAGATACCCTTGGGTACGCTTATTCTGATACACAAATATCAACTATCTATACAGAAGCTAATACATACCCAGTTATTTTAGCTTTAGAAAAAGAAGAATCTAAAAATTTGGATGATTTATCCAAACTTTACATTACATCAGATTCTGGTGGTCTTGTGCCTTTAGCATCTATGGTCAATATTGAGCGGGCCAACGGCCCCTTAACAGTAAACCACCTGAACCGTTTAGCCGCTGCCACGATTTCTTTCAACCTAAAGCCAGATGTTAGCCTAAGCAAAGCCATTACAGATATTCAGCGCCTAGAAAAAGAACTGAAAATGCCCAGCAACGTGACAAGCACCTATCAGGGAACTGCTCAGGCATTTAAGCAATCACAAGGCGGGCAAATGATGTTGCTTTTAGCAACCATTTTCACCATTTATATTATTTTAGGCATTCTTTATGAAAGCTATCGCCACCCCATTACCATTCTAACTGGCTTGCCCAGTGCTGGCTTAGGTGCGTTAGTTTTTCTATGGCTGTTTGGGTTTAACCTAGATGTCATCGGTATTATTGGCATTGTTCTTTTAATTGGCATTGTCAAAAAGAACGCCATCATGATGATCGATTATGCCCTGGAACAGCAATGCACCAAAGACATTTCATCTCATGATGCCATTATTGAAGCATGCTTACGACGGTTTCGTCCCATTATGATGACAACCTTTGCAGCCCTTTTAGGGGCTGTGCCCATTGCTTTTTGGAGCGGATCAGGTGCGGAACTACGACAACCCCTTGGCATATGTATCATGGGTGGGCTTCTTTTATCACAATGGCTAACACTTTATATAACCCCACTTTTTTATGTGTGGTTAGACAACTTTCGTAAAAAAACAAGCTAATCGGTTACATTGCCATTAGATGAAGCCTCAATTGGTTTACTTTCATGCTGCATAGGCTGCATAGATGAACATATACGACTCTGTGCTTGTCCCCATGCCGCAATGTCAACTATGCTTAGGGTGTGTTTTCCTATTTTCTCACATAAGTCGGAAAATGGGATCGCACATTGCCGGACCACTCTGCACATTCTAGTTAAACATCCAGGGGGGCTGTCAAAATCGTTAGCGTCTGAACTGTAACCGTTTGCTATCAAGAAAAAAAATATAAAAAAGAGTTTTAAAATCATATCTACCTTAAGTTGAACTTTTTAATAAATCTATTAAGGGTATACCTTTTTAAAAAAATATTTTCAACAACCTAAAGTACATGCCATATTGGTTTGTGCCGCAATAAGGATGCCTTTTATGCCAATTCAATATCAACGTATTATGATTTTTGGCCGCCCAGGCAGTGGAAAATCAACGTTTGCCAAGTATTTACAAAAACAAACAGGTTGCCCGCTGTACCACTTAGACAAGTATTTCTTTGAAGCCAATTGGCAAGAACGTAATTATGAAGATTTCTTGGCCATTCAGCAAAAGCTTGTCAATGAGCCCAGATGGATCATTGATGGAAATAGTACAAAAAGCCTAGAAATGCGCTTTAAAAAAGCAGACTTAGTGTTGTATTTTAATTTTCCACGCTTCATATGCTTGCTTCGTATTATGAAAAGATTTTTCTTTAAAAACTCAACCATTGATGACCGCGCCATGGGCTGCCCTGAGCGTATTCGATTCAGTTTATTAAAATACATGTGGGCCTTTCATCAACGGGTTCAAGAACCCATTCAAATGCTCAAAAATAAATATCCACAGGCCACATTTGTAGAAATTCAAAATGATAAAACCTTAGAATCTTTTAAAAAACAATTAGGTTTTTAGAAAAATCGCCACACATAACAGAAAAGCTGTTCAATTTCATAAAAAATATCTAAAATTTTTTATAAGTAGTTAAAAACTAGCAGCACACAAATGCATATTAAATCTTTCATTTCCTTTTGTTTTATAGTCCTTATTTTTACCAATAACGTCGTTGGATCAGGAGGAAATGGAGGCGTTGGGGGAGTTGGAGGAAATGGAGGCGTTGGAGGAGTTGGAGGGAATGGAGGCGTTGGGGGAGTTGGAGGGAATGGAGGAAATGGAAACCAAGGTGTCAGTGACTACATTTCAAGTCCCCTTACTAATGATAATCAAACAGCGGTAGCTATTGATTTAAGAGATCGCCCATCATTTCCAGATGCTTCTATCATTCCTTTAACTGACTTGTTGGTTTTAGCCCCCAGTCGTGCCGTTATTTTTGGAACATCAAATGTACCTGCCGCTGTTGAAGCAGCCAATTCAACAGCTAATGCCACCACTGTTGCACACACCGTCGAATCTGTTGGGTTAAGTGGGTCAATACATCTTTCCTCACTGGCATTTGTATCCACATCCCTTGGAAATATCAGCCCTGCATCTTCATCAGCATCATTTACACCAACACAACGAAAAAGCTATGAAAAGCTGTCCTCAGATCTTTTATTCCTACCATTTCAATCTGTTCAATCATTAACGAATACAAACGACGTCGTTCGTGACCCACGGGTTTTAAAAGCATCATCACCTTTTGGAACAGAAAACCCCACAGCTTTAAAACCCTTTGCTGTATCTAATAAAGACTATCAAGTTTGGCTACAGCCTTTTGCAGGCCTTCAATCAGTTAATTCATACGATAATATTACGGGCATGAAAGCTAAAAGTACTGGCGCTGCCTTTGGTGTGGGGCGCAATATAACGCCGACAGTTACGGTTGGTGGCATGACAGGGTTCAGCGGCACTGCGTATGACCTTGAGCAAAATTCTGGTAATGGAAACGTTGGTAACTATTATGTCGGTGTATACAGCTCTTACGAAGAAAAAAAAGGAATCGACCTAAAAGGTTCTGCGATTGTTGGCTACAGCCGTTACTATGCTGAAAGAAAAATAAACGCCCTATCTATAACAGCCAAAAATAGGCATACGGGTTGGAACTTGGGCTTACGCAGCCAATTAGGGTACAAATTTTGGTACGAAACGCTGCTGGCTGAACCTTTTGTGGCTTTGGGGTATGCCCTATCACGGCAAAGGGGGTACGAAGAATATAATGCAGGCGCTTTAAACCTGAATATTCCAGGCGAAAAATCACAATATTTATCGCCAGAGGTCGGGGCTAAATTTCAAACCTCCTTCGTACGTGATGACATTATGTGGCAACCTTTATTGATTGGGTCCATTGTTAAAGATTACCCCTTAAGAAAAAAAGATTCTGCGAATATTCGTTTTGCGGACACTTCCAGTACGTTTTCCACCCCAATTCCAACTGAAACAAAAACTTACGGTAAGCTCAGCCTTGGGTGCGTGGCCATTTTACCCAGCAGTTTATCCCTGTCAGCTATTATTTCAGGAAAGCTAGGTCGTCATGAAAAAGGAGCTGATGTGGTCTTTAAAGTGACACGCCCTTTCTAAAGTTTCTTAATTACCCTGCCACACAACAATGGCAAGCCAAAGGGACGAAGCAACAACGTTTTTGTGCCGTTGTTGCCCGTGAAACACATACCAACCTTTTTGTCACCGTCATTTCGAACCAAAGTGAAGCAATCCAGATTTTGTTACTTTTAAGCCCCAGTGACTTTTTAAAACACTGACCGGTCAAAAATAGAATCTGGAATGACTCCCCCTTCGCTACGCTTTTTCAGGGTAGTAGCTGAAGAGGCTTCCCCAAAAACAGGCGTTACTAGATCATCAACATGTTTATAAATTCCAGAATGTGCGTATGCCAAACCTCTCCAGGAATTTTGACATAAGAACACAGCAATTTCAGCACACGTGCGTTGGTGGTTTTTCAAAATCCTCATGCCTTCTGGGCTTAATGAATCAACAGGTTCTTGATTAAATGACTGAACAAGGGTTCCAATATCCATCCCCCGTGTCAGGTCCATAATACGTCGAATCATAATACACGCCTCGTCATCTGTTGCTTGACGGGTGGGGTTAAAACCAAAACTGCTATGCCCTGTTAACAAGTTAATAGAAGCCGTTTTCATTGAATAAACAGGCACAGCATCACCATCTGCCATGGGCGCCATATCTATGCTCAAGGTTTCTAAACATCGAACAGCTACAGACATACGTTTTTTGGCCTCAAGAAGCTGTTTTTCCGATTCAATCCAACCCAAGCCACCATGCCCTACCAACCGCTCTCTTAGTTCTTCAGCTTGCAAACGCGCTTGTTGTTCTGAATCGTGCGCTTCAAAATAAGCATACCACAAACGGTTTACGTTTTCCCTGCGCCTTACATCAGCACTTTGATGGAAAAAAGCCATCGTGTCACCAGTGGGGTTTCTTTCAAAAACAGCATCTAACCATTGGCGTGAGTTTGTTTTTGCATAAGGAAAGGCGCCCATTTTTTGCCATATATCAGTACGAAATGGCATTTGTTGACACGCATTTCTAAACAAAACGTCAAAAACAACGGAATATCTTCTATAACGCCCCTCAGAATAATCATCAACGCCGTCTTCCGCTTCATACATTGCGGCAATAGAACGTGCAGAATGACCATAATCATCCACTAAATCACATGCCGCATTTAAAAGTTCTTGCCCCCTTAGATAATTTGCATATTTGCGAGGGTTATGCAGTTGCATCCTGTCAATATCTGTTGGTTCTTGCATCAGTCTGTTATAAGCAGAAATATCTTTTGCAGCCAATAACATCAAAAAGGTTGTTCTTCCCTGTAATGGAATTCCAGCAAGTTCAGGAATGGCCCTTAAAATAGAGGGTAAATGATACAGGTTTATAATGTCTTGATTTGCCAAAAACTGAATAGGGCTGTTGCCTTCATGATCTGCTTGGTTAAACAACGCAAAAACAGATGTGCTATCAACGTCATCACTTAAATTAATAGCACCTGCACACACCCAATGGGCCCAATTTTCGCCGCGGCTGTTACGGTAACGCTGAATAAACGGTGATAGAGTGTTAAAATCAACTCCTGATAAAACAAAAAGATTCTCGCGATTTATGTCAAAGTCTGTTGCTGAAAAACAGACTCCATCTGCAACGTATGCACGCACCACACTTTTCAAACTCTCTTGTGCTTGGTAAGCTTTCATACCTCCATCACCATCCGCGTCAGTTCTTCTAGCAGCTTCATATATTTGGGCATAACGTCTTAATAAGCTAACGCCATCAACTTCATAACCCCTTAAAAATTCACGGCCTCTTGGTCCTTCAGATAAAGTTGGAATCATATATGTTACGTCTTCTAAGCCCAACCCCCCAAACAAATCAGGGCACATATGAAGTAATTTTAAAAAATCACGTTTAACGTAGTAATGCACATACTTTTCTGCCCTTATTGTCTCTAAAGTCTTTTGGAAAGCATCGCCCAAAAAATCAGAAAAACGACTATATATAAAAGGCGCTATCGACATTAAAGCATCTTTATCGCATTCATCCATATCGATACCTTGGAAAAAACCTGGGAAATTTTCTTGAGTCAACGGCAAGGCACCGCCCGTGTTAGGAACGTCTAAAATACCGGGCCCAACAATTTTTACAAGGTCACATAAAGAAGCGTACATGTGGTCGTCAACAAAACCATGCGCCAAGGTTTTTCCACCACGATCAAAGCGAAAATCCATAAGTTGTGCCCGTAAGGCGCTTTTTTGACCTTCATCAAAAGGGAACTTTAGCAAAAAGGCCATGTTGTACAAATTAGCTGTTGCTAAGCTATTCTGTACAGCTGCAAGCATATAGGGCCTTATTTGTTCAATAACAAAATTATAAAACCCAACGTCACGAACCTGAAAATTACTTGCAAAAGCAAAAGACGCTGACACATATTTTGTTAACGGGAGCCTATCCTTTGAGTCCACTTGTTGAAACAAATCTGGCCCAGTTATATTAAAAAGGGCCTCAATATATTGCGGCGCATCGTTAAACAGATGGGCAATTGTAACTGTTGTAGCTGAACCTTCTTTTTGACCGCGCCAGCCTTCCAAAAGGCCTTTTGCAACAACTTTTTGTTGAGGGTCTAATGGTTGTCTGCACACAAGAAATTTTACAAAATCAATATCATCGCGGTTTAGTTCCTTTTTACTAAGAACACTTTCAAAAGCCCGTTGAGTATTTGCATTAATGTATGCTTGACAAACCCCTGCAACCTCGGGCGTAGCACCATAAGTATTTAGGCTATTAACTAATATAAAGGCTTTGTTTAAAGGGGTTTTAGCTAAATAATTTTTTAGATGCTGAATATCACATAATTCAAAAAGTTTTTTAACTAGTAAAGCGTCATAGTAAGTAGATAAAACATCGACTAAACTTTGGCGGCCGTCTGCAGATTCAAGAGCCATAAGCTGTTCTTGAACTTCAGGTGATATGGTAGTTGTTTTCCTATTGATAATTCCAGAAAAATCCCAACAGTTCCCAGATTTTACAGCTTTTTGCGCTGCATCTAAAATTTCCCCACCTGTTGGTTCAGGTGGACCTTCCATACCTTGCGCATAATTGGCAAAAGTAAAAAAAACAAAAAAAGCTATCAAAATTTTTTTTAAACGATATACAGGAAAAATAAGCACGCACACACCTTTAGATTTTATTTTAAATAATAAGAATAAACTATATGTAGCGTCTTAACTTGTAATTTCAAATCTTTTTTTTAGACGGTGCCCCTTAAAAAAACACCTGAAGCTTGTTGGTAAAAAAACCTATTCATAACAGAATGCCGCTGTCAGAGGCATAAGCCCTGTCTATGGTTCCATTTGATCGGAAGTGAGATTGCAAATATTCAAATGATTGCATCCGATCTTCTCCCCCCTCATCGGATAGGAAAATTTGTTCGCAGTATACGCCTATATCCTCAATAATACGTGCATAACGATAATATGCTAGGGCCGCTTGATTAACATCTGTTTCGCCATAACCCTTATAAAACAACGCCTCTTGATCAAATGACGTATACTGGCCCCCCTCAAGGCCAGAACCAATAAACATCAAATCACGCTCTTTAGGGGCAAAAATCAACGTATCCCAATCGACTATATATAGGGTGTTTTCCTGGTCGATGAACAAATTCCAACCATGAATATCGGCGTGACACAAAACATAATCAAAATGTTGCCGTTTCAAAAAATCTGCAAGATTTTCCGCGCGACACACAAGTTTAAAAATTTCATCACGTTTAGATTTCAAAAATAAGGCCATTTTCACTGCAACAGCCTCTTTAAAAGAATCATTTTCAACACGCAACAGAAATGTCTTCACCACCTCACCCCAGTGAAATGAAAATGTTTCCTGTGGCACGTTTTGCATTACTGTTTTTGGAATATGGGCGTTATGAAGCCTTTTCAAGGCCGCACCAAATTCAACCCATTGCAGTGCTGACAAACCGGCATCAACGCCATTATGCCCCTCTATATAAGGGTATAGAATCATTTTGAAGGGGCCTAAATTTACCCAAAGCTCTCCGGTTGTTGTGGCATAAGGCGAAATTATTTGTTTAAACCCCAAATCGGCAAGAAATTTTGGAACTAAAACCCCAGTTTCATTAAAGTCGCCACGTCTTAGCTTAAGAAAATAGTCCTTCCCACCCTTAGCTTTAACACAGTAAACAGCTGTATTTAAATCAGCTCCCAGGGGAAGAAAACAGATTTCTTCTGCACTGATATTGTAGGCTGCTTCTAAGTTTTTTATAATTTGGCTATCGTCAAAATTTGGTTTTGTTAACATGAAAAAACACGCCGACCTTTCAAATTATGCATAGTGGAACTACCCAACATTAGGGGATATTCCATAAAATAGTCACACTCTAAAATAAGCCATTTATCAATGATACTTACACATTTACCTTTACAAAAAACCCTTTTTTGATAAATAATGCCCCTATGTGTGTTCGTTGAAAGGTAAAAAGTTATGAAACATTTCTACTTTAATTTCCCCTGCGGGGGCCAATTTAGTCATGTATTTCATTTTGTAACTTTTAAAAACCAATCCATTCAACGAATACGAAAGAAACCGGTGTCATGAATAACCTTAAAAAGATCATTTTCCTTTTAGTTTTAGCCGCCCTTGTTTTTATCACAAAAAATCATTTCATCCCTGGTTCTGAAACTCAAAAGAACGTACCCATTGTAGCCATTACCCAAATTGTTGAGCACCCTTCCCTAGATCAAGAGCGAGAGGGAATTATAGCGTCTTTGGAAAAAAGAGGTTACATGGATGGCAAAAATGTTCGACTTATCTACCAAAATGCCCAAGGCAATGTGGCAACAGCTGCCCAACTTGTTAAACAAGTTATGGGACAAGATCCAACCGTACTGGTTGCCATTTCCACACCATCTGCCCAGGCAGCCATAACGTCATGTCAGGCTCAAAATATACCTTTGGTATTTACAGCCGTAACCGACCCGATTAATGCAAAGCTTATCAAAAGTTTTGACCAACGGGATGATGGCTTTGAAATCACAGGCGTGTGCGACGCGCTGCCAGCTTCATCTCAGTTAGATATGATTAAAAAATTTATGCCTGACTTAAAAAAGCTGGGTGTTATTTACAACGCCGGTGAAGTGAATTCTGTCATGATGGTGAAAGAATTGAAAGATGCCTGCGATGTTCAGCACATTGCAGTTGTTGAAAGCACAGCATCTAAAACAAGCGACGTCGCATCAGCTGTAACCAACCTGGTTGGGAAAGTAGATGCCATTTATGTGCCCAATGACAACACAGCCGTTGCATCCATGAGCAGCATCGTCCAAGTGGCTGAAAAATACAAATTGCCGGTTTTTGCTGGCGATGTGGGTTCAGTTATGAAGGGTGCCTTGGCCACATACGGTTACGATCGTCGTGAACTTGGAGTCAAAGCGGGCCATATGGTTGCTGATATTCTTGAAGGAAAAAAAGCATCTAAAATTTCTGTTATTCGTAAGCACTTGATGAAGATGTTTATCAATAAAGCATCCGCTGAAAAAACAGGTACATCTATTCCAACGCACATTCTTAGCACAGCAACATTCGTAGGGGATTAATATGAACTGGGTTCAGCTTATTGGGGCCTTAGAACTTGGCCTTATTTTTAGTTTAGTGGCTTTAGGTGTTTATTTATCATTTCGAACGCTCCAGTTTCCTGACTTAACAGTAGATGGTAGCTTTCCCTTAGGTGCTGCCGTTTGTGCCGCCCTTATCATAACAGGTATGCATCCTGCTTTTGCAACCCTTGCTGCCTTTGGTGCCGGTTGTTTGGCAGGTTTACTAACAGCGTGGCTTTCCACCCATTTGCGCATGTTGAATTTACTGGCTGGTATTATTACCATGACAGCCCTTTATTCTGTGAATATTCGTATTATGGGCCGCCCCAATATAGCATTGCTGGGCGAACGTACCCTGATGACCGAATGGTTTTCGTGGGCAAATCAACTGGTCAATAACCATGCACTGTCATTACTTATTGTTGTGATTGTTTTTTATGGTCTGACGTTCTTATTTTTAAACACCCGTCTAGGTTTAGCTGTGCGGGCTACGGGCAGCAACCCACGCATGGGCCGCGCACAGGGAATTAATGACAACGCCATGATTTGGTTGGGCCTAAGCATTTCCAATGGTTTAGTTGCTTTAGCAGGTGCCTTATTTGCGCAAGTACAAGGGTTTGCCGACGTTTCTATGGGTGTTGGAACCATCGTGTTTGGTTTGGCAGCTGTTATTATTGGTGAGGCTTTACTGAATATCCGCACTATTTTACATGCCCTTTTGGCTTGCCTATTGGGGGCCATTATCTACCGTCTTGTTATTGCAGCAGCCCTGAATATTGGTGATTTAGGTCTTCAAGCATCTGACTTAAACCTGGTAACAGCCGTTTTAGTTGCTTGCGCCATGTTGTTACCATCTCTTAAACGCCGCATTCAGTTTTAAAAGGTAAAAGACCTATGATTTCCTTAAATAATCTTCAAGTGACTTTTTCAAAAGGCACTATCATGGAAAAGCAAGCGTTGCGTGGCATTGACTTGCAAATTAATGAGGGCGAATTCGTAACCGTCATTGGCAGTAATGGGGCTGGGAAATCCACCCTGTTAAATGCCATTTCAGGTGAAACCTTGCCCACTGCCGGAACATTAATGATTGACGAAGACGATGTTACAAATTTACCCAGTTATGCCCGTGCACATCTAGTGGCCCGCGTATTTCAAGACCCATTGGCCGGCACCTGTGGCGATTTAACCATTGCTGAAAACATGGCGCTAGCGGAACGACGTGGCAAAAAACGTGGCCTTGCAAAAGCTTTACGACGCTCTAACCAACAAAAATTTCAAGAAACACTCAGTCGTTTAAATTTAGGTCTTGAAGACCGCCTTAACACGTCTATGGGCATGCTGTCCGGCGGGCAACGTCAAGCTGTTAGCTTACTTATGGCAACACTTAGCCCTTTGAAAATTTTATTGTTAGATGAACACACATCAGCATTAGACCCAAAAACAGCTGCGTATGTAATGGACTTAACCCAAAAAATGATCATAGAAAAAAAGCTAACGGCCTTAATGGTCACCCATAGCTTACACCAAGCGCTTCACTACGGAACACGCACTATCATGTTACATGAAGGCCGTTTAATTTATGACGTCGCGGGTAACGAACGGTCAAAACTAACACCGCAAGACCTTATGAAACAATTTGGTACTTCTATGGATGATGATCGATTGTTACTTGATAAACGCGACAACTAAAAAAAGTAAAACAATTAGGCAAAAATTCCCCCGTGTTAACGGTTTGTTAACAAATTTACCCTACTATAACATTTATAAATTCTTTTTAATTTTTTGGCTTTGCAACCTGAAGGGGTTGTGGCCAAATTTTAGGAAGATTAGAATTAGGATGTTGTTCATTTTTTTAAGGAGGAATTTTTCCATGAAAACAACGAAAATGTTAGCCCAAGGATTTGTTTATAGTTTGCTATTAGGTGGTTTAACGCTACCAATTTTTGCAGCAGAAGGTGATGCACCTGCGGGGTCAAAAACGCATACTGATCGTGTTGCAAGCAAATCAAAAAAACTTGAAGCTGCTGCCGGTGCCATTGGCGATGTCAAAGCACTATATGACGCCGAAGTTGCAAAACAAGCTGAAGTTGATGCTGAAATTGCAGCCCTTACCGAAGAATTGACTGCTGCCCAAGCAAAGCTTTCATCACCCAGCAAATTGATCAAAGAGAAAGCACAAAAGGCTGTAGAAGAATATGAAGCTGCCATTTCAGAAGTTAAAGGTGCATACGAGGCACGATTAGCAGCCGCTAAACAAGCATTGGAAGAAGCTCAAGCAGCAGCAGATAAAGCTGCTAAGCATAAGGCAGCTGCAGAACGTGTTGAAAAAGAAACATCAGCCTTAACTGCAAAAATAGCTGATGCCCAGCAAACAGCTGCCCAGAAAGCAAAACTTGCAGAAGATCTTCAAGCACAAGTTGCATCACTAACAGAACAGCAAAAAGCAACCGAAGCTGATCTAGCTGCTGCAAATGCTAGAAATGCAGAGTTAACACAAGCTAACCTCCTTCTTCAACAGAAGCTAACTATGGTAATCGATGCATTCACACAAGCCCGTCGTGAAGCAAACTTTGCAGGTCAAGCCTTGCAACAAAGAGTTGAGCAGCTTGACGGTTCTGACATTTTTGACAGCGGAAGTAGCACGAAGAAAGCTCCAGCACGCCTAAAAGTACCTGCACCCGAATCTAAAGGGAAAGCAGCTATTAGAAGAGCCATGTCAACTGGTTCTTTAACATCAGAAGCTGCAGGCAGTTAAAAAACTTATACAACTCAAAGAAAAGGCCCTGTTTTCAGGGCCTTTTTTTTACCCTAATGGTGGCGACCAGGTGCAATCAGATGCATCTTTTGGAGTTTTCAATAATTTCAAGTTTCGCCCTGTTAAATCAATACGGTAGACCTGACTAGGCGCACCAGATGTGGGTTCTTTTGAAAAAATTAAATACCGGGCAGCTGGGTAATTTTTTCCAGGATTTAGACGTTCTGGTGGCAGTGGCTTTGCCCATTCAGCCCCTTCAACTAAATAACCCTCAGCTATCAGGCGTTCACCTGTACCATCCACACCGATCACACCAATGTAAAATTGACCTTCTACTTGTTTTGTAAAGGCAATTAAGTCACCGCGGGATGACCAGGCGGGCTGTGAATATTTACCCCGGGCAAAGGTAATGCGCCTTACATTGCTGCCATCCGCACTCATAATATAAATTTGTTCGCCGCCTTCCCCATCACGGTCCGTGGTAAAGGCAATTTCTTTTCCATCCGGTGAAAAACAGGGGGATGTATCAATAGAACGGTGTTCTGTTAAACGGGTTAGCTTTTTAGATGTTAAAGAGTAACTATAAATGGCGCTTTTGCCACCTTTTTCTAAGCTCATAACAACTGTTTGACCATCAGGTGAAAAACGAGGGGCAAAATTCATACCTTCAAATTCACCCAACTTATGGGTTACCTTAGTTTTTAGGTCCATAATATAAACCTGCGCCTTGTTTTTGGTTAAATCTAAATAAGCAATACTTTTACCATCCGGTGAATAAGTGGGGGTTAACACCAAACCTTTACTATGCACAATGCGTTCTATATTTTCACCATCTTGGTCCATACGCATAATTCGTTTAACAGGATTTTTACCTTTAGCAACTGTTTCCACGTAAACAATTTGGGTATTGAAATACCCAACCTCACGGTGAATACGCATATAAATTTCATCAGCAATGGTGTGGGCTAAACGTCGCCATTTACCTTTTTCAGCAGAAAAAACAAGGCCCTTATCAATTTCATGACCACCAACTACGTCGTATAAACGCATTTCAACAACAATTTTCCCACCTTCTTCACGAATTTTGCCCACCAATAAATACCGTGCTGATGTAGACTGCTTCCATTCTGAAAAAGTTGGGCCCTTGGCAAGCAATAATTCACCATCCTGGGGATATTGATACGATGGTACCAATTCAAATAATCCACACCCTTCTAGATCGGCACCGACAACACCTAAAATATCTTGGCCAACGGACTTTAAATTACTATCACCTGCAAAAGCCGGCAAAGCAATAGGTTCAGGCCGAAACTCACCTTGGCGAATTTCAATTTTCAAGGCATAGGCTTTTGAAAATATAGCCAACACAGCAATAATAAGGATGCGTAAAGTCATAAAAAGCTCTTAAAACATATCTTTGGGGTTAAAACTCAGCTCCAAATCTTTCCATTGGTCATATTTATCAGCTGGCAAAGGTAACGGATTGCACGCAGGGTCAAGCACCGCACGACGGGCACTTTCAGCCGCCATCTGGAATGCTTCATCTCGACTATAGCGACTTGTATCTACGATGTCAGCTTTTGTAACGGTTCCATCTTGGGAAATTTGCATTTTGATATCAACAACCAAATCTTTCATTCCTTGAACACCTGCCGGCACAATCCAACATTTTCGAATTTTCTGGCGAATTGCATCAATCTGTGTAGCTGTAATAACCTCTCCAATGCTATCAGCTGGCGATCCCTTTTCGCCATCATCCGATTCGGATGCTTCTTTTAACAGATTATCCAAATCAACCTTTGAATCTTTCTTATCCCTCAAATCCTTTTTATCGCCTTTTTTGCTTGGCTGTTTTTTCTTAAGGTTAACTTGTGCTTTATCTGTAGGTTTAGCTGGTTTTTTCGGTTTTTCTTTCTTAGGCTCTTCTTTTTTTGGTTTTTCTTTGGGCTTTTCCTTTTTAGGTTCCTCTTTCTTCTTATCCTTTACAGGAATCGTTTCTTCTTTTTTCTTTTCTTCAACGGGTTTTTTTTCAGGTTCTTTTTTTTCGGGCTCTTGTTTAGGTTCAGGCTTTTTTTGAACACGATTTTCGTCAGGCTGATCAGGAATGGGCTTTTTAGGGTTTTCCTCTTCCTTCATTTCTTGCTTTATCTGTTCTTTTTGATTCTGTGGTGCCAATTTAGGTGCCATAGATTTATCAGCCACCCTGACAAAATCAATAATCATAGGCTGTTCATCTTTAATAACACGATCAAAGGGATTTTTCATACCAAAGGTCAGTATCAAAGCCACAAAAAGGTGTAAAAGAAGTGATGCAATAACAAAATTTTTCATGCATACCTAAAGTTTATGGTTTGACTGGCTGCTTAACTTTTTTCTTGTCAGATGCCGCTGGCATTTCGGCAATCAAAGAAACTTTGCTAAACCCAGCCGCTGAAATGGCACCCATAATTTCCATAACCTGGCCGTAGGGAAGCTTTTGATCCCCACGTACATAAATTTTGGATTCCATATTGCCATGCGTGAGCATGGGAAGTTTTTGAATAATGGCGTCAATATTCAGTTCTTGTTCTTGCAAGTATATTTTCCCGTTTGCATCTATGGAAATCACAACAGGTTCTACAGAATCATTCATTTTTGCAGCCTGTGTTTTAGGCAAATCAACAGGTACACCCACGGTTAACATAGGCGCTGTCACCATAAAAATGACCATTAAAACCAACATGACATCCACCAAAGGTGTGATGTTAATATCTGTCGATGGCCTAAATGTACGGCGCCTTCCCTTGCTGCGACCAGCTTGCATATTCACACCACCTGCCATTAGGCTTGTTCCTCTAGCTGGCGGGAAACAATGGCATTAAATTCCGTTGCAAATGCATCTAGGCGGTTGGCATAACGGTTTAAGTCACTGGAAATTTTGTTATAGGCAATAGACGCAGGAATAGCTGCCACCAAACCAATAGCCGTTGCAAACAAAGCTTCGGCAATATCTGGGGCAACCGTTGCCAAACTTGCGCTTTGTTGGGTCACCATAGGTTGAAATGTATTCATAATACCCAAAACAGTACCAAACAAACCAACAATCACACCATTAGACCCCAGCGATGCTAAAAAGCCCATGTACCGTTCCAAATGTTCCATTTCACGATTCACCGTTAACTGCATGACACGATCAATACGCTGTTCTAAAGTTCCCCGGTCCGCTGTTCGTGACACACTTTTAGCCGCTGATCGCCTCCATTCACGCATGGCAGAACAAAAAACTGCAGACAATGGGTCTAAAACTTTGTTGTGAATACGTTCATACAAATCATCCAAAGCACCACCCGACCAAAAGGTTTCTTCAAAATGGTCTGCAGCTGCATTTAAACGCTGCAGCTTATAAAGTTTTTGTAAAATAATGGTCCATGACCAGATAGATGCAATGATTAAGCCCATCATTACAAGCTTTACAATGGGATCAGCATCCCAAAATAAGCTCCACATAGATAACCCCTGATGCGCTGTATGGGGGGCAACCAAAGGTGCTGTTTTGGCTAATGCATCTGTTGCCATCTGAACCGAAGAAGAATCCATAGAATAAACCTTAGACCTAAAATATTAATAAGTAAGTGTCTTGGCTTTTTAAAACCTTGATGAAGCATAGTTTAACTAAATACCACTGAGCCGTCAAATGGTGGATAAAAAATGACTTAACATAAAAAAATCTCTATTTAGTTGAAAAAAAATATTTTTTCAACTTTATTTATATTTTTCTCGCTGATAACGTACGTAAAATGGTTACACCCGTAGGCTACCGCCAGGCAGCTGGACGCCGGTACCCTTAAATAGATGGCCCCCATCCCCCCGTGAAACCGGGAACCCAGAAAGAAAAAATATAACACCCATGGGTTCCCGCCTTCGCGGGAGGTGCTGAACTTATAAAAATCGAGGATATTTCTTAGCCAAAGCGTCAAAAGCCAGTAATTCTTCTATAATTCGTGGCATATCCTGCAGGCGAATCATATTCGGGCCGTCACTGGGCGCATTATCAGGGTCTTGGTGTGTTTCCATGAAAACTCCAGCAATGCCCACAGCCACAGCAGAACGTGCCAAAATTGGCGCAAATTCACGTTTGCCCCCTGTAGAAGTCCCAGCCCCACCCGGCTGCTGCACGGAATGGGTGGCATCAAAAATGACCGGATACCCTGTTTGGGCCATAATGCTAAGGGCACGCATGTCTGATACTAACGTGTTATAGCCAAAGCTAACACCCCGTTCGCACAGCAATAAGTTGGTGTTGCCAAAGCTTTCCATTTTTCTGACCACATTTTGCATGTCCCAGGGTGCCAAGAATTGCCCTTTTTTAATGTTCACACATTTGCCAGTTTCAGCAGCTGCTTTCAAAAGGTCTGTTTGACGACACAAAAAAGCTGGAATTTGCAAAATATCCACAACAGGTGCGACAGCTGAACAATGGTCAGGGGAATGGACATCTGTAATCACAGGGCAATGAAACATGCGTTTAATTTCATCAAACACAGCCAAACTTTTATCTAAGCCCATGCCCCGTTCGCCTTGAATACTGGTGCGGTTGGCTTTATCAAAAGACGTTTTGAAAATAAATTTAATGCCAAAATTTTTAGCTAGCTCACTTAGATTTCCCGCCATCATCACAGCATGATCCCGGCTTTCCATCACACAGGGACCCGCAATCAAGGTTAAAGGAAGGGAATTGCTAATGGGTAAATCTTGAACAGTGATGGTGCGCATATTATTTTTTTTCCTTATGATGCAACGAAGCGGCAACAAAGCCAACAAAAAGCGGATGCGGTGAAAATAACCGAGATTTTAATTCAGGGTGAAATTGAACGCCGATAAACCAAGGGTGATCTGTCCGTTCCATAACTTCAGGCAATTCACCATCGGGTGACAATCCAGAAGCCACAAACCCAACCGTTTTCAATTTTTCACAATAATTTTTATTCACTTCATAACGGTGGCGATGACGTTCCGAAATTTCCAAAGAATTTCCATAAACCTTCGAAGCCAATGAACCTTCAGCTAAAACGCAGGGGTAAGCCCCCAACCGCATGGTGCCACCCATATCACTTGTTTCGGAACGTTTTTCAACGTCGGATCCTTTTTTCCATTCAGTCATCAAACCCACAACAGGTTCGGGTGTTGTGCCAAACTCTGTACTTGATGCTTGCTTGATATCTAATTGATTGCGGCATGCCTCAATAACGGCTAGCTGCATACCAAAACAAATACCTAAAAATGGAATTTTGTGTTCCCGTGCGTAACGAATGGCTTGAATTTTACCATCCACACCCCGTTCACCAAAACCGCCAGGCACTAATATTCCATCTACTGTTTGAAGAACTTTTTCTAAACCTTCAGTATTTTCAGAATCAATCCAAACTAAATCAGGTTCCACATTATTTTGAATGCCGCCATGAACCAACGCCTGGTACAAAGACTTATAGGCATCTAGCAACTGAACGTATTTACCAACAATGCCAATGCGCACCTTCCCTGTCGGGTTTTTCAATGTTTTTACAACTTGGTGCCACTGATCCAACGTTTTAGGTTGATGATTTTCTAACCCAAAAAAGCGGCAAACCTGCTCATCAAAACCTTCATCATGGTATTGAAGGGGAACTTGGTAAATGGTTGCGGCATCCAGGGCTGCAATCACACAATCAGGCCTAACGTTACAGAAAAGGGCAAGTTTACGTTTTGCATCCTCTGGAATTGGGCGATCACTGCGACATAACAGCAAATCAGGCTGAATTCCCACACTTAGCAATTCCTTAACCGAATGCTGCGTGGGTTTTGTTTTTAATTCGCCCGCTGTTGGAATATAGGGTAGCAGCGTCAAATGCACAAACATCGTGCGTTCGCGCCCCAAATCATTACGTAATTGACGAATAGCTTCTAAATACGGAAGCCCCTCAATGTCACCAACCGTACCGCCAATTTCACACAAAACAAAATCCACGTTTTCTGTTTTATTGGTAATAAATTGCTTAATTTCATCGGTAATATGGGGAATTACCTGAACCGTTGCCCCTAAATATTCACCACGGCGTTCTTTTGCCAAAACGGTTGAATAAATTTTACCCGTTGTCACGTAATCAGAGCTTTGCGCCGAAACACCTGTGAACCGTTCGTAATGACCTAAGTCTAGGTCTGCTTCAACACCATCATCGGTTACATAAACTTCACCATGTTGATAAGGGCTCATGGTGCCGGGGTCTACGTTCAAATAAGGGTCAAGTTTTCGCAAAACCACCGAAAAGCCACGCGCTTGAAGCAAAGCCCCCAACGCTGCGGATGCCAACCCCTTCCCTAAGGATGATGTAACCCCACCTGTAATAAAAATATAACGTGGCATCATTGAGGCTGAGACGGTGCCGGGTTAGTAGGCTGATTTGAAGTGGGCTGATTTGAATCAGGTTGATTGTTAGATGCTGGCTGCTGTGGGGCTTGGTGTTGCGTATCTAAAAATGCCGCAGTACTTCGAATGCGATTTTTTGTCACAACAGTCATCAAAATACAGTTCCCAATGAACAAGGCAGCCAAAACAGCTGTTATTCGAGTCAACAAGTTAGCAGCACCACGTGCCGTAAACATGCTGCCACCGCCACCACCGCCACCCAAAAGGCCGCCGCTGGAATCTGTTTTTTGAATCAAAATAACACCAACAAGCGCCAATGTTATAAAAATATGAATGGTTAGCAATATATTCATTTTTACATTCCTTTAATTTATTTAGGTGCCAGAATCATCACCATTTGGCGACCTTCCAACTTCGGCATGGTTTCTACCTTGGCTGATTCTTCAAACGATTCTTTGACTTTCATCAAAATTTCCATACCAATTTCATGGTGAGAAACCTCACGCCCTCTGAAACGCATACTAATCTTAACTTTGTCACCTTCTTCAAGAAAACGCTTAATAGATCGACACTTGATGTCCAGATCATTGCTGTCAATCATGGGCCGCATTTGGACCTCTTTGACCTCTATGACTTTTTGCTTTTTCTTGGCTTCATTTTTTTTCTTTTGCTGTTCATATTTAAACTTGCCGTAGTCAAGAATTTTACAAACAGGCGGCTCTGCATTGGGGGAAATCTCAACAAGATCAAGCCCCCTTTCAAAAGCCATAGAAAGGGCTTCTTGACGATTGAGAACCCCCATCATTTCACCATTTTCATCAACTAAGCGTACTTTTGCGCTAGTAATATCATGATTGACACGAGGGCCTTCTTGACGTGGTTGTTCACGTTGTTGCGAATCGGACGGTAACCGAGCTATGTGACGTCTCCTTTAGACTAAAAATAAAATCACCACCCACTTTATCAATCCCGCACCAAGAAGTCTAGAATCTCTTGATTAAAAAAGACTCTTAAAGATTATCAAGTCTTGCTTAATTTCTGATCCTTTTTCTTGAAACAGGTCTGGCGCTTCGTTACAGTCGTTTCTAGAAAATGTTTACGTGTTGGCAATATGTCCCTTGCATTGATCGCTGGTAAAGGTCAGCTTCCTATTCAAATTATTGATTCCTGCCGGCACCAAAATCAGTCACTACTGGTTATTGATTTGTCTTCTACCCCCCGTTTGGACCTAGAAACAGAAAAAATAAAAATTAGGCCCTTTTCTTTGGGTGATATTGGCAAAATCTTGGATATGCTCAAAAAACACAGCATACAACAGCTTGTTTTAGCTGGGGGACTGGATCGACCTAATTTAAAAACATTTTCTTTTGACTCAACCGGGTTGCTTTGGTTGAAAAAACTGGGTCTTAAAGCTTTTAAAGGGGATGATGCCCTTCTAAAAGGGGTTACCGAATTACTAGAAGCCGAAGGGTTTCAAATAATAAGCCCTGGCGACCTTCTGCAAACCCTTTTGACACCTGTTGGATGCCTTACCCAAAAAGCACCTTCGCAAGAAGACTGGGACATCATTCATCAAGGGCAATCTTTACTTAAAGCTTTATCGCCTTTCGACGTAGGGCAATCTGTCATTATTCAACAAGGGTTGGTTTTAGGAATTGAAGCCATTGAAGGGACAGAAGAATTGATTCATCGTTGCCAAGGGCTGCACAGGCCTGGTGAAGCCGGTGTTTTGATCAAAATGGCTAAAGAAAATCAAAGCCTTAAGGTGGATGTGCCAAGTATTGGCATTCAAACAATTGAACAAATGTATCGATGTAACCTAAAGGGAATCGCTTTATCGGCCCAAAAATCCCAAATTATTCAACAACAAGAAACCATACAGCGTGCCAACGAATTAGGAATTTTTATGGTTGGTGTTTCATAAATGTCATCTGTTTACTGTATAGCTGGTGAAGCATCCGGTGACTTTCTGGGGGCAAAGCTTTTAAAAGCCTTAAAGGAAAAAGAACCAAATTTGCACTTTGCAGGTGTGGGCGGCTTGTTGATGAGGGCAGAGGGTCTGACTTCTTTATTTCCCATGGAAGAAATTTCCTTAATGGGAATTGCTGAAATTATTCCACACATTCCAAATGTTATGAAACGAATTAACCAAACTGTTCAACACATTCTAACAGTTCAACCAAAAGTTCTTGTGACCATTGACAGCACAGGTTTTTGTTTTCGGGTTGTCAAAAAACTGCAACGTCTTGGCATTTTCATTCCTGTTGTGCATTATGTAGCACCGTCTGTTTGGGCATGGCGGCCTAAACGCGCCAAACGTTTGGTTGGCCTTGTGGATCATTTGTTAACCCTTTTCCCCTTTGAACCCCCTTACTTTACAAAATATGGCCTTCAAACAACATTTGTGGGGCACCCTTTGGTTGAAGATCAATTCGATAAAAAAATAAAAAAAGACCCAAATGCTATTTTGCTGCTTCCAGGAAGCCGATTGGGTGAAGTCGAACGTCATTGGCCTATTTTTTTAAAAACAGCACAAATATTGAAAAACGAGAACCCATCTCTTAGTTTTTACACCCCCACATTTCCCCATTTACTGCCGCTGTTAAAAGAGCAAGTGCCCGAAAATTTCCCTGTCCACTTTTCGTTAGATTCTTCAGAAAAATGGACACTTTTTCAAAAAGCTTCTGTTGCCTTAGCTGCCAGTGGTACCGTGAGCTTAGAATTGGCCAAAGCTTCAACCCCCATGGTTGTGGCATATCGTGTTAATCAATTTACCTATCAACTTTTAAAAAGAATAATTTATACACCTTACGTCAGTCTTGTGAATATTTTACTTAACAAACCTGTGGTTCCAGAATTACTGCAAGAACATTGCACAGCTGGTGAATTAGCACATCACATGGGCCAAATTATCAAAAACCCATCAGATCAAAAAAAAGACCTAGAAAAAGCTGTTCAGCTTCTTAAGTCTGGTGAAGATATCCCAAGCCATGTGGCAGCAAATGTGGTGCTCAGCTATGTTAAAAACTCAGAAAAAACCAACTAAAATTTATGGCCTTTATAGCAAAATCTTTGAAATCTTGCTTTTGTGACAGGATTCATGCTACTTATAGCTTTAAGTTTTGTATCAATACGTTCAAAATAAGCTTTGTAACCTTTATAGAGGATGAATGTCAAAAGAAGATTTAATTGAATTTAGCGGTGTTGTCGTTGAATTATTACCCAACGCGACTTTTCGCGTTAAACTAGAGAATGACCATATTATTCTGGCGCACACATCCGGTCGTATGCGCAAAAACAGAATCCGTGTACTAGCGGGTGACAAAGTTGTTGTGGAAATGACCCCTTACGACTTAACAAAAGGCCGTATCACCTTCCGACAAAAATAAGGTAAGGTTCACTTTACCTAACTTGTTCTTCTTAAAAGTATTGTGATACGTCTATTGGATGGATCTGAAGGTTCGGACTGAATGAGTGGCATAGATGCCCCCTTCCCCACAACAGACTCTATTCTTTTGTTTTCAACACCGAATTCATTAAGCACACGTCGCGCTGCATTCGCGCGATCGGATGAAAGTTCCCAGTTGCTATACTCTTTCGTGTCTGTAGATGGGGTTGCATCTGTATGACCTGTTATGATAACTGGGTTGGGAAGTTTTTCAATTTTGCGCCCAATAACAGCCAAAAGATTTTTAGCATGCGGCAACGGTGAACTATTGCCAGAAGGAAACATGGGTTTATTTCCCTTATCAACAATTTGAATCAAAAGCCCTTCAGGTGTCATTTCAAATAAAACTTGCTCTAACAAATCTTTTAGTTCTGCTGATTCACCAATCAACGTATGCATATCATATGCCGCTTTCAGCATATCTTCTTGATCTGTTTTTTCTTTGAAGTTTGTTTTTTTATCACCTAACCCCAGCTGCATATTGTGTTCCGTCAAAATAGATGTGTTGTCTTTCAAATCTTTTTCGTTGGTTTTATCATTTTTTGATGTTGGGTCGTTTTCTTTTCGCGCCCCTTTGTCATTAAAGTCAATGACATACTGTGTAGATGTAGAATCATTTTTATTTGCATCTGGCTGCACAATAGGTGTTTTGACATGGGTGGTTGAATCTTTCTTTCCATCACTATTGTTGGGTCCTGATATGTTTAACCCGCTCATCATGCCGGCGCTTCCTACCTTTGCATTCATATCAATAAAATTCGGTGCAAAATAGTCAGCAATACCTTTTCGTTGTTCTTCCGTAATAATATTGATCAGCCACATCAACAAAAAAAATGCCATCATCGCCGTTACAAAGTCAGCATAAGCAATTTTCCAACTTCCACCGTGATGGCTGTGGGCTGCTTTTTTTACCCTTTTAATGATGATAGGTTGGTTTTTTTTATCCATGATGCACCCTTATTCAGGATCAGGAATTTTAGACACAATCTCTTCAATTTCGACAAAAGTTGGTCGGTGATGTTCATCAATTGTTTTGCGTGCGTATTCAACGGCAATAATAGGCGCATAACCATTTAAATAAGCCAAAATCAAAGAACGTAACGAATTTAAATAACTAATTTCTGCATCATAGGCTGCTTTGATAGCTTGGCTTATGGGCCCCACAAATCCATAAGAAAGTAAAACCCCCCCAAACGTTCCAACTAAAGCAGCACCAATTAATTTCCCTAAAATTTCAGGGGGCTGGCTAATAGAACCCATTGTGTGAATAACCCCAAGAACAGCAGCCACAATGCCTAAAGCTGGCATACCATCGGCCATATTCTGAAACGCTGACACAATGGCGTGAAATTCATGTTCAGCTTTTTCTATTTCCTTTTCCATGATGTCATCCATTTGATGTGGGTTATCACTTCCCATGGTCATCATTCTTAGGTAATCACACAAAAAATTAATGCCCCGTTGGTTACCCAAAAACAAAGGGTATTTTTGAAAAATAGGACTGTCATTGGGGTTATCAATATGATTATCCAAAACAACTGTGCCTTTGTTCTTGATTAATTTAATGATGGTATACATAACACATAGCATTTCTACGTATTCTGCTTTTTGATATTTGGGCCCCTTAACGGCAGCACGCAAAGCACCAATAGCGCTTTTCAAAACGTCAGGTGGATTTGCAACAATAAATGCCCCAACAGAAGAACCAAAAATGATAATAAATTCTGAAGGTTGCCATAATACGGATAAATGGCCCCCACCAACCATGTAACCTATGACAATACAGGCAATAACAATAATAAAACCAATTAAAACTTTCATTAGTCTTTTTCTTTAATGTTCTAACAAAATTATTATGCGCGTAACTTTATTATTTATTCGTTAATTTTTTAAATAAATTTTTGCTTTAAGAATTGAAAAAGCATTTTGCAGCAGTTTTCTTTAAAAAATGTGAAGAAACTATGGACAGGCCCTTTTTTTCACATTATAAAGTTCTTATTGCCCAGATAGCTCAGTTGGTAGAGCAAGGGACTGAAAATCCCTGTGTCGCTGGTTCGATTCCGGCTCTGGGCACCATTTTCTGTCTACAAATAACCACATTCTTATTTCCTAATCAAAGAAGAAACTTCCGTCCAAGTCTGCTTTGGACGCATGAAGAATCTAAAAGATACGCTTTATATACTAGTGTTTCTTTTTGTTAGAAGGTTTGCTTGTATTTTCACCATTTTCGTTGAAACGTTCTTGCAAATCACCATATAGCTGTTGACCTGACCGCGCAACGATACCAGAAACCTGGTTTGAATGATCAAACGCGCGCACCATCATATCGCGAATATGGTTTGTATGGTTAGGTGCATTCCATTGATGATTTTTTGACGAACTGTTCAGCTCTTGCACAATTCTGGTCATATCTTCAAATGTTTGACGCGTATATTGCGTTTGAAGCTGGGCAATGGACTTTAAAACCTCAATAGCCATTTTATTGGCTTCATTCATAGCTTCCATATTTTTTTTATGATTATTAATCAAAAATTCCCGGTCAACTTCAGGCAATTTCATATTTTTAGAAAATGCTTGAAACATTTCCGCTGCTGCGTTCATAGGGTCTGCCGATGAACTGCTGCTTTTTTTTTCTTCGTGTTCCGGTTCACGAAATGTTTTCGTTGTCATTTTACCCTTCCCTCTTCTAACCCAATTGGTTAAACCGTCAGATAGGAAGGCGAATAATAACCCGAAGTCCCCCTAACGGTGATGTTCTTAAATAAATTTGCCCACCATGGCTGCGCACACAATCTCTTGCAATATTCAGGCCCAAGCCTACGCCCCCCTTGTCTAAGTTTCGGGCCTGGTCTAGACGATAGAAAGGCTTAAAAACATTCTCACGCTCTGCAAGCGGAATGCCAGGCCCATCATCATCTACGTAAAACTCAACAAAGTTGTGATCTTTTTGAACAAAAACCTCAACTTTACTAGCGTAGCATCTAGAATTTACCACTAAATTAGTTAAGCAACGGTTAAAAGTGCTCTCTTTTATTGAAATTTTTATAATTTTCGGGCAAGTAATATTAATTTTAAATTTATCTTCTTGAAGGGGAGTTAGTTTTTTCTCAAGCCAATCAGCTAAATAAACGGTTTGAAAAGGCTCATCTTGAGTTCCTTGAGCATAAACCAAAAATCCCTCAACCATTTGCGACATTAACTTAATATCTTCCTGCAACGCCTTTGTATCGTCTGTTTCGGGCATTAACGCCAATTGCAAACGCATACGCGTTAATGGAGTTCTTAAATCATGGGAAACGCCTGCCAAAGACTCAAGACGTTCCGATAAATGGCGCTTAATTCGATCGCGCATTACCTGAAAAGCAAACCCTGCCTTACGTACTTCGGTAGCACCACGGGGGTTAAAAGTAATCGATTCATCCCCTTTTCCGAAACGTTCAGCCGCTTCGGATAATTGGCGAATGGGGCGAATTTGATTGCGCATAAAAATAGACGCCACCAAAAATAATAGAAGCGCCGAAGCAGTTGTCCAAATAAGAACAAGGGGGGTTGTACGACTAAATAACCGTTTTCGTAAAAAGGAAACGGTTAAAACCCCCTTCGTTGTGGCCAGTTTGACAAAAATAAAATCTTGGGTCATACGCACAAAGTAAGGCACGTGAACTTTTTCTTCTAAAGCATTGCCCAAAAACTGGTATAACCATGTTTTTTTATAAAGACCGGCTTGATTTAAGACTTCGTTCGGCTCTAACGACAAATCAAAACCCAAGGTATTAAGGGTTGTATTTTTTAGGCGTTCGAAATCGTTGTCTCGTTCAAACAAGTCCACAACCAATGCAATGTCCCCAGCAATATTGGACGAAACCTGCCTTAAAATAGTTTCTGTATGACGATCAAAAAAAATGTAGCCTAAAACTATTTGAACTAAAATCAAAGGCGTTAGCAAAATAAGCAACGAGCGTGCAAACAAGCTTTTTGGTAAAAACCGGTCAAGTTTGAATTTTTTGGTTTTAAAAAGTTTGAACTCTAATCCGGGCATAAGGCGTACCCTATATGTCGAATGGTTTGAATATAGCGTGATTGTTTGCTGTCACCTTCTATTTTTTTACGAAGCCTTCCTATTTGAACATCCACCGTTCTTAAATCAACACGATGCCCCATACATTGGGCAAGGTCCTCCCTTGAAAAAGGATGGCGGGGATTTTGGGCTAATGTTTTTAAAAGTATCACCTCTGTGAAGCTAAGCTGAACATCTTCAGCCCCTTTTTTAAGAACGCCTGTGTCCGGAAAAAAAGAAAAATCACCAAGCCGAAGGCGCAGTTGGGGTAGGGTTTTTGAACCTTCATTCTTCAAAACAGACTTCAGGCGTGCTAAAAGTTCAAGGGGTTCAAAAGGTTTTGTTAAATAATCACGAACACCTGCATCAAAAGCTTTCAGTTTATCCTCTAGTTCGTAACGTGCTGTTAGCATCAGAATTGGAATTGTACTGTCCTTTAAATATTCTTGGGCAAAACTTAAACCAGATTCGCCCGGCATCATGACATCTAAAATCATGGCATCAAAAGATTCACCCTTTAAAAAAGATTTAGCCTCTTGTGCATTGGCGGCTGTTTCAACAGTAAAACCATGTTCTCGCAGAAAACGCCGCAGCAGGTCACGTAACCTGGCATCGTCATCAATGACAAGAATATGGCCACTCATGGCAACAGACCTGCTTCTTTCAAAGCAGCGGGTTTTTCCATCCAATTTTCCATTACTTTCACAAAAATAAACAAGTGAACAGGATGGCCTAAATGTTTTTCAAGCTCTAAACGGGCTTTTTGACCAATCGCTTTAACTTGACTACCAGATTTTCCTAAGATAATTCCTTTTTGTCCGGATTTGGCAACAACAATTTTCTGGGAAATTTTGACACTGCCATTTTTGGTTGTTTCCCACTGTTCTGTTTCCACAAAAGTTTCATAAGGTAATTCCTGGCGCAGTTGCAAAACCAACTGTTCCCGCGTAATTTCAGCCGCCCAAAGGCGCAAGGGTAAATCTGTCAGCTGGTCCTCTTCATACATCCATGGGCTTTCAGGCATTTGGGAGGTTAAGGATTCCAACAATTTTTCTGTCCCAGAACCTTTTTTAGCTGAGATCATAAAAATATATTGAATATGTGGGTATTGATCTTGGAAAGATTTTGCAATCTCAAGAAGTTTTTCCGGCTCAATCAAATCGACCTTATTCAAAGCAACGAATAAGGGAATTTTTTTGGATAAACCATCAATAATTTTAAAATCCCCGGTAAAGGTTTTTTTCTTTACATCCACAAGCAGTAAGTTTATGTCAGCTTCACCGCTGGCATCCAGGGCTGCTTTAACCATGCTACTCTCTAAAGGCTTTGATGGTGAAAAAATACCTGGCGTATCCATTAAAATAAGTTGGGTTTCTTTATGAATCGTAATTCCCAGAATACGGCGCCGTGTGGTTTGAACTTTTGGGGATACAATAGAAACCTTACTGCCCACTAAATGATTGACTAGTGTTGACTTTCCAGCATTAGGCTGCCCTAAAACAGCGACAAATCCACATTTTTGATGATTACTTGGCATTTTTTTGATGTATATAAAAATATTTCTTTTTAGCATACACCGGTTTGAACCAAAATCGGGATTAATTTTTTATTAAGGTAGAGTGCTTAAAACTCTTACCACACCAAAAGATTTTACTTAAAGGGCTGGCGTCAGCTTTTTGCCAAACCCAGACCTGGTATGCCCTTTTCCACAATAAGACTAATTTGGTGCTCAACTTCATCTTTTTTTAGGCAAGATGTATCAACAATACAGGCATCTACTGCTGGTACCAAAGGGGCGACAGAACGGTTTGAATCCCGTTGATCTCGGTTTTGAATGGCTGCCAAAGAATCGGATATTTCAGTGCCCCGTTGCTGCATTTCCAACCGGCGTCTTTCAGATCGCACCTCTGGTGTTGCTGTAATAAATAATTTTAACGTTGCATTTGGAAAAATAACGGTTCCCACGTCCCGTCCATCAAAAACGCCACCCACATAAAAATCTTCAATAGACGCTGCAAAATTTTGAATATAGGCGTTAATAATAGAACGCACGTTAGGGTAAATCGCTACTTGAGAAGCAACAGACCCTATGGCTTCATTTTTTAAGGCTGGATCTGAAAGGTCTGAAAAGTCAAAATGACGGCACAAATCAGTGACAGTTTCTTGATCTGTAGGGGCTATTTTTTTTTGAACCACCTCATATGCCAGTTTTCGGTACAAAAGGCCTGTATCCAAATGTTTTAAGTTGTACCGATTTGCTAAATACTTAGCAATGGTTCCTTTACCCGAACTAGCCGGTCCATCAACCGCAATGATAATTGACATAAATCTTTAAAATGGTGGGCCCGGTAGGACTCGAACCTACGACAACTCCGTTATGAGCGGAGGGTTCTAACCAACTGAACTACAGGCCCTGAAAGTGATAAAACCTGCCTATAACTTTCCACAAAATCTATACACGGTCAAGAACTGGTTTGTACTATATGCAAACTTTAAGGTAGAATGAAACGGTAGTTCGAAAAAATATATGAGCTGATGGAAGAAATTTCCCCGCAAATTTTAAAAGAAAAAATGAACAAAGGTGAAAAGTTTTGCCTTGTTGACGTGCGTCTTCCAGAAGAAACAAGTATTTGCACTATTTCCGAAAGCCTTTTGATACCGCTGCATGAACTGGATCAACATTTCGATCATATTCCCAAAAATATCCCCATTGTTACAGTGTGTCACCACGGCATTCGCAGTCAGCGTGCTGCCTTATTACTGCTTTCAGCGGGCTTTAAAAATGTATATAGTCTGAAGGGTGGCGTTCATGCATGGTCTCAAACCATTGACCCCACAATGCCAATTTATTAAGGACTTTTTGTGACCACGACCATTTCCCAAGATGAAATTCATCATTTTGATTCTATGGCAGATAATTGGTGGAGCCCAAAAGGCCCCCATAGCATTTTGCATGCTATGAACCCATGTCGAATTCGTTATATTAAAGAACAAGTTCTTAAAAATTCGCCCCCCACTAATGACCTTAAGCCTTTTCAGGGGTTAAAAGTTCTTGATGTTGGCTGTGGTGGTGGAATTTTGTGTGAACCTATGGCGCGCCTTGGTGCAACTGTTACAGGCGTTGACGCCAGTCAAAAATCTATTGACGTTGCAATACAACACGCACAACAAAATAACCTGGATATCCAATACATATGCACCAGTATTGAAGAAATGTCTGATGAAAAATTTGACATTGTTTTAGCTTTGGAAATTATTGAACATGTTGAAAATTGTGACATTTTTTTAAAAAACTGCGCCCGTCTTTTAAAACCAACGGGGTCCCTTTTTATTTCAACACTTAATCAAACGTGGCAATCTTACCTAGGCGCTATCATTGGTGCTGAATATATCCTCAGGCTTGTGCCACTGCAAACACATCAGTGGCAGAAATTTGTAACCCCCAGTGACCTAAATTCTTATTTAGAAAAAAATGGCCTACATTTTGTAGACCTGAAGGGAATGAACTATTCGGTGTTACACCGCACGTGGTCTTTAACTAAAAACTTATCCATCAACTACATCGGAAGTGTCCGTTTTCTAAAGAATGCAAGCAATTAGAATTTAGTTACTAGTTTTATCTTTTTTTATTTAAAATTCTGTAAAAATTTGTACTAAAACACCTATAAATTCATTTTTCAAACAAAACTTTTGAAATTATTTTCTTGTTATTTATGTAAAATTTTAGTGAAATTTTATTATGGTTCATTTTTTGTTCAGAAAAAATATCTATCATGGCAAAATTTTTAATTTCCCCTCTTTATAATTTAAAATACACAGCGTGTTTTTTATTTGCACTTTCAATAACAACTTTTTCTTCTTTCTCGTCAGATGACGAACTTGAACAAGATAAAGAAGGCTCTTCTCCTAAAGCAGGATTGGAAAGAATGCCTAGTGGAGATTCTGACAGCGCTGACTCTGGCATCCGGGATGCAATGGCAGCTATGAGTACGGGCGCTGTAGATGGTGATGATTTTGATGACCCAAAGTACCATACACCTAATCAGCCAGTCAGGGGCATATCCAAGCTTGCTGCATGGGCTGGAATGGATTTAACTACCTTAGGAAATACAGGTAGTGATGCAGTGCCTTTAAGTGTGGGAGATGCCGTTGCAGGAGCAACATCACTGTTGTTTCCGCCCCCTGGTTTTGGACTCGATGCGCCGCTCCCTCCTGATGAAACACCCACATGGCCGCGTGGGTTATTTGGACCCACTGCCCCTCAAAAAGCACTGCCCCCGCCACCAAGGCGACCGACAGCACCGATGGATCCATCATACCCACTTGAACCACGAAACTTATCTTTTGATTTTGGTGTACCGCGGCCACCGCATTCCGCTTTTCCACTTTCCTACATGCTACCTTATGGGCCACCGTATGGTCCCCCACCCCCACCATTCCCAAGACAACTCCCCCCCAGACCCTTGCTTTATCCAGGGTCAGCAGGTTCTTTTGACGGAACAGGCTGTTGGCGGCCATTTGCACCACCCCTGCCACCTCGATCGGTTCTTTTATCTCCTTCTGATGAGGGTAGTTTGGTCATTTCCATCAATGGGAGACCTGTGTCATCTGTTCCGTTTTCTCCAGATCCAAGGGGCCATGAAAGGGTTATTCAAATTCATACTCAGTCTAGCTCTGGTCAAGTTTTATCAGGCGTTAGCATCCCCCTTATTATGCAGCAGGCCCCACCTAAACTTTAAAAGCTCTAAAACAAGGGTATTCTGATTTACAAGATGTCGACAAACGCTTAACATTTAGCTGGTTTTGCAGTCTTTTAGAAAACCAAAAGAACTTAAAAAATTAGAGGCTCTGTTTGCTTTTACTATCTTCCTTTCCTTTTATAGCCACCCTTTTGAGCTTGGCATTGTTGCCTCTATTGGCGCCTCGCTTGTGGCACTTGTATGAAAAGCATATTATGGCACTGCTGGCTTTCGCAGGCGGCGCCGTTTTGCTGCTAACAGAATCAACCCAAAACGCCACACAGTCTTGCATAACTGTTTTTGTGCATGATTATATTCCTTTCATTAGCCTTCTTGTGGCTTTATATACGCTTAGTTGCGGCCTAAAGCTACGTCTTCACTGGAAACCCACCCCGTTTCATAACACGGCTTTTTTAGGGATAGGGTCTCTTGTTTCTAGCATTGTGGGTACCACAGGGGCATCGATTTTATTAATAGCCCCCTTTTTACACATGAATGAACGCCGTACTCATAAAATTCACAGTGTGATTTTCTTTATTTTCTTAATCTCTAATATTGGTGGCTGCCTAACCCCTATGGGTGACCCACCGCTGTTTTTAGGGTATTTAAAAGGCGTTCATTTCTTTTGGCCCCTTCAGGCTTTGTGGCAACCTTTTTTAGCCACGTGGGCTTGTTTGCTTATTATTTACTATGGGCTTGATTGGTTCTTTTTCAAAAAGGAAACAACGCCAGTAACCAGTCAAGGTGACCGTTTTCTTGTGGAGGGCAAACGCCATGGCATATACCTATTGTTGTTGGTAGCACTGATTATTTTCACAGGCGCCTACGGCCAAAAACCTATTATTCAAGTTGGTAGACACCCATTAACTGAAGGCTACATTTGGCTTCAGCTGGGTTTATGGTCTTTAACCCTGTTATCTTTTTGGCAAACCCACCAGAAAAATAAAATATCTAAAACAAAACTATCTTTTGCCCCTGTGAAAGAGGTGGCCATTGTGTTTTTTGTGATTTTTTTAACTATGATTCCTGTTAACACCATTTTGGAAAATCACGCCGATAGCCCTGTTCATCAAATTATGGAAAACTTGGAAGACACAATTTCCCACCCACCCCTTTTATATTTTTGGCTGACAGGTACTTTTTCTGCTTTTTTGGATAATGCACCCACATACCTTATATTTTTTAAAATTGCTGGTGACGATGCCAATTATTTAATGACTGAACAATCAGGTATTCTGGGTGCTATTTCTTTGGGCGCTGTTTTTATGGGCGCCATTACATACATTGGCAATGCCCCAAACTTTATGGTGCGCACCCTTGCCAAACAGCATGGCGTTCCCATGCCAACTTTCTTAGGTTATATAGCCTGGTCAGTGGGAATTTTGATCCCCTTACTATGGGTCGTTGTGAAAATATTTTTGTAATCAAAGGACCAAAAGGTTATTTTCCATCCACAGCGGCTGCAAGTCTATCTATCTCGGGTGCAATCATGTCATCAAAATAATCTTCGATCAAATCAAAGAATTTTTCCTGACTGTCTGCTAAAAAGGCTACAAATTCCGGCTCTGTATAACCATATTCTTCCAAGAATTTTTCTTTTGCGTAATTAATGAATAATATTTTCGCAAGTTCTCCTGTAATACGAAGGGGGCGTTCTGTAATTGGAATTTTAGCAAGCTCACCCATAATGGCTTTAGCAACTAAAGTTAATTTTCTTTCGTTACCACTTCCCCCAAAGGTATGGTTCGGAATAAATTGCTGCGCCCATAATTTCTTTTCAGCCCCACCAAATAACCCCTGGATTTCAGGGTTATCAATAGCCCTTAAAGACAAATAAGCTCGTTCACGAACACCTTTCGTACAACTGAGGGGGTTTTTTCTGCCCAAATAAGCTTCTATAGATTCTTTCACAAAACTTTCAAGCCACGTATTCATTGCTGCTTTGCCCAAAGTGTTTACGAACGTATAAATTAGCTCCAAAAGTCGCTTATCAGGATCAGAATCTTCCAGATTTTTAATAGCTTGACAGGCCACCGATTGATCTGCAACGCCAATGTTTTTTGTTATCCAAATTATAATGTCTTTTTTAACAGACTCATAAGTTTGTAAATCCACCTCTCCAAGTTTATCAATAACATGCCTTATCACAGCATCGCCTACATCTTTGGCGTAATTATGTACTTCAAAAGCTGCCCCTTTTAAACGTACAGACGTTGATCCACCAGCCCCACCAACAACACCTCCTCCACCAATAGCAATAGCATCCTCTAAAGGCTCATAACCTTGTTCACGCTGAATATCTTCGGGCAAGAAAGCAGCCAATAAAGCTGCCATGCCGGGGCTGTATCGTGGTGTCCCCAACCACTGCATGACATCACGAAATAAACTAACAATCTGCTTTTCGTTTACTTGTTCTCGCTCCGTGTCGGTCAACTTATACCAGTCTCGATTGTCTCCCAGATAAAGACCCTGTCCTAATACCCACGCAGCAGCTTCTACGTTATTACTAGGGAGAATAAAACGTCTAAATGTGAAACCAGCATCTCTTTGTGCCATATTTCTCCACTGCGGAGTCTCCGCATCAAGTTGGGCCAGCGTTTGCTGACGATACCTCATATTATCCTCAAAAGAAGAGGTCATACGAATAGGCCACGCATAATCGGGAACACCTTTATCACGCCACCCTTTTTCTGGAAGTAAAAATTCCCCTAAATAAGATGAAAAACGTTGGGCTATTTGGTCTAAATCATCACCATTTAACCAATTCACATCGTATGGCTCTGCATTGTTTGGAAATTTTCTATAATGACCAGCCCAAAGAAGGCGCCCCACATTTTGAAAATGTTTCTGATGCATAGGGTTCGCTGAGGCCCTCATGTAAAGCTGATGTAAATCTTGAAGTTCTTTATCTAAACTTTTCTTTGTCAAAAGATCACCCACGGCCAAGATTTCACGAACCAACACGGCTTCTTCTTCCTTGTTACAGCTTCGGTTTTGAATACCAAGGGTTCCTTTCATGACATTTAAAACCCCTTTGGTTTGTTCAACAGCTAAAGGCACTGTTCGCGGGTTATGCCGTAAAGCATTTTTATCAGCCAAAATACCCCGCCGTGCCACACCTATTGCTTGCACAACTTTCACCGCTGTTAATGGTTCTTTAGCAAAAAATTTATGGAATCTGCTCCACTGTTGTTGCCAACTTGGAAAATTAGGGTTCCAAAACGTCATATTTGGCACAGCATCTGATTCTTGTAAATAAGGCTGGGTCACATAAGTCGCAAAACTAGGAGATTTCCATTCAGCCATTGGGTTATCAACCATTAGCTTAAAATTATCTGGAATATCATCTATGACAACAGACCAACAATACTTACAAAAAAATAAGGAGAGAATAAGGAGGAAAAATCTCATTAATTAAAAGATTAATATATTATTTTTATTATTTTAAAGGGGCAGGAATTAATAAACTGTAAATTTTCAAAAAAATCAAGAAATAGCTTAAAAAAACCTTACATCTAAGAATAGCATTAACCCCGCTCTTAAGGCTGCTTCGCATCTTCCTCAACAGTTGCAACCCGTAAAATATTGGTACCACCTGACATACCAAAGGGCATGCCAGCCGTTACAATAATTTGGTCGCCTGTATTTGCGAATTCGGCCTCTTGCACAGCCATACAGGCTGATTCCACCATTTGTGAAAAACTGAAAACCTTTTCTGTCACAATGGCGTGGGCCCCCCAAACAACCCCCAAGAAACGGGCGGTCGACGCGTTGGGTGTTAAAACAACCAGGGGTGCAGCTGGCCGCTCCCGTGCAGCCCGAAGGGTTGTGTCCCCTGTTTCAGAAAAAGTCACAATAGCGTTCGCGTGAATTGTTCCTGCTACCTGGCGCGCCGCAGCCGTAATGGCATAGGCCACGGTATCAAAGCTTTTAGGACGACTACCATCTAACATTTGTTGGTAAATGGGGTCTTGTTCTGTACACGCAATGATACGGTTCATTATCTCCACAGCTTCTACAGGGTATTGGCCAGCTGCAGACTCAGCAGACAACATAACAGCGTCCACACCATCATAAATAGCGGTTGCAACATCTGACGCCTCCGCCCGCGTGGGTGATGGGCTATTAACCATGGAATCTAACATTTGCGTTGCCACGACAACAGGCTTTCCAGCATGGCGACAACAACGAATAATTTGCTTTTGAATGGCGGGAACATTTTCCGGCGGCATTTCAACACCTAAATCACCACGGGCAACCATAACACCGTCCGACAGCTCCACAATTTTTTCCAGGTGATGAATGGCCATCGGCTTTTCAAGTTTAGCCATTAATTTGGCTTTTCCTTGAATTAATGAATGTGCTTCTTCAATATCTTCTGGTTTTTGAACAAAGGATAAAGCAACCCAATCCACATTTAAAGTTAAGCCAAAGGCAAGGTCGGCACGGTCCTTTTCCGTTAGCGCTGAAATAGGCAGCATAACCCCCGGCACGTTGACACCTTTTCGGTTGGAAAGTTCACCCCCAACAAGAACCTTAGTCACGGCATGGTCTGCCCCGCACGAAACAACCTGCAAACGCAGTTTTCCATCATCTAACAACAAATCTGTTCCTGGTTTTAAGGCTTGGAAAATTTCAGGATGCGGCAAATAGGCACGTTTATTGTCACCCGGTTCATTTTTTAAATCTAACTGAAATGTTTCATCTTTTTTTAAAACAACCTTGCCATCTAAAAAGGCCCCAACACGCAGTTTAGGGCCTTGAAGATCCATTAAAATTGTCGTTGGGCGCTTATATTTATGCTCCAAATGTCGAATGATACGAACAGACTGTTCGTGATCTGCATGGGCTCCGTGGGAAAAATTCAATCGAAAAACATCAGCACCAGCCAAGTACAAAGATTCAATCACATCTTCTGTTCGACTGGCAGGTCCAAGGGTGGCAACTATTTTAGCTTTTCGAAATCGGCGCATGATACACTTATTGCATTATCTTTAGGGTAATTCTGCCGGCAAAACGGCCCTCTGTCTAGAGATTTTTATAAAATTTATCTAAATTAATAAAAGTAAAATAGGCAGCAGCTGTTAAGTACTTGAAAAAAGAATGCAAACATGAAATCATTAAATTAATTAAAATTTTATTGAATGGATTACAACAATGCCAGCTGACAGTTCATCTATCAAAATCCCAGGGAGAGACTTTAGCATACCCGCAGTGGGTGGAGATCCCTCATCTAATTCTGGTACAGCCGCTGTCAAATCACCGGAATGGATGGTTTCCATTGATGAAATGTTAAGCTCCACCGTCAAAGACTTTGAAAAGTTTGCTGAATTATTTGGGTGGTATGCTGAATCAAGTCGATATTCTTCAGGTGATATTACAAACCAACTAAGTTCGTCGGCTACCCTTAAGCACTCTGACTTAATTATTCAAATTGCTAATGGTGGCTATTCATCAGATATTGAAACCCGTATGAATACCGGTAAAAAAATAGATAAAATCACAATTGTTCGGCTTGGAAATATTGAAGCAGAAAAAAAGAAGCTTCAAGAAATTGTCTATGAAGTCTGCCGTGTTCAAAGCTTTCAGCAAAGCCTTGACCGCCTATTTCTTACTTTTAGTGTCACAAAACGTACAAATACTGTATTTGTTTACGACTCAAAAGGGGCAGCTCAAGGTCAAAACGCAACAACTATTGATTATTCAACAGCTGCAACAGGTGCTTGATTTTATTGATGTCATTCTTTATTCATGTATTAAATAATTTAATGAATAAAAAATAATGAGTGCACAACAAGCTTTTAATACACGGGAAAAAAAATTACGCCACATTGTTGGCCCCCTTGTTGTCATCTGCTTACTTGTTTACTTTGTTTATCATATTTTTCAAGGCGAGCGGGGTATCTTGGCCTGGATTCGCATTCAAAAAAAGGTAGATGAAGGTGAAAAAACATTGCGTGTTCTTGAAACACAAAAAGAAACTTTGGAACGGCAAGTTTACCTTTTACGCCCAGACAGTCTAGACAAAGACATGCTGGAAGAACGCGTTCGCATGGTCTTGAATTTTGCACGGCCCGATGAAGTCATTTTACATGATACCGAAACACAAAAACCCGAGCGCTGAACCTGCATACTGTTGTTTTACATGCTAAAACTTTGTAGACTGCACTAAAAACAACGGCTATCTTTCTTCTGTGGCACAATCTATTCCTTTTATTCACTTACGCCTTCATTCCGCCTATTCACTGGCTGAAGGGGCTGTTCGCGTTAAGGATGTTGCCAAATTATGCCATACGCACCATATGCCAGCTGTTGCCATAACAGATACAAATAATCTGTTTGGTGCTTTAGAAATTTCTATGAATTGCGCTGAAAATGGCATTCAACCTATTGTTGGATGCCAACTTTCCATTCAACAGGCAGATAATATTTCTATTGCCCCTGCTGTTTTGTTGGTCAAAAACGAAAGGGGATATCAGAACCTTTTAAAGCTTGTAAGCCTAGCTTATTTAGAGCCTAACGCAAGTGACGTTTGCGTCACATTAGACGACTTATTCACCTATGCTGAGGGGCTTTTTTTACTGTCAGGGGGGCATCAAGGTTTTTTGGCTGCCGCCATGTCCGTAGAGCCTGTTGATGACTTACTAAACCGCTTAAAGCAAGCTTTTCCTGACTCTTTTTATATTGAACTACAGCGTCATGGTCTAGCTGAACAAAAACGGTTGGAACCAAAATTTCTAGAATTGGCACACCGACACCATATACCTATTGTTGCAACAAATGACGTTTTTTTTGATAAACCAAATTTCTATGAAGCCCACGACGCGTTGTTGTGTATTGCAGAAGGCGCTTACATTTCCGAAGAAAACAGACGGCGCTTAACACCAAACCATTCCTTCAAGTCATCTGAAGAAATGATGAAGTTGTTTTCTGATCTGCCAGAAGCCATTGAAAACACAAGCTTAATCGCGCAACGTTGTCATTTTATGCCTACTCCCCACAAACCTATTTTACCCAAATTCCCCCTACCGGATGGAAAATCCGAAGTCGACGAACTGCGTGAAAATGCGTCCGAAGGTTTAAAAAAGCGCCTGCAAGAAGAGGTTTTCCCCCTCCATGATGCAACCGCACACCCACAGATTCAAAAGCAATACCAAGAACGCTTAGCTTATGAACTAGAAATTATTGAAACCATGGGGTTTCCGGGGTATTTCCTGATTGTATCAGACTTTATTAAATGGGCAAAAAGCCAGGGGATTCCTGTAGGGCCTGGCCGTGGGTCCGGGGCTGGTTCATTAGTTGCCTGGGTTTTAACCATTACGAACATGGACCCAATTCGTTTTGGTCTGTTGTTTGAACGGTTTTTAAACCCTGAGCGTGTTTCCATGCCTGACTTTGACGTAGACTTCTGCCAGGATCGTCGCGATGAAGTGATTCAATATGTTTGTCAAAAATACGGTGCAGATCGCGTAGCCCACATTATCACCTTTGGTAAACTTCAAGCCCGTGCTGTTCTGCGTGATGTGGGGCGTGTACTTCAAATGCCATACGGTCAGGTCGATAAAATTTGCAAGCTTGTCCCCAACAACCCAGCCAACCCCGTTACTTTAGAGGAAGCCATCAAGGGGGAACCCTTGCTTCAACAAGCCCGTGACGAAGATGAAACCGTGCAACGTTTAATGGATATTGGCATTCAGCTAGAGGGCCTTTATCGCCACGCGTCTACGCATGCAGCCGGTGTTGTCATTGGCGATAGACCTTTAGATGAACTGGTTCCACTTTATAAAGATGAGCGCTCTCATCTGCCAGCTACCCAGTTTAATATGAAATATGTGGAAACAGCTGGGTTATTGAAATTTGACTTTTTAGGCCTTAAAACCCTAACGGTTATTGAAAAGTGCTGTCAGTTAATTCGTAAAAAAGGTACCCCTTTTCATATTGATTCAATTCCCTTAGATGACCCCAAAACTTTTGAATTACTATGTCGTGTCGATGTGCTGGGCATTTTCCAAATTGAAAGTGGTGGCATGCGGGATGTACTGCGGAAACTGCAACCTGATCGTTTTGAAGATTTAATTGTGTTAGTGGCCTTGTTCCGCCCTGGCCCGATGGATGACATTCCAAGGTATTTGGCATGCAAACATGGTGAAGAAGCAGTTAGTTATTTACATGAAAAGCTGAAACCTATTTTGGAACCCACTTATGGCGTGATGGTGTACCAAGAACAGGTTATGAAAATTGCCCAAGAATTAGGGGGATACACCCTGGGCGCTGCAGACCTGTTGCGTCGCGCTATGGGTAAAAAAATTAAGTCAGAAATGGATGCTCAACGTGCTTTGTTTGTTGAGGGTGCCGTTAAAAACGGTATTTCAGAACAAATTGCCAGTCAAATTTTCGACCAAATGGCAAAATTCGCGGGCTATGGTTTTAACAAATCTCACTCGGCCCCGTATGCGTTGCTTTCTTACCAAACAGCGTATCTAAAGGCGAATCATCCTTTGGAATTTTTCGCAGCAACCATGACGTATGATATGCATAATACAGATAAACTGAATGTTTATCGCCAAGACCTCGAAAAGTCAAAAATTCCCCTACTCCCCCCGGATGTGAACCATTCTTTTACTGAATTTGCTGTTGAAAATGAAGGTGTCAGGTACGGGTTGGCAGCCATTAAGAATGTGGGAACCCAGGCAACTGACAGTATTGCTATTGAACGTCAAAAAAATGGCCCTTACAAAGATATTCATGATTTTGCCACCCGGTTGGATATATCAACACTTAATAAGCGGCAATTAGAAAACCTGATTGCGGCAGGTGCACTCGATTGTTTAGGCACCCCTCGTGATCAGCTGTATGGGGGGTTAGATGCCATTTTAGCCGAAGCAACCTTAGCCCGAAGCGAAAAAAACAGCAAACAAAGCAGTTTGTTTGGGGCTGCAGCCAGTGCTCAACGAAAAGTGGCGTTACCCAAGGGAAATAATTGGAATTTACTAGACAAGCTACAAAAAGAATTTGATGCCCTGGGTTTTTATTTAAGTGCCCACCCGCTTGATATGTATGGTGATAGCCTTAAAAATATGGGACTTACCACCAGTATCGACCTACCCCAACTGGGTAGCATGCCACAAAGCATCCAAATGACAGGTATTATTCTTAGTAAACAAGAACGCACATCCAAAGCTGGGCAAAAATTCGCATTCGTCACGTTTTCAGATACTTTTGGTGTGTATGAGGTAGCCTTTTTTAGCGAAGCTTATGAACAGGCCAGAAGCCACCTAACGCCAGGGTCAGCTATGCACCTAACAGCCACGTACCGCCCTGACGGCGATGGCTACCGACTCACGGCTCAGGCCTTAACCCCTTTGGATGATAAATTAAAAGAAGCTGGGGTTTCTTTCTATATAGAAGACCATGTTGATATTCAAGCCCTGCAATCATGCATTCAAAAAATACCTTCTGGCAAAACTCCTGTTCACCTTATTTTTCAAAGTGAAAAAGCATCTATCAAAATTACACTGCCGGGTTTATACAACATAAAAAACCAAAACAGGGCTGACTTGCTAAGTATTCGTGGAATTCGAAATTAAGAAACTTCGCTTAGACTTCTGAATCACTCATCATCATCCTCTGCATCAGATAAAGAAAGACCAAAATCATCACCTTCATGTGAAAATTCTAGTGCGCCTCCTGCATCTGCACCGTCTTCCCCTTCTACCTCTGGCGCGACAAGCCCGCCCACAACTAAAGGAGCATCATTATTAAAGACATCGACAAATGCATTGACCATACCGCCCCCAACATGCTTTTTTCTCTGTTTCTTTCTTTTAGGATTTAACCCCTCAAAATAGGCACACACGTCAGGTGCCAACACTTTTTCTGAAAACTCTAGATACATTCCAGGGGAATTTTTTAATTTTAGAACAATTTCTTTGTAGGCCTTGTATAAGCTATTCATATTCCTATAGGCACCTGTAGGCCCGACAATGTCACCTCGATAAGAACCGGACTGAATGGCACGACAAACGGCTCCTAAGGTTCCACTGCCTGCTCTAGAACCTACAGCAAAAGCACTAATAAACTGCTCAACATCTGGAAGGGCAGGAACATCAACGGCAGGATCCTCAACAACCGAAGCCCGTCCCCTAGCACGTTTTTTAGTAACTGCCGGCACCTCAGCGTATTGACCCGGAAAAAAATCTTCAATTCTTTCATCTACCCTAAGGTGATCTGCAACATCTTGGTACTTTTCATAAACACTATTGTAAAGCGTTGGATATTCAAGATCATTCCCATCTTCAAACAGGTATCTACAAGCTATAGGGAAAATGGTTTGATATTCTGATTTTTTGAGAGACATATAAGTATTCTTACAAATTGCCCTCAGTAAAGTTCTGTAAGTATCTGTTGGATGAGAAACATGTGGGGTTTTTTCAAGTAAGTGTCCGCAATAATACTTCCAGAAGCTGTCTATCTCTTCTTCGTACGGTTGGACGTCACCTCCGACAAGTACTGGCCCTTTAGATACAACAGCCTCAGGCTTAACCTTTGATTCAGCTTCACCCGCTTCACGTTTTAGCTTTTTTAGCCCCTCCTTTTTGACAACAGCTTTAGGTGCTGGCATAGGTGCTACAGCAGGTAACCCAGAAAAATCTGGAACCAAAAGCTTGGCATAAATTGCCGGATAAGTTGCTGTCATGTCTCTCGCAACTAAGTACCCCAAAACAACATATTGATCAATTCCACAGGTAACTGGTTTTGGCAGACGCGGATCTGCAAGGTAATTTAAAAAGTCATCCGTTGTCCCTGGAAAATGTGCTTGTTCAGCTTTGAATTTTTGAATTTCCTGATACAAGGGGGAACTTTTAATAGCTTTTTCTTCTTCAGCACGGGCGCACTGACGAAACTGTTCTAAAAGAGCTTGCATATGGGGTGCTCTGGAAAGGTCTAAACTGTCTGCTTCAGAAAGAACTTGCCGCCCGCCAAATTGATGATATAGACCAGCAAAACTACTATCCTCATCTTCAGCAGCAAACGAACAACCCACATAATTTTCCATAAAAAGAACAGCCAAAGCGGCTGTATGAAATAAACGAAAAGAACTAATTTCAACTTTATTATTTTTCATTTTGATACAAATATATTATTTTTTTGATTGGAAATTTGCCTGATTATTCAACAAATTGCAACTTTTTTTAAAAAAATTATAAATTAAATTCTTTTTTTTATAGAATTTTACAAAAAATATTTTTATTCCCCCAAAATGCATGTGAAGATTTGAATAGGATTTTTTGTAACAAAACATAAATTCTGTCCAAACTTTGTTTTTTGAAAAGGTATAAAGCCATGAATTACACATTACGAAGCATTCTTATTTGTGCTTTTTTATTGTCAAAGACCTGTTTTTCTATGGAACCACCCGCAGTTGGTCCAGGAATTGCCGGCATTATTGAGGAAGCCGTTAATGAACGCGCATCATTTAACCACAGCCAGTTTATGGCATGTCCACCAAAGCAGTGGCCAGAAGGTTTTCAAGCATCCCTTTGGCCAATCATTCACGAAGTCGTGTTTGAACAAACGAAAGCTCATTTTCTTTCCCGCCAAGATAGCATGGTTGTATCAGAACCATTAATGCTTATTCCTAATACAAAATCGTTAAAAACTAGTGTTTTGACTCAATTCAAAGAAAATGCAAGCCCCCTTCTTAATGCAACAATAAAAAACTTAACAGATACAGTTGAAGATATAGAAATCGATGGATATTTATGGAATCAGTTCTACATCTTCCTAGTAGATGAAATTGACATCATAATTCACAGAATTTACCAACTTCAAAGACCATCTACAGCAACAGCTGCTGTTGCTGCTTTTCTGGATCATGATCTAACAGAAGTAACCTTTTCGAAATCTTTGCTTGAGTCTTTTTCAGAGGTTGTCACAAATGAACTGTCATTAAAAACCTTAAGGGATAATGGAGTCGACATTTCCGTGCTCGGGCAGGAACCTGATGAGAATGCAGAGGTTCCACCTTTTGAAAATCCACAATCAGATGAAGATGAGGGTGAAGGTGCTGATACAAGCCCATTACCAGATCAAGACGCAGAAGAGTGGGATGAGGAATGGGATGAAGTTAACGAAGATGATATAGACTACATTAAAATGCAAAGAAGTCTTTTGAGACAATGGTTTACCTTTCATAACCGAAGTGTACTTGAAGAATTGAAAAATTACGTTCTTCACCATACACCAGAGGCACAACATTCTTAAAATCCACTGAAATTTGTGTGAAACGTCATCTTCCGGTATACTTTTTAAAACTCAATATATAATGGGCGCCTATGAATTTTCCAGCCACCAAACAACGATACTTTTCAAACGCGTCAGAAGCATTGGCATACATTCATGATTTATATAATGAAAGCTGTCAAATCATTGAAAAGGCCTTTCAACAACTGTTAGATGGCACCCATGAGGAAGTTGATGTTTCAAACGCAAACTACCCATTCGTTGGTTTTACTGTTGAAAAAAAACACATCAGTCAGAATGCATCCCCTAGTTACGGTGTTTTTCACGAAGAAGGGGTTTATGGGGCCACATTAACGCGCCCGACGATATTTCATGATTATTATTTTGAACAAATATCCCTGTTGATTGAACGACATAACATTGAAGTCATGGTAGGCCTCAGCGAAGCCCCCATTCCCATGCCTTTTGTGGTTGACCATACGTCTATGCCATTAACATCTGAACAAATTTCCCATCTACAGTCAGGGTTTGTTCTTCCTAATCTTAGCCGCATTGACGATGCCGTTCCCAATAGTGATCCCCCTCCCTGCCCGCCTTCTTTCAAACCATTAACGTTATTTTCAGGCGAACGGGTTGATTTTTCACTTCATCGCTTGCAGCATTACACCGGAACAGCCAACAACCATTTCCAAAGTTTTATTTTACTAACTAACTATCAACGATACATTCAAGAATTCATTGACTATAGTGCAGAACTTATTCAAAAAGATGATGATTACACGGAGATTATAGGCCCCCAAAACAAAGTTATTGCCAACAAAAATGGCATTCTTGTGAATAAGGATGAACTGAGTCAAAATCTTCCCCAAATGCCAGCTTACCATCTAAAACGAAAAGACAAAAAAGGCATTACGTTTATTAATATCGGTGTGGGCCCCAGTAACGCAAAAACCATTACAGATCATTTAGCCGTTCTAAGGCCCGACTGTTGGCTTATGCTTGGCCACTGCGCAGGCTTAAGGTCAACCCAAATACTGGGCGATTATGTTTTAGCCCACGCTTATGTACGCGATGACCATGTTCTGGATCAGGACCTGCCCATTTGGATCCCTATACCCGCATTGGCAGAGGTTCAAGTGGCACTAGAAGAAGCTGTGCGCAACGTAACAGATGACGGCGGAAAAGATTTCAAAGCACGGTTTCGAACCGGTACATTGATTACAACAGATAACCGAAATTGGGAACTACGTTCACGAGAGCTTTACCAAAAATTCAAACAAAGTCGCGCCATTGCCGTGGATATGGAATCAGCCACTGTTGCGGCCAATGGCTTTCGTTTTCGGGTACCTTACGGGATCTTATTATGCGTTTCAGATAAACCTATTCATGGTGAAATCAAGCTTCAAGGAATGGCCAATGCTTTTTACAGGCAACGTGTTCATCAGCATCTTCAAGTAGGACTTGAGGCTGTTAGACTTTTGCGCGAAGGTGGTTTTTCCAAGCTTCATTCCCGCAAACTGCGTGGTTTTGACGAACCACCATTTCGCTAAACAACCCCTTCCATACAGTTTACCCTTCCTTAACCCTCACCATTCATAATGGGGTCGGAGGGCAATTATGCCCCCAAAAACTGAAGGGAAAAATCATGTATTCGAAAGCTTTAGGTGCCATTCTTGTAAGTTTTTTTGCAACCGTTTATCCATCTTTTTCAATGGATGCTGAGGGGGGAGACCCAGAAATCGGAAAAGGTTCACCTCAACATAGTTTCGTCCGTTATAATACGCCTGATGGTTCAGTAGCAGGCCCAGAGTCATTAGAGGTTGTTGTTCCAACGGTTAAAAAACCTTGGTATAAAAGGCCCGCAAATATAGCCGCACTTGCCCTAGGTGCTACGGCCACGGCTGTTGTAATTTGGGGGATTGTAAAATTAGCAACACCCCATGAACCAGAGGGATTCCCGGATGAGCCAGAGCTTTGCCAAAGATTTTTAAATGGGACTGCACCCTACCTACAAAAGTTTTTATCCCTTTGGTCACCGACAGATTCAGGAGGTCTTCGCCAATATGCCGGTTGGTTTGGTTGGCATCCATCAACACATCTACCGAACAAAGCCTGCGCTATGTTTACGGGAGGAGCCCCCATTGATGCAATGACTAACTATTGGACCTTAACGATGGATGGCGGCACATGGAACTGCGACCCATCAAATGAGGGGTGGAGTATGTTTACCTGCACCGAATCTAGTTATTAAAATTTAACGACAACCTATTATTTATTAGGTTTATGGCTAATTCAGTGGATATGTGTAACAGCATCACCTTTCTGCACATATCCACCGCCACCTTTTTTACTTATTTTCGGCAAAACATTTTTTTAAATCTGACGGTTTTCCATGAAGAAGCACATCAATATTTTTTTCGATAACGGAAATATCAAAATTCCACCAAGAAAGGTCCAATAAATCGGCAATTTCGTCATCTGAAAAACGCATCTTAATGATACGTGCCGGATTACCCCCAACAATTGCATAAGCTGGAACATTTTTCGTTACAACAGATTTCGCGCCAATAACGGCCCCCGGCCCAACCGTAATACCTGGCATAATAACCGCTTCATGACCAATCCACACATCATGGCCAATAACCGTATCACCTTTATTTTTTGAAATATTCATAGCCTCATCAAAACGGCTCAACATCGTTAAAAATGGATATGTTGAAACCCCGTGCATTTGGTGGTTAGCACTGCTGGTAATAAACTGAACCCCGTGGGCAATTTGAACAAATTTGCCAATAATTAATTTTTCTTTTGAAAAAGGGAATAAATAAGGCGCAAGTTTTGTTGCGTAATCAGCTGGATTCGTAAAATCGTTATAATAGCTATAATCACCCACTTCCATACGGGGATGATTAATTACATTTTTTAAAAAAACCGTATGGGGGTAATATGTTCCCGTTTCCTTAATATATATAGGATTTTTAATGGAGGGATTTGGAAATTGTGCGGGCATACTGTTTTTTAGGACTTACATAAATCTTTAAGTTTTTTGTCTACCAGTTTTAAGATGACGTCAAGTTTTTCGTACAGTTTTCAACTATATTTTTCCTCCTTTAACCCCGTTTTAATCTTTTTGGCTGTATTCTGGCTGTGGTTGGTCAGACGGCTCAAGCAAAGTTGGGCCCAATGCTTGATCATGGGGTGGAATCCCATGATGCTGATGCTTTAAAAACATCAGACCTCTGCCTTTTCTAGATGCATCTAGAAAAGTTTATAGCAGGTGTTTGTCAAGGTGTACACTTGATGAATATGATCACTTGATAAGATAGGTGAATTGTTTTTGACTTTTTGCCTTTTGAATCAAGACGGGAAAGCATTGCCGAGGCGGCGGTGGGGTGGGCACTGCGCTTTGGATTTCTGGGGGTTTCGCAAGGCCAGGTGGGCCCCTCACACAGGCAAAAGGCCAAAACTATATCTTGTTTCGTGCAGATTCTTGAAAAAAATCTAAACCAACGTACTTCTTATGATGCTATCCCTAAAGCGGCAGCGTCGGCAAACTGAAGGGTTGCCAGCCGTCGATACAGCTCATTCGTTGTAATCAGTTCTGCGTGGGTTCCAACAGCTTGAATCATCCCCTGGTCTAGCACAACAATCCGGTCTGCCCGAAGAACCGTTGCCAAACGGTGGGCAATGACAATGCTGGTTCGGGTACTCATTAAATGGCGTAATCCCTGTTGAACTGCGTGTTCACTTTCAGCATCTAAAGAATTGGTTGCTTCATCCAACAGTAACAAACTGGGGTTTCGTAAAATGGCCCGCGCGATGGCAATGCGTTGTTTTTGCCCGCCTGATAATCGCACCCCTCGCACACCAACCAGCGTTTGAATACCATTCGGTAAGTGGGGCAAAAAGTCGTGCAATCGAACCTGTTGGGCCGCACGCATCACATCATCATCACTGGCATCGGGCCGGCCATATAGAATATTTTCATAAATGGTTGTTGAAAATAAAGCTGGTTCTTGTGATACCACCCCAATACGGTGCCGCAAGGCCTGAACAGACACATCTTTAATATCAACACCATCTAAATAAATGCTGCCAGATTGCGGGTCATAAAACCTAAGCAATAAAGAAAAAACGGTACTTTTTCCTGCCCCCGACGGCCCGACAATAGCCAAATTTTCGCCCGGTGCCACCGACAACGTAAAATTATTTAAAACGAACCGTTCTGGGTGACTGGGGTATGCAAAACATACATTATGAATGGCCAAAATACCGCGGGATGTTTCCGGTAAAACCCGTGTGGGTTCCGCCTGCTGAAGGCTTGAATGTTGAATTTGGAACAAAGCCAAAATACGGTCTGCGGCCCCTGCTGCCCGCTGAAGGTCGGCCATAATTTCACTTAAAGAACCAGCTGAACTGGCAACCAACACCGCATAAAACAAAAAAGCCGATAAATCGCCCATGGTCATGGCATGGTTCCATACATCTTGCATTCCCAGCCACAACACAAAAGCAATGGCTGAAAAAATTAACACCATCACAAAACCTGCCAATAGGCTGCGTGCAAAATTACGCTGTATGGCCGTTTGAAAAGCGCTGGCACTGTAGTTTTTAAAAATAAACCGGTCGATGGTTTCATGGGTAAAAGCCTGGACGGTTCGAATATTATTGACGCATTCGTCAATATACCCCCCTAGGTCTGCCATACGATCTTGGGCAATACGGGAAAAACTACGCACACGTCGCCCTAAAAAAATAATGGGAATCAAAACCAGTGGTACCACACCCAGTGCATATAAAGTCAGTTTGGGCGATGCCAACGCCATCATCAATAAACCGCCTGTTAGCAACATAAAATTACGCACAGCAATGGCCGCTGATGTTCCCACGACCACTTGAATCAAGGTAGTGTCATTGGTTAGGCGGGAAATGAGTTCCCCGGCGCGGGTTTGTTCGTAAAACCCCACATCTAGGTTTAAAACATGCTGAAAAATATCTTGCCGCAGGTCACACACCACCCGTTCACCCAGCCAACTAACATAATAAGACCGGCCAAAACTACCAACCGCCAGCAAAATGATGGAGCCGCCCAAGCCCAGCAAAACCCACGTTAGACGGCTATGGTTTTCATAATCAAACCCCTGGTCAATCAGGGCACGCAGGCCACTTCCAAACCCCAGCACAACGGCTGACACCACCACCAACGAACATAAAGCTAACGCCATGGTAGATTTATAAGGTTTTAAATAAAGTCTTAAAAAAGAAAGCTTTCGAACAGGATTGGGTTTCATAAATTTTAAGAAAAAAGGGCTTTTGACTAGTTATCCCATACAAAAGCCCTAAGGTTCAAGGGGGGAATGACCGATTAAGAATATAGGTCTGCATAGTAACGTCTAATTTCACCTTTATTACCACGAATAATTTGACTTCCAAATCGTTTCTCTAAAGCTTCAATTTCATCCAAAACCTCAATTGGAATTTGGCCAGTTTTGCCTGAAATCTCACCAATAATAGTCTGAGCATTAATACCAGCTGCTGGATTTCTTTGGGCTTTACCTTGCCCCCACATCATGGCGGCGCACAAAAACATATTGTGTTGGTGTTGCTGTAACCGAGCATTAGCGATCCTTGGCCTTGGTGTCATCAGATTATAAATGTCATCCAACGTCATATATGTTGTTGCTTGATATAAAGCATCCAAAATTTGTTCAAATTCATCATGGGTAGCTTGCGTTTGACGAATACCAAATTCGCCACCTGTGAACAAAATACCCGTTACGTTTTTAGCAAGACCTTCATCTTCAGCAGCGTTTGAACAAGCGTACATATTATTTGAAGCAGCATAATAAAAAGAATCCGCCATAATAGACACAGCATCCAAAGCACATAGGGTGATAGGTTTTCTTCTTGTGTTTTTTTCTGGATCAATTAGACCTGCACCCAGGCCTTTTCTTTGACATTCATTTAAAAGAGCTGTCATTGCGTTTCGCCCTATGGAATTTCCATTTTTTGGATGAAACAAAGAATGATTATGACCAATTAGAAAAGCCCGCTCAGGCTGCACAGCCCCATTATCCCTAAACAATTTTCCATAAAAAGTCTGCCAATTTTCATGTGAATCTGGGCTCAAATCACGCAAGATACGGTCTGTGAATGGCTGGTTAACAACCGTTGCACCAACACCTCCATAACCCGGTGATGTATAAGCTTCACCCTCATATCCGCCTGTATCATGGCCTTTTGCAGAAAATGGAGGATAACCACCACCCGAGGTAGCAGGAGGAACATGGGGGGGATAACCAAGCTGGCCGGGAACACCATGCTCTTCCACATAATGATCAAACTTATCACTCTCACCAAGAAGAGTCTTTGATAAATCATATGTTGGCTTATGGTGAGGCGCCATTCCCCCATACCCGCCACCTGTTGCAGAGTACCCGGTTCCAAACCCCACACCATGGTGCATGCCGTGCCCACCTGCACCATACCCCGTCATCGAACCATGACCAAACCCAGTTTTATAAAGTGGAACAGCACCTCTAAAATCATCTTCTTCATCATCCCAAGAGTCTCTAGCTGATGCTCTGGCTAAAGGAGGTGGCAAGACGCCTCCATAAGAAGACCCCTTACCGTATCCATGTGGCGCGTCTTCATCATCTGAACTGTCACCTGCCAATACCCCATGTGCTGCGCCGTATCCCCTTTTGGCTGCCATTTGCGCCGCTACTTGTCTGACATTTGGAACTGCCTCTGCATAAGCACGTGCGAATTCACCCAGGGCTTGGTCAGAATCCATGTACTGGGCTTGTTCATATTGATGACGAAGTTCCTTAATTTGCGGACTAAATTCATCAAAAGATTGAGACTGTTGTTGAATTTCATAGGCCAAAGGCAGGGTTTTATCTTCAATGGCTTTAGCCCGAATACGTCCTAAAATATCCCCCTCTTCAACCATGCGCTCAAAATGGCCTGCGCCATCAAAGTAAACGTAGTGCATTACGGGGTCAGCCCTATTTTCATTAACAACTATGGGTGGCTGATGTTCTGCACAAATTGTTACATTCTTTCCAAAACAGTATGCAATGCAAGCTAAAGTGTAGGCATCAATGCTTTCATACGGAGTTGACAAATTAGCAGCTGCGCCTTGCATCTGGACAACAACCTCTTTCCTACTACCCCAAAATTCCGACAATTGTGCATACACAGCGTTAGGAATTGCCCTCTCATCTATAGTCAAACTTCTTGCTGCCGCAGGATCAACACCTATTGCATACAATCCACAATCTCCATCAGCCCCGTTGGCATAAACAAAAAAACGTTTTCCATCCACAATAACCGTAGGACGTGCTACAGGTTTAGGTTCTAAAACATAATCATCTCGGATCGCATCATAGCGTCCCTCATATTTTGTCATACCCCCATCAATAAATTTCTGAATTTTTCCTTCAAGCACTAGATCCGCAGGTAAATCTGGAACAACAGCAGGCGGTGAGAAGAAAGTAACAGGCGGTTTAGGCATTCCACCACCAAACCCTGTTCCATGACCATACCCTGGAAATGGATACGGGGGTGGCGTCACAACAGTAACAGGTGGCATGTGCATTCCACCCAAACCTGCTCCAAGAACCTGTTTTGGTAGTGATGGAGCAGGTGGCCTACCGCTGGGCAGCTGATCTGGCTTTAAAATAGCTACTGGGGGAAGAACCCCACCAAATCCTACTCCATAGCCGTACATTGGGGGCGGGGGTGGTGGAGGCACGTAACCACCTGCTTTTGGCAGACTTGATAAATGTTTTTTTGACAAAAAGCTTTCTATTTCCCCAGCAACCTCCCGAAATCTTATCTGCTGGGGCTCAAAGCCAGGCTGGGCTGTCATTGTATCTATATAAGATTTTTTTGACTGATAAAAAGCTTTTGCAGAAACATTACCCCGTTCTATAAATTCCTGAAGATTATTAATCCAAAGAAGAAGATTTGCAAAATCACTAGGTATTTTTTGCGCATGAAAATCATTCCAACTTTCTGTATGGTAAAACGCCTCAACATCCCCAAAAGCACCATAACCTTCCCACTCTGCCTCCATCGCATAAGCCAAAGGCGTTGCCAGAAAAAGTGCAAAAAACAATAAAGCCAATCGTTTCATAAAAATTTCCACGTCTATTTTAAGAATCTGTCCTTATATAATATAAAAACAAACCTTTAAAAAAACATTAAAAAATACTTTTTATAAAGAAAATATTTTTATCAACATTTTATTAACTTATTTAAATTACCCTCAAACATAGGAAAGCTTATTTAATTGCATTTGACACAATGAAAAAAATTTTATTTGTACTGGCTGCGTTTCTTATAAATATCACCCATGCTTTGGCTATCAGCAGCGATATGCAAAAAGCTTTTGATGATTTTTGTCGTGGGTTAAGCAAAAGCCAAATTACTGAACTTCAAACGGCTGGAAAATTCAACACCTTAACAGCACCCGTAGATGCCCCCGATAATTATTGGCTGACTTATTTCCAAGACTTGGCATCCCTTGCCCGTGAAGATATGAACCCAAAAGCCAGGGCTAAATTGGCAGCTATGTGGCATAAAGTGACCGACAATAAAGACGAACTCATGAGTGACTTCAAAGAAACGATTGCTGATATGCCAGAGCCCCAATTTAACCGTGTTTTTATCCACACCCCAACAGCTGCAGGCTTTCAAGAACTTGTTAGTCGCCTACACCAGCTGAAGGACACGCTGAATGGCATGACAGAAGAACAAATAAATGACGTTTTCAAAAAAATGAAAAACGAAGAAGAGTTTCAGGTGCTTCTTGACCGGCTTAATGATGCAAAAAACAAAGCAGCAGAGGAACCTAAAACGCCTGAAAAATCTGACAGCGATGGTGGTTCTTTGCCTGAACAAAGTTCAAACAGTAATGATTCATCAGCTGCGACTGATGCGGCATCAGCCACATCTGGTGCGGCGTCAACTCCTGAAGACGATGCAAGGCCAGCAGCAGAGGAAGGTTCTGAAGAGACATCACAACAACCATCATCTAAACCAACGGTTGCAACTAAACCTATTGCCGCACCCAAACCGCTAGTGGTTTCCAAGGCCCCTGTAACACCTAGACCCTCTGCACCTGCTAAACAAGCCGTGGCACCTAAAGCAACTGTCACGTCTAAAGCAGCGCCGTCTGATGAAGCAGCCAGTGATGCTGATTCTTTGTCTGAGAAAGACGCAAGTCGTGAGGATTCCTCAGCTACGGCTGATGCCGCGTCACCCCCTGAAGAAGATGTGAAGCCAACAGCAGAAGAAGGTTCTGAGGAGCCATCACAAGCAGAAACAGCTAAACCAACTGCAGCACCTAAAGTTGGTACTGCAACCAAACAAGTTACGCCAGGCAAACCAGCTGCTGCAGCAGCCAAACCTAGTACGGCAACTGCCAGAACTGCCCCAGCACCTAGACCTGTGACATCTAGAGCAGCTGTAACAGCGAGTAGCCCCAACACAACAGCGGCGACATCAACCACCGCCAAAAAGCCTGCCCCTGCAATAACTAGCCAGTCTGCTTTAGTATCTCAAACACCTTCAACGCCTAGATCAACACCAACAAAACCACCGGCACCATCTGTAGCACCTAAAACAATAACTAAAGCAGTATCTTCTGATGAAACAGCCAGCGATGCTGGTTCTTTGCCTGAACAAGATGATAGCCGTGAGGAAGAGTCAGCTACCGCTGATGCGGGATCAGCCCCTGAAGAAGATGTAAAATCATCAGCAGAGGGGGAAAGTTCTAAAGCGTCATCACAATCAGCATTATCTAAATCCACTGTTGCCGCTAAACCCCTTGTTACGGCTAAACCCAGCGCAGCACCCAAACCGCTTGTGGTTTCCAAAGCCACCCCTATAACACCCAGACCCACTACACCCGCTAGACAAGCTGCGGCACCTAAACTAACTGCAACATCTAAAACACCACCTTCTGATGAAACATCCAGCGCTGCTGGTTCTTTAACTAAACAAGATGACAGCCAAGATTCATCGTCTGCAGGCGATGCGGGATCACGGGCTGAAGAAGCAGAAATGCCTGAACCAGAGGAAGATTCCAAAACACCTTCACAAGCAGGAATTGCAAAAGCAACTGTAGCACCTAAAACTGGCATCATAGAAGCTAGACCAGCTGCTGCAGCACCTAAACCCGCCACAGTAGCTGCCAGAACCTCTGTTCCAGCACCTAAACCATTTTCAGCGGCTAAACCAGCTGTTGTTGCACCTAAACCAAGTACAGCGGCTGTTAGCGCCCCCGTTCCAACACCTAGAACAGCTACACCGGCTGTGACAGCATCCAAACCCTTTACTCCAGCTGCCAGCCTCTCCACTCCAGCGCCTAGACCGGTTCCGCCAGTTGCTGTAGCACCCAAACCAAGTACAGTGGCTGTTAGCGCCCCCGCTCCAGCGCCTAGAACAGCTACACCGGCTGTGACAGCATCCAAACCCTTTACTCCAGCTGCCAGCCTCTCCACTCCAGCGCCTAGACCTGTTCCGCCAGTTGCTGTAGCACCCAAACCTAGTACCGTTGTTAGCAGTGACATTAAATCTAGAAATCCATTTGGCTCTGCAACTCCAAAAGCAGGGGCTGCTGGGTCACCCCCTGCCCCCAGATCTTCAGCTTTAAGCGTTGTTACACCGCCCCCTCCAGGCACAAGACAAACTGTAAAAGAAGAGGCAGGAGCAAGGCCAGCACCAACGAGGCAGGCTACGCAACACCCCCCCGCTAAGCGACCTCAAGAACGGTCAGGTGCAGCCTCTCGCCAGGCAGGTGCCGGGTCGTCTTCTCCTCCTAAACCGAATCCTATGGCATCTCCAACACTGCCAAGGGGTACTAGGACTCAATAAATCCATTGGGCCAAACTACAGTTGCTGTTGCCAAAACAGTCAAACCTTCACCACGACCACAAAAACCTAATTTTTCTGTGGTTGTGGCTTTAATGCTGACCCGGTTGAGATCAATTGCAAGAATATCTGCCACCCGTTGACGCATAACAAGCCGATGGGGTGATAATTTTGGTTGTTCGCCCATGAGTGTGGCATCAACATGGTTGATTACGCCGCCACAGCTGCGCACTTTTTCTGCAGCAAATGCCAAAAATTGATCGGAGCTAGCCCCTTTCCACCTGTCATCTTTACAAGAAAAATGATAACCAATGTCTTCAGCACTAATAGCCCCTAAAACAGCATCCACAATGGCGTGCAAACCCACATCCGCATCCGAATGCCCAATGAGGCTAAAACCACACGGAACAGAAACCCCAAACAACATAATTTGGGTGCCTTCGCCAATAGCATGAACATCAATGCCATGACCAACTCGAATATCCATCATACTATGTCCTTTTTTGTTGTAATTTTTATATTTGTATCACAGCCATCAACGCATAAAACAGTCAAGCCTGCTTTTTCAAACAAAGCTGCATCATCTGTGAAATTTTGCCCTTTATAACGCTGATGAAGTTCATACAATGTTTTAAATTCAAACCCTTGTGGCGTTTGTACCCGCACAAGGTTTGACCGATCTAATGTTTCGAAAACACGACCATTTTGAACACGTTTAATGGTGTCTGTCACAGGAACGACTGGAATAACACCCTTTTCGTGTGCCAAACCATCCACAACACGCTGAATAATGGAAGCAGAAACAAAAGGCCTAGCCCCGTCGTGCACTAAAACGTAAGGGGGATTCAAAGAATTCATGAGTTCCAACCCATTCAAAACTGAATCTTGCCGTGCTTCACCACCTATTGTCACCCCCAGCAAAGGTAACCCTTGGGTTTGCTCATAAAACAAAGACTCTGTTTCTGAATGCACAACAGCAAAAACACCTTCAATGGCTGGATGGTCCAAAAATGCCTGAATAGACTGGCGAATAACGGACTGCCCCGATGATAAGGTATGATATTGTTTGGGTAAATCTTTATCGAAACGAAGCCCCTTCCCGCCTGCTAAGACTAATGCGACACACTTAGGTTGATCGCACTGAACTTGACCACACTGGGATTGCGCAGGAAGGGGCATACGTGTAACTTTGCTAAGACGCCTGAACCGCTTTCATGCTGAGTTTAATTTTGCCACGATCATCCACACCAACTACTTTAACAGTTACCTGATCGCCAACCTTAACGATGTCACCCACTTTTTCCACGCGATGATGTGCTAGTTCGCTCACATGAACCAAACCGTCACGACTTCCCATAAAGTTAACAAATGCGCCAAATTCAGCAATTTTTACCACTTTTCCAGTGTAAATAGCACCAATTTCAGGTTCGCAGGCAATGGATGTGATGGAATTCATGGCCTTATCAATAGACTGTTGGTCGTAACCAGAAATAGCAATATTGCCGTCATCATCAATGTCAATCTTAGCACCACTGGTTTCACAAATTTCACGAATAACCTTACCACCAGCACCAATAACTTCACGAATTTTATCCCGATTAATTTTCATGTGGGCAATGCGAGGGGCATAGGCGCTGACTTCTGACTTTGAAGAATCTAAAGCTTTCGCCATTTGGGCCAAAATATGCAAACGACCCCGCAACGCTTGATCTAAAGCTATCTTCATAATTTCTGGCGTAATGCTGGTAATTTTAATATCCATCTGAAGGGCTGTCACACCTTTTTCAGTACCAGCTACCTTAAAGTCCATATCACCGAGATGATCCTCATCACCCAAAATATCAGACAAAACAGCGTAATCTTTTCCTTCTTTAATCAACCCCATGGCAATACCTGCAATAGGACGTGCCAAAGGCACACCGGCATCCATAAGCGCCAAAGATGACCCACACACCGTTGCCATAGAAGAAGATCCGTTAGATTCTGTCACTTCAGATACTGTGCGTAATGTGTAAGGAAACGCTTCTTTTGCTGGCACAAGGGGGTGAATAGCACGCCAAGCAAGCTTGCCATGACCAATTTCACGACGTCCTGGCGCCCCCATACGACCTGTTTCACCCACTGAATAGGGTGGAAAATTATAGTGAAGCAAAAAGCGTTCTTTATATTCGCCTTCAATGCCATCCATAATTTGTTCGTCTTGCCCTGTTCCAAGAGTTGTCACAACCAAAGCCTGTGTTTCACCACGGGTAAACAAGGCACTGCCATGAGCACGTGGTAAAATGCCAACTTCACACACAATGGGGCGAATATCTTCTAAACCACGACCATCAATACGGGTTTTTTTCGTTAAAATATCACCACGCAAAATGTTAGACTGAACGCCTTCAAACAACGCTAAAACAAGTTTTTCATCACTCATTTCTTCCAGCAAAGCCTCTGTCGTTTTCGCCTTTGCTGCATCAATAGCTGCATACCGATCTTGCTTTATCTTTAAAGAATAAGCAGCTCGTAATTCTTTTTCACAAGCACTTGCCACTTTCTTTTTCAACTTTGCATCATTAAAAGGTGTTTCAGCCAAATCCCAAGCGGCATTATTTACATCTTTTTTCAAAAGATTGATGGCATCTAAAACAGGTTGAAATGCCTTATGTCCAAACACAACAGCATCCAACATCACGTCTTCAGATAATTCTTGAGCTTCAGATTCAACCATCAACACGCCATCTTTGGTTCCTGCTACAACAAGGTCTAATTGGCTTTCTTGCATTTGTTCGGGTGTGCCATTCAAAATAAACTGACCATCTTTAAACCCAACACGCGCAGCACCCACAGGGCCTAAAAATGGAACGCCCGAAATAGCCAACGCAGCAGATGCGCCAATTAATGCTGTTATATCTGAATCATTTTCATGATCGTAACTTAAAACTGTACAAATAACCTGAACTTCGTTGAAAAAACCTTCCGGGAACAAAGGGCGAATAGGCCGATCAATCAAACGTGAAACTAACACTTCCTTTTCAGATGGTTTTGTTTCCCGCTTGAAAAAACCACCTGGAATTCGACCCACGGCAAAAGCTTTTTCTTGGTAATGTACTGACAAAGGGAAAAAGTCAGCATCTTTTTTTGCTTCTTTTGCCGCCACAACTGTACATAACACTGTTGTTTCACCGTAAGTTGCCATCACAGCACCTGTTGCTTGACGAGCAACCTTCCCGGTTTCTAAAATAAGCTTACGGCCCGCCCATTCAATTTCTTGGCGTTTTGTTTGGAAAAAATCTGACATTCAATTAACCTTTTATCATTCTACGTTCTAAAAAAAATACGAAATCCATCGTACATGGTTTTGATTTGGAAATATACCTGATTTGTAAAGCGCAAAGAAAATTCTTATAAGGTTTTTAAAATTTCATCGCCGCTGCTAACAGTACATTGACCTGGGTTTTCCTCTATATACACGTCTTTTACCACCCCATTCTCAACAAGCATGGCAAAACGCTTGCAACGCACCCCCATACCAAAGCCGGTTAAATCAGCATCTACCCCCAAAGCTTTCGTCAATTCAGCACTGCCGTCAGCCAAAAAATCTACATTATCAGCAGTTTCTAAAGATTTTGCCCATGCCTTCATCACAAAGGCGTCATTTACAGCCAAACAAGCTATCTGATTAACACCTTTGGCCGCTAAGGCATCTTTATTTTTCATATAACTGGGTACGTGCTGGTCAGAACATACAGGCGTAAATGCACCAGGCACACCAAACAATAAGGTCGTTTTTCCTTTAAAATAATCCCCCGTGTTGATGGGGTCTGCTTTAGACGTTGTTACTTTCTTAAGCGTTACGTTGGGAATGGTGGCGTTAGTGGCAATCATTTAGAAATCTCCTAAAGAATGAAATGTATCAGGCGGCACAGGAAAACCCCTTAAAAACTCGGAAACAGGCATGGCTTTACCACCCGGCTTTTGAACTATTTCTAAACTTAAATAACCACCTTGGCAAGCAATCATCCATGGATTTTTAGGCGTTTTAACAAAACTTCCAAAAGGTAACGTCACGTCCCCATACACGGGGTGGGCTTGGTGAACCCGAATGCTTGTTCCATGATAATCAAACCATGTTCCAGGCCAGGGGTTTAATGCCCGCACCTGTCGATGTAGATAATCCACAGGTTGATCCCACAGCAAAAGCCCCTCTTCCTTTTGAATTTTATCAGCGTAGGTCACGCCATCATTGGGTTGACACACTTCGACTAAAGAACCAGCTTCTAGTTTTTCAAGGGTTTGAACAATCAAATTTGCCCCGATTTGCGCCAATTGGTCATGCAAATCAGAACTGGTTGCAGTTAAGCTAATCGGCACAGCTTCTTTCAACAGCATAGGCCCCGTATCCAACCCTGCATCCATACGCATGGTGGTAATGCCTGTTTCAGCGTCACCCGCCAACAGCGCACGATGAATAGGAGCCGCCCCCCGCCAACGAGGAAGCAATGACCCATGAATGTTAATACACCCATGGACAGGCATATCCAAAATTTCCTGGGGAAGAATTAACCCATAAGCCACCACCACAGCTACGTCTGCTTGATGGCTTTGAAATTGCTTTTGAACATCCACGTGTTTCAAAGAAACAGGCGTATACACAGGCAAATTTAATTGATTGGCATGTTCATGAACAGGCTGCAGCTGAACCATATGACCGCGATTTTGAGCCTTGGGAGGTTGGCAATACACAGCCACAATATCATGCACCTTTGCCAACGCATCCAACGCTGGCAAAGCAAAGACGGGTGTTCCCATAAAAACAAGCTTCACAAAAGGTTTCCCTTCCTGGAAAAACGACTTTTAAGAATTAATTTCAGAAATATTGCGAATAATTTTGCCCACAATCCCATAAGATTTTGCATCTTCAGGGGAAAGCCAATAATCACGTTCTGTGTCTTTAGCAACCTTTTCGTAATCATTACCTGTTTCACGGGCAATAATCCTGTTGATACGTTCCCGCATTTTCAACATTTCTTCAGCTTGAATTTTAACATCTGCCGCTGTCCCGCGCATACCGCCATGGGGTTGGTGAAGCAAAAAGCGCGTATTAGGCAAACTATACCGATTTTCTTTTTTAACACCCAAATAAATCAAAGAACCAGCACTGGCAACCCAGCCTGTCCCAATCACTTTAACAGGGCAGTCCAAAAACTGAAGCATATCATGAATTGTATCACCTGATTCCACGTGGCCACCGGGTGAATTAATAAAAACCTTAATTGGGTCTTTATTCTTGAAAGATAAAGCCAATAATTGGGCGGACACTTTTTGGGCTAATTCCATATTAATTTCACCAAAAATCATCACACTTCTGGAATCAAATAAATTTTTTTCCCAAGAAGCAGGGGCTTCTTCTTTTTTTTCTTTTTTATCATCTGACATAAAAGGGTATATCTCCTAATCTTTTGCTTACGGCTGTAAAAAGCGCGCTAAATTCATATCTGTCAACGTCATGGAACGCCAGTTTTCCTTCACTTCAAAAATTGCAACGCCACACGTTGGAAATTCCCGAAATTCATGGGTTGGTGGATCCACATCCCTTAAAAACTGTGTAATTCCTGGGTTGTGCCCAATAATTAAAACAGCATTTAGTTTTGGGTCCAAATCTACAATTTTTCGCCATAAAACACTTGCATTACAATGATACATATCATCATCGTATACAATATTAACGTTGGCCGGCAAAAGCGGCCGAATCCCTTCCAAAGTTTGGCGTGTACGGCGTGCATTAGAGCACAAAACCAAACCTACGTTTGACAGTTGTCCCTGCAACTGCCCCCGTATAGATTCTATTTCGTGCATCCCTGCCATTGTAATGGGCCGTTCACGGTCACTTGGGCTTAGCTTTTCAATCTGAGCTTGCGCATGACGCATAATCAACAACTGTCGCATCGTGTTTTTAAATCGTCCTGTTGCAGAATACTACCATGGTAGTTAAATCCAAAAGCTCTGGCAAGGGGCTGATTATTTAAGAAAAGAAAAAATTAAAAAGACCATCTTAAAAGCTAGAAATTAACCGCAATAAACCTTAATACCTACCTTAGCCCCCGAACCAAGGCATCCGATAGATTTAGCAAAATAGTTTCATAAGCCTTGGGCCCTGGGGGCACATTGATACCTAAATAATCAACCACTTCATATGGCAGCCCCAATGTGGTTGCCAATTTTTGACAAGCTTCCTTGGGGTATTGAGGTTCTAAAAGTAAACAGGTTGGTTTTAATTCTGCATCGTGAAAATTGTTTTTCAAATCCAAAATGGTTTTTGCTGAAGGCGGCAGATCAGCATCAACCACCACGGCACCTAAAAACGTTAAACCAAAAGCCTGGTCAAAATATTGCAAGGCATCATGATAGGCCAAATACCCCCTGCCCCGCACATATTGTAGTTTTTCAGATATGGTTTTTTCTAAGGTTATAAGCCTATCCACCAATGCGTGACCATTGCGTTCAAAAGTAGCTGCGTGTTCTGGAAACTGTTCTGATAGTATTTGAACCAAATTCGCCACAATAACCTTAGCATTATCAGGCGCAAGCCAGACATGGCCGTCATATATAGCGTCATGTTCTTGGTGACCATGATTATGGCAACACCCCCCCCGCACAGGGCGTCGATTCAGGCCGACCATGTCCATAATTTTAATAGATTTCTTGGATTTTTTATCCACAACGTGTTTTAAATGCCCTTCGTATGATTCCCCAACCCAAATAAATAGGTTCGCTTCCTGCAGGGTCACCACATCTTTAGGTGTTAGGGAGTAGGTGTGGGGTGAAATGCTTCCATCTAGCAAAAGCTGTGGTTCAAAAACCCCTTCGGCCACAGCTGCAACTAGACTATGAATAGGCTTAATGGAAACAAGAACTTGATTAGCTGCGTGAAGGGAAAATTGAAACAATAAAAAAAGAGCAGTTAAAAAACGGATCATTATTTTTGCCTTTCCTGGTACCAACACAGAATAAATACCCGAATGATGCTAGATAAATTATGTGCCTCAGTAGGCCGGTGGTTATCAATTTCCCCGATCAGCTGGGTAATAGATTGATTTTTAGCCTCTGCAATTGCATGAAGGGCTATCCAAAATTCTTCTTCCAACGAAATACTGGTTTTATGACCTTGAATAGAAATAGACCTTTTTTTTAGCATAATCGGTTTTTTTAGTGGAATTCTGTTGTATGACTTTTTAAGTTGGAAACAAACATACCACATTAGAAAGGTATTTTCTTGTGTCTTCTTTAAATGTGCCTTCCTTAAAAATTTGGTTGGTAGACGCTTTTACAAATGAACCTTTTCAAGGAAACCCAGCGGGTGTTTGCCTTTTACCTGAATTTTTATCGCCTGAACTTATGCAAACCATTGCCAATGAACTGAATTGGTCTGAAACAACTTTTCTGGTTCAAAAGGGGCCCAATCATTTTCACATTCGTTGGTTTTCACCCAAAGACGAAGCCCCTATGTGTGGCCATGCAACACTTGCAGCTGCCCATGCTTTGTGGTGTGAAAACCCGAATTTACCCAACGATCTTATTTTTGATTCTTTAAGCGGACCTCTCAGCGCATCAAAACAAAAAGACGGCTGGATAACATTAAATTTTCCACAAAAAATCATAGAACCCTCCACACTGCCAGATGCATTGGCTAAGGCCTTAAATCAAGTAACTGTTCATTCTGTTCATCGTGATGATTTGTTATATGTGGTAGAGCTGGCAACGCCACAGGAGGTGGCTAATTATGTTCCCAATTTTTCACTAATTGAACAGGTGGATTGCCGTGCTTTGGTCATTACAAGCCAGGGTCATTCACCTTACGATTTTGTATCCCGCTATTTCGCGCCACGGGTTGGTATTCCAGAAGACCCTGTATGTGGTTCAGCCCACTGTCGACTTGTTCCTTATTGGGCATCTCGTTTAAACAAAAGGGAAATGTTGGCTTATCAATCGTCAAATCGCGGTGGTGTTCTACGGGTTCGTTTGGAAGAAGGTCGTGTATTTTTATCCGGTCAAGCGTGCACCGTTGCCGTAGGTCATTTTCCTTTGCCACTTGGTGAAACAAACGCACTGGACCAGGCCGCTTAAATCATCAGACAAACACTCTATAGAGCAACCACTATAATTTTATGATAAAAAAATAGAGAAAAGATGTCATTCCCTCGAAAGAGGGAATCCATAAAAAACTGAAAATAAATAAGATTATAAAAATATTTCTAGATCCCCGTTTTCACGGGGATGACAAGACATATAACGATTTTATAGGGCTTCAGCTATACAGGTTTACTATAACAATTCCTGTCTAATAGAAAATAAAGATTAAGTACCTATAACCTTATCTGTATCATTTTTAATAAAATTTTCCTAAAAAATATAAAAAATTTACAAAGTTGGCACGGCCGTTGCAGATAACATTTTAAGAAAATTTTATTTATTTCGGTACAGTGAGGATGAAATGTCAAATAACTCAGTGAGCACGAATACGCCAGCACTATCAGCACGGCGATATTTAGATGCGGCATCCATTGAGTTGAGTCGCGCTCAAAACCAGTTATCATCTGGATTAAAAGCGCCCGACCCATCAGATGACCCATCAGGTTCGGCAATCACATCTATTCTGACATCTGCCATCAGTGCATTGACTCAGGCCTCTAGCAATGCCATTCAGGCCAGTTCGTTAGTGCAGTTGGCTACAGGTACTCTGAAATCTACCAGTGATATTTTAACACGGTTGGCAACATTAGCAGCGCAGGCAAATTCTGACTCTATCGATGATGCGGCCCGTCAAATGTTAGATAAAGAATATCAAGCTTTGGTAAACCAAGTTGACAAAAATGCCAACATAACTTGGGGTGAAATTCCTTTATTTACAGGTGGCGCAGGTCACACAAATGGAAAAAGTTATGGCTTAAGTACCGGTGCAAGTGGCATTGGCTCTGTTTCTTTGTCAACAGCTGGAACCCTTCCAGGCACTATTACTGCACTAAACTTTAACCAAATGACTATGAGTGATTCATCACCCTTAACAGTCAATGCGCCTACTAATAGTGGCACTGGTACTGTGACGGTAGTGATAGGTTCCAAAAACTTTACTTACGATGCAACAACTGCTGCAGTGACAGGGGTTATAACATTTACAGCAACAGACGGGTCAGGGGATAACTTTTCTATCACAGCTTCCGGATTAGGGGCTACAACAACAGCAATTGCGAACGCAGGAACCATTGTAACAGCTTTATCTAACGCCTTAGGTACCACTGCTGGGACCAACACTTTGGTCAGCCAATCCGTTGTTGGTATGTCGGGTACTGTATACGGTAAGGGCGGTTCTAAGGCCAGTAGCAGTGGCACGGTTGTTAGTTTAATCGTTGGCGACCAAACCTTTAAATTAGACATGTCCACAGGCGGCGCCATTGCAGCCGGTGATTCTTTTGTTCTGACAGATGATGCTGGCAATACAATTACGTTAAAGGCGGGTAGTAGTGCAGCAACCTTTGCAGCAAACTCTACAGGGGCAACAAATTTAGCTACAGCCCTTAACACTTTCTTTAATGCATCCAGCATTTTGGGTAACTCTGGTAATGGAAATGGAACCCTTGCTGCCGCTGCCAATGGGTTGCTGGCTGTTCCAAATGCCTTTGCAGGCACCTTAGATACAACTACGGGCAAAACTTTTGGTTTTATAGCAGGCGCTGTCAATGACATTCGTGTCATACCCAATGGTGGCAGTTATGACGTTAGTCTTGTTGTTGGAAAACAAAAATTTATGACAACAACAGTGCCCACAGATGGTGGCGACCTAGTCCTAACCAGCGTCACGGATGGAAATAATAAATTAGTATTTAACTACGCTGCAAGTACAGGTGCCATTACGGATGCATCATCTTTTGAAACAGCTTTAGAGCAGTTATTAGGAATCACAGCAGGATCACCCGCTAGCTTTACATCAAGCTCAACTTTAATGGCAAATACCCAGCTTACTCCCGGTGCTGCGACGATGCCCGGTAACTATGCCATTACATATACTGTCACAGGTACAACGGGTATTTTTAAGCTTACTGATGGCATCAATTCATATACAACCAGCGTAACAGCCACCGGAAGCATGACCGAAAGCATAACGTTTGATAACGGTATGACCCTTGCGTTGTCCGCCTTTAATGGTTCCCAAAGTGTTCCCCAAGCAACTTATAACGTTAGCCCAGGAACCGCTGTTAATATGCTTTTTCAAATTGGACAAGAAACCAACGACATATTAACCATGACTTTTTATGGCATTAACACCAGAGCTTTAGGCCTGGATGGAACAAATATTGCCACGAAAGAGCAAGCAGGAATTGCCAATTCTATTGTTCTATTTGCACAAAAAGCCGTAAATAGCATGGTCGCTGAACTAGGTGGGAAAAAAAGCCAACTTTCCCAGCTGCAATCGAACCTTCAAGTGTCTATCGAAAATCAACTAGCTGCCAGGGCAACATTTAGTGATGCAGAAATTACCGAGGCACTTATGGATAGCCAAAAGTACGAAGCCATTATCAAAATGGCTACGGCTACTTTCCAAAAAACCCTGGAACGAGATGCTAATTTCTCGCGCATGGTAGAAACTGTTTTGCACAAGTAAACAGTGATGCTATTAAGTGGCCCATTTTTTGCATCAAAAATGGATAAAACGGGCCGTTTAGATTAAAAAGGTTGACAGTATGCCAGTTGTAACATCACCCATTATTACCGCCACAAACTATACCCCCTTGGCATCTCCCAAGCTATCAAGCGATCCATTATTTCAATTATCTAAACCGGTAGAAGGTTTTGATGCCGTTAAAGATGGAGAAATTATTGCCCAGAAAATTAAAGACACGGCAAAACTGTGGGTAGATGAAATTACTCTCAACAAAAACAAATTGACAGAGCTGCAAACGTTAGAAGATAAAACGCAGGCCCTTATTGATTCTTTGCAACCGCTTACAAATTATCTAGGTATTGTATCCACCACCCCCAATGTGTTTAAACAAAAAACAGCTGTTTCTCTTCAAACAGATAACAGTGTGGCCATTACTGTTGGTGCTAATGCAACAATTTCCGAAGTTCCAATAAAGCTAATTGTTACCCAACTAGCCGCCTATGACCAAATTGGAAGCAGCAACGCATCACCCGCTGATTACTTTACAAGTATTGCAGATGGACTTTCCCTTTCTGGAAATTTGGTCATTAATGGCACAACTATTCCCATAACCGATGGTACGGCTGACACACCAAATATGAGCTTGCAAAACATTGCAGATGCCATTAATACCGCCAATTCTGGTGTCACAGCGCAAATTATTACCATCAGTAACGTAGGCGGCGTAAACCAGTACCGTCTTGTTATAACAGCAAAAGAAATTGCCACCCCCATTGACTTAAGTGGAACAGACCCCGCAATTTCGACAGGCCTTAAATTATCAGATGTCGCAACAGATGTGGATACGTTACTGGCAAAGTTTACTTTTAACGGAGACCACATCGTTCGCAACACTAACACTGTTACAGATTTAATTCCTGACTTAACATTTGACCTTGTCAATGTCAGCACAACGGGTGTTCAAGCTGTTATCAAGCCAGACCGAAATGCCTTGATTCAGGCCGTCACAACCTTTGTCAGTGCCTATAATGATTTAAATGACGAAATGAATCGCCACATTGAAAAAGGCCCTGATGGAAAACCTTTACCCGACGCCGTTTTAGAAGGTCACCAAATTTTAGATGCCGTTCGTTCCGCCTTAAGCCAAGGAATAAATACAACCGTTCTAGGTGCTACTGAAGGAGACTACATAACTTTTGCATCCATTGGTTTGACTGTTGGTGCAGGTTCTGATGGCAAAACAAGCGACCTATCTGGAAAAATGTACCTAGATCAAGGCATGTTAGAAAAAGCAGTCTATGAAAACTATGGTCAAGTACAACGTCTTTTAGGAAATCATGTGACCTCGACAGGGTCTAATTTTGCCATTCGGGAGTTACCAGCTAAATTATCAAGCGTTTTAGCAGGCAAAGAAATTTCCGTTAACTATCAGCAAAATCTTGATGGAACATTTCAAGCGACCTTAAGTGTTGATGGATATGACCCAGTTATTGTCATGCTGGACCCTACACGCAACAGAATTATTGAAGGCCCAAAAGGGTCTATTTTTGCAGGCCTCACCATTGCCTATTCGGGTGCCATACCAACTGCCGGTGGCGCACCTGTCAGTGAATCTGTATCTGGCACACAAGGTGTTGCTGATTCTTTTATGAATTTGCTATCCCCTTTAATGGTCCACAAACTTCGAGAAGATGACCCACTTCAAGGTGATTTTGAAATTGCCCGTGAAATGATCATTCAGCAAAACAAAACACGCCAAGAACGAATTGATGATATTTACGCAAAAGCCGACAGGACAAAACAAGATTTAATCATGAAGATGGAGCGGGTTTATAAATACCAGCAAATGCTTCAAGAAACAGATCAAATGCTAGAGGCAATGCACGCTGCGTTGATGGGAAGAAGATGACGATAAATAGTTATATTGAGGCCTATCGAAAAAATAGTAAGCCCGTTCTTTTTGAAGGTGACAAAGTTTTAATCAACTTGTTTAAAAAACTTCAAGAAACACTTGTGCTGGCAGACTATTATTTGGTTCAAAATCAACCGGAAAAATTTGCCCAAACTGTTGGAAAAAGCCTACAAATTGTGGATGTTTTATGTGCCGGCCTTAACGCGCCCAACGACAATAATTCGTCCAGTATGCCCCCGCCTTCCCCCACGTCGCCCTGGTCACAATACTTTGCCGCCCTGGTTTATACACTTAATGCTGCCAATACGTCCATGGATGTTCAAAAAATCCGTCAGGCACAAAAAAGCGTTGAAACCATGTCAGGTCTTTTTGAAAAAGCTTCACTAAGTTCAGAAAACGCTTCCTAAAAGAAGACGGACAAACTATAGATTAAAAGCATGATGGGTTAAAAAATTTCCACCTGAATGTCAGACTCAAAAAAAACAGATTTCGGTTTTTCCGACATACCCTTGGAAGAAAAAACCCCCAAAGTGCACGGTTTATTTTCACGGGTTGCAAACCACTATGACTTGATGAACGACTTAATGAGCCTAGGGGCCCATCGTCTTTGGAAGCACAGTTTTATTCAAAACTTACCCCTTTGCCCCCAGCAAAATATTATTGATGTAGCCGGTGGCACAGGAGATATTGCCATTGGCATATTAAAACAATTTTCCTATCTTCAACCCCATGTCACAGTATGTGATTTAACACAAACAATGATTGATCAGGGGCGCACAAAGGCCCTTAATCAAGGCATTCTAAAGATCGATTGGGTTTGTGGCAACGCTGAAGACCTTCCTTTCCCAGACAATCATTTTGACGGCTATACTATTGCTTTTGGCCTTCGAAATGTGACCCAAAAAGATAAATCCTTTCAAGAGGCTGTCCGTGTTTTAAAACCCGGTGGTTGGTACCGCTGTTTGGAATTTAGCCACCCACAACACACCACTTTTCAAAAAATTTATGACGCCTATTCTTTTGCCGTACTGCCGAAGTTGGGGCAACTGGTGGCTAATGATCGTGATGCTTACGCTTATCTAGTGGAAAGCATTCGTATGTTTCCAAAACAAGAGGAGCTATGCCAGATGATGGAGCAAGCGGGTTTGACCCGTGTTAAATTTCAAAATGTATGGGATGGCCTTGTATGCATTCATGAAGGAACCAAAGCCCCATAACACTATGTGCAATTTTTCCCCAAAATTCCCTCTTTAACTTTAACCCCATCTTAACCCTTTCCCCTGTACTCTGACTTTGGTTGGTCAGACGGCCCAAGCAAAGTTGGGCCCAATGCTTAATCATGGGGTGGAATCCCATGATGCTGATGCTTAAAAAACATCAGACCTCTGCGCTCTTTGGATCCATCCAAAGAGTTTTATAGCAGGTGTCACCAAAGATGTACACTTTGTGGACATGATCACTTGATAAGATAGGTGAATTGTTTTTGACTTTTTGCCTTTTGAATCAAGACGGGAAAGCATTGCCGAGGCGGCGGTGGGGTGGGCACTGCGCTTTGGATTTCTGGGGGTTTCGCAAGGCCAGGTGGGTCCCTCACACAGGCAAAAGGCCAAAATCATGCCTTTTATTTATAGTATACGGCGTATCTTTTAAGAAAAACTGACCGCTTTTTGTTATTTTTTAGGTATAAAAATTCTGCAATGTTAATGCATTTTCTGCCCATTGGGAACATTCGGCTCAACAGTTGCCAAACAAATCCCCCCTGTTTCATCTGTAAAACCAACCAACAAAAACTGGGACAGAAAACCAGCAATATTCTTTTCACCCAAATTAACACACCCCACAATTTGGCGCCCGACAAGACTTTCTGGTGTATAATGAACTGTCACTTGGGCTGAGGTTTGTAAGATACCAATAATGGGGCCAAAATCAGCCCACACTTTAAACGCAGGCTTCTTTGCGCGTGGAAATTCCTCCACCTTTACAATTGTTCCAGAACGCAAGTCGACCTGTTCAAATTGTTCATAGGTAATTGTTGTCATTTAGAAAAACTTTCCATGTGGTTACGTCAAAATCATAAAAGTTTACCCCTGCTTTTTTGTCAACCAAAGAATCAGAGAATCATCTAAAAGATAATGGGCACCCGGAACAGCCGTTTTGTAGTCATAGGTAACGCCAAACCCATCAGGTATATAGCCCCGCTTTACGTATAATTTTTGTGCTGGACCATACCCACCATCTAAACCACCGTATAATCCAACACCAATTCCAACTATAGAACTTTTGGAAAAAGCTTCTTTTTCCGCAACATCCAAAAGACAGGTTCCAACACCCTGACCACGAAAAGGCGGCAATACATTTAAATCCATAATTTCGGGAATATGTTTTTTAAAAAATAAATCATAAGATGATTGCCATTTTAAAGTCACATAGCCCGCCATTTTCCCATCAACTTTGGCCACCCAAATCAACCGACTCCCCTTTTGCTGTTCATCTAAATATCGACGGAATAGATTTTCATCTTTTTTCCACCCCAATTCTTGAAAAGCCTGAACAAAAGGTAAAATGTGTGATGCGTCAAACATATGAATTGTTATATCGCTCATGACTATTCTTCTTTGTTTTCATGTTCATACACCAAAATATCCCCAGGTTGGCACTTTAAAAAAGAACAGATGGCGTCTAACGTTGAAAAACGAATGGCTTTGGCTTTGCCTGTTTTTAAAATAGATAAATTTTGAACTGTAATATCCACAGCTTCTGCTAGGTCCTGAAGCTTGACCTTTCTTTTGGCCAACATCACATCTAAATTAATAATAATTGACATGAATTCCCCCTTATATGACCCATTTTTGATCATCATGCAGTTGAGATGCCTCGGCCATAACCCAAGAAATTAAAATCACAACACCGCCACAAAAAAGTGCCTCTAAATTTGGCGTTCCAAAACTAATATGAAGATACCTGTGACCTGGTTGATTGGAAATCGTGAGCGCTAATACCATTAACAACTGACTTATCGGTTTTGCAAGCAAAGCATCCCAAAAAAACAGCCACCCCAACTGCTTATACGATATGGCATTGGCAAAATTAAAAATTTGCCCTTTTTGATAGTTTTGAAACAACTTTTTCAACACGAAGAAACTTAATAAAAATGGCAAAAACCCAACCCACTGCCCCAATAAACCAAGACTTTTAGAAAGAAACGTCCAGTTGACACTATGTAAATAAACCATACCTTCTGGGGTTGCCACAGGCTGTAAGAATAAACCACTTTGAATCAGACTTTTAATGAAAGGTGCGTCAATCAACAACCACCCCAATGTGATCATTGCTGGAAATATAACTAAAAAAATGTTGAGAACTTGCAGCAAACGGCTGCTTAAGCGTTGAATTTTGTTCATATGTATGTACCCCTTATTTCTTGTTAATAGGGTCATTATACACTTATGAAACCGAAAAACAATTAAAAATTATCGTTTTTCATTAATTTTTTAATGTTTTATTTTTTTATAATTTTCGCACCTTGAACAGAACCTTGAATTTCGGCACGATCAAATAAGTAGACTTCCCCAACCCCTGATTCAAAAATCACGTCGCCTGACACCACTGTTTCACCACGCAATTCTAGTTTTTGAATTTCGGTATTTTCTTTTCGAACCAAAATGGTTTTGACTGTTGTATCGGTTAGGTCACTTTTTCGGCTGGATAGGTCAAGCGCGTCAAATTTTCCCTTTGCAACACTCATGCTGCCGGCAACCGTTGTTTTTCCCGAACAAATGACATGGTTAGCATTAAAAGCCCCATCAACCTCAAGTGTTTTTTGAACTTGAATATTTTCCCCTGAAAAAGAACCACTGACGATAACCTCATTGGCTTCAAGATTTTTCCCCTTAAAAGCTCCATCTACCCGAATTTTCTTGGCTTTTAAGCCGTTTCCACTGGCGGCACCACTCACCTGCACATCCTCATCAACAACTAAATTTTCAAAGGTCAAAGAACCGTTTACAATAAGGGCTTCGTAAACACCAGAAGAAAGATGGGCGCTTCCATCAATTTGTTGGCGACCGTGGGTTTCGGCCCATGCCACCCCCACAGAAATGGTCATCAATAACAAAAAACTGTAAATTTTTCCTTTAGCATTCTGCATTAGCGCACCTCAATCTCGGTTAAACCCAATTCTTGAATTTTTTTGCGCAACGTATTGCGATTAATACCCAAAATTTCAGATGCTTTTTTTTGATTCCATGAAACAGAATGAAGTGTTAACAGCAGCAAAGGCCTTTCTACTTCTTGAATGACGGTTTGATAAAGGCCGTTCACAGGCGTTGCCCCTTCATGCTGATCAAAATAGGCTTTCAAAAAATCATGAACAACGGCACTTAAGCCATTTTTTTGACCTGGGTTACTCATTAAAAAAACCTATCGTTAATGAATTAAATGCGAATAAAAATTATGAAGTAAATCACGAATAGCTTGCGGCGTATCTGCCTGATTAACAGCCACTCGAAACTCTGCCGAACTGGATATGCCTTTGCTATACCATCCCAGATGTTTTCGGGCGATTTTCAACCCGCTTGATTCACCATAATGGGAAAGCATAGCATCAAAATGTTCCTGAACCAACGCGTATTGTTGTTCGTATGTGGGGTCAGGCAATACTGTTTTATGGGCCAGATAATGCCCTACCTGATTTGTAAACCAAGGCCGTCCATAACATCCGCGACCAATCATCACACCATCTGCACCACTTTGAGACAGCAGATTTTCAGCATCTTGAACCGTCATCACATCGCCATTACCAATGACAGGAATGGACACCGCATTTTTAACATTACGAATAAATGCCCAGTCAGCTTTACCTGTATATAGCTGGCACCGCGTACGTCCATGAATGGTGATCATTTGAATGCCACAGTCTTCTGCAATTTTTGCAAGTTTAGGGGCATTTCGATTGTTATCATCCCAGCCTGTGCGCATTTTTAAGGTGACTGGAACCTTCACTGCTTTCACAGTTGCTTCAATAATTTTAGATGCTAATAGTTCATCACGCATCAAAGAAGAACCCGCGTGGCCATTAACAACTTTTTTGACAGGGCACCCCATATTGATGTCAATAATTTTGGCGCCCAAATCCTCATTTAAACGGGCAGCTTCCGCCATTACGTCAGGTTCACAGCCTGCCAGCTGCACAGCCATCGGCTGTTCATCCATACTTTTTTCAATCATTTTCATGGTTTGACGGGTATGGCGAATCATCGCTTGGCTTGCGATCATTTCCGAAATAACCAGTCCTGCCCCCGATCGCTTTACAAGGCGACGAAAAGGCATATCTGTCACACCTGACATGGGCGCCAATAAAACAGGCATATCTAGGGTGATAGGACCGATTTTCAACGTCATGACACAACCTTTATAGTTGACGTGCAATGCTTTCCATTTCGAAGCATTCCACAACATCCCCTTCACGAATGTCGTTGTAGTTTTCAAAAGCCATACCGCATTCGTAAGACTGGTTGACTTCTTTGACTTCGTCTTTAAAGCGCCTTAAGGTTTTCAGCTGGCCTTCGTGAATTACCACGTTATCACGCAGCAAACGAACCTTAGATCCACGCTTAACAAGGCCTTCTGTTACATAACAACCGGCAATTTTGCCTACTTTGCTAACGCTGAAGACTGTTCGAATTTCAGCAGCCCCCAAATATTTTTCGCGCAATGTAGGTGCTAACAAACCACCCATCATGGTTTTAACGTCATCTAACACATCATAAATGATAGAATAGTAACGGATATCAACACCATCGCGCTTAGCCATATCACGGGCTTGTGGGTTTGCACGCACGTTAAAGCCAACAATAAGCCCTTCTGACGCACGGGCTAACGCCACGTCACTTTCGTTAATACCGCCCACAGCACCATGGAGAACGCGCACCCCGACCTCATCTGTTGCAAGTTTTGCAAAGCTTGCAGCAATTGCTTCTAAGGAACCTTGAACATCAGTTTTAATGACAACAGGCAATTCGCGTACTTCACCAGCTGCAATTTTAGACATCATCTGTTCCATAGAACCACGTGCAGAGGCAATAGCCTGCTGCTCACGCTTACGACGTTGACGGTAATCTGTAATTTCACGGGCCTTAGATTCTTCTTCCACCACAAAGAACTCATCACCAGCTGATGGCGTTCCACTAAAACCAAGAACCTCAACCGGCATACCTGGCAATGCTTCTTTTAGGTTTTTCCCATGGTCACTAATTAAGGCACGAACACGGCCAAATTCCGTTCCGGCCACAAAAATATCAGTGCCCTTCAGGGTACCTTTTTGAATTAAAACGGTTGCAACGGTTCCACGACCTTTTTCCATACGTGCTTCAACAACAACGCCATGGGCTGTACGATTTGGGTTAGCTTTCAAATCTAAGATTTCTGCCTGAAGCAAAATGGCTTCTTCCAGCTTATCTAAGTTTTGAGCTTTTTTAGCAGACACCTCAACAGCTAAAACATCACCACCGTATTCTTCCAAGACAAGGCCATGCTGAAGTAGTTCAGCGCGTACCCGTTCTGGATTCGCATCGGGCTTATCAATTTTGTTGATCGCTACAACAATGGGAACCCCAGCTGCTTTAGCATGGTTCAAAGCTTCAATTGTTTGTTCTTTAATACCATCATCAGCAGCCACCACCAGAACAACGACGTCTGTTAGGTTAGCACCACGGGCACGCATTTCACTGAATGCAGCGTGACCGGGTGTATCAATAAATGTGATCTTTTTGCCAGATTTTAGCGTTACCTGGTATGCGCCAATATGCTGCGTAATACCACCTGCTTCGCCACCAACCACGTCCGTTTGACGCAGTGCATCTAAAAGCGATGTTTTTCCATGGTCTACGTGCCCCATGATTGTAACAACAGGAGGGCGTGGCATTAAGTCTTCAGAACGATCTTCATCACCACCTAGACCAATTTCAATATCCGCGTCCGAAACACGTTTAAATTTATGACCAAATTCGGTACATACAAGTTCCGCTGTATCCGCATCAATAAGCTGGTTAATGGTTACCATCATGCCCAACTTCATCAATGCCTTTACAACTTCCCCAGCACGAACAGCCATACGGTTTGCAAGTTCACCCACCGTGATAGATTCAGGTATAATGACTTCACGAACAATACGACCTGCTTCTTCAGAGGCATGATGATCTTGACGATGTTTTTGGCGGGCCCGTCGAATGGATGCCATAGAACGTGTTCGTTCCCCTGACTCTCCATCAAGAACTTTTGTTAAAAAGTTTCGATCTAAGCGCTTTGCACCTTGTTCTTCAACGCGCCGTGCAGGCGGTGGTGCAACCTTACGTGCATCTTGACGACCAACACTGAGCCTTTTACGCGCAGATTCTTCATCTTCCTCCAGCTCATCATCGCGACGAGTTGGGTGTTTTGGCAAATGTGCATGTGGTGTTTTTATACCGTCTTTTGAAAGCTCATCATAAGGAAGGGGCGCGCTTGGCACAGGGGCTGCTGCCGACGACGGCTTAGCAGACGATGCAGGCGCAGGCCCATAGCCCGCTGCACGCAGAACAATGGGGGTAAACTTTTCAGGAATAGAGATCGTCTTCTTAACATCACGGGGTTTTGGCCCTTGTTTTGAGCGGTAAGATGTTGGCTCTGTAGTCTGGGAAGATTTCTCCGGAACAACTGAAGGTTCAGCTACCTGTATTTTGCTAACCTCCTCTGTTTCAGAAGGCGTAGCCGAAGAAATATCCTCAAGAACAGGAATTTGATTTACTTCTTCTACCTCTTCTTCCCGACTGCCTGGATTTTCTTCTTCCGTTTGAATTGCATTCTTCAAAGCTCTCAAACGGTTTTCAAGCTCTTCCTCTGTAAGCCTACGTTCACCACTTGACACGTCTTCGTGGGTCTTTTTTTCAAGAGGTTGAGCGGGTTTTTCACCTAAGGGAACCCGCTTACGCTTAACTTCTACCTCAACTGTCTTTGAACGGCCATGCGCAAAACTCTGGCGCACCTGATCTTTCTCAGGTATTTTTTTCAGCTCCAGTTTTTTTCCTAAAGTCAGGGTTTTCTTCCCCCCTTCAGCTGGCTGATCGCCTTTATTTTTGGTTTCATTGGTTCCTGTCATAGGTGCTCTCTTCTAAACTGGGGTAGCTGCTTTATTCGTTATTTATCAAACCAGTGTGCCCGGGCCGCCATAATAATGCGGTTTGCGTCTTCCAAGCTTAAGGGTTCTTTCCCTGTTATATCAAGAAGTTCATCACCAGACAATTCCGCTAAATCATCTAACGTCTTAATATTGTTCTTAAGCAGTTTTTCAAAACAACAAGCCTTCAAACCCTCCAGGGTCAAAAGTGCATCTTCCATTCCAGCTTTTCGGCATGCGTTCATAATATTTTCATCACGGTTTGCTAGGTATTGATGGGCACGATTTTGAAGCTCTGCTGCAATTTCTTCATCAAAACCTTCAATGGAGGCAAACTCGGCAATATCAACACCTGCCACTTCGTCAACTGTTGTAAACCCTTCTGAAACAAGAAGCTGCGCAATCATTTCATCTACATCCAAAGCATTCATAAACAAGGAAACCCGTTGGCTGTTTTCTTCAGCACGACGTGTTGTGTCATCCGCTTCGGTAATAATATCAATATTCCAGCCTGTTAAGTTAGAGGCCAACCGCACATTCTGTCCCCGCCGTCCAATAGCCAGGCTCAGCTGGTCCTCGGCCACAACCACATCCACGCGGTTGCTTTCTTCATCAATAACAACCTTTAAAATTTCAGCAGGCGCCAATGCATTCACTACAAAAGTCGCTGGGTTAGCCGACCAAGGCACAATATCAACCTTTTCACCCTGCAGTTCTGTCACAACAGCCTGAACACGTGTTCCACGCATCCCCACACACGCACCAACGGGGTCTAAAGCTGAATCATTTGTATGCACGGCAATTTTTGCCCGACTTCCTGGGTCACGGGCAACAGCGCGAATTTCAATAATACCGTCGTAAATTTCTGGCACTTCTTGTTCAAATAATTTAGCCATAAATTGTGGATGCGTCCGCGATAAGCTAATCATCGGTCCACGGGCATCAGGTTTTAGTTCAGTAATCAGAACACGGATGCGGTCACCAATTCGAAAATTTTCCCGGGGGATTTGATCATCACGGCGCAAAACACCCTCAGCTCGGCCCAAATCCATAATAACATTGCCGTATTCCACACGTTTAACCAAAGCGCTAATGATTTCCCCGCAGCGGTCTTTAAATTCGGTATATTGCCGGGCACGTTCCGCATCGCGCACTTTTTGAAAAATAACTTGCCGGGCACTTTGGGCTGCCACACGGCCAAACTCAATAGGCGGCAACGTATCAGTAATCTCATCACCTATTTCAGCTGATGCATCCAATAACTTAGCCTGCGCCAAAGACAATTGATCTGCCTCTTCGGGTTCACCCTCTACCACATATCGGGTACGGTGAATGGTCATTTCCCCTGTAGATGGGTCAATAGATGCATGAATATTATGTTCAATTCCGTATTTAGCTTTGGCCGCTTTCTGCAAAGCTTGCTCCATAGCCGCAATAACTTCTTCAGGTTCTATGCCTTTTTCCCGCGCCACAATTTCAGCAACTTGCAGCAATTCATGCCGTGGCTGATTGACGAAATTTGTATCTACAGGTTTTATTTTACGACTTGCCAATTTTCTATTCCTTTTAAACTTTTTTAACCATAAAACACGAATAAATAACGCCTAATGCTCTACGTCCAAGCGTGCCCACTGAATTTGATCGTAGGGAATGCAGGCCTCCACAGGCTCCACCTCAGGTGAATCTTGCCACACAACTTTAATATCTGTTTCTGTTGCCAATGCCAAGGTGCCGTGAAAGTTTTTGCGGTTGCCAATTAAAAATTGTGTTTTCACAACAACGGGTTGCCCCACAAACTTTTTGAAATCATCCACTTTAACCAAAGGGCGATTCAACCCAGGAGACGACATTTCTAAAACATACGCTCCTTTCATAAAATCCTCAACATCCAAAATAACAGATGCTTTGCGACTTGCCTTTTCACAGTCTTCCAAACGAACGGGCTCACCATCATGGCGTTCAATCATAATTTGCAAGGTTTTCCGTATGTTGCCCGATATTTGCACCCGTACAATACCATAGCCCAGTTCTTGAAAAGCGCCTTGCAATGCATTTTCTATTTTTTCGACAATATCCACAAATATCCTTAATAATTTGGATGATTTTCAACTTCATAGAAAATGTATGAACTTGTGTTGGGAATTTCAAGCTTTTTCGTCCAACCAATACATAGCTCCACACAAAAATTTGTTTGGAAAATAATTTTTTTCTGTAAAAAAAACTAAAAAAGGTGTATCAAATACAAAAATTTAATCTTTTATAAATATTTAAACATTAATATAAAATTGATTAATCGAAAAAAAATGTGGAAACAAAACCCCATGATTCAAGTATTCAAAAAAACCATTCTGAGCCTTATATTAATAGGTACGTTAGCAACCACAGGCCATAGCCGTTATTCATACGAAGAAGGCACCCCCGGTCTTCGCGCCTTTGGTAACAGCGTTGTGGGTAAATATCAAAGCACCCCAGGCTTTTTTTTAGAGCCAAAAGCATCTTACGGAACGTGGAATCGTGAATACCAAATGCAACCTGGTAAGCACGGGCAAAACATCACCGCCTTACAAATTTTTGAAACCATGGGTATTTCAGCCCGCGGTATTTTGAATGGTAACCGTACAGCTCCTGAGTCTGTTGCACATACTGAAATGCACGGCAATTTTGAAATTGCAAGTGGCAATGCCTTTGGTATTCGACGGGAAAATGCTACCCCAGCAGAAGAACGTATTATCGTTCGTGAATTATTGAATATGGGTCATTTTGCAGCCCAAACAAGGGCGTTAGAGGGGCAAATTAAGGCCTTAGAAGATAAATATAGAACTGCTGGTCAGGCTTATGAAAGACAGCACCTTCAAATGTGTGCCTTGTTTTTGCGAGCAGGCGCTGGGGTTGCTTCACTGCCTACGGCCTGGTATTTAAAAGACCTTAATCGGTCGGCAGTTGACAGTAAAATCCGTCAATACACGGACAATATGTCACTCATGCCAACAGCTGAACTTGTCGCAGTGGCTTCATCAGGCTTTGGCCCAAACCCAACAGTGTTAGGTGCTCTCCCAAAGCCAAAGGCTGTCATCCCACCGCCACCTGTGCCGGTCAAACCCGTCGCTGATGTGCGGTTTGACCCAAACGAAATTGTTTTGAGGCATTTTGACGGCAAATCATTCTTGTATGGAGCAGGTGATATTCACCCCAGCAAGGTTCATGCCGATGCTGCTGGGGCCAGGTTTTTGAACGTGCCAGGGTTGGGAACCTTGAAAAACCCTCCACACAGATCAGCTGCTGTCGATGCATTTTCAATTGTAGCGGCGCTTCCATTCGACCATTTTTTAGTTATCACATCAACACCCGAACTAATGGGAAAGGATGACGCTTTTGTTCTTTTGCCAGGGTATATGGAGGCTGACGCTTCTTCCGCTAAAAATGGTCGCGTCACTGTTTCCTCCTTCAAATCAGATTTTTTTAATCCTCCTACACCCTCTGCGACCTGGAACGTAGAGGATTATAAGCAAAATTCCGGCATATTAACACTACGTGACCCAAAATTTAAAAGTTTCTTCTCTTTTAAAACAACTTTAATCGGTCACGATTCCAAGCCCAAAACTTTTTATTACTTAAGGGTTCCAAGCTCTGTCAGAACCCCTCTTCGTACATTTCTGCGCCTTCCCAAAGAAGCAGATTTGACCTTGGATAGTATCCTTCAAGAACTTGCTAAAGGTATTCGCGAAAGTACGCGCCCATTAGAGGGTGCTAGTCTGGTTTTAGCCGAGCTAAGTAACATACAACGGGGAATTTTTCCACAATAATAACAACATCCAATTTTTAATGACATGGAAGGAATAAAAATGAATAAAAAAAATAAAACATTAGCAGCTTTGTTAATAACAACCTGTTTAAACGGTACTTACGCTATGGATAGTGGGGATGGGGCAGATGGTAAAGCCGTAGCTCTTACTGCCCCCAGATCAGTAACAGGCGTGGGTAGGCCACCGCATCAACTAGTTGTTGCAGGTGAGCCACAGTTTACGGCTGTTTTGAGGACTTCTGATGGTACACTCGTCCTCTTACCAGTACATGAAGTTGGTGTAGCCCAACGCCCTGATGGTAAAGGTTTTTGTTTTGCGGGGTTCAACGTTGATGGTTTTGGGCTGGATTTAGCTAAACCCTGCAATAAGGTTGATTCGGTAAGCTTTAAGGAGGAAACTGAGCGACGATCCCTAGAAGCCGTTGTTGGCGCTGATGCTGCAGAAGGTTTTGTGAAACAACTACTGGGACCCCATTATGCGTTCATTCAATTTTATAGTCTAGATGGATATAATCCACTAGCAGGATACCAAATGGCAGATAAAAATGGAGAGAAGAAGGCTTTTTATAAACTTCATGATGCTGTTAAAAGATTCAGAACAGGCGCAATACAAGAAAGCCTTCAAGATTTATCAGACCGAATTGGTGCAAAAATAACAGCTTTACGCACAGGATCAGCTACTGTATCCCCCCTTCAACACCCTTTTCACATTATGAAACGCCTGGTTGATGCAATTCTTGGATTATTAACAGAAGACTCCCCCCTTCTTGAGCTTTTTCAACGTGACATTGGCAAGGTAGCTGAACCTTTTAATATACTTGGCGATGTGTGCGAAAGATATATAGCCGAAACGGGTATACAAGATGAAGTATTTCCAGCCCATGCACGAACGGATGCAGAAGCTGAGGTGATGGCATTGGACAAAATGTTACTGACTGATATTCATGATGCTACCTGGCAACTTGAAAAAATTCTATCATTTTTAAACACGCCTAGATTCAATGACAATCCGTTTAAAAACCATATCAATAAGCTTGGCAACTTTCTAACACAACAAGCAGAACTTATTGCTATTCTTGAACGTGGAAGCGTTGCTGATGAGCTTGCAAGACTTGAAGCTGAACACCTACAAGCTGAACGCGATCTTGCGTCACCAACACTACCACCTCACCCAGCTACAGGGGGAGTTCATCGTCCACGTTGGGATTTAGAGCAAAAAGCCAGGAGAGCAGTGGTTTCTATTGGACTAATACAAGAAGCAATGAGAAGTGGCAAGCTTAATCTTGGTGCATTACACACTGCACAAGGGGCGCTTACGCGCCAATACGACGTTTTGCAGTCACCAAGAATATGGGAATCGAGACAGCTTGGGCAAAGCCTAGCGGCTTTATACGATTGCGTAAAATATCTAAACATGCAAGTTGAAGCTTTACAAAGTTTTTTTAGCGATGCAACCAATGTAGCTGTTGCCCAAGGGGCCACAAAAGCCCTAGAGGATGGTAGTGTTGTTGTTGTTGATTTGCGTCATGAAGCATCACGGTTGCAAGATGTGGATAGTGGGTACGCAGAAGTGGTTCTTCCTAAACCTTCTCGCGCTGCATTAACAGATGCAGTTCCTCATGATACATTGGCGCTGGCCTTACCCACAGAAACACCCTCCGCACTTGTACCACTTGGCTTGAGAAACCTAACAAAGATGGGTAATAATTCTGCACCACATCTGGTGAGTCAAAAACTTGCGGATATTTTGCATGCAACAGAACTAGCTGAAGATGCCTTGGCCAAGTTTGCACCTATTGTTAGCCTTATTCAAGAACAAGCAGCAGAAATCAACGCTGAGAGAGAGCGCATGGCAACCGCGGCTCGTGTAGTAGAAGTTCGTGACCCGCTGATGGATTTTGACCTTACAATGATGAGTTTAGTTCAAATTAAAAATACTTTAGGTGTAACAAGGGCTTTAGCACCCAACCATTATAATATTTATTTTGCACCTGATTTGGTGGATACAATGATTCAGATAGCCAGGGGAACCTACGCAAAACCTCTACCCGAAGGTGATAAGGGTGTTTTCATTCAAAATTTAGCTGGAACCTATGCATATCTTGCAACACATGTAGAAGACGCTGAAAATTTAAAAGCTATACTTGAAGCTTATGAAGGTAAAAACCTTGAACAAATGCATCTTGAGTACCAGTCAGATAATCCAAATGAAGTACCGCTTATTACTGTTAAAAACTTGAGAGTAGCCACCAAACTGCTAAGAGAGTTAACTGAACATAAATCACGCTTGGGTTCTAAATAGTTTTTATTGCTAACCACTCAAGGCGGCGCACCCTTCACCCAAGGGCCCGCCTTTTTTATTTTTTTCAAGACTTTCGTATTGAAAATACTGTACAGTCGTTTCATGAACTGCATATGCTTAAATAACTTCACCCCTCTATTCCCGCTGGTTTGCCCTTCTTTAACACGCCAAGTGTTTGTCATTGCCATTCGTATTGTGTGACCCCACGGTCGCACACACATATTTCTTTTCCCCTCAATTATTTCCCAGCTGTTTTTTTAAATCAAAAAAACAGCCATTTATTTTATTTTTAGTTAAGGATTAAGTTTATGAAAAGAAAACTATGTACATTATTTTTTATGCTTGGTACTGCCTGTTCGGCAAATTTTTTAGATGACCAAACAGATATTATGCTAGATAGCGCCCGAAAGGGGGCTTGTGCCGCTGTGGCGTTAGCGCCGCCCTTTCAGTTTCTTATGCAAAAAACGGCGTTACAGCTGAGTGACACAACACCCATTTCTTTCAGAACATCTGCCTACCAGGGAATGAAAGCCATGCCCAATACATTTTTGGCCATTACATGCCAACTTTATTCTGAAAAAATTGGTCAAAATCTATTTGAAAACGTGGTGCCAGACCGCATGCTTTCGTTTGCAAGTTGCGGCGTTGGGGCGTTTGTTTCTGCCCCTTTGTACGATGTAATGAATAGACAAACAAAAGGCAACTGCACAATGGGTCAGGCGTTTTATGGGTATTTAAGAAACCCTGTGACCACCCTGCCGCTGGTTTTGCGGGAATATTGCTTTTTACTAAGCCTACAAGCCAGCAAACCCATAGCCCACACCACTCAAGAAAAATTTGGTTCCAACGTGTTCCTTAACAATTTTTCACATTTTTTGGTGGGCGGTTTTGGTTCTTTATGTGGGTACCCTTTTGACTCAATGGTTTCCATGCTACAGCACACCCAAAAGCCATTTCAAATGTGTATGAAAAATTCGTTTACGAAAAATGGCATGAAGGGGTGGGCCCATAAATCAGTTGGTGTTGGGATATTTAATATTCTTTATCAGAATTTGGAAAGGGTCACCTGCCCTTAAACCTTGATTTTTAACCCAAAAGCTGGCTAACATGGGCCTAATTTCACATAAAAATGCAATAATCATGAAAGACCTATCTTTTGAAGAGGCCCTGGGCCAGCTCGAAACTCTGGTGAAACGTCTGGAAGAAGGCCGTTTGCCTTTGGATGAAGCCGTTCAAGTTTTTGAAAAAGGTGCTGCTCTCAAGGCCCACTGTGAACAAAAATTGCAGGCTGCCAAACTAAAGGTTGACCAAGTGGTGGGCTTATCAGCGGGTGAGGCAACCCTTGAACCCTTTGAAGCTTAAAGATTCAGCATTTTTGAATCAACGCTGGCAGACAGTAATTAACACAGTCGATGAAGCTATTGCTGACTATTTGAAAAAACAGAAAGCCCCATCGCCGCTTCAAGACGCCATGTATTATGCTGCTTTGCAGGGTGGCAAGCGCTTTCGCCCCCTTTTGATGCAAGCCGTCGCTGATTACGTAGGGGTTGATTTTCAAAAAGTTTTGCCAGCCGCCGTGGCAGTTGAATTCATTCATGCCTATTCTTTGGTGCATGACGACTTGCCTGCCATGGATAATGCCCCTTTACGCCGTGGTAAACCCAGTGTTTGGAAACAATTTGATGAAGCCACCGCCATTTTAGCGGGCGACGCCTTATTAACGTTGGCTTTTCAGGTGCTTGCTGAAAGCTCCCTTCCCTCTTCTATATCTCTTTCTTTAGTTCAAGAACTGGCCAAAGCAAGCGGCCCATCGGGTATGGTGGGTGGTCAAATGCTGGATATAAGCCCTGTTCATACCGTAAATATCAGTCATAGTGAACATTTGCAAAATTTAAAAACGGGGCAATTGTTTGCCTTTTCATGCATAAGCCCAGCCATTGTAGCTGACACCCCTTTGCACGCTATAGAATCTCTTCGCTCTGTTGGGTTAAGCTTGGGTTTAATTTATCAGGTTGTAGATGACCTGTTAGACCACACCTCAACCCCTGAAACTTTAGGCAAGCCCACACAAAATGACACACAAAAAACAACTTTTGTCACGCTGCTGGAAATTGACGGAGCTTGGAAATTTGTGGAAACAAAAATCAACGACGTGCATCAAAAGATTGGTGCCATGGAAACCCAAGGAAATTCGTCACTTTTGAAAGATTTGATCGCATGGATGCAAAACCGAACGTATTGATTGAAACTAAAAAACTCTAGGCTATTTCTAAAACAGTTTTTGGACACACCCCGCCCACTGCGTGGGGCCCACCTAGACTCCACAAAAACCAGTGCACAGCGCCACCCCTCCGCACACCTCAACAAAGCTCCGCCTACTCTCTTGCGGCACCCTTTTTTAAGGTATACCTCAAGGTTTCGCTTGAATCGCAACTTTCGGTCACTTTCAAGTAACAAACTTTTGCGTACCACAAGCGCTTGTGGTACAGTCTGCTAAACAGGTTTTCTAACGTAACACATAAGGCGCAACGTTATGGAAAACAGAAACAATTTCTAACTTCGAACCACCCTTTAGATGATTTAGACTAACCTCCAATTCTTAAAATACGTCAAAAAAGTTAAAGGACCGTTAAAAGGCATTTTTTTAAGAACACATTTTTAAAATCAAAAAATAAAAGCGACTTAACATGTTAACCCTTCAAAACATCACTTACCGTATCGGTGGCCGCATGCTGATCGAAAATGGCAACATGCAAGTTCCTATGGGGCATCATGTGGGCCTTGTAGGCCGTAACGGGGCTGGAAAATCCACGATTTTTAAATTAATTTTAGGAAAAACCATGGCAGATGGTGGCACCGTTGATATTGCCAAGGGCCTAAAGGTTTTAACTGTCCAGCAAGAAGTTCCAGGCGGCACTCAAACACCTTTGGAGTTTTTGCTAGCATCCGATCAAGAACGTGTAGACCTTTTTCACGCTGTTGAAACTTGTGAAGACCCAAACTTACTGGCTGATTTGTATGATCGCCTCATTCAAATTGATGCCTATTCAGCCGAAGCCCGCGCTAGTACCATTTTGAAAGGTCTTGGTTTTTCAGATGATGCCCAAAATCAGCCTTTGCAAAGCTTTTCAGGGGGCTATCGCATGCGCGTGGCGTTAGCTTCTGTTTTATTTCGCCAACCTGACATTTTATTGCTGGATGAACCAACCAATCACTTGGATTTAGAAGCATCCATGTGGCTAAAAGATTATTTAAAACATTATCCAAATACCTTGATTATTATCAGCCATGATCGGGATTTTTTGAATGATTGCGTCGATACGATTTTTCACCTCAATCATCAAACCATCACCCGTTACAAAGGAAACTATGACCAATTTATAGAAGCCTACGAACAGCAAAAAGCTTTTGCCGAAGCTTTTAATGCAAAAGTAGAAGCCAAACGTCAGCATTTACAAAGCTTTATTGACCGTTTCAAAGCTAAAGCCAGCAAAGCAGCCCAGGCACAAAGCCGCGTAAAAGCCCTTGCGAAATTAAGGCCCATTAATGTTTTGAATGATGACCCCAGTTTTGACCTGTCATTTCCAGATGTAGAGCCTTTGTCCCCGCCTCTCATCCATTTTGATAAGGTCAAATTAGCTTATGGTGACCATGTGGTTTTAAAAAACTTGGGTGGTAATATTGGCCCAGAGGACCGCATTGCTTTATTGGGTGCCAACGGTAATGGAAAATCTACCTTTGCCAAATTTTTAGCAGGCCAAATGGAACCAGCAGATGGTGTATGCACACGCCACAGCAAAGTGCGCATTGCTTTTTTCCAACAACATCAAATAGACTCACTGGTGATGACAGATACACCCGTTCGCCATGTCCTAGATGCCATGCCTAATTGGAATGAAACCCAAGCACGCACCTATTTAGGCCGCTTTGGTTTTTCTCGCGACAAAGCTGATATTGTTGCTAAAAATTTGTCGGGTGGGGAAAAGGCCCGTTTGGTATTTGCGTTAATGTGCACCAAGAAACCCCACGTCATTATTTTAGACGAACCCACTAACCATTTAGATATGGAAATGCGGGAATCCCTCATGATGGCCATCAATGAATTTCAAGGGGCTGTTATTCTTATTGCCCACGACTGGCATCTATTAAACCATACGGTTGATCGCTTATGGTTAGTTGCCAACAATACGGTAAAACCCTATCCAGGTTCTTTGGATGACTACAAAAAAGAAGTCCTCAGGGGTTAAAACCTACGACGAACAACCCAACTTTTGTAACGGCCACGTCCACAAAGCATATAGTTTCTTTTGAACATAATTTGTGTTTTTACGCAAAAGGGGAAGCAGTGACGTATGTTCAGAAGGCGGGTGGCGATGATGCCACCTTAATACACGCATCTGATTCAACTGAGACAAGGGCATAATCGTCTTATTGTGTGGGTTCTGTTGGCATAACACACTTAAAATAGCTTCATCATGGTGATGATGAATAAAATTAGATGCCTTAGATTTATGTGATTCTGGAATTTTTATTTCAGGTATCGCTTCAACTTGCATCACAGCATCTGGCACCTGGCACCACGACAGCCACTTTTCAACAAATTGGCGTGTTTCAGCTGTGTTTCTATAAACACTAACAGCACCCCAAACATGTGGCGCTGTTAAACATTTTTCACTTTGGCACCCCATTCTTACCAATGTATGTTTTTGTGTGACAGCTTGTACCGACGTCCCCAAATCATCATGGGCCACAAAAAGCATGGGTTTTTGCCTTTCTTCCATAATTTTAAGTAATGGCTGAAGGTTGTCTTGAATTAGGAAACCACTATCCAGATAAATAACAATCGCATTTTCTGGTGCCATTTTAAGAGTATTTAAAATAATCCACGGTTTCCAAACCCAGAACCCGGCCCCTTGCTTATGGCTTAAAATAACATGGTTTTTATCCACAAAACTTTTAGGCAGGTGATGACGCCCATACATAAAAATAAAATCAATGCCTTTATTAACCGCTGACACCGCTAATGTATTTTGATTTTTGTGAAAAACAGACGGCCCGTCTGCATAACTGATTAGATAAATAGGGTTTTTCTGAACGCTTTTTGCAGGACAATCAATAGGTTCTAACGAAATATCTAATCGATACAACATAAACATATGTAAAAAGCAGAAAATCGAAACAAAAAGAAAAATTCCCCCTATAATCCATTTCTTATACACGCAGTCCCCCGTTTTCTTTAAAGCTTTTGATGTTTAAGGTACTCAAAAGGCTATATAGAACTCAATATGTTATTTCATTTCCCAACTTTTAAATAACATAGGTGCACTTTTAATAATATGAATGCACTTTGAACATTGACGAATACGTGAAAAAAAGTTAAGAATAGCCCATGTTACGTTGGTTATGGCGGGTGTAGCTCAGTTGGTTAGAGCGCCAGATTGTGGCTCTGGAGGTCGCCGGTTCAAGACCGGTCACTCGCCCCATTTTTTAATATGCAACTATCTTTATTCAAAACAAAGCCTGCTGATTTGCCATTTCGCCAAACAGAAAAAGGCATTGAACTATGGCTTAAGGTAACACCAAAAGCTTCTAAAAATCGTATTGGTGATATCGGGATAGGACCACGAAGTCAGTTATTTCTAAAGGTGTATGTAACAGCTGCCCCTGAAAATAATCAAGCAAATAAAGCTGTTATTGACTTAATTTCTGAGAAATTAGGTATTGCAAAAAGCCAGCTTACCCTTATATCTGGATTAACAAGCCGAGAAAAAACCATTCTGATCACAGGTATTGATGAAAAAAATCTGAATATTTTTGAGAAATAAACACTTTCTTGTCAAAATATTAGAAAAAAATTAAGACTTTCCAGTGTAAGGTATGGTAATAAGGTAACAAATACTGGAATAAAAATCTAAAGTAGCCGAAATGTTTTTTGACCATCTTCCCAAAGAAAAGCGTGGACTTTTCATGATCGCCCTTGGCGTACTTGCTGGCCTTTTAGCCGTTTGGCTATTTCTAAAGGTTATGCGGCCAATCGTTCGTTCTGCATGCACATACGTACTGGAATCAGACGATGATAAAGCCGCCCGTCGTCAAAACCGAACCGTCAGTATTGAAGCTGATCAGGTAAAGGTTGGCATTATGACAAAGCGTATTGCAACCGTTGGGCGCCTAAAAGCCAATGCAGATGTGACAATAAAGTCCGAAATGAATGGTCGCCTAAAAGAAATTACCTTTGTAGAAGGGTCAGTCGTTCAACAAGGACAGCCTATTATTAAATTTGATGATGCCGATGCAAAAGCTGAAGTCAAAAAAGCTGAAGCTCAAGTGATGCAAGCAAAGGCTGATTTTGACCGCGTTTCTAAATTGCATGAACAAAAAATAGGTAGCACGAAAGATTATGATAAGGCCCGCGCAGAGCTTGCTATGTCTGAAGGAAATTTGGATGCAGCCAAAGCGCGCTTTGAAAAAACAGCTATTCTGGCACCTTTTGCAGGTCACATAGGTCTTATTAGCGTCAGTCCTGGTGCTTACGTACAAGCAGGCCAAGAACTCGTAACCCTAGTGGATAGTACGCCTATGAAAGTGGAATTCAAAATTCCAGAAAAACACGTCCACGATGTTGGTGTGGGTCAAACTATTGAAGTTCGCATTGATGCATTTAAAGACAAAGTATTTACAGGTGTTGTTGAAGCTGTAGATTCAAAAGTTGAATCAGAAAGCCACAGTATTTCCATACGTGGCTCTATCCCGAATGATAGTGGAATGCTTAAAGCGGGTCTGTTTGCCAGTATCAGCCTAATTATTGGTGAGCAAGGTGAAACTATTATGGTTGACGAATCGGCTGTTGACCGTGAAGGGGAAATTGAATTTGTATGGGTTGTTGAAAAAGGAAAAGCCGGTCGCCGCCGTATTTTGACTGGAACCCGTGAAAATGGAAAAATTGAAGTTGTGGGTGGTTTGCAACCAGGTCAAATCGTTGTAACCGTTGGTCAAATTAAATTGGCTGATGGTGTGCGCGTTAAAATAACCAACATGGAAAATACTAAAGACAATCCAGATGGCAAAAAAGACGCATCTAAAGAACAAAAGCCAGGCGAAACACCAAAGGCTGCAGCAGGTTCAGTAGCCGCAGATGCAGCAACCCAACCAGCCCCTGCTGCAACGATGCCTCAGGAAGCAATGACAAAAACACAACAGCCTGGATAAAGAATTGAGTTACCTGACATGAAATTATCAGAAGTATGTATTCGGCGTCCTGTTTTAGCCTGGGTGATGACCCTGGTTCTTATTTTGGTGGGCCTTGTGGGTGGTTATCGCCTCCCAATCCAACAATACCCACGCATTGAACGTCCCTATATCACTATTGAAACACAGCTTCCTGGTGCGGGCCCCGAAATTGTGGAAGCCCAAATTACCCGTGTTATTGAAGACGCCGTATCTGGTATTGAAGGCGTTGCAAACATCACCTCTATTAGCAGTACAGAAGACAGCAAGGTAACCATTGAATTCACACCAGACCGAAGCATGGACAGTGCAACAAATGATATTCGTGACCGCCTCAGTCGTTCTCGCGAAAATAAATTGCCTGACGAAGCATCAGAACCATCTTTAGTGAAATCCAGGGCAGAGGAAAAACCTATTGTTACTTTAGCGTTAACCAGTGACACACTTCAAACAAACCAGTTGTTTGACTATGCAACCCGAGAAATTCAAAAGGAAATTGAATCCATAACAGGTGTTGCGCGCGTGGATGTGTTGGGTGCTGGCCTGTATGAAATGAATATTTACCTAGACCCTATTCGCTTAGCAGCGTATGGGATTACCGTTTCAGAGGTTTTAACAGCTTTAAAACGGCAGAGTATTGAAAAACCAGCTGGTAAATTGATTAGCCATAACCGTGAGTATTTGGTGACAACTGTTGCCAACTTGGAAAAACCTGAAGAATTTGAAAATTTGGTGATAACTTCCCGTAAAAATCACCTCATTCGCGTCCGAGATTTGGGCCGTGCTGAAGTGACATCTAACGACCGCAAAACCCGTACCCGCTATAACGGAAAAGGTGGTGTCAGTATTTCTATCGTGAAACAATCAACGGCAAACCCTGTGGATGTAGCACGCGGTGTCAAGGGTGCTATGGAAAAAATAAAAAAGCACCTTCCTGAAGAAATGAGCATCGAGGTTGCCAGCGACAAGACTGTATTCATTGAAAAATCTATTTCCGAAGTCTTCAAAACTATTTTAGAAGCCACCTTATTGGTTGTTGCTGTTGTGTTTCTATTTTTACGTTCCGCCCGTGCATCGTTGATTCCTTTGGTTACCATTCCAGTTTCCTTAATTGGTGCCCTATTTTTGATGTACATTTTGCATTTCAGCATCAACATGTTCACCCTCATGGCGATGGTGTTAGCTATTGGGTTGGTCGTGGACGATGCCATTATTGTTCTTGAAAATTCGTACCGTCATATCGAGGCAGGCGTAAAGCCTGTAGAGGCAGCATTCAAAGGAATTCGGGAAATCAGTTTTGCCGTTGTTGCCATGACTTTAACGTTAATAGCCGTTTATACGCCTGTTGCTTTAGCACAGGGCATGACGGGTAAACTGATGACAGAATTTTCCATCACGCTGGCTGGCGCTGTTTTCATATCAGGTTTTGCTGCCTTGACGCTATCACCCATGATGTGTGCCCGCATGTTAGCCCCTCATAAGCATGGCGATGATGCTGTAACCCCCTGGGATAAATTTAAAAACAAAATCAAAGTAGATGAATGGATTTCTCAACTAGAAATTTTGTACGAAAAGTATTTAAAAATCACAATTCAATACCGTCATTATGTGGCCTTAGGTGCTATTGCATTTGCCCTGGTTGGCTATATTGTGCACCGGTATTTGCCATCTGAATTTACGCCCAAAGAAGATCAGGGTCTGATTACAATTGATGGACAAGCTCCCCAAACATCAACCCTTGAATATACAGAACGTTACATTCAGCGTATTGATGAAATTCTGGGCAGTATCCCTGAAATTGAACGACGTGTTGTGCAGATTATTAACCCAACATTTGACACATCTATTCACCTAAAATCTGACCGTAAGCGTTCAACCGATGAAGTGGCCGATGAAATTCGCGATCGCATGGAACAAATTACGGGCGTTGATGCAAAGATCAATAGCGGCTCAACAGGTATTAGCGGTGACGATAACCGTGCTGTACAGTTTGTTGTTTTGGGCAACAAGACTTACCGTGAGTTAAAAGATATTACGCAAAATATGGTATCTAACCTATACGCATCGGGTATGGTGTTGGGGGTCAACTCTGAAATTCGTGGAGATACCGAAGATTTCACTGTCAGTATTATTCGTGACAAGGTGTCATCATTAGGTATTGAACCAGCCACCATTGCAGAAACAATTGATGCATTAATTCGTGGTAAAAAAGCAAACACATTCAAACGGGAAAATAAGTTGTACGACGTGCGTGTGGAAGTTGAAAATGAAGCGCGCCGTACCCCTCATGACATCACCAACCTGTTTGTGAAGGCCAATGACAAAGAAGGAACATTGGTTCCATTGTCGGAACTTGTGAAGGTGCATTCCAGGTCAGGCCCTATTGAAGTACACCACCATAACCGTATGAGGGCCATTACAATTTACGCCTTCTTAAAACCGTCTTTCAGTTTGGGAGAAGGTGTCAACCTCATAGAAGAAATTGCTAAAGACTGTATGCCATCAGATACGCGCTACGATTACGTAGGCGATACGAAACGATATTTAACAGAAAGCCGAACAATCCAATTGGTTTTCTTTTTAGCGTTATGCTTTATTTACCTGGTTATGGCTGCCCAATTTGAAAGTTGGCGTGACCCCTTTATTATTATTTTAAGTGTTCCTTTTTCTTTGGCAGGCGCTGTGATGACACTGGGCTTGATGAATGGAGGTTCCATAAACCTGTATTCCAACATTGGTTTGATTACCTTAATCGGGTTAATTACCAAGCATGGTATTTTAATTGTCGATTTTGCCAATAAACTGTTAGATGAAGGGAAAAGTGTTCCAGATGCTGTGATTGAGGCGTCCAAGTTACGTCTTCGCCCTATTTTAATGACAACATTTGCTATGGTTTTGGGTGCTATTCCATTGGCCATGGCAACTGGTGCCAGCGCTGAAAGTCGCCGTCAGTTAGGGTGGGTTATTGTGGGTGGTATGACCATTGGAACCCTGTTTACGCTATTTGTCATTCCAACGTTTTATACGTATTTGGCAAATAAAAACCGGAAAAAAGTTATTCTCAGCACAAGTCATGCCTAGCTTTTAAAAAGTTGATGGGCCCTTTTTTCAAAAGCTTCCATCATACTTTCGATGGTTGAGGACAGGGCACCTTCTGCAATTTTGCCCAATAAAAAGCCATGAAATGAAAAGTTAACACGAAAAACTACTTGGGTTTCTTCTTTGCCCAAAGGCAAGAAATGCCATTGACTTTCCAAATGTAATGGGCCATTTACACACCGTGTGGTGATTTCCAAAGGGGGGGCAACCGTCACCAAAGACGTATACGTAACCTGAAAAGGCCCCTTCCCAACAGTTAAATCTGCATAAAAATGCGAATGTTTTTCATTATACACACAGGCTTTTTTAACACCGGGCACAAACTCACTGTATTTTTTCACATCAACAACCAATGAATATAGCTGCTGCTCTGAAAAAGGCAGAACCTTTGTTTTTTCAAAAAATGTCATACAGGAAAAATGATGGCTGGGGTACTAGGATTCGAACCTAGGAATGGCGGTACCAAAAACCGCTGCCTTACCACTTGGCTATACCCCAATAGCGCAGGAACAATGGAACTACACTATCAAATTCTAAAAAAAAATCCAATAAAATATTGCAATAACTCACCATCGTCATTTCTGAAAGATTTGTTGGGTACCAAGATACACCCCTGCCTTTTTGCCTGGCTTATTCCTAAGAAAATGCCCAATAAAGCACAGTTCTGCCTTTACGCCTGTGTAAGGGGCCCACCTGGCCTTGCGAAATCCCCAGAAATCCAAAGCGCAGTGCCCACCCCACCGCCGCCTCGGCAATGCTTTCCCGTCTTGATTCAAAAGGCAAAAAGTCAAAAACAATTCACCTATCTTATCAAGTGATCATATTCATCAAGTGTACACCTTGACAAACACCTGCTATAAACTTTTCTAGATGCATCTAGAAAAGGCAGAGGCCTGATGTTTTTTAAAAGCATCAGCATCATGGGATTCCACCCCATGATTAAGCATTGGGCCCAACTTTGCTTGGACCGTCTGACCAACCAAATCCAGAATACAAACAAAAAGGTTAAAATGGGGTTAAAGGGGAAAAAATATGTTTATCGAGCAGCGTCTAAATATTTGGCAAATGTAACAAATTGCTGAACTGTTATGGTTTCAGGGCGCTGTGTTTCTAGAATTTGGCAGTGAGCCAAAGCCTTTAAAAGCTCCTCCTCTTTTAAACCCAAAGACTTCAAACTAGATCTAACCATTTTTCGCCGCTGAGAAAACGCTGCCTGAGTTGTTTGTTCAAGTATTGGAATTAAATTTTGTTCTTCTTCTGTTAATAATTTAGGAACCAAATGCACCACAGCTGAGAACACCTTAGGGGCTGGTGTAAAAGCCGTAGGTGGCACAGAAAACAAAAAGGTAGCCTCGCAAATATACTGGGCTAAAATGGACAAGCGGCCATAGTGATTTGTGTTAGCAGGTGCCACAATACGTTCGGCTACTTCCTGTTGAAACATCAGCGTCATAGACTGAATATTTTTACTATTTTTAAGCCACTGAATTAAAATTTCGGTTCCCACATTATACGGAAGATTAGCCACAATTTTGATGGGCTGATCCGATGGGATCAGATCCAGTGGTTTTAACCGCAGCGCATCCTCTTCTATAACTGTTAACCGCCCGTTTGATGCATCTTTTAAACCTTGAAGTGCTTGAATACAATTTGCATCCCGCTCTATAACATATACGTGTTTAGCGTTTGTTTCCAACAAACACCTAGTTAACCCACCTGGTCCTGGACCAACCTCTAGTACGTAAACACCATCAAAATTGCCAGCACTGCGTACAATTTTATGCAGCAAATTTGTATCGAACAAAAAATTTTGCCCCAATTTTTTAGAATGCACCTTGTTTTGCAGAAGGCCGAATTGTTTGACAACCTCTAACAAAGGTGGCAGCTGAGATGAATTAAATGACATAAAAATAAACATGCGAATCGGCGTTAACTGGATGTTAACCAATTTAACTTTAAAATTCCAGAACAGGGTTTTTATTAAAGTTTAAAAAACAAAACGCGTAGAATTTAAATACGAAAGAAGCAGACAAGGCTATCTTTTATATAAAAAGGTCCGTTGATAAAAACACTTGCCTTCATATTTTCTTGCTCAGAAAATTAAAATAATCATTCGCTCACAGTGGAAAATAGGTTCATGTCTGATCAAAATTTAAAGGAAATTGTCCAATGGATCCAGCTCATACGATCTCCACAAATCGGGCCTAAGCGTTTTTGGGGGCTTTTAAATCAATTTGGTCGTATTGATCAGGCTATTTTAAACCTCAAAGAAGCATTTCCTTATGAAAAAGCAGAAAAAGAACGAGAACACCATGATAAAAAAAACTTATCCGTGTTACCTGCGCTTGATGTTTCCTTTCCCAACCTTCTTAAAACGTTGGCAGATTGTCCGCCCATCCTAAGTGTCGCTGGTAATATAAACGTCTTTAAAAAACCATCTATCGCTATTGTTGGGGCTAGAAATGCATCAATTGTTGGAAAAAAAATAGCAACTCAGTTAGCGCACGATTTATCACAAGCGGGTTGGTGCATTGTATCGGGTATGGCCCGCGGTATTGACGCCAGCGCCCATCAAGGTGCTTTACCGAATGCATCTATCGCTGTTTTAGCAGGTGGTGTGGATGTTATTTACCCAGAAGAACACAGAAAATTATATGAAGACTTAATTAAGCACGGCGCTGTTATTTCTGAAATGCCCCTGGGCACAAGCCCAACCCCCTCCCTGTTCCCAAGGCGTAACCGCATTATTTCTGGAATCAGCCGTTTAACCATTGTCATAGAAGCTGCTTACAATTCAGGTTCCATGATTACAGCGCAATGTGCCTTAGAACAAGGGCGCGATGTATGCGCTGTGCCTGGTTCCCCATTAGACCCCCGTAATAAAGGTTGCCATATTTTAATCAAACAAGGGGCCCCTTTAGTGGAAACAGTGGATGATGTGTTATCTGTTTTGGGTGATGTTCCAAAAATTGAAGAAGGTGTGGCACAAACAATGAATTCGTCAATACATACCGCTGCGTCACCCTATGACCTGAAGGATAGATTATTAGCCGATTTATCCCATACCCCCCTCCTGATTGATGATATCATGAACCAGTATGATTACCCTGCCCCTGTGATTTTAGGTTTAATCAGCGAACTTGAACTAGAAAACAAGCTCAGCCGGATTGACGGTCATTTTTTACTTAAAACGATTTAGAGCGAAGATCCTTCTTCAAAATAATTTCTGCTGTGCGTTTTTTGCAAAGCAACTGTGAAGAAGAAGCATTTCCTAAATATCAAAAAATTCTGTAAAAGCATACAAGTCAGAGTCAGAAGGAATCTTTGAAAGCTAAAGCGTACCCGTTAGTGCGCTATGAATTTTTGCCTTTTATCAAAAAGATAATGGGCTAGGCTGTTTTGAAGTAGGGGCTATGGCAAACGTACAACAAAAGGTATTGAACCGATTTTTACATTCAATGGAAGCAAGTGTTTCTTGCATACATTTAGATAGTGTGTTCGAAAAATTTCTAAGGTATTTGGGCATTGAGTATTTTTCGTACGTCAGGTTTACAGATGTTCTAGCAAAATCTTCCTTCACAGAGGTTTTTTCTAACTATCCGTCCCTTTGGCGTTCTTCTTATCAAGCTAAAAATCACGCGCTTCACGATCCGATCTTTCAAAAGCTAGGTACCGTTCATCAACCATTTGCGGAACATATTCATTCCTTTAAGGGAATAACGCCGATTCAAAAAAGAATTCTATTAGAAAAAGAAAGCTTTGGCATCGAACACGAAGCTGTCATCCCCATGGGAATTACATCGAACAGTCAAGCCTTTCTTATTATTGCGAATCAAAAGCGTATTTATCCAGATCAAAACTTTACACTTATTTTTATGTGCCAGGCCTATGAAAATATAAAGAATCAGCTTATTTTTAAGAAAAAATCATCTATCCTAAGTGCCCGTGAAATTGAAATTTTAAGGCTTCGATACCGCGGCGCTTTGATAAAACAAATTTGTCATGAATTAGGCATTTCCAAATCAACAGTCGCATTTCACCTTGATAATGCTAAAAAGAAACTAGAAGCTAAAAATCTGAATGAGGCATTAATTCGCTTTTGGCATCTGGAGCATGACACGTACAAAACTGCTTAAAACTAAATTTGGCATATTTCTTGCTTTCTTAAAGATACAGAAATTTATAGAACTGATGCAAAATCAACGTGTTTCAAGCTCAAAGTACAACAGCAAGGTTTTTAGGCCTTTTAGTCGGGCTCTGGTTGGGTATTGCCTGTGCTGGACAACAGGCTGATGAAAAAAAGGGTGTTACAAACCTAACCCTTTTAAAACAAAACTTCAGAGGAATCGTCCAAAAATCACGCCTGAAGGATATTGCCCATTTCGCAGGGGTTCGTGAAAACTTGTTAGTTGGGTACGGTCTTGTTGTAGGCTTGAATGGAACAGGTGATACCTTGGCCAGTGCCCCTTATACCAAGGAAAGCCTCACCAGCATGCTGGAACGACTTGGGGTTAATATTCGCGATGGCGCTGTTCCATCTGGCAAAAATGTGGCAGCCGTTATGGTTACTGCCAACTTACCCCCTTTTCGACGTCAAGGATCACGCATTGATGTAACGGTTTCTGCGTTGGGCGATGCAAAAGACTTAAAGGGGGGAACCCTTCTTGTCACACCTTTATTAGGTGCTGACGGTCAGGTTTACGCTGTTGCCCAAGGTGCATTGGCCGTATCAGCTGTGGCTGCACAAGGTCGGGCAGCCCAGGTGTCAAAAGGTGTTCCAACATCGGCAAAAATTTCCAACGGCGCCATTGTTGAAAAAGAAGTGGGTTTTGAGCTGATTCACCTAAAATCCATTAATCTTGCCTTAAGCAATCCGGATTTCACAACAGCTAAACGCACCGCTGAAACCATTAACGATAATTTCAAATCACCCATTGCCATGGCTATGGATTCCAGTACCATTCAGGTTTCTGTGCCCGCTGAAAAAGAAAAAGACATGGTCAACTTTTTAACAGAAATTGAACAATTAAAGGTAGAACCCGATCAATCAGCAAAAATTGTTATTGATGATCAAAATGGCGTTGTTGTTGTCAATAAAAACGTAAAAATCAGCCCGATTGCCTTAACACACGGCAGTATCACAATTCGCATTGTTGAATCACAGGATGTAAGCCAACCCAATCCCTTCACCAATGTCACGTCAGCCCCTATCAGCATTCCAGGCATTAGCGACAAAGCACCCTTCGAAGAAAAGTTGCAAGCCTTGAAAAACAAGCATGCCTTAGAAGATAAAAATATGGAAGATCAATACCAATTACAAGTTGCGACCTTTAAGCAAATTAATAAAGCCCAGCTAGATGCCGGCGGCGATAATGACGCCAAAAGAGGCTTTGAAAAAATAGAAACTGATCACAAAATCGCAGTAGCCCAACAAACAAAAATACATTTGTCCGAACTATCAACTTTAGAACAACAAAAAGCGTTGGCAGGACCTACCTTACCTGGTCGATCAGCTGCAGCAGCACAAATAATTCCCGTTCAGCAAGCAACGGTCACAGACAGTACATCCATTAGTGTGAAAGAAGAAAAAGGCAAGTTTTCCTTATTGGAATCAGGGGTGAATCTGGAAGAATTTGTGGATGCCTTAAATTTACTAGGTACAACCCCCAAAGATTTAACCGCAATTTTACACAGCATCAAAGCATCAGGCGCCATTCAGGCAGAGCTTGTGGTGATTTAGGAGACATACAATGATGACACCTTTAGCAACCATATCGCAATCGCAACCCATGCCATCTTTCAAAAAACCTCAAACAGCTGAGGAAATACAAAAAGTGGCCCAGGAATACGAAAGTATGGTTTTTGGCAATTTTCTGAAGGGCTTTTTCGTAGGCCTAGAGGATTCATCAGTTTTCGGCGATGGTCACAGCGCTGAAATTATTAAGGGTTGGTTTATTGATGCCATCGTCAAAAACTGCCCGAACACCGGCCTTGGATTGGCAAATCAAATAGCCGACAAAATGATTCGTAATATGGAAAACACAAAAACTGGAGAAAATTATGACACAACCATTTGAGCTTTATGAAGAACTATGCAAAACCATACAAGACTTCACGGATTGTATTGTACATGAAAACAGAGTCATTTCATCTTACGACTTTGATAGCATCAAGGCTGTTTTACCTGTTAAAGAAAATATGTGCAAAAAATATGAAACTGTTTTGCAAAACTTTTTAAGCAAGAACATTTTGTCAACTTTAGAATCTGCAGAAAAAGAAAAGGTTTTAGAACTATCAAAAACCTTAAGTGAAAGCATGACAGAAAACATAAAGCTTATTGACTATGCCATTCACTATAACCAAACAATTATTCAGCTGTTTATTGACACCAGTAAAAAATTAAAAACGAAGTCATATAATAAATCTGGCTTTGAAACAGCGGTAGATACCAACCATGTTATGAGTTTTGATCAAAACTTTTAAAGGGAACGACCTATGCGCTTCACAACAAATGTTGATACCACTTCTATCCTTAGATCAATCTTTGATGTTACAAAACGTCAGGTAGAGATTAATGCTGCTAACCTGGCGGGTGCCAGCGCTGGCAATAATCATGTTCGTCAGGATGTTTTAGTAAGCGGTAGAAGCATTGGTGGTGTTTTTGCAGGCATTGAAGTTGAACGAATTTATGAAGCGGTTGACCAAGTTGTTATTGACAACCTGCGTCAGCAAGCATCTTCCATTGGCAAACTGCAGGCTATGGATAGGTATCATTCAGAAACAGAACAATTGTTTGGAACACGTGGGACGGGGCAAACTTTTGTAAATAAACTAGAAACCATGCTAGAGGGCATGCGCACCATGGCAGCTAATCCAACAAGCCCTGGCGCTGCCATGACCTTAGTTGATGCGGCTGATATGCATGCACACAGTGTTGCCGATTTGGCGGCAAACGTTCAACAAATCCGTGCTGAAATCAACCAAGATATAAGTGATAAAATCGACGAAGCTAACAGGCTTATTGAAAGTATTACCGATTTAAATAAACAAATTTCCCTCACAATTTTAGAAACAGGTGACGCCACATCTATTTTTGCCTACACAAAAACCCAACGTGACCAAATTCAAAAACTTGTGGGGATTATCGGTGGTAGTGCATGTATCGATTCAAGGAATCAAATACGGTATGTAACCGACAATGGCGAACTGGTCATTGATGGTATTAATTGTGCCAAGTTTCACTACGACCCCTCTACTGCTATGGTTGCGGGGCAAGCTCTGAATCCACTAACCCTGGTCGGTTTTGACCAAACCATTGATGTAACAAATTCTATACAACAATCAGCAGCACAGGGGTACGTAAGCGGTTTATTCGTGATGGGGAATCAAAAATTACCAGCGTTCCAACAGCAGTTAGATGAATACGCCGTTACGTTGGCAAACGCTTTAAATGCTATTCACAACCAAGGTATTTCTGGAAACCCATCCACCCAATTAATTGGAACAGTTGGTGCCCCGGGGCTTCTGGGGCCATTGGTTGGTACTGATGTTATTTCTGGATCTGGCACGCTGAGAGTAGGTGTTTTCAACCCTGCTAACGGAAATTTAGTTGATCATGTGGATGTTGTGTTAAACGACAATATGACTATTGATGACCTCATAGCAGCCCTGAGTGGACACGGATTCACAGCTGACTTAACTGCTGAAGGTCAGTTCAGACTAAGATCAAACAACCCCGCTTATGGCGTTGTTATTGGTTCAGGCGACCCAGCAACATTGCCAAAACTGTGTGCAGGTGACGCTTTTGTAGAGGGAAATTCTTATGGCGCCTCACACTTTTTTGGGCTGAATAATTTTCTAACTGTCACCCCTTTACCAGGCGCTAGCACAACAGGGGCAGCACAAAGCTTGGCCGTTCGATCTGATATTTATGCAGCTAACGGCAGCAATATTTCTGTAGGCCCTTTGTCATCTGGAACACCACCGTCAACACCAGCGTTTTCCGCTCATAATATAACAACAATTCAAGCCATGGGTGACCAAATTGACACGATGACATTTTCTTTTGCTGCCACAAGTGTTTCAGCAGCTGTTACAAAAACAGTGAAAGATTACGCCCGTAGCATTAATGAAATTCAAGTCAAATTAGCATCTGACAACCGTAAACTGCTTGAGCCTGCCCAACGAAGTTTTGAACAGCTGTCTAATAATGCAGATAACATCATGGGGGCAAACCCAAAGCAGATTATGCTAGACAATCTAAGGCTTTCAACACTACAAGCCATTGCAACACGCGGATTGAATCTTCACTACGAAATGGAACGAAAAATTTTAGAAATCCATTAAACAGGAGATAAAACATGTTAACCGTTGATACATCCAAATTTTTATACACAAATGCCGATTTAGGTATTCAAAGTCGAAAAACCATGCAAAGAAACATGACTGACATGGAACGAGAGGTTATGACCGATGGCCGTGAAGGTAGGTGGGATGTTCCAAATCTTGGCTTGTTTATTGATAGTGAACTACAGGCATCTGCCATTAGTACGAATAAACAAAATTTTGCCTATGTTCTAAGTTTTCAAAAAGAAGTCACAGAAAGCGTCAGGCGCGTTGGAAGCATCAACGATCGTCTTAATCAACTACTACGCGTAACACGCAACAGCAACCCATTTAATATGCCTTTTTTTAAACCCGTTGTTCAAGATTTACTTCAAGAATTAACAGGTGTTTTAAACAGACGGTTTCTTGGTGAAACATTATTGGGTGGAACAGATACAAAAACTGACGTTGTGCAAGATTTAACAACCCTAAGCGCCCTACCGTCTCATGCTGACCCTGCGGAAAACCTAGATTATTATTTAGGAAATACTGAAACATGCAACTTAAAATTGGATGGAGAACGCCACATTCAGCTTTTTTCCGTTAACGCCATTCACCCACTAGTACAAAAAACCATTACGGCTTTACGAATGTGTTTAACAGCTAACGAGGATAATCCACAAGACCCGTGCCTTGAAAGCGCCCTGACACTTAGCACTGAGGCCCAAAAAGATTATGGCAGTGCCCTTGAAGAAACTGCCTATACATCCTCTGTTGTAAAAAGTGCCATTGATGAAAACAGTACGCAAGAAGTTATTGTGTCAGAATTTTTTCAATCAACAGGCATTAGAGATAAATACGAAGCCTTAGCACGTGTATCTGAATACGAAGCTAACTTAAAAATGTCGATGAATTTTAGTGTGTCAGAATATGCTGAATTACAAAGATTTATGGATCAAGTTTATAAGCACATGTAGGGCCAGTTTATACAAAGATTTATATCATATTCCAAGGGTTTACCACCTGTTCAAACTCTGTATCTGTCATAAAGCCAAGCTGAACGACAGCTTCTTTCAGGGATATATTTTCTTTCAGCGCTTTTTTGGCCGTTTGTGCGGCTTTGTCATACCCAATCACAGGGTTTAAAGCAGTAACCAGCATTAATGACTGTTCTACGTTTTGCGCCAATTTCTGGTGGTTCACACGAATACCTTTCAAACAATTATTTGTAAAGCTTTGACAGGCAGAGGCCAATAACTGAATTGATTGTAAAACATTGTAAATAATGACCGGTTTAAACACGTTCAGTTCAAAATTCCCTTGCGAGCCTGCCAACGTAACAGTTACGTGATTTCCCATAACTTGGCAGCACACCATGTTCATCGCTTCGGACTGGGTTGGGTTCACTTTCCCAGGCATGATGGAAGATCCAGGCTCATTTTCGGGCAAATGAATTTCCCCTAAGCCGCACCTAGGGCCAGACCCAAGCCACCGAATATCATTAGCAATTTTCATGCAGCTTGTGGCCAATACATTCAAAGCACCTGAAATTTCAACCATCGTGTCATGGCAGGCTAAAGCCTCAAATTTATTTGGGGCTGTTGTAAATGGGTGCCCTGTTAAATTGCCTAGCTGTTTAGCAAACTGTTCTGCAAACCCTTTTGGGCAGTTCAAGCCTGTTCCAACAGCTGTTCCCCCTTGGGCAATTCTGTACAAATGTTCCAAGCAATTTTCAATACGGCTGATGTTCATTTGAATTTGGGTGGCATAGCCTGAAAATTCCTGACCTAAGGTTATGGGGGTGGCATCCTGCAGGTGTGTGCGACCTATTTTAATTTCTTTTGCAAATTCTTCTGACTTTTCAAGAAGGGTTTTGTAAAAAACCTTTAAAGATGGAAGCAAGTGTTCATGCAGTTGAATAATAACGGCAATATGCATGGCTGTTGGAAAGCAGTCGTTAGAAGATTGCCCATAATTGACATGATCATTGGGATGCACAGGTTTTTTGCTGCCTAAAGGGCTTCCCAAAATTTCATTGGCACGGTTGGTAATGACTTCATTCACATTCATATTTGTTTGTGTTCCTGACCCCGTTTGCCAAACAACTAATGGAAATTGGTCATCTAACTTTTCTTCAAGGATATCATCACATGCTTTGCAAATGGCCATTACGTGCCCTTGCTGTAAAACACCTAAACTTCCATTTGTCATGGCAGCAGCTTTTTTCAAAATAGCAAATGCTTGAATTAATTCTTTTGGTATTTTCTCCACGCCAATTTTAAAATTTTGTCGTGATCGTTCCGTTTGTGCCCCCCAATAGCAGTCATCTGGAACGTCTATGTTTCCCATAGAATCTGTTTCTATTCGCATCCTCTATTCCTTTTGAACCGTATAATTTTCATAAACGTTGAGAGTGATCTTTTCAGACAATCCATTTAAACTAAAACATACCTGATTTTCCGTAACAGAATGCACAAGGATATGACGTGGAATTGTGTTAGGGGTAATGGCTTTTTCATTAAGCCAAAATGTCCAACGATTGGGGCCAAAAAACATAATGGCATTCAGTGTCATTGTATCATCTTGAATTGGGTCATCTTTTTCTTTTAAAGCTTGATCTAAGGCTTTCAGTTCGCTTGGACTCAACATTAAAGATGCTTGAGCTTTGAAACCAAGGCAGGCAACAACTAAAATTACAAAAATCCAACGCTTTTTAAAAACCGGTTTCACACATATTGCCTAAAGCCATATATTCCTGGTTTTAGAATACAAATGTTTAAGTTAATAAAGTTTTAATAAAAAAGCATACAGATGGGAAATCTGTATGCCTTGCTTATGAAAATGAGGTCAATTTGACTAAAAGTGGTACACAGCACCGGCTAATAAAGCATGTGATGTTTCGTAGGCTTTTGAATCAACAGTACCGCTTGTATTTGTGGTTTTCATATTTGGCCCTTTGAAAGTATAAGCATATTCAAGACGACCAGAGATGGTTTTTGTAAACGCATATTCTGTACCCAAGCCAAGCACTGGACGAATGGCGTTTTTCCGTGTTGTTTCTTGAGAAGAACCATTATTGGATGAATAGTTAAGCTTACCAGATGCGTTTTGTGTGAAAACGTTTGACCAAGAATAACTTTCCCGGCTTAATTCCACGCCAACTTTTGTATATAGAAGGGTATTTGGATTCATCAAATAACCACCCCGGCCATTTAAACCCAAAACAGGTCCGCGTTTATATTTTGTGGAAAAATTTGCTGTTGTCGTGGCACCTGTGTTGGCATCTGTTGTTGTAACAGAATGCAACTTTTTCTGATCACCTGCATCGTAGTTTAGGTTAGCTTCACCACCCCAGTAAAAGCCATTATTCATGGTTTTGCCCCAACCACCAACGGCCCCAAGCAAAACACCACGCTTAGAATAATTTTTTTGGTAAAGCGTATTGCCCTGATTATCTGATGGGGTTGTGATATGTGTATTGTTTTGACTACCACCCAATTGTCCACCGGCGTACCAGCCACTAAACATATCTGCGTGAGAAGACGTTGCAACAGCCATTAATAAGGCAGCTTTGAATACGGTTCTGTGAATATGCTTCATGAATTATACCTTTCTTTTTAAATAAAAAAAACAAAACTTCTGTTTTTATATAAACATGAAATAATTAACAAATTATTAAAATAACAAAATAATATAGTTTTTTATTGTATAAATAAAAAACTATTGGGGATAATAAATATCCGAAGAAAATCCCCGAACAGGGGGGTGGCCTTTTCTATGCTCCTTATGCCCACGATGATGATGGTGCATATGTGGCGGCCTTGGCATAAAAGCACCCATGGGTTGGTCAGGGTGCCCGTGCCTATGATGATAATGATGTGGAGGTGGTATAAAATCAATTGGTGCGCCATCAAAGGGCCCGGCATCTGGTTTTAAGTCATCCGAATCAACCTCGTCACTAGTCATTCCCTGACTATGGTGGTAGCGCCTCCCCCCTTTATGCCAATGCCTACCAACATGAGGGTGGCAGTGTGGGTGCTTTCCATGGTGACACCCATGGGGTGGTGGCGATGTAGCATCATCACCAGTAGGTTCTCGCATGGCGAATGGTCTTCTTCTATGGCCCCAAAACTTCTGATTCAACTCTTGTGAGGTTAAAAATTTCTTCATTTCCCCATGTAAAATAGCAAATTTTTCAGCAATTTTTTCCTCCGTCAAAAAGTCATCAAAACTTTTAAACTTTGTATTTTCCTGAAATAATTCCTGGAAAGTTTTAAAAGAGGTACTCCCGCTATAAACAACTTGATATGTCGCCTGCGTTTTTAGTTGATCTACTAAATGTTCAAAAATTTCTTCGGCACTTCTTTCCGGGTGTCTAAAATTAGCAAATATGGTTTTAGCTAAAGCTGCACATAAAATACTATGGGACAGTTGTTCTGAATTTTGTTCTTTTGTAAACATAAACGGATGAAGAAAAATTCTTAAAAAATCATTCCTTAAATCACGCCCTCGTAACGTTTGAGTCGCCTTAAAAAGCAAGTTAAAAAAAACCACCATTTCTTCCCGTGTCATGGGTTTTTTACGAATTCCGCCCACACCTTCACCCAATGTTAGCGCCGTAATAGCCCTTAAAGAGTCTGATTCCAGAAAACTTTGAATGGTGTCGTTCCAATTACTAGGCATTGGTGGCGGTGTTATGGGAAAAAAATCATTATCGCTGGGTGTCTTCCCAACCAAAAAATAAGGCTGCCCCCATGCTTTCCTTAAGGGAATATGTGTGCTGCCCCAAACGACAGGTATCATAAAAATAAAAATGGTAAAGAATTTAACGACAAACCTAAACATCAGCATCAATAATTCTAGGGGCTGTGTTTTAGGATTTTTTAGATGTTTTTATTTTAGGCTTTGCGTAGCAAACAACAGGCTTTGGTTGACGATAGAATTTACAAAACCCATAATAAAAAACTAAAATCGCGGAAAATTCAGCTAATAATTGAACTACATCCAAAGTGGCTAAAACTGCCATGTGATCACATCCTGTTTGCCGGTCTTATAGGATCAAATTAACTTAATAAAGTTAAAATAAGGTTAACAACTTTAGGGTCTTTCCAATGAATTGGGCCAACAATGCTGCCTAGCTCACAACCTTTTTTGTCAATAAACACAGTGGTTGGAATGCCCATAATTCTTAAACGGCCTGCCGCCCCCAAAACATCTTTAACGATAGGAAGGTTTCGAATTCCCTTACTTTGAAAAAAGCTTTGAATGGCATTTGGCATGGTTTGATCAGAAACGGCAGCGATATGCACAATTTGTGAAAATTGGCCCGCAAAATGATCATATGTTGGTAATTCCTGAACGCACGGGCCGCACCATGTGGCCCAAAAATGTAAAATAACGGGTTTACCTGCGAAATCAGCTATTTTCTTTTCTTCTTTTTTAAAACTACCGGTCCCATCATTTGTATAAAATTCAAAGGTTAAATCTGCCAAACTTTTATGGTCATTCGATGGAACATACCCAATTTCAAGAAGGGTTGGGGAAAAATCAGATCTTTCTGTTTTTGATGCATGCGGAAAAAATTGATAAATAAGCACAATCAAAACAGCTATGGAAAAGCTAACCCAAAAATGACGTGGAATCATGAAGAACTCCCTTTTTTATTTAAAAAATTTTCTATTTTAACTTGATAGTTGCCAACTTGAAGTAGGGTATGGAACAATTTTCTTTCTAAAGCCATGCCTTCTTCAAGGGAAACTTTATTCCCTTCTTGAATACTTTTTTTAATGGCTTGGGTCACATATGGATTAAATTGACTTATTCTTTCAGCCATAGCAATAGCATCTTTGACAGGTGTTGGTGCCACATGTTGCACAATGCCCAATTGACGTGCTTCGTGGGCAGAAATTGTTTTACCTGTTAAGCAAAGATCAAGGGCCCAACTTTGCCCAATCCGCCGACTGAGGCGTTGAGTCCCACCCCCACCCGGAAGCAAATCTAAACTAACTTCAGGCATTCCAAAAATAGCTGTTTCACCTGCAATAATTATATCTGCCATCAATGCTAATTCAAGGCCGCCCCCTAAGGCATACCCCGAAACAGCAGCAATACAAGGTTTTTTAAAAAAGCTAAGACGTTGCCATGGCTCAATGAAATCAGCATTTTGAAAGCCATTAGCAGTTACTTGTGACAATTCCTTTAAGTCAGCACCTGCAGAAAAAAAAGAATCATTCCCTGTTAAAACGACACAATGAACTTGATCATCTTTTTCAAGGACATCCAAAGTTTTGTTTAGGTCATCAATAAATGCCTTTGATAAAGCATTTGACTTTCCATTTTGAAAATGAATAACCGCCACATGCTGTGGCATCAAGTCAACTTTTACCAAAGGCAATGTATGTAACCCATCAACTATGAATTGTCTGCAATAATGCGGCCACGGTCTTTTCCACTTTGAATCACAAGAACTTTTTGACCGACGGCCAATTTGGGTTCTGCACCTTGTGCAATGGTGATTAAATCGCCTCGTTCAAGCTGAACTTGGTATTCTAAACCTTCTTCTTCACTTAATTTTTGTTCTAATAAATGACCTGCTGCACCCGCTGCCAAAGCACCTAATGTTCCTGTCACAATGCGCCCCTTGCCGCCACCGATCGTTGAACCAAGCAAACCACCAGAAACACCACCAATTAACGCACCGGCACCCACTTTTCCATCACTTCCATGAATGGTAATGGGCCGCACAGCAGCAACTTTTCCCTTTAATGTTGTACTGACCTCACCAACACCTTTGGCGCTGTAATCGCTGCCACCCAGTTTAGGGCTACAAGCAGTTAATAACAAAGCAGCTGACATAACAGCAGCAGAAAGGATTTTTTTCATAAATATATATTCCTTAAATTACACATACGGTCATTGTAATTCATCCAAAACAACATGGCAATAAGCCCTATCGTCAAGACGTGAAAGCATTGCATCAACACCGTCGTTGATTGAAATAAAAACCTCAACACTTCTGAATTGATTGCTTAAAAAACCCGAACAAGGTATACCTGTGGCTATATAAAATATTTTTTAATATTAATTTGGAATTGATCCATGACCTCTAAATTTGTGATTGATGGCGATGCTGTTCGAAAGCTGGCGGAAATACTTGTTGAAACAGACCTAAGCGAAATTGAATATGAAGATAATGGAAGCCGTATTTATGTTTCAAGACGACCAGCAACCGTCCATACACAAGTGGCGCCCAACCATGTTGTAGCACCGTCTCCTGTTATGGCCGCAGCCCCCAGTGTTTCTCAAGAAACGCCGGCATCCACAAATTTGGCTAACCACCCTGGCGTTGTCAAATCGCCTATGGTGGGTACTGCTTATTTATCCCCAGAACCAAGTGCTCCAGCTTTCGTAAAAGTTGGTGATACAGTTACTGTTGGCCAAACACTTTTGATTGTCGAGGCCATGAAAGTGATGAACCAAATTAAAGCACAAAAAAGTGGCCGTATTACCCAAATTCTGGTCGGTGACGCACGCCCTGTTGAATACGATGAACCCCTTATGGTTATTGAATAAAACCAGGAATTTCTAAACATGACATTATTTTCTAAGGTTTTAATTGCCAACCGGGGGGATATTGCCCTTCGGGTGCTTCGCGCTTGTCAAGAATTAGGCATCAAAACAGTTGTTGTCCATTCTACAGCTGATACTGATTCTATGCCCGTCAAGCTTGCAGATGAAAGCGTTTGTATTGGCCCACCTGCTTCAAAAGATAGTTATTTAAAAATGCCTGCTTTGATTAGTGCCGCAGAAATTACAGGGGCTGATGCCATTCACCCAGGTGTTGGGTTTCTATCTGAAAATGCAACGTTTGCCACCATGGTGGAAGAACACGGAATTACCTTTATTGGCCCAACGCCTGAACACATTACCATGATGGGTGATAAAATCACGGCCAAAAAAACCATGATTGAACTTGGCATTCCAACAGTTCCCGGTTCAGAGGGCAGTATTGATTCAGAAAATCAAGCTGTTGACGTTGCAACCCAAATTGGCTTTCCAGTTCTTATTAAAGCCACATCCGGTGGTGGTGGCAAAGGAATGAAGGTTGCCTATAACAAAGATGAAGTTGTGAATGCGTTTCGCATGGCCCGCTCTGAAGCCAAAGCAAACTTTGGCAATGAAGAAGTTTATATGGAACGGTATTTACGCCGCCCACGCCATATCGAAGTTCAGGTTATTGCTGACACCCATGGAAACGTGGTCCATTTGGGTGAACGGGACTGTTCCATTCAAAGACGTCACCAAAAACTTTGGGAAGAAGCACCATCCCCTGGCCTAACACCAGAATTGCGCCAGCAACTGGGCGAACTTGTTACAAAAGCCGTTGGCAAGATGGGTTACCGGGGTGTTGGAACATTAGAATTTTTATTTGAAGACGGCGAATTTTTCTTTATGGAAATGAACACCCGTATTCAGGTGGAACACCCCATTACAGAAATGGTGACAGGAATTGACCTGCTTAAGGAACAAATTCGTGTAGCCGCAGGACTGCCCCTGTCATTTAAACAGGCCGATATTGAATTTAAAGGTCACGCTATTGAATGCCGTGTGAATGCAGAAGATTCCAAAACATTTATTCCATCCCCTGGGAGAATTAAAGGGTATCACGCACCGGGGGGCTTTGGCATTCGGGTAGATAGCCAGTTATACCAGGGCTATTCTATACCGCCCTACTATGACAGCATGGTGGCAAAATTAATTGCCTATGGAAAAGATCGTGATGAATGCCTTGCCCGTTTAAGCCGTGCTTTAAAAGAATATGTCATTGACGGTATTTCAACCACATTGCCTTTGCATCAGCGTCTTGTGAAAAACCAAAACATGCGCGATGGTCAATACGATATTCATTGGCTTGAAAAAAACTTAGATCTACTTAACGAAGGGGACTAACCTCTCCTTCCCTCCAACCAATGCATACTAATAAAGCCTTTAAGAACAATTTTAGGTGTTTTTTTGTAAAAAAATAATTTTTTTGTTGAAAATAAAAACAAAAATATGTTTAAGTGCACCCATTCTTTTAAAAATAATAATGTGCAGCCGTATGAAGTTCTTTTTAGCGTTTTTTCTATTGTCGTTTAATTTAGCAACAGTCAATGCAGGTGGTATTGATAATTCAGACTCAGACGGATACTCTTTAACTTCCGTTCCGGATTCTACATCTATTAGAAGTGATGAACCAGAAGATGATGATGATGAAATCACGGCCAGCTCAGATGAATCATTAAGACGTTCTCCTGCTACGCTTGAGGAATTTATACAAAGTATTGTCTTTGCTAATAAGCTTGAGGAAAATTTTGTTTTGGCCGAGGGCATCCCCCCGATGCAGTACTACAAAACTTTCTTCTTTCCATTATTCATTGAAATTCCTGAACAATATCGACCAGCTGCGTTAGCGGGTTTAATGGAAGTTTATGAAAGACAAAAAGGGTTATTTACACCCAAAGCTTGTGCCTTTGCTGAAGCTTTTTTTAATGTAGCAACTGCCGTTATTCAAAATATGCCTTCAGCATTTCCTATAGTTTTTGTTTACAGAACTGAAGGTGAGTCCCAATTCAAAATGGAGGCTCTTTCCCCTCCAAAAGAACAATTATGTTCTGAAAAATGTATATTTTATAGAGTTGAAGATCCTGATTTTTTAGAGGCGCTTTCCAGCTTATTAAGCTTTCTTTGGCCACAGCAAGCCCTTTGGGCCCCCTACAGACCTACTAAAGGTTAACTTTTAATTGCTTTTTCTCGAAAAATAAAAATTATTTAAAATTATTTGTAAATAAAAAACGTTTTTTTAATTGAAATAAAAATAAATTTACATTAAAAAATAAGAAAATATTATAAAAAATCTGTTTATGCTGAAATACATCTTTCTTTTCCTATCTCTTTCTTTTGGAACTTTACACGCCATTGAGCCTGGAGAAACGAATCAGGCGGCTTTTTCACCCCCTGTAAGTTTAAGCCCTGTTTCTGAAGCTGAGGTTTTGTCCGTAACTGAACCACAACAGCTTTTTGATGAATCTAATGGCAGAATGAGTATTTTAAAAAGGCTTATTCTAACGAATGATTCCATAGGGGAAGGCTCCGCTAACTACGTTCAGAGTTTAATAGCCTGCAACCCTGTTCACGTACAACAGAATGTTAAATGTCTTCATGATTATTTTTTTGAAAATCAACGTCAATTTATCAATGCTTATGGGGAGATATATTCCTTTAGGACCGTAATGCGTTTTTTTGCCCTAACAAACCAACTTGAAAAACGAACGGCTACCTCAGAAGAGTGTCCATCGATGACTTATTATGAATCCCTGTTCATTCCTTACGCAGAGGAAGTTAAAGAGGACCTAACCTTCTTTGTGAGAAACCTTCCATTTTTTATCAACTTAAGAAACGTGTATATAAATGACCGGCATCTGCTAACACCATCTGCCATTGCCCATTGTGATTCTTTTTTCTTTTTTGTAGGCTTTTGTGAACAAATGAGTGCCACCCATTTCCCTGCCGCCTAAACAAACTAAAAGCATATGATAAGTATTGGAATTTTATCCAAAGTCTCAAATTAGCTAATTTTCTTATTGACATTTACGACAATTGCCTTAGAAAATTAAAGTGTTAGGTAAATATTTTTATTGAGTAAAAAAACTTTTCATGTTTGTTGATTCAAACCTTTTAATTTCTCTTCGCCTGGCAGGCCTACTCCTCCCGTAGGGGGAGTCATATCTTATTATATTTTTTATAGTTTCCAGAAATTCTTATTAATTCTTAAATTTTAAAGAGGTTCGTTATGACAACGTCTCGTCGTATTGCTTGGTCAGCGTGGGTTATTGTATCCACCTTTTACGCATATCAATATATCTTACGGGTTATGCCCAGTATTCTGGTTGATGATATTATGGCCCAATTTCAGATAGACCCCATCGTATTTGGTCAATTTTCTGGGCTTTATTACATTGGGTATTCCCTGATGCATGTACCTTTGGGAATTTTATTAAGCCGATACAATGGCCGGCTTATTATTACAGGGTGTATCTTTCTATCCATTCTTGGGACACTTCCTATTATTTTCTGTGACCACTGGTTTTACCTTCTTGCTGGAAGAACCCTTGTGGGTATGGGGTCATCAGGGGCAATTTTAGGTGTATTTAACACAGTACGCACAAATTTTCCTGAAAAGCAGTTTTCACGCATGCTCAGTTTTGCTGTTACCATTGGTTTGCTTGGCGCCATGTACGGTGGTGCGCCAGTGGGTTACTTATGTTCACACTTTGGGTACAAACCTGTTGTGCAAATTATTTCTATTGTTGGTGTTTTCTTAGGTGCTTTAGCTTATTTAGCCCTTCCGAAACATCCCGTAGAAAAAGTCAGCAATAGCATTTTTCAAGACATGAAGGACGTTTTTTTAAACGGGCGTGTTGTGGCTTTGTGTATTTTTTCAGGTCTTATGGTCGGCCCTATTGAAGGGTTTGCTGATGTCTGGGGGCCACAGTTTTTGAAACATACCTACGGTTTTGATAACACATTAGCTGCATCACTTCCTTCCATGATTTTTATGGGGATGTGTTTTGGCTCACCCGTTTTAAGCATTATTGCCGAAAGAACAAACTATTACCTTGGCTCTATTGCTGGTGCTGGAATTTTGATGGCATCTGTATTTTTCTCGCTTATTTTTCAGTCTATGACGCCACAAATCATGGGAATTAGTTTCATTTTAGTGGGTGTTTGCTGTTCATATCAAATTTTAACAGTCTATATGGCGTCAACGTTTGCACCCAAGCGCGTGGCAGAACTGGCAGGCGCCACAGCCAACATGATTATCATGAGCTTTGGATACCTTTTTCATACGGTTATCGGCATTGTTTTAACTGAATTAGGTGGAAAAGACAACCCAACAGCCTTTAAATTTGCGATCAGTGTCATCCCAATTGGTCTTGTTGCAGGAGTTTTAGGAATGTTTGCCATTTCCTACTTAGAAAAAAGAAAGATAAACAGAAAGGCAGTGGCGTGATGTTTGCAAACAAACTTGTTGCCGTTATCAATAAAGATCTTGAACCTGGCGTGGCCATGAATACCCTAGCTCATATGACTATTGGCCTGGGCACGTCGCTGTCAAAAGATGGCCTTAGACTGACAGATTATAAAGATCAAAGTGGAAACATTTACCCAAATATTTCTGAAATGCCATTTATCATTTTGCGGGGTAAATCAAATGAAATTAAAAAATCTGTTCTAGCAGCCCGGGAACAAAAAATACTGCACGGCGCATTTATTGAAACAATGACAGGGGGAACTTATCAAGAACAACTTGAGAACACCTTAAAAACATCTGAAGACAACATTGTTTTTTATGGCTGCGTTTTGTTTGGCCCCATAGAACAAGTTCAAGAAATTACAAAAAAACTTTCTTTATACCGTTAGACTTTTTCCGTTAGGGGTACCGCAAATTTTAATTTTGCTGAACCCCTAACGTATCAAGCATTTTCTTGGACTTTTGTTCCAAGTTTTTTGCTAAATCCAAATTTCCAGACTTAGCTTCAATTTCTGCTAAATAGCCTATAGATTTCGCTTCCATTTTTAGATCAGGAATTTTTTTATAAATTTCTTCTGCCTTTTCAAAGGCATTACGCGCTTCTGGTAACCTACCCTGAACTAATTCAAGCTGACCTAAAATGAAATAATACGTTCCTTCAAGTTCAATAAAATTGTCAGAATGTATAAAAGATTGAGCCTGTGACAAAACAAGATAGGCCTTTTGGAAATGCTGCTGACTCATTTCAAGGTCAGCAATCCTAAACATTGTATCTATTTCATGCAATAAATTGCCTTGGGTTTTGAACAGTGATACGGCCCTTTCATAAGCTAAAATTGCCTGGTTATAATTACCCCTGGTTTTTTCAAGTTTTCCAACATAATTCCAAACCACCCCCTGGTTCAGGGTGTCACCGGTTTGAATAAATAGCTGCAAAGCCCTTTCCAAAAAATGCTCGGCATCGGTTAGCTTATTCATTCTAATTTTTAAAGCCCCTATTTGCAGCATCCCAATTGCTTCTTCGTGAAAATTTTCAATTTCCTTACAAACTGCGATTGACTGCATGATATAATCTTCAGCTTCTTTGTATTTACGGAAAATTTTGTCAGTCTGTCCTAAACTTCGAAGGGAATTAATTTTCAAAACACTATTGCCTGTTTCGTTAGCAATATGCAGCGCTTGTTTAAAATAGCGAATGGCTTTCGCAAAATTGCTTTGTTTCTGTTCGACATTTCCTAAAGAAATATACACATAAGCCTCACCCTGCTTATTTTTAAGAGACTCGTAGATCTTCATGGCCTCTTGAAGATATTCACGTCCCTGATCAAAATGCGCAACCGTTGTTTCTAAAATTCCAAGATTTAAAAGCGATTGCGCTTCACGAGATCGGTCTGCCGTTTTTCGATAAATAGCTAATGATTGCTTTAAGAGGCTAGAACCTGTTTTATAGCGCATATTTGCAATTTCAATTCTTCCAAGGTATTTCAACGAACCAGCTTCTGCACGGGCGCATTTTATTTTTCGAGCCAAAAGCAGCGCTTGTTCACATGATGTTCGACCGCGGCTAAAATTACCCAAGTGATATTCAAGTTTGCAAAAACCCATCAAACAACGGGACTCTGTATAAATATCTCCAATTTGCTGGGAAAGAAAAAAAGCCTCATCCAAGTACATACGTGCGTCTTCATATTGGCTCATCCGAAGCATCAAAAGACCCAACTTAATAGACACCTTTGCTTGTTCACGTACGTTACCCAATTGGCTAAAAATTTCTAATGCATTTTTATAATTTTCCAAAGAACTGTTAAGCTGATACATGTGATAGTTAACATTTCCAAACCCCATCAATGCTATCCCCTGACCCAGGGGGTATTGCATTTCTTTAGACAAAACAAGGGCCTTATCAAAACTTTCGCGCACAAGACCATATTGACCTGCCAGCATATGTATCGCCCCTATATTTCTTAATACGCTTACTTGACCGGTTTTTTCATTAATCTTTGTAAAAAGTTCCAAAGCAATTTTAAATTTCTGAAAAGCTTCTTCTGGATAGCCTTCCCGATAATTCAGTACGCCTAACTCATTAAGAGCAGATGCACAGCCAAATGAATCGTTGATTTCCTTGGATAAAGATAGGGCTTTTTCAAGATATTCACGGGAAAGCTCGTTATTACCACGAATTCGTTCTAGCTCTCCTTTAGCACATAAAGTTTTTGACTGAAATTCTATGTCATCAAACTTTTTGAAAATCAAATAAGCTTGGTCAAGATGGTCGCGGCTTTTATCAAAAGAAGACACCTCTTTTTCCAAAAGACCTATGTTGTAGTATACCTTTCCACGACCAATATTTTCACTGATATCATTAAAAATTTTAAGCGCTTGGTCATAATGTTCTTGTGATTTTTCATATTGCCCCATAAACCGATATACGTTGCCAAGGGACAGCAACGAATGCCCCAGTATTTTTTGGCTGTTACTTTTTCGGCTTAGATCAGCAGCTAATTTGAAATTTTTCCCAGCCTGCTCGTACTGATTAACGTAAAAATCAATGAGACCAATTCCACAGTAAGATGCAGCCAACATAGCATCGCTGCCGATTCCCCTTGCTAAAACAATCGCCTTTTCTAAGTACACACGCGCCTGTTGATAGTTAGATGCTTTACGTTCAAGATTGCCCAACTCAATCAGTATCGTTGTTTCACCAACACTATTTTTAGATTTACTGCAAAGTGCTAAAGCATCTTCAAAAAACCTGCGTGATTTATCGTGGTTACCTTTATATTTTTGTATAACCCCAAGCAGGTGTAGTGCTTGATATTCCGTTGCTGAATCCTTGATTTGACGTGACAAATTGTAGGAATTATTTAAATACTCCTCTGCCTTTCCATTTTGGCCTAACGAAAACTCTAAAAATGCAAGGCTGTTGTAAACTTTTGTAATTCCCCGTGGTTCCTTAATTTCACGGAATAAGGCCATGCTCTGTTCATAAACAGTACGCGCTTGGTCAAAATGATTGGCGCGAACCTCCACATCTCCAATTCCCCGTAAAACTTTTGCTTGCCCACGACGGTCACCAATTTGTTTAAAGAAAGAAAAACTTTTACTATAAGCGCGCCTTGCACTGGCGTAGTCTCCGCGCATCGTTTCCACGTGGCCAATACCACGTAGAGCATAAGCCTCCCCCCTTAAATTATGTGTCTCCCGGAAAATTGCCAAAGCCGTTTCATAGCAAACGCTTGCTTTTTTAAAATTGCCAAGGCCTCGCTCCACATCTCCTTCTTCCCGTGAAACTTGGCCTTGGTATTTCAAATCACCAATTTTAACAAATTTTTCCCGTGCACTTTTATAAAACTCCAAGGCACTCTCAAACTCACCCAAGTGATAGTGAATTTTTGCAATTCCTTTAAAACAAATTCCCTGTCCTTTTTCATCTTTTAATTCTTTAAAAATAGCCAAGGATGAATCGTAATAAGCCAGTGCATCTTTTGTATTACTTAGCCAATCATCTATTGTTGCCAGCCTAACAAGTGTATAAGCTTCAGCTGTTTTTTCGCCCAAATTCTTAAAGATAAACAAAGCCTGTGAATATTTTTGATGTGCTTGGTCCAGCGAATCATTAATGCGCAATTTTTCGCCTAGCGAAAAAAGATTCAAAGCGTCATTAACAACATCACCTGAAACTGTAACGGGCGGTACCACCTCATCAATCTCGGGTTGGAAGGTTTGCCTTGGCCCATCCAAAGCTTTGGGTGGATGAAGCGCGTAAACAGATGAAAAATCAACAGATTCGTGACTATTGCCATTGTAAAGCCCATGAATCTTATAAAAAATAAAACTGCTGGTAATAGTTGCAAAAAAACATACAAGATACGATTCAAAAGGTATTCTTCTTATCCAACGCAAAATTGACAAGAAAAAGTAAAATAGACTGGCAAAAACAGCCGATAGGGACGTAAAAATATTGAATGCTTTGACTATTAATAGCAACCGAATACACCCTAAAAAGTTATGCTACATTCATAGCACTTTATTTTTTAAAAACACAGCATCTATTGGTCAGAATTATTTAGCATAGATAAGGCATCTAAAACACCCTGTAAAATGTACGATGCTGCCATTTTATCAACAACCGTCTTTTGACGCTTTCGAGACAAATCTGCAGCAAGCATTATTCTGGTTACAGCTTGGGTTGACAACCGTTCATCCCATAACAAAACAGGCAATTCTTGATGCTGAATCAAGCTATCAACAAAATCCCTTACCTTTAAAGCCTGAGGTCCTTCAGAACCATTCATATTAAGTGGATAACCAAAAACAAAACCACATGCTTTGTGATCGTTCAGCACTTGCAACAGACTACGAATTGTTTTTTCTTTTCCGCAATTATCAACAGATTGAATTGGGCTTGCTATGGTCCAGGTTAAATCCGAAAGACTTAACCCTATTTTCTTATCGCCAAAATCGACCCCTATTAAACGGCTATTTGATTGACGTAAGTTATTTAATTCTTGCAGACTACAAATCACTGCTTAATAGGGCCTAAAAAATTTATTGCCCACACTATACAGCTTTATTTAAATCCGTATCAATGATAGAAACTTTTTAGAAAGAATTTTACCATTTTGGCCTTGGGTGTTGCATTGACCCCTTTCCCTTTTTCAGACATGATAAAAAATGAAAGGATTTTTTATGGCTGTTGATGCGTACCTGCCAATTCTTATTTTTTTTGGTCTGGGTTTTTTTCTATCTTTTGCCTTGATGGGGGTGGCTTATTTCAGAAGCAAAAAAAGACCTTATGATGAAAAATTATCAGCTTACGAATGCGGGTTTGATGCCTTTGATGCGCCAGAACGAAATGCACGCGGCAAGTTTACTGTTCAGTTTTATTTAATCGCCATTTTGTTCATCATTTTTGACTTGGAAATTGCCTTTTTGTTTCCCTGGGCAGTTAGTTTCAAACACATAGGATTATTTGGCTTTTGGTCTATGATGTTGTTTCTAAGTATTTTAACAGTTGGCTTTGCTTACGAATGGAAAAAAGGGGCCTTAGATTGGGAATAGAACTAGAAAAATTAAAAGATCTAAAACCTTTTTTACCAAAAGATTTTCAAGATGAAAAAGCCCTTTTTTCTTTAGTGAAAGAAGAAATTAGCAACCAAGGTTTCTTGATAACCCAACTCGATAAATTGGCTGCTTGGTCGCAAAGCGGTTCTTTATGGCCTATGACTTTTGGCCTGGCCTGTTGCGCTGTAGAAATGATGCACACAGCCGCCAGTCGATATGACCTAGACCGATATGGCGTTGTTTTTAGACCCAGCCCACGACAATCAGACGTGATGATTGTGGCCGGGACATTAACCAACAAAATGGCCCCTGCCCTACGTAAAGTTTATGACCAAATGGCCGAACCCAGGTGGGTTATTTCCATGGGCAGCTGCGCCAATGGTGGTGGATATTATCATTATTCATATTCAGTTGTACGGGGGTGTGACCGTATTGTACCCGTTGATGTGTACGTACCAGGCTGCCCACCCACAGCAGAAGCACTATTGTATGGTGTGATGCTATTGAAAGAAAAAATTCAAAGCCGTCAGCATTTTAAAAGAGCTTAAGATGACACATTCAACAGAGCCACCTATTGTGATATCAGAAGAAACAATACGTTGTGACGGTGAACCTGATTCAACCCATGGTCACCCAGCTGTATATTTACACTTGAAAAATGGCATGGCTGAATGCCCGTATTGTGGACGTGTTTTTATTCAGAAAACACAAAAAAAGTCATGACTAGAAAACCGACCCTTATTTTTGTAAGTCATGGCTGGGGGGCACCTGATACCCGCGTTGGGGAAGGCCCTTTGGTAGCCTTTAAAGAATTGGAACCTTTTTTAATACGTCATCAAATTCCCCACCATATTTTGAATTATCACCAAAATGGGCAACACCCAGTTTATAAAAAAATCCCGTCCGATCAGCTTGATTTTCACCATCAGCAAGTGGCTTTGATGATGATGGATTTGGCAAATTTAGTTTCTCATGTTTGTCAAAGTGGATTTTTTCCAATCATTATCGGAGGTGACCATTCCATTGCTATGGGCACCTGGAGCGGCATTCGCCTCAGCCAACCAAAGCGGGATTTTGGCTTATTATGGTTAGATGCCCATATGGACGCCCATAATTTTGATAGCACGTCCACGGGTGCCCCTCATGGTATGCCTATTGGAACTCTGTTAGGGTACGGGTACGAATCATGGTCAAATCTGGGGGGTATTTTGCCAAAACTTCACCCCCATCAACTGGCCCAAATTGGTATTCGAAGCTTCGAAGCGTCAGAGGCTCATCTGTTGAAAGAACAGCATGTGCGTATTTATTATGAAAACGATGTAGCCCATTATGGTTTTGATAAAATTTTTGACGACGCAAAAACCCACATCACGCAAACAACACCATTTTTTGGTATCAGCATTGATTTAGATGGTTTTGACCCTGTTTTTGCGCCCGGTACGGGCATTTGGGAACCAAAGGGCTTAAACCCACACGACGTACTGCCACACATTCAAAACTTAATAAAAAATCCAAATTGTTTGGGCTTTGAAATTGCTGAATTTAATGCCAGCCGAGACAGCACAGACCAACGTACATTAAAATTGGTGTGCGACATGGTTATGGCTGCAACAAACCTTATGTAATTCTGAAATTCGTAAATTGCCATGGATCTGACATGTCAATTTCTTCATTAAATAAAGGGCTACGGTTTTGAAGCGGGGTCCAATCGCTATAAACCCCAACAAGTTTTCCAAGGTAAGGTTTTGCCACTTCCAGCACCACATTGTGATCAAGTTCTTCAGCCTCTACAATACCAGCCCTAGGGTTCTGGGTCATCCAAACCAATGCACCCAATATACCTGCCACCACCTGAAGGCTTGTGGCATTAGATTTTTCTAGAAATTTGCGTGTCTCTTGAATTGTTAACTGCGAACCATACCAATAGGCACAGTTTTTATGCCCCATCAACAAAACCCCAAGTTCATCCATTCCATCGGCAATATCTTCACCTAAAAGACGTTTTTCAGCAGGCGCAACAAAATTATTTCCCTGCATAGCATGAATAGACACAACGGTATCATCACTTGGTCGATAACTATAATGCACTGTTGGCCTGTAATAAATGCCATCCTCCTGATGAAAACTAAAATAATCAGCAATGGATATAGATTCATTGTGGGTAATTAAAAAACCCTGAAATGCACCTGCATCCGGCGCCCATGTACGAACACGTGTCTGAAGGCCCGGTTGTTCAAGGTAAATAGAAGCTTTCGACCCTTCTACATGTTTTTTTGCATCATTAGGTAATTTTTTTTCATGGGTCCCCCACCCCAGTTCAGCTGGTTGCAAACCTTCATTAATAAGGCCATCAATAGACCATGTGTTAACAAATTCTTCCCGTTTTCGATGGTGAACAGACCGCTGCGTATCATATTCTGAAATGTGCACAACGCGAACACCCAAATCATAGGCTAACTTAGCCCAACCTTGCCTAGAATTTGGATTTGCCTGAATACCCTGGTCGTCTGCCAACTGCAGCAAAGCAGCCTTTAGAAAATGCGATACTAAACCAGGGTTTGCCCCATGTGCAACAACAGCTGTTGGACCGTTCGGACATTTTTCTTTAACGCTTAGAATCTCCTCCCGAAGGGCATAATTCGATCGTGCTGATAACGGCAATTTATCATCTGTATAAAGGCCATCCCAAGGCTCAATACACGTATCTAAATAAAAAACATTCTTGCGATAGCACCATTCAATTAAGGCAGCTGAAGAAACAGAAACAGACAAATTCAATAACCAATCACCATCAGACAAAAAATTTTCTAGAACCTGCTGGTAATTCTGCGGCGTAATTGGCTTTATGTGAAAATTAACACCAAATTCAGCAGCTACTTTTTGGCCATTTTGATCAGCTGTGACAATAGCAATACGATTGGGGTCTATAGAAAATGTTTTTAAAAAAAGCGGAAGAATAGCTTGGCCAATGCTTCCAAATCCAACGATGACGACACGTCCGTTTAGGGGGTATTTCATTTAATCGTTAACACCTGCATTTTTGAATAGGTTGATGTAAATTTCTGTTTTTAAATTTTTCATGAAAATGATAAAAAATGCTCATGTACATAAAAAACAAAACAAAATTTAACTTTTATTTTACTAAAATGCAATTATCATTTCGCTTTAAGGCTATTGAAAAAAAATATTGAAATATAAAAATTAAACACTACATGTAATGAAGAAAAAATGAAGGGAAATTAAACCATGCTATTACGCAAATTTACACTATCAGTGTTAGGCGCTTTTTTACTAAGCTCCTCAGCACACAGTGCTGAACCCGACCTAACAGACATCAATATTTTAATTAGAAGAACTCAAAAATTTATTAACGAAAAACGACCACTGCCAGGAATGGGTCAAACAGATACCTACGAAAGACTTTTCCGGAGGTTTCGTAAGAAGGAAATTCCTAGTACTTATAGAGGTGTACCTGAAAAAGAAAACATTCAAGCGGGCATTATGATGTGTCAATTAAGTAGAAGAGCACCCGAAGGACGAAGAAAAGCGGATTCGGAAATTGCTGTGCAAAGGGCAAATCTTTTGCTAGACAATTGGCATGATGGAATCGAACCAAGATATAAAAGTTACTTACATACGCAAATTGGCAAAAATCACTGCAAACTTTTAGAATTATCTGCCGATGCTGAAAAATTGTATCATCAGGAAAAGGCTGTAGAAAACTTCATGCAAGCCTACGCTAAAGGTAAACACAGTAAGATGAACCTATATTTTGCAGCAGAAATCTTAAAGGGCTATCACGCACCCGGAAACGATAGAGCTGACTTAGAGAATGCAGAAGAATATTTGCTTGCTTTTCTAGAGGAAAGAAACAAAACAAAAGTAGGACCCTCATCTTCAGCAAAAGCAGAACCCGTAGCTTTAGAATCTCATGACGCTTTAAAGGCCGAAGGTGTATCCCAAGCAAGTCTAGAGCCATTCACTACGGACAGTGCACGTAGTGATGCTCACAGAAAAAGCGCGATCCGGTTATTAGGGGAAGTTCGTACCCAAAAAAGAAATCTACCCAAATTAGCGGCCGCCCACAGCACCACTGCCAGTGATTCTGAGGATGAAGATGAAGAAGAAGATGATGATGTCAAAGACAGAGTTCCACCAAGAAGTGCAGCCGCAGTTTCAACAACACAAAGCTTTCAAAGCTTATCTGGAAGACGTCTACTATCTGCGTCGCTTATGCTCTCTCCAGGAGGTGACCCACTCCCCCCACCTCCCCCGAGTGTCATGACAACATCACCTGCTTCTACAGATAGCCCATCTAGTGGAACATCTGGGATGTTTAGATTTGATTCTCCAGCTTCTGTTCGCTACACAACCGATGAAGGTGGTGATGATGGTGAACCAGAAGATGAAACTATGGGAGCTCCTATCTCCAGTTCTAGCGATGATTCTGATGATGATTCTGGTGACGACTCTGATAGCAAAAAAGCTAGCGCGGCCGCTGCACCCAAAAAAACAGTTAGTCGCAAACCTGTCAGAAGGCCTGAAGCGATGGAACAACTTGCAATAGATTACACACTGCATAGAAGTAAATATAAAAGTGATGCAGATTTTTTCCGAGATTTCGCACCAGGAGTTCCAGAATCAACAGCACGGCTAAATGCAATACCTAAGTATAAAGAAAAAGAAGCAGCACGTAAAAAAGCTGCTGCAGATAAAAGAAAAGCAACAGCTTCCGCAACAGTTGTAGATGCACCTGAAGTTTCAGAACCTGAAGTCAAAGGTGATCAAGCAGCCAACCATAAAAAACGCGGAGCACCTGGTGTCGGTTCGTCAACACCATCCGTAAGTAAAGATAAAGAACGGCAGAGAAAAAACCGGCGTGTTAAGGGTTCTAATCCTGATGAATCTGGTCCAGCATAAACTGTTCCGATGAAAAATTGGGGTACCCTTTCATGATCAAATGATCATTTTGATAGTGAAGGGTTCCCCAATGACCTTCACCCAAGACAGCACCAGCTTTTCCCAAAAAATAAAGGGAAAATTCAGTTTCTGAAATGGGTGTTAAACAAGCTTGGGCATTCGTTTCGCAGAACGTTAGCAAGTCACCCTTTATACTAACATCCCCCAAAATTACATTATTATAGTTCCCATCTATGTTAGTGGCTTTTCCCAGATGCTTTTTGGGAAGCCATGTTTTGGGTTCTGACGAAACAGGTGGAATAGGCGCCGCTTTGATATTAGCAATTCCCATAACGGTTTCACAAAAATAATCAACCACCAAAGATGACGCTTGGGAATGGGTTAAGTTGGTTAGTAAAACCATACCAACTTTTATATCGGGTACAAAAACCATTTGATGGCGAACGCCTTGAATTAAACCACCATGAGAATAAACCGAAAAAGGTAGGTTTTTCCGCAAACGTAACCCCAAACAATAGGAAAATTTATCATCAATGTGCGTATAGGGTGTCATCAATTGTTGGCGGGTTTCAGGGCTTAAAAAAGGCACTGCCCCCATAAGAACCTTGACCCAATTGGCCACATCAGCAATGGTTGAAACCAACCCACCCGCTGTTAAAAAAGTTTCTGCATAATTGCTAAATGAAATGGGTGTTAACTGGGAACGGGTTTCTTCATCTAAAATGTACCCTTGTACAAGCTGATTTAAATTAACATTTTTTTTGCCCACGTAGGTGTTCGTTAACCCTAAAGGTCTAAACATGTGTTGATCAACAAAATGCCCCCAGGTTTCACCTGTTAGATTCAAAAATAAATCTTCCACCCACAAATAGGGCACGTTGTTATAGGCATATTGGCCGCGAAAAGGCGCAACAGGTTGAACATACGGCAACCCTCGTTGTAAAGACTGACGTGGGTACCCCCACGTAGCCATCTGTTCCAGCGCCCCTTCATACAGACCTGTACTATGGGTCAACAAATCATGAATTTCCATAGTGCTGGCTATTGTGCTGTCATAAAAACAAAAATTAGGGATATGTTGAATAACTTTATCATTCCAGCTCAATAGGCCTTTTTCTACAAGCAAGCCAATACTGGCTGCTGTATAGCTTTTTGTAATAGATGCAATGGGAAACAGTGTATTTTCAGAAGTCTTACCAAAGGTTTGAAGACAAATAGTTTCATCATTTTCAACCAAGGCCAGCGCTGCGGATGGAACATTTGTTTTGTGAAGGGCGTCTTCTGTAAACTGAATAATTTGGTTACAAAGATGGTGGGTTAAAATGCTCACGTTAAGGGCCTGGAATCTGGAATCATATGCATTAGCCGTTGATCAGCCGCATTTGGATTGGTAGATTCTAATATACTGGCTTTTAATAAAATCACAAGCTCTACCACTTGGTCACCTTCGGTTGTGGAACTGAACAAATCTTTCACCAATGGCGTATCACCTAGTATGGGTAATTTGCTTTTATCTTGAATGGACCGTACTTCCATTAACCCCCCTAAAATAGCAATTTCTTCATGCTTTAACCGCAAAACTGAATCAATTTCGCGCACCTCAACAACAGGTATTAAAGACGGACTTTCTTTTGCCAATGCAGCAGCATTGGTGTTGGAATTAATGTTAGAGTTATAGGCAATATCTACCGCTGGGTCGCGAACAGACTGACTTAACCGTGATATGGTGGGACGCAAAAATAAAATAACTTCATGGGTTTCTGGGTCAATAGAAGGCTGAACTGACATAACAAGGCCAATGGGAACTGTTTGAATGTCACTGGATACGTTCACACTTTCCCGCTGAATAACCGTGCTGTATTGCTTATCGTAATTCAAACGAAAGTAAACCTGGTTTTCAGCAACCTTTAGAATAGCTGTTTGGTTGTTCATAACCGTCAACCGTGGGCTGGACAAAGTTCTGGATGCCCCAAATTCTTGAATAGCCATTAAAATACCTGAAAAAGTTTGCCCTGCCGCCCCCATAGCCACCATATCTGATTGAGCTGTTGATGGATCCAAGAAGCGACTCGATTTTGACATGTCACCAAATTTACCTGTAAATTGCCAATCGCCCCGGGTTCCCACTTTTTGCCAGTTAATGCCGCTTCGGTATTCATCTTTCAACAAAACTTCTATAATTTTGGCTTCAATCAGAACTTGCGTACTGGCAGCTTTGCGTAATTTTTCCAAATAAGAAGATACCAATTTATGATGATACGATGTGCCAAGAATTGTCACCATGCCCCCTTGCTTATGCAGGGAATAAGAAGGGGCTGTTTGACCTGGCGATGCATTCCCCTGTTGTGTAAGAATCATTTTTAAATTCGTTTCTAATTCCCCCCAAAAATCTGAATTGGCCGAAACCGTGACCGTGCTATTGGACCCATTATCATTTTGTGTTTTTTGGGTTGAAACAGTTGAAAAAACATCTGTCGCTGTTGAAACGCGATTTTGACTGTTCCTGGAAAAATTTAAAAACTGAACCTGATAATTTTCTGTATAAGGCGTATCAGGCTCAACACGTAACGACGTGTTGTTTAAAATTTTATAACGTAAATTCCCTAAAGAACAAATTTGTTCGACAATCTCAATAAACGGGCGATTTCGGGCAGAAAATACAATTTTACTGTCAATTTTTGGGTCTAATTGCAAATCAACCCCCGCTTGGCGAGCCAACTCAATCAGGATGGGTTTTAATGTAACACTTTCTGTGATACTTACCGAAACAAGTTGCAACATTTCTTTTGGAAGGGGTGGTTTTTCAACAGGTGACTTAACAGACTGCGATGGTTCCTTACCCATGGGTGTGGTTAATGCTTTCATGTCCTCTTTGGTGGCTTCTTTCATCAGCGGCTTTCGATCCACCATATCTTGACAAGCACATAAACAAAGAAGAATAAGGGAGAGAAACTTTAACAAACCAGACCAGTTGATTTATATCTATTTGTTAAAATTTTAAAATAATTCAATCGAATAGGCTATGGGGTAAATTGGAAAAAATGGGAATTATTCTTGTTTTCAACAACAGTAATTCCCGCAAATTTCAGTTCGCCAACATTTTTGGAATATGAAACGTTATATTTTCGTCCACAACATTCACTTCTTGCACTGTTAAATCAAAATGATTGCGGCAAAAATCAATGACTTCTTCCACTAAAATTTCTGGTGCAGATGCCCCAGCCGATAGCCCCAAAACGTTCACACCCTGGAACCATTCTAAGGAAAGGTCAGATGCACGCTGGCAAAGTTTAGATTTTTTCACGCCATTTTTTTCCGCGACCTCTACCAACCGTAAAGAATTCGATGAATTCGGCGCCCCGACAACAATCATAGCATCCGCTTTTTTTGAAATTTCCTTAACGGCTAATTGACGGTTCGTCGTGGCATAACATATGTCTTCTTTCCGTGGGCCTTCAATATGTGGAAAACGATGTTGAAGCGCTTCAATAATAGATTTTGCTTCATCAACTGACAATGTCGTTTGTGTGGCATAAGCTAAGGATGCTTGTGATAAGTCAGGCAATTGCTCTACATCTGTTACCGTTTCAACCAATATCATAGAATCTTCTGGCACCTGCCCCATGGTACCAATCACCTCTGGATGATTGGCATGGCCAATTAGAATGGTTAACTTGCCTTCTTTTTGGTGGCGCTCAACCTCACGGTGAACTTTACTAACCAAAGGACACGTGGCATCCACATAAATCATATTTCGGTTTTGCGCTTCTTGAGGAACAGATTTTGGAACACCATGAGCTGAAAAAATGACAGGTCTATCTTGGGGAACATCCGACACTTCGTCTACGAACACAGCCCCTTTTGCCATAAGGCTTTCCACAACAAATCGATTGTGAACAATTTCATGGCGCACATAAACCGGTGCACCAAATTTTTCTAAAGCTTTTTCAACGATTTGAATGGCCCGATCAACACCAGCGCAAAAACCGCGTGGCTTCGCTAGCAAAATTGTTAAAGACTGACGCATGGTAAACTTCCTCTATATTTTCTCAGAAAGTACTTTAATTTTCCGTAAAACAAAACAAAAAAGAACCTAATTTTCTGCGTTCCAAATTAGATATTCAGCTATAATTGCGCGACAACGTTCGGATGTATGAAAGTTAGGCAATTCTCACTTACTAATTGTAGAGGGCACATGAAAAAAGTTTGGTTTATTACAGGATGTTCAAAAGGTTTTGGTTGGCAGCTTGTCGATGAGTTATTAAAAAATACTGAAGATTTTGTTGTTGCCACCGCACGCACCCTTTCCTCTTTGGAAAATTTTGAAAAACAGTACGAAAATAGATTCATTGCCTTACCTTTAGACGTTACAAATGAACGACAAATTAAAGAAGTTGTTCAAAAAACAAAGGAAAAATTTGGTCGTATCGATGTTTTGGTAAATAACGCTGGTTACGGGTTGGCAGGCGCACTTGAAGAATGCCCTTTTTCTGAAATTCGGGCTATTTTTGAAACAAATGTTTTTGGTTTAATGGCTATTACAAAGGCTGTCTTGCCTCTGATGCGTCAACAAAAACAAGGGCATATTATTAATTTATCATCCATAGCGGGGCTTGTATCTGCACCCGGCTTAGGTCTTTATAACAGTACAAAATTTGCTGTTGAAGGGTTGTCTGAAGCTTTGTTTTATGAGCTGGCCGATTTTGGGATTCATGTCACCTTAATTGAACCAGGTCCATTTCGAACAGATTTTGCTGGTGGTTCTGTTAAAACCATGGATGTCCACCCTGACTATGTGGGCACAAGTTCTGATAATGTACGAAAATATTTGAAAGATATGAATCAACATCAGCCTGGCGACCCGCAAAAAGCAGCACAAATTATTATTCAAATAGCGCACTTGGATTCTCCGCCTTTGCGTGTTCCTCTAGGCAGTCTTGCCATAGAACGCATTATGAAAAAATTTCCACAACAGCTTGACGATTTTAAAAAAATGGAAACATTAGCAAAATCTGCTGACTTTTCGTAAAAGCTTATTCGTCATATAGTACGTTCACCATTTCTTAACCTTAGGCGTGGTGTACTATATGTATGAAATATTTTATTAAAATTTTATTTTTCTATTGTTGGCACCTGACCTTTTGTCAGGCAAGCCCTTTAACGGTTATTGCCCAAGCTATTGATGAGGCAACTCTGAAGGCTTTAACCGCAAAAGAAAGCGATGACCTTGTTTTTTCTTATTATGAACCCCAAGAACATTTGGGTGTATCAGAACACCCGTGGGAAAGACTTGAAAAATTAAAAAGTCTATATCAAAAAAAATTAAAAAAATTTCCCAAGTGGCCTAGAATTCCCTGCAATGGTATCAAAAAAATAGAATTGAATACGTCTGACCCGATTGTTCCTATTTTAAGAAAACAACTCCATTATCATGACCTAATTAATACTAAAAAACTGTCTTCCCCCATATTTGATGAGAGAGTTCAACAAGCTCTTAAAGAATTTCAAAAAAATCATTTCCTAGAACCCGACGGTGTTATTGGACCAAAAACATGCCAGGCATTGAATCTAAGCCTTAAAAAAAGACTCAAGAAAATTAATAAAAACCTTGCCCGTTGGGAAGAAATTAAACCCCTGATGGATGGACGCTACATACTTATTAATATTCCGACTTTTTTCTTATATGCCATGACAGATGAACAAATTAACATTCGACAACCTGTTGTTGTGGGCCGAATTAACCGTAAAACACCTTTAATTCAAACCTCTATCAATAGCATCGTCTTAAACCCATCGTGGGGGGTACCCGTCAGTATTTTTGTTAAAGATAAACTTAAAAAAACAATAACAGACCCTACTTATTTAGATGAACGAAATTACATAATTTTAGACCAAGACGGGCAACAAATTTCTTATGAGGATGTCGACTGGGAAACCTTATCCGAAGACTACTTTCCTTACCGAATTGTACAACTTCCTGGGGGAAATAATGCCCTTGGCAATATCAAATTTAATATGGATAACAAAGACGCCATTTATTTACACAGCACACCCGACACCCGCTTATTCCAGCGCATTAAACGTACTTTTTCATCGGGTTGCGTGCGCTTATCAGACCCGTTTGCCTTGGCGAATTGGGCACTGGAAAATAAATCCAAAAAATATAATTATGCTTGGTTAACAAAAAAGGTCAAAGATGGGGAAACAAAAACCATACCTGTTAAACCCCACATTCCTGTGTATTTTGTCTATATCACTGTTTGGATTAATGATTCGGGTCAACCCCAGTGGAGTGACCCGTATGATTATGATTGATTTTTAACGACTTTAATCGCTTGCCTCACCGTCGTCTTCATCCCCCTCTCCACCTTCCTCCACCTCAGCAACACTATTTAGACCTCCTCCTGTTGTTTGACGACGCAGCGGTGGTGACGACAAACCAGCGAATGAGCTTGAAAGGCCACCTTGTTGTCCTGAGGCATCGTTTGATTCGAAAAAAGAATCTGCGTCATCCCCATCTCCAACAGCCAAAGAATCAGGAGCATCTGAAACAACTAATCCAGAAAAAGCAGCTGAGGAAGTAGGCTTTTCTTCTTTCACTCCAGGCTCTTCACCCGTTGGAAGACCAAAAACTTCTCGAACATGGCCTTCGTCCAAACTTGAAACTCGACGATGCCCCCCTTTTACACACCCTTTGATAGGGTCAAAATAATTCATAGTACAAAAAACAGGCGCTGGCGCCAAAGATTCCACAACCCCTACGATCTCAGCTAACGTCAAGCCATTTCCCATAGCAAGTAAAACGGGTTTTACAAAAGGTCCCTCTAACCCAAGAAAAACCCCCTCACCCACATCAGGGTCTGCTGGAAATTTTCTATCAGGATTTGTAAGCACTTGTTCTAAAGCTTTTGATATTTGTTCTTCTTGAATGCCTTTTAATGCCGCAGCATTTAACACAGACTTCAACCGAGCGCTTTCCGCAGAGACCCCAGATGGAACGCCAGGAACACGCAAGGAAGCAAACGGATCCACCACCCTGTCTGTCACATGAACCGTTGCTGATTTTGGTAACTCACCTTCGTCATCATCACCATAAAGCTCACTTGCAAAAACTGTCGTTATGGTTAAAGTAGTCCAGGCACAAAAGCTTAAAAAGCTGCGTGTCATAAAAGTTCCTTTCTGAAAAGATTAATATTTAAAAATTATCTAAAATTAATAATTTCAGCAATTGTAAAAATTTTTCTTTGATTTTTTTGTTTTTATACGCAGTCAATGGCAGATGTTCTAGCTATGGAACCCCCAGCACACACAACAATTTAATTACAAAAATCACAAATACATTGACACAAAAATAATGTTTTGTTACGTTCCCTAAAAAAATAAAAATAAATAATTATGAAAAAACTTCTTTTAACCTTTTTCTTACTCACGACGCAAATCTTTGCCTCTACTGAGCCTAAAGACGGGAGCCCATTTCCTGATGTTTCTTTTAATATTTATGGAGCTCGGAAAACACTACCTCAACTCCATGCATTTGGAGAACTTCACGAATCCCAAACTTATGGCGTTATTAGATATGGAGAAAAACCTATCTATCTAAAAGAACCTGCTTATACGCTGTCGTTTTCCCATTCAGATGAATTTGAATCTGCCAATTATACCATTCATCTTAAAAAATTTTCTGATGGCAGAACGCACGTATCTGTGGATCAACTCCCCCCTATTACCCCCCCTTTTCTTTGTCATGAAAATGACTACGGTTCTTGCCTTCGATACCGTACAACGTTTGAATCTCCTTATTACCCTGTCGGTCCAGAAAGAAGACATTTTATTCCACGTCTTTTGATGGCACCCTTAATGTATTCAAGGTACCCTATGCAATTTAACTACGACATGGTTTGGAATAATTTTCACCCCATTACTGTGTGTGCTCCCCATTCATCTTTTTGTAATACAATTTTTGATTCACCTTATGGTGTCACGCTTAATACTTCATCTCGTCAAGATAGCATCCTTCATTCTATCGATCTTTTTGGACGCCCCCACCCTAAATGGGAATTAACTCAAAGATGGCGGTCAACTTACAAAACAGATATTTCTCATGCATGTATGGTTGTTGGAGAAGTGGATGATAACTATGCAGCATTAAATCTGTATAATGTTGCAGGATTTCGTATTAATTTTAGTAAGCGCTGGGTTGACTCGAACATTGAAGAAACAGCAGCTGCAGCATCGAATAGCGGTGGTTCACCTGGACATCATTTAAAAATTAGAAAGCATGAGGGCAGCAAACAAAAAAAATGACGGCAACCTTCCAGAGCAGAGCCGGAAGCAAAAAAGTTACGTATTGCTAAGAAAGTTTCGCCAATTCCACTTGAACACGGGTTTGAATTTCCAAAACGATGCCCTGAAGCCTTTCGTCCACGGATTCCAGTGAAATAGATTCGCTTAAATTTTCAAGGTGATGCAACGTTTCTTTGGGTAAGCGCCCCTCTATCAAACCCAGGCGTAAAGCATCTAAATACTTCAAAAGCTGTTCGCCTTGGTTGATAGCTTGCTCGTCATTGGGGGATTTTTGACTAATGGCCATGAACAAGGCGTCAATTCCTTGCGTGCTAATTGACATTTGAACAGCCTGAGACTGGGGAAAATCTGCACTATCTTCCACAGAAAAACCAAAAGAACCTGTTTTCTTAGAAATGGGCCTTTTTGATTTTATGGAAGAAGCAATAGGTCCATCGATTTTTACTATGGTCATTGAATATTTTGACCTTTTTCTTTAGGCGAATGGACTGGCGTCAAAAGACGCTGCACCTTTTTAACAAACATTTGTCGTTTTAAAGGCGTTAGATAATCAATATAAAGTTTTCCATCTAAATGGTCAATTTCATGCTGAACACACCGCGCTAAAAAATCATCAGCGTCTATTTCTTGTTTCTGATTATGCTCATCCAAATAGCGTATTTTAACACGGGTGGGTCGCTCCACCTCTGCCCGCTGGCCTGGAACTGACAAACACCCTTCGTTGTACGTACAGGTTTCTTCTGATTCCCAAACAATTTCCGGGTTAACCATTTTGTAAATAGTTCCTGGTTCGTTTTCATTAGGGCCAGGAATATCCATAACAACAACACGTTTTTGAATGCCAACCTGGGTTGCTGCCAACCCTGCACCTTCTTCTGCGTACATAGTTTCCAGCATATCTTTCATCAACTGACGAACAGAATCATCAACCGTTTCAACAGAAACTGCCTTCAACTTAAGCCTTGGGTCTGGAACAGTTAAAACGGTTAAACGTGTCACAATGTCATGCCTCTAGTTATTACCACGGCGTAAGAAAGCAGGAATGTCTAAAATTTCGGAATCCCGGTCATTATCGGCACCTTTTTGCTGCTTCAAGGTCTGCTCTGTTACAGGGTGCTGCTGAGGTTTTTGACGCCCTACCCCTGTGAACCGTTCAAATAACGACGGCGTGCGACGACGTTGATCAGGGGCCTTTAAGTTTTCTTCCATTTTTTGGGAATAGTCTTCCTCTAACAATGCCGCTGACCGATTGTCATGGGCAAAGTTATCTGTTTCCTCAAAACCCTGGGATGTCTCCATTTTTTCGTCAACTTCTTCAGTAGCCAAAGTCTTTGTAAAGGAATCCAACTCAAAAGTATCTTGCGTTCTTAAAGATGTGTGATCTTCGTCAAAAGTGCTTTTATCGGATGTAAAAGGATGAATATCTTTTGTGGATGGCGCCTCAAAAGGCGTATAGATGGACTGGGTCGCTGCAGTTGATGGACGACTTGCAGGACCATATTGAGTATTCAACGCAGCATCACCTTGCCACGCTTGGTTATAACCGCCCCCAATACCTGTTGCCACTACAGACACGCGGATGCGACCATTCAATTTTTCATCAAATGTAGAACCAAAAATAATGTTCGCTTCACTTTCAACATCTTCCCGGATGCGGTTGGCTGCTTCATCAACTTCATACAAGGTCATGTCATAACCACCTGTAATGTTGATCAAAACGCCCTTTGCACCTTTCATAGATACATCATCTAACAATGGGTTAGAAATAGCTGCTTCAGCAGCATCTAATGCACGGCGGTCACCTTCGGCTTCGCCTGTTCCCATCATCGCCTTGCCCATTTCAGCCATAACAGCGCGAATGTCAGCGAAGTCTAGGTTAATCAACCCTGGCATCATCATCAAGTCTGTCACACCACGGACACCAGAATATAAAACATCATCAGCCATTTTAAAGGCATCAGCAAAGGTTGTGCGTTCGTTAGCAATGCGGAATAAGTTTTGATTGGGGATAATAATAAGCGTATCTACATATTGCTGTAATTCATCAATACCACGTTCAGCAGATCGCGCCCGATGGGACCCTTCAAAATGGAAAGGTTTTGTGACAACACCAACAGTTAAAATACCACTTTCACGAGCCGCGCGCGCAATAACAGGTGCTGCACCTGTGCCCGTGCCACCACCCATACCACCTGTGATGAACACCATATTGCTGCCACGTAAATGGCCCAAAACTTCTTCAATAGATTCTTCAGCAGCTGCGCGCCCCACATCGGGCTTGGAACCAGCGCCCAAACCTTGTGTAATATGAAGCCCCAATTGAATTCGACGATCCGATGCCACAAGAGATTGTTCCAATGATTGTGCATCCGTATTGGCAACTATAAATTCAACGCCTTCTAATTTAGCCCGAATCATATTGTTAACAGCGTTACCACCAGCACCGCCCACACCAATAACAGATATACGTGGCCTAAGATCAAGCTCATTTGCTGATTTTTTTTGAATCGTCATCTTTTACAAATCCCCAAAAATAAATGTCTTCTGACGGGTTAATAAATTCCTTAAAAACACGTGCTTTTAAAAATTTTTTACCTGATGTCATTATTCTAATCTAAAAAAACTGAATAAACCAAGTATATATTTTGCACAACAACATAACCTGGCGGCATTGGCGTTTTTGAATTTTTGAATATTAATCAAGTGAAATCATAGAAAAAACTTTAAATAATTATATTTCAAAACACAAGTGAAAAGCGTTATCTATTTATTTTTAATTATTTTATATTGTTGTTTAAATTTTTCATAAATTTAATTTATTGATTATGCGTAGCCCATTCAAACAGGAAAATCTTAAAAATTGAGGATAACTATTTTAAAAATTAATTTTTTATTAAATGTTTTAAGTATATAAAGGGTGCTAGGAATATATTTTTTAGAAGAAACCATGAAGGTTATTGCACTTGCCATTGTTTTGATTGGCTTAACACAAAATGTGATGGCCGCAGCCAAACCCCTTGGATTGGGCAGCACTTATGGTGGATGGGGCTCAGGTAGCGGTTCTTATGGTGGATGGGATTTCAGCAGTAGCACTTATGGCAGCGCTTATAGTAGTGGAAGCGCACCATTAAAACCAACAGTGCCTGTTGATAATTTAGGTATCGATATCGGGTTGATTAAAAGTGCCTATGACATGACTGGTGACAAATTTGTTGTGGGCAAAACAGCAACGGACCCTGGTATACCTGTTCGACGCAGTGTTCAAACTGTTAATATGTTGGCACACGAATTATCTTTATACGATGATGAAACAACAGCTACCCGTGCAGCGCAAGCCCTGGTTGGAATGATTGCAACAGGTGCTGGTGCAGGGGGGGTTATACGGCCAAAATATACAGGCGACCAAACTTATTTAGCTAACCCTGTTGAACGGCAGCTTATGATTGAAGCCTTAACCAAGGCAGCTGATTATTTAAGACAACGGGGAATATTGGACCCATTCCTGGAAAGTATGATGTCGCGCATGACACTCCAATGGAATGATGATGTGACTAAAAGTCACGGCGCTGTTGTTATGGCCTTATTAGCCACCGTATCACAGCAATCAGAAGCATTTCCTGAACCAGAAAAGGCATATGTGAGCGAATTATGTGGTGACACTATTCCTTGGCAAGATGATAGAAATTGGGTTGACGCTAGAAATTATAAAGATGCGGCTCCCCGCCATACTTACCATGCCATTGAAATAGCACAACTTGAGGAACAAAGACGGGTTGAATTAGAACGTGATGCTGGCTATGCGACAAGAATTGGAGGCCTTCCTGTCACACCTGTTACTGCAACAGGTAATTTAGTACCCCTACAGGGCATAACTGAAGAGCTGGAACAGACTGTCGTTCCTGAAAAAGCAGCATTACTTGCTGAAAAAATTATGGAATTTTTTAAAAATACCAGTACAGATCTCACGTCTATTTTAACACCTGGCGCTTTCAAAAATACCGTTGTTCGGGCCTTAGCTGCAGTTGAAAAATTCCGCATGCTGGAAATTAGTGCGGCTGGTCTAGACAAAAGAAACCCAAAGGTTGCAGACTATCTAACCGACCAAAATCCAGAAACTCAAGCCATTTTGGTTGCCTTGGTTAGTGCTATTCAAAATTATTTGTACAACCCGGCATCAACCTTAGAAAATTTAAGAAAATTGGCCAGGTATTCTGCAAATCTTCGTGAGCATGCACAAAACCTTCCTGCATTTTTAGCCCTGGATGTACCACAACTAATCGATGAAGATCTTCAGCGTGCATCGCAAGGTCAAATTGCTATTAACGTATACCAACGCATTTTAATTGATCAGGAAAATTTAAAGCAAAACCTGTTTTTATTCTGGATGCCCTATTTTGATAAAGAAACAGGTAATATGACTCAGCACCCAACTTTTGTTCGGTATTACGCATCTGGTGGCGCTGCAAACCAATGCGGTTTTTTCAGTCTGGGTTTTGAAAGTAGAAGTGAAGCAAAACAGCAAATTGTTGATAATTTAACTGACGATGTCGATGTTGACGATGTTTACGCCCTAGCTGATCAAATTTCCAACGCATCAGCACGGATAAAAACTTTGATGGAAAAATACACTCTTTACCTTGCTCCAGGTGCAAGAGACCTGATTATAAAAGAAAAGATAGCTAAAAAAACTGATGAGATGACACGTGAATTTTTACAAGATCAGCAAGCGAGAGAGCGTCAAAAAATCGCCAAAAAACTCAGAGCAATAAAGGAAGCTTTTATGGCTGAAAAAGAGGCAGAGCTTCAAAAAGAAGCTTTTTTCTTAGATGCAGTAAAGTTAAAAAAACACATAGATGACCAAACAAAAACCTTAACCGAACTGAAAAAAAAGATACCTACCACCAAAAAAGGGCTTACCTTAGGATCAAGCAAAAGCGCTGCCGTACTATCAGACGATGAAATTCAACGAATCACTGATGAAATAAGGGCCTTAGAGGAAGCTGTCAATGAATTAAAACGTCACTTTACGGTATTAGAAAACCAAATAACAAGAGCACGCCTTGAATATTCAAGACAAGCAGAAGCATTTGCCAAAAGTTACCAACCTGCCATAACCAGTGAAGTTCATGAGCGCATACAGGCAGAAACGGAGGTGAAATTACCCCAAATTCCTGGAAAAGCGCATGATTTCGTTATGATGCTGGAGGAAAAAGATGAGCAAGATACACGTAGATTACTGGACTATGTCAAAGCAACAAAAGGTTTTGAACATGATCATCAAGTACTTGCTTACTTCAATGAAATAATCAGACGAATAAACGCAGAGCTAGAAGATATTAATCGTCAAGTCGACATTGAAAAACAAGCAGCTGGCTTTCCCCAAGAAACCCCAGATCAACTAGAATTTGCATTGTGGTTTAAGGAAAATGGCGTTGATTACACACGAATTCCTGAACAAGAGTTTAAAGGCCTCGCTATTGCAGTTTTTGGGGAAAGAGATGCTTTAAAAGCCAGACTAGATGATATAAAAAAAGGTCTTACAGATAGGAAGATAGATTTAAGAGCTGGTGAATCCAGAACATACAAACAGAAACAGTGGATTATTGAGAACTATCTTAAAAGAGATCTATTCACTTTTGCCGAAAGGGTCAACAAAAGTGTGGCTGATCAAATAGGAATTTTTGCTGCTGAAAAGCGCATTTTAGCAGCAGCACGAATCAATGCAAGGTTAACCAAAGAATTTTATGCTATCCGTGATTTCCGACAAATTGTATGGGATAGCATGCATGAAAAATTTGCCCAAAAAGATTCTGGTAAAATCGGTGATATAGCAAAGAGCGAGAGCAGTGAAGAACTAGAGTTCAACTCTAACAAAGACTGGTTAACAAGAGCGCAGGACTATACATATCTGCTGGCCCTTCTCAATAACTACAACATTGGTGCCTGGATATCGAAAAGCCACCAGAACTATGATCCCGAACGAGCTATTTACCTAAGTAGCAATGATGGACAATACAGCCTAACAGATTATGTTGCTGTTGCACCTGATGCAAAGCGCGTAGATGTTATTAATTGTCATGGAAGGCACTTTGAAAAGTTAGTCGATGCATTCGATTACACGCGCGCAGCACGATCTATCCGCCACAAAAACGCTCATGTAGGTCTTGGAAACACCAGAAGTGGGTGGTAGCAGCCCCTTTTCACCCCCCAAATTTGTTGTTTCTGGAAAACCCAATGGGAGCCAGACGACCAGCGGCAGCGCGTTTTCCAAGCCAGGGGCGAATGTCGGTTATGGTCGTTATCTTGCCGGCGCGGGTATAGGAAAGTCCCTCCGCTACCAATAAGGTCACATCAGAAACTCCGCCATCTTTATATTTCTGCAGGGTAACCCCCTTGCCCTTAGAAAGGGTTGGAATGTCAGCCACTGGAAAAATCAATAATTTCCGATTTTCCCCAATAATGGCCACATGATCACCGGTCAGCGACAAACAAGCGAATACTTTTTGTTGATCGCCCGTCACAAGAACCTGGCGGCCGCCCTTCGTTTGGGCTAATACGTCTTTGGCTTCCACCAAAAAACCTTTGGCATCGGTTGTCACCAGTAAAAATTTTTCCGCCATGTGTTCGGGGCTTATGATCAGCACATGAACAATATCATCCACATTCGGTAAATCCACCAATAGTCGCAAGGGTTCCCCCGGGCCCCGGGTGCGCGGCAACTTATCAGCCCCAAGCGTGTAAAACCGCCCGCTGGATGCCACAAAAACAACCTTATCCGTTGTTTGGGCATTGAAAACAAACCGTTCTTGATCGCCTTCTTTATATTTTATGTCTTGGGCATTATGGCCTTTTATGGTGCGCACCCAATTTTTATCAGAACAAATAACTGTTACATCTTCTTTTTCAATGGCATTAAAATCTGGTAAATCAATGGCAGCGGGCGCATCGGCCATTTCTGTGCGGCGTTTACCAAGGACTGTATTTTTTCCAAACTTTTTTTGAATGCCCACAAAATCTTTCTGTATGGTTTTCCATTGCTTTTTTGGGTTATCCAGCAGACCTTGTAGGTCTTCTTGCTCTTTCAACAGGCCATCGTGCTCTTGACGAATTTCAATTTCTTGCAGTTTCCGAAGGGCCCGAAGGCGCATATTCAAAATAGCTTCCACCTGATTATCAGTCAGGTTAAAACGCTGCATCATAACCTCTTTCGGGTTATCTTCGTCACGAATAATGCGAATAACTTCGTCCAAATTCAAATACGCAATTAAATAGCCTGATAAAATTTCCAACCGGTTGGAAATTTGCGCCAACCTATGTTCTGTGCGCCGGGTTAAAACCACCAGCCGGTGCTGCAAAAAGGCCTGCAACACCTCCTTTAACGACATAACCTTAGGCACATTATTGTGGTCTAACACATTCATGTTAAGGGGAATACGCACATCCAAGTCTGTTAACCGAAATAAAGACTCCATCAATACCTGCGGGTCCACATTTCGGTTTTTAGGAACTAAAATCAGGCGAATATCATCGGCGGATTCATCTTGCACGTCATCTAACAGGGGTAGTTTTTTATCACCTAACAACGTGGCAATTTTTTCTATCAGCCTGGATTTTTCGACTTGATAAGGAATTTCTGTCACCATAATGCGGTAAAGGCCACCTTTTAATTCCTCTACCTGCCATTTCGCGCGCAGGCGAAAACTGCCCCGCCCTGTTTCATAGGCTTTTAAAATATTGTCACGGGATTCTACTAAAATACCACCCGTTGGAAAATCGGGGCCCGGCACTAAGTTGGTCAAATCTTCTATCGTTGCATCTGGATGATCAATCAGGTGTATCAAGGCTTCGCACAGGTCATCTAAATTATGGGGAGGAATAGATGTGGCCATACCCACTGCAATACCCGATGCACCGTTGGCTAATAAGTTTGGAAAGGTAGCTGGGAAAACAATGGGTTCTTCCCCTTCATTATCATAGGTTGGGCGAAAATCTACGGCGTTTTCGGTTAACCCCTCCATCAAACTAACGGCAGCATCACTCAGGCGGGCTTCTGTATAGCGCATGGCAGCTGCACCGTCGCCATCAATATTTCCAAAATTTCCCTGCCCATCAATTAAAGGGTAGCGCACCGAAAAATCTTGCGCCAAACGCACCATAGCACCGTAAATAGCCGCATCACCATGGGGGTGGAATTTACCCATCACATCACCCACCACGCGGGCGCATTTCTTAAAACCTGAATTGGGGTTCAGGTGCAGTTGCTGCATGGCATAAATAAGGCGCCTGTGAACAGGCTTCAGACCATCCCGCACGTCAGGCAGTGACCGCGACATAATGGTTGATAAGGCATATGCTAGGTATCGATCACCCAACGCTTTATCGAAATCTACGTTTTGGATAGATTCACCTTCTTTTACCTGCGATGACACCTGATTTTAACCATAATTATTTTTTCTTAACTTGCATCATAATAAATTGGCCAGATTTAACAAGGAAAGACTGACAATTATTTTTATAAAATATTTTAGCCGGACTGCGTCATCGTTGTATTACAAAGAAAACATTAGTCATAAATTAAAATAACTACTAATCATCGATGGAGAATGCTTCGGGGAATGCTTTCCTCATCGCATGCCATTGTTGAACAGCGGGCTCTGGCACGTCAAATATTCCACCTGTCATATCTGCATAGTCATGGGCTGCCAACAAATACAAGTTTTGTTGGTGGGTGCTTTCTAAAGACTTATTGTCCCAATCAAGACCTGCCCCAAGCATACCCAAAGCAAAGTCACCCTGCACACGAAGAATGTTATCCAGCACCTGGCGAATACGTTTAAATTCATCAAATGTGGCAGGTTGGGGGCTAATACCATAGTCTGCGCCCTTTAAAATGCCTAAAGCCCGGGTTGAGACAACCCGTTTGGCATCACCACCCGATGGTGCCAAGTCAAGATCCAGCTCATGAGCCAATACGTTGGCACGACCTAATGTTTCCACAGCTCGTAATGCATTGGCAGAAGAGGCAGACATAGAAGCGGCACCCCTGAAGGCATCCTCACGCTCAACCAATGAATCTATCATAGGGCATGCTAAAACACCGCCCCTACCCTCATCTAGTTCCCACCCAACCCAAAAGGCTGCAGCGGCATGATCTGTGTCTGTGTGTTGAAAATAAGGGTTTGCATACAGCCAATCCCAAAGACCTGGTGTTACATCTGTTTGACGTGTTGCATGGGCATAGTCTAACCGATAATAGTCTGTGAATTGACGAACTTTTAAAGTATGACTTTTTCTGTAACTTAGGCTGTTTTCTGTCGTTTCATAAAAATGTTCAAACCCTTTTTCAACAAATTGGGGTTTTTGACAAAAAGGCGACACAGCACCAAACTGTTCGTGAAGTTTTGAAATTACAGCATCCAGATCCGCTGGGCCTCTGGGTGCTGCCAACATAGCGCGAAAACGCTGTGAACGTTCTTCTGCAAATAAGTACTCAAAATCACTTAACGAATAAGGACTATGTAAGAATTGACTTCTTAGAGCATGATATCTATCAAAAAGAGGGGTTAAAAATTGCCTTCCTAAATTACTAACCATTTCAGAATAGCTAGAATCTTCCATCCTTACATCAATCACAAAACGCAAAAATAAATTTTGCACAAGGGGTGTGAAGAAATCAGGAGTCTCCAAAATTCTTGTTAGTAATGCTGCCCTTTGAGGGTGCTCCTTTTTCTTAGCATTAAAAGGGTCAAATACTTCATAAAAACCGCCTGGTCCATTAAAAAGATCAAAAAGTTCTTTTGCTTCATCATCGCCATCAAGACTTTCTGACACAAACTTTCTTGCACTTACCGAAACAGTACGCCACGCATTACTATAAAATCTCTTTAAGTAAAAAGGCAGCAATGCCCCTTCTGGTACCACAAATAGAAGCTTTGGCATTTTGTCAAAAAGGATACGCCATTTGATGAAGTCAGCTTCTTTTTCAAGATTCCACGAGATAGTTCTTAAAAGCCGTGGGGCAATAGTTTTTAAAAACCGTCTTTCAAAGGGACCATTTTTAAACATAACACCTAAAGCACCGTAGGAAGCACGTTCCAAGACATCATCAAAAGGCCCCTTTAAACGAGCACTTGTAAACACTGACCTTGGATCTAGATCTAACGCCAAAACATGCTCTGGCCCTTCAAACAAAGCTTTTTTGAGCTGATTATTCTCAAAACGTTTTTCAGCAACTACCCTTATATGGTCTTTTACATGGTAGGCCACATAAAAGGGCGCATCTATGCCAGTGGGTATTTCTTCTAAAAGTTCTGGATAGCGGGCTATTAAAGGCAACCATGCACCTGGATTTTCTTGACCATGCTCAACAATCCCACGCAATAAATGGGGGACAATTTCTTTTCTAAAATCTTCATTTAAAGCGCTACCCGATTTAAATACTTCCCCTAATGCCTTGTAGACATCTTGTGGTAAAGGCGTATTAAAAATACCTGAAGGTACTAATACTTTTAACTTTTGCAAAATACGCCGACCATCACTTTCTTCTAAAAGAATGGTGCGTATGGGATCACTTCCCATAAAAGGTATGACAAATTCCTTCAAACTTTTGTCTACACATAAATACAAAGGTTTTTGATAATCCAAATACGCCAACCGGGGTGAAATTAAAAGAACCTGTGGAAATCTCTCAATCAAGCCTTTCAAAGTTTCTTGCAAATCCCCCGGTTTGGCATAAGAAATTTCATGTAAAAGGTAAGGTGCAACCTCATTCATAAACCTTTCTTGATTTGCATTCCCAGGGGTTAAAAAATGAACAAAAGCAACGTCATAAACCCATGCTGGGAACAGACCTTTTAAATCTTTCTTTTCAACCTCAAACAATTTTTCTGGGGAAAAAATCAAATTTTTTTGAACATGCTTGTATTTAAAATGGTTTGCTGCTAACTCCGAAAATTGATCGCCAATAGCTGGGCACAAAACAAAGGGTATACCATAACCTTCTGGCTTTACTTCCAAAAGGTCTGGGAATGCCTGAATCATACCTTGCCATGCGGTTAGGCCGCCCCCTTCTTGTTCTAAAATTGTTTTTAAAATTTTTGGGGCTACGTTTTTTAAGAAGTCTTGCTTTGCACTGTACTGGGTTGCCCCCAAACCACCGTAATAATCCCCCAAAACTGCATAAACATCCCATGGTAATGGCGCAGAAAAATCAGTACCATCAGGAATGGGTTTATATGATTTTAATGCTTTTCTTAAGGGAAGCGGCCCATAGACGTGCTCTTCCAAAAGAGGTTCTAGATGTTCTTTTACCCCATCTCCAAGAAGTGAACTCAACCGCCAATAAAATGGCACAAAATATTCCCTTTCGCCATCCTGACTTTTCTTAGAGATCGGAACAAAGAAAATATCGGGTGCGAATGCCTGAAAGATGGGAAGCCAAGCATTTCTGTTAAAACGGTTCATTTTGAGTGTCATAACATCTAAAAGTTTGGGGGCTATTTCTTGAAGAAACCGCTCCTTTAATTCACCCGTTGCAAATTTTTCCGCAAAAAGCTGGCAAGCTTTATCCTGCAACATATCATAGAACTTATGAATAATAGATCTGCCTGTGCCAGCATAATTTTCAAAAACTTGCTCAGGCGTGTCGCTTTCAAGCATCGTCAATAAAGCTCTCTGATCTGATGCGGTTGCGTACCCACCTTCGCCCCAAAAGACACAGATAACTAGAAAAACCCAAATTCTTTTCATTTTTTAAACCAATATAGTTTTTTTAACTTATAAACGAATTCACCTTAATATAAAGTTAATATTTATCATACAACCAATAAATTGCCACGATAATCGTCTTCGGACAGCAATTCAGAAAAAATTCCATTTCTAAACCTTGCTTACACGGCGAATTGACATTAAATGCTTGGCCAATGTACAACTTATTAAACTAGGAAATTATAGAAACCTAAGACCTGATATAATCTAAAAACCAACGTTTCGAACGGTGTTAATTTTAGGGATTGTTATGATTATGACCCAAGCCTGTTCAGAAAAAAGCATTACGTTAATTGCTGATCCAAAGGTTTTATCTATTCCCATTCAAGAAAATCAAGAACCTTTGGTCGATTTAAAAAACCAGAAGGAAATTTTGTATGGACCATCGCCAGAAATTCCTAATAATCAAGACTACACCCAGCTTCGGAAAACTGTTTACGAAAAGCTGGTGGAAGCACAAAAGTTATTACCCCCTGGCTTAAAATTTTGCCTTTATGAAGGTTATCGCAGTTTAGATTTACAAAAACAATTATTTGATAACCGTTACCACCAAGTAAAATTTTTGCATCCAAACTGGCCTCACGACAGCATTTTTAATGAAACAACAAAGTTAGTTTCCCCCGTTATAAATTTAGATGGAACAATCAACACGCCGCCTCATTCTACAGGGGCAGCGGTGGATGTTTACCTGGTAGATGCTGAAGGAAAAGCTGTTGACATGGGAATCCACCCCGCCCTTTGGATGGAGGACCTAGATGGCACCATTTCTCAAACTGATTCCAATTTCCTTTCAAAAGAAGCGAAGAAAAACCGCGTTATTTTAAGCCGCACCCTTGAAGCTGTTGGCTTTGTAAATTATCCAACAGAATATTGGCATTGGTCATATGGTGACCGATATTGGGCCTACACCAAAGGCGTTTCTGCAGCCATTTACGGAACTATACAGTGAATTAAACCTGCATCATCGCCCATTGAAACAAAATTCGCCAAACCCCCCATTTATTCTAGACAAACCTGTGGGATATAAGCTAGAAAGGTGTGTATGGATTTTTTAGGAGTGTAGCTCAATTGGCTAGAGCGTCGGTCTCCAAAACCGAAGGTTGGGGGTTCGAGACCCTCCACTCCTGCCAATAAGCGCAAGTAAAGAAAGGACGTTATTGTGGAAGCAAAAGGAAATGTGTTTCAGAAAGCTTCTCAGTTCACATCGGAAGTTAAAGAAGAAGCAAAAAAAGTTACGTGGCCCACAGCCCGTGAGACACGGCTTACCACAACCTTTGTTTTCGTTTTCGCTGTCATCGCGGCCATTTATTTTTTGATTGTTGATCAAGTTATTTATCGCTTACTTCATTTGGTTATTGGCTCTTAAGGAACGAAGGAATTATAGAAAATGATACGCACGGCAAAGTGGTATGTGGTGAATGTTTACGCGGGTTTTGAAAAAAAAGTGCGCCAGTCTATTTTAGAACAAGCAGAACGTAAAGGTTTAGCTGATCGTTTTGAAGATGTGCTTGTTCCCTCTGAGGAAGTTGTTGAAATTCGCCGCGGAAACAAGGTTAATACGGAAAAGCAATACTTTCCGGGCTACGTCCTTGTAAAAATGCAGCTAACAGATGAAACATGGCATTTGGTTACAAACATCCCCCGCGTTTCCAGTTTTTTAGGTGCCAAAGGAAAACCAACACCTATTAGCGAAGGTGAAGTTGGGCGAATTTTAAAACAGGTGAAAGATTCTGTTGAAAAGCCCCGCCATTCTGTTAGCTATGAAATTGGTGAGCAGGTTCGCGTGAATGATGGCCCTTTTACATCGTTTACTGGCATTGTAGAAGAAGTTGAACAAGAAAAAGGTCGTTTAAAAGTTTCTGTTATGATTTTTGGGCGTCCAACGCCTGTTGAACTTGAATTTAGTCAAGTGGACAAAGCATAACAGTTTTAGGGCTACTAAAGCCCTTTTTAAAAACCCGTGGAAGATTCGCCAAAATCGAACCACGGCTTATTTATTTGTAAGATAAGGAGTTAACATGGCAAAAAAAATCGCGGGCTATATTAAGCTGCAAGTGCCAGCTGGTAAAGCCAACCCTTCCCCACCTATTGGTCCAGCTTTGGGTCAACGGGGATTAAACATTATGGAATTTTGTAAGGCGTTTAACGCCCAAACGCAAACCATTGATCCCGGAACACCGATTCCTGTGGTCATTACGGTTTATGTGGACAAAACGTTTTCGTTTGTAACAAAAACCCCACCCAACACTTTCTTTTTGAAGAAAGCCGCAAAAATTGACAAAGGTACACAAACACCTGGTCGTGGAACAGTTGGAAAAGTAACAATGGCGCAAATTCGTGAAATTGCAGCCATTAAAATGGTGGATTTGAACGCTCATGATATTGATGCAGCTTGTCAAATGCTTGTTGGTTCTGCCCGGTCTATGGGCCTAGAAGTGGTGGAGTAAGATCATGGCAAAAATTGGAAAACGTTTAAAAGCAGCAAACGCTGCCGTTGATAAAAATAAAATTTATAGTTTGGATGAAGCTATTAAATTGGCAAAATCTTTAAGCAAAACAAAGTTTGATGAATCCATTGATGTGGCCATTAACTTAGGTGTTGATGCAAAAAAAGCTGACCAAAACATTCGTGGTATGGTCAGTCTTCCCCATGGAACAGGTAAAACTTACCGTGTTGCTGTTTTTGCAAAAGGCCCTAAAGCTGAAGAAGCCCAAAAAGCTGGTGCTGAAATTGTTGGTGCTGAAGATTTGGCTGAAAAAATTCAAGCCGGTGAACTTAATTTTGACCGCTGTATTGCAACGCCAGACATGATGGGCCTTGTGGGACGTGTGGGTAAAATTTTGGGCCCTCGTGGCCTGATGCCAAACCCAAAGCTTGGAACTGTTACTATGGATGTAGCAACAGCAATTCAGGCTGCCAAAGGTGGCCAGGTTGAATACCGCACTGAAAAAGGTGGTGTTGTTCATGCTGGTGTTGGCAAAATCAGTTTCAAAGAAGCTGCTTTAAAAGAAAATATTTTGGCCTTGGTTGATGCTGTTCAAAAAGCAAAACCGACTGGGTCAAAAGGTACTTATCTAAAGAAAATGGTTCTTAGCTCCACCATGGGGCCTGGACTTATGTTTTCCTTAGAAGGGTAATTTTAAGAATTCAAGGGTGGGTTAGGTTAAGGCCTTACCTCCCTTGTTTGGGTGGCTACTAAATAGCCACTCTGTCCAAGACTGTAGGTTCCTAAATTTTAGTTTGACTTGAATTTAGGTTTAATTGTGAAAACGGCCTACACAGACAGAAGGGGAGAAAATGAGTTTAAAGACCTTACATGTAAGACATTTAAAAGCAACTCCTTCTGTAACAAAAACTTGTTTGGGGAAACCTGAACGTTTGTTTAAGGAGTAAAGAGAAATGAATCGTACCGAAAAGCATGATGTGGTTTCTCAAATGCGGGATGTATTGCAAAACGCGTCATTGGTTTTGGTCACACAACAAAGTGGCTTAACTGTTGACGAAGTAACCGGTTTGCGACGTTCCATGCGTGAAAACCAGGCTGAATTTAAGGTTTTGAAGAATACTCTTGCCCAAATTGCAGTGAAAGACACAAAGCTTGACGGGTTAACGCCGATGTTGAAAGGGCCAACAGCCCTTGCCTATTCGGCAGACCCTATTGCAGCTGCAAAGGTTGTTGTCAAATTCGCCAATACGAACGATAAGTTGAAAGTTATTGGTGGGTTTCTAGACGGTCAAATTCTAAGCGAAGCATCTGTTAAGGCCTTGGCAACATTGCCATCGTTGGATGAATTGCGTGCGAAATTGGTTGGCTTGCTTCAAGCGCCGGCTACCAAAATTGCCCGTTTGGCAAAAGAACCTGGTGCATCTGTGGCCCGTGTTATTGCTGCAAAAGCGGCGGCGTAGTTTTTAAAACTAGTTTATTTTTTATTATTAGGAGTTATTTAAATGTCTGCAAAATTAGCAAAAATCGTTGAGGAATTATCATCTTTAACAGTTCTAGAAGCATCTGAACTATCAAAGCTATTAGAAGAAACTTGGGGCGTTAGTGCCGCTGCTGCTGTAGCTGTTGCTGCACCTGCTGCTGGTGGCGCTGCCAACAACGATGCTGAAGCCAAAACTGAATTTGATGTTCATTTGGATGAAGCTGGTGCGAACAAAATTAACGTGATTAAAGAGGTTCGCGCGATCACAGGACTTGGCTTGAAAGAAGCAAAAGACCTAGTTGAAGAAGCACCAAAAGTTGTTAAAGCTGCCGTTTCTAAAGACGAAGCTGAAAAAATTAAAAAGCAACTTGAAGAAGCCGGAGCAAAAGTTTCTGTAAAATAAGCTTTTTTACTGCTTAGCTTTTTGAAAAGCGTCTGAGAAAATTCTCAGGCGCTTTTTTATTGACTTTCAGAAAAAAATTTATATATAAACAACAGAATTATTCTAAATGCGATTTAAAAAATGAAATTTATATTAATTTTTATGTTGTTTTTTATAAAATTTCATAAAAATACTTTTGCATCTGGAGCACCTATACCACTATATGATGCTAATGCATTTCGCGAAATCTTGGATTATTTTCTTGATGTAGCAAAACCAGGTACTTTAACTCCACAAGAGACTGAAGGGAACTTGTTATTTCTAAAACAAACAATGGATCGTTATCTATTGGCTGAAATGCCTGATGAAAAAAAACAAGAATTTTCCTTTGAAATGATAGGGCGCAAAATATGTTTATTAAAAAAGCTGTCTTCATACGCCACTACAACAGAAGAGAAAAGGGATATTTGTCAAAAAACCACACAAAGTCTAATACATCTAGGTCTGTATTTTAATGCATTAACCAAATCAACGGGTGAGAATCAGGGTTACCTAACATCTTATGCAGTATCTTTATCAAAAGCCGTGTCGACTTTAACAGACCTTCGCGATGGATTGGATCAAACAACGCATCAAACAGAAATAATAAAATTAGAGCGCCAACTTCTTGAATTTCTACTAGAAACAAAGGAAATTGTAGACAGATATAAAAGGGTTACCAGAGAACCAGAAGACGTTATGGTTGATATAGAGTCAACCATACACGCCAGAATCGCACAAAACACAGTAGCAGGAAAAAAACAAAAAAAAGCAAGTCTTGAATACCTCAAGCACACAAGCCCTGATATAAAAGCTTTTATCGAAGTATCTGGATCTGACGATGCTGCTGCCCAAAGGGAATATAGGCGTCACTTAGCTGAAAGAGGTGGGCGCATAGGAAAGTTGGCAGCAAAAAATGCTGAAAAACAAAAACAAGAAAGAAATCGTCAAGTACTGAAAGCTGGCATAAAAGTTTCTGATCTGTCTAATCCACTTGAAAACGCCCAAATACTATTCGCTACACAAAAAAGTAGACTACCAGAGCTTTTAAGAACTCCCGTTACTGATCTCAATTTACAAGAAATTATGAATGAAGTAGAGGATCTTGAAAGAGATATATGCACCAGTGCACAAAAAGCAGCAGAACATCGAAGGTATAAATCCAGTTGTAGCACAAATCCTGATGTGGTCGTCTACGAATACTTAGAAAAAGTCGTATTGAATACTGAAAAAGAAAAAGACTTTCATGAGCTTCAGGCTTTCTCTACACACGTATTTGTACTTTATTTGATGGTTGGAAAAATAGATGAGGCCAGAAGGCACTATGAAGCTTTTAATGAATATTTAGCCCTCAACGGAAAAAAAGACGAAAGAATATATGAACTTATTACAGCCCACCTGGACGCACTTGCAGGTGATAGTAAAAAACTTTTGGATATTTTAGATAAGAAAAAGAAAAGAAAAAGTGCAGCACAAAGAAAACATATAGCCGAAGCAAAAAAAGCTGTCGAAGCAACAAAGGCTTCTGACACTAAAACAGCAGTGTCTGACGAAGAAGATGGTGAAGAAGTGTTGGGCGCAGCTGTTTGTGCAAAGAAAAAACCTGTTCAAGTAGACCCTGCTTTATATATGTCGTCTTCTTTTGTAAGCCCCACAAAAACAGAAGATTCACATCCCCGTGAAAAGACGAAAAAGAAAAGAACTAGAAAGAAAAAAACACAATTAGGTGTCACACCTCATGATGGTTTTGAGGAAGACACAGAAAAATTTGCATCAGCAGGTCGTGGCACTATATCAACATGCGGATCTGGTAAACCTGATGATGATTCTGAAAGTGAAGATGAAGCTACCCTCCCAAGCACCTCACCTGCTCATGTTCGTTTTGCCGCTACTGTTACAAGAGCAGAGAAATCTGAATCGTTCTCATTGGCTGACCTTTTTAACTTAACAGCTAGATCTAGAAAAGTTGATAACTCTATTTTTACTGGGCAATGGAAGTTTACACGCGACCATTTTAAAACATACATGGAAAGTTTGGGTTGCACCCATAGAAACGGCAAAGGCTCTCATGAGCTTGTTTCAATACCAGATATTTTCGAGAGAAATGGACACACAATTATGGCAATGGCAGAGATTGGAGCTTTTTTTGGCGGCTCCCTCACCCTTCCCAATTGGGATGATGATTTTGTGCCCTATTATCTAAGGCCACAAATCGAAAAAATACGTCTAACACTAAGAACTTTGAAAATGGCCGAACTTGAGACTGTATGTAGAGCAGCTTTTGATACACCTCTTTCAATATCAAAAAAAGAAAGAAGCGATGATGCGTAGCTTGTTAATTTCTGTAGAGATCATGTTCAAAATGGATGTTTAAACACAAGTCAAAAGTTTACAAAACACTTGCCAGACTTTTCATAATATCATCCAGCTGCTGTGCTTGTTTTTGAACAACTTCGAATGCTGCGTTTCCTTGGGCTTGAGCGCTTTTTGGATCAGTTAACAACTGTTGAGTCATCTGAATCAATTCAGCTTCACTGTGAATTTGACTTAAAGAATCACCAAAAACAGTTGCAAGACCCAAAGTTTTGTGAATAAAAGGCCCCCAAACAATGGGTTTTTCAAATAAAGCAGGTTCTATGGGGTTATGGCCGCCGATAGGAACCAAACTTCCCCCCAAAAAAACCACATCTGCGAGTTTGTAGAAAATACCCATTTCCCCCAAAGAATCTACCAAACAAATGTCTGTTGGTTTATGGGGGGTAAACTGCGTTCGCCGTTGAAAAGAAATGGCAGCCTGGTCTAATAATTTAGCCACATCGTCTATTCGATTGGGATGACGTGGAATAATGAACGTAAACAAATTTGGGATAGTTTTGGCCAATTCTTGATGACATCGAATAATAATATCTTCTTCCCCAGCGTGGGTGCTGGCTGCAACCCAAACAGGCCTATTTTCACAAATAATTTTGAAAAAATCATATGTCTTTTTATCAACAGGCAACGGTTCAGCCATGAATTTTAAATTTGTGACAGCCTGAACTTTTGTAACACCAAGCCTTGTAAAGTTTTTTGCCATGACATCGTCTTGAGCTAAACACAAAGTAATTTTTGAAAAAATTGATTTGGCTAACCAAGAAATTTTTTGCCAACGTGAAAAACTGCCAGGTGACAAACGGGCATTTAATAACACAAGGGGAATTCCCCTTTTTTTAAGCAACCCAATCTGATTAGGCCAAATTTCAGATTCAGCAAAAATAGCCACTGTTGGCTTCCAAAAATTAAGAAATTTTTTAACCCAAATAGGAACGTCATACGGTGCATATTGATGATGGCAAACCCCGCCCAACCGGCTTTCAGCAACCTTGGCACCTGTCACCGTTGTGGTTGTTAAAAGAATATAATGTGTTGGGTTAAGATCGTGCCATTTTCGAATTAAAGAAACCAACGACATCACTTCACCAACGCTGGCTGCATGAAACCAAATAACTTGCTGATCTTTAGGAGTTTGAATACTTGGAATACCATATCGTTCAGAAATTCTTGTTCTTTCTTCTAATCCCTTTGCCAAACGCTTTTGGGCTAATAATTTAACAAATGGGGCAAGTGCATTTAACAAAAACTCAATCACAATCAAATTATTCCTTGGAAGTGTCCGCGAATAACCTGGACTGCCTGATCAATGGAACCTGTATCATTTCCACCAGCTTGCGCCAAATCAGGGCGGCCCCCGCCCCCTTTACCACCTATTTTTTCAGCCCCTAAACGCACGCAATCAACCGCACTTATTTTCGCTGTTAGGTCACTGGTTACACCAACGACCAAAGAAACCTTATCATCCATAACGCTTGTTAAAACAATCATTCCAGACTGAATTTCTTTTTTTAAGTGATCCACCAAGGCCTTCAAATCCTGGGCTGACACATCCACCAAATGACGCACGCATATTTTATAAGGTCCATATTCCTCTATCGATACGGTCTTATTTTCCTGCAAAGCCTGAGACCGGCGCAAATCCTGAACTTGCTTTTGAAGTTCTGCAACACTTTTGCGGGCATTTTCTTTTTCCTGTGATAGCATTTTTTGCGTTTCATCTAGTAAGTCAAGAATGGCCACCCCTGTAATGGCTTCAAGACGACGTACGCCTGATGAAACGCTGCCTTCACTGGTAATTTTAAAAAGGCCAATATCACCGGTTCCATGAACGTGGGTTCCACCACACAGCTCCATGGAATAGCCCACATCCCCCATACTGACTACACGCACTTCGTCTCCATAACGTTCACCAAATAAAGCCATAGCACCAGCTTCAACAGCTTGATCTGGGGTCATCACCTCAGTTTTGGTTTGTTTATTTTTTAAAATTTGCTTGTTAACGGATGATTCAACTTGTTTAAGTTCACCCTCTGTCATGGGTTGATTATGTGTAAAGTCAAAACGCAAGCGACCAGCCTCAACCAACGAACCCTTTTGGGTTACATGACTTCCTAAAACTTCCCGCAAGGCTGCATGCAGCAGGTGAGTTGCCGAATGGTTGGCTGCTATTTTTTTTCTATTTTGGCAATCTACATCTAACTTAACAGAATCAGATAGTTTTATACCCCCCTCCGTAACAATACAATCATGAACGTGAAGTACACCTAATTTTTTAACTGTGTCCCGAACCTTAAGCACAGCGCCCGCTTCGGTTTTAATGGTCCCTTGGTCACCCACTTGGCCACCCGATTCTGCATAAAAAGGCGTTTGATTGGTTAAAACAAAAACTTGGTCACCTTGTTTTGCCATTTCAATAAGTTGATCTTTTTGAATAAGTGCCTGAACAACACCTTCGCTATGCGTTGTGGCATAGCCTAAAAATTCTGTCGAACCATATTTTTCACGCAGGTCAAACCAAATTTTTTCATTGACAGCATCACCGGACCCAGCCCAAGCAGCGCGGGCTTTTTGACGCTGTTCATTCATACAAACTTCAAAACCAGCCACATCCACCATGCGGTTTTGGGCACGTAATACATCCTGAGTCAAATCAAGAGGAAAACCATACGTGTCGTACAGCTTAAATGCCACATCACCGGGTAACGCCGCTGAAACCGAAAGACTTTGAACACTTTCTGTTAGCAACTTTAAGCCCCGGCCCAATGTTTCTTGAAAACGTTCTTCTTCTTGTTTCAGGGTTTGCTGAATTAAACTTTGAGCACGCATCAGCTCTGGAAATGCTTCACCCATTTCTTGAGCAAGGGTTGACACCAACTTGTGCATCAAGGGTTCTTTTGCCCCCAGCAAATGAGCGTGCCGCATACCACGACGCATAATACGACGCAATACGTACCCCCGCCCTTCATTAGACGGCAAAACACCATCAGCAATCAAAAAGCTGCTTGCACGCAAATGATCTGCAATGACGTTATGTGATTGGCGTTGATCAGCATTTCGATTGCCTGTCAAATCCTGAGATGCCGTAATTAAGTGCTTAAAAAGATCTGTATCAAAGTTATTGTGAACACCTTGAAGAACAGAACTGATACGCTCTAACCCCATTCCTGTATCAATAGATGGGTTGGGTAGAGGAACCCGACTGCCATCGGCCATCTGTTCGAATTGCATAAAAACCAGGTTCCAGACCTCAATATACCGGTCTCCATCTCCATCGGGTGTGCCGGGCAAACCACCCGCCACCGACGGGCCATGGTCATAAAATATTTCGGAACAAGGCCCACAAGGACCTGTATCACCCATGCTCCAGAAATTATCATTGGTTGGAATGCGAATAATTTTATCATCTGAAAACCCGGATATTTTTTTCCATAAAATAGCAGCTTCGTCATCTTCTGCATAAACAGTAATCCATAACTTACTAGGGGAAATGGCAAATTCTTTCGTAATAACGTTCCAAGCGTGGTGAATGGCTTCTTCTTTGAAATAGTCACCAAACGAAAAATTGCCCAACATTTCAAAAAATGTATGGTGACGGGCCGTATACCCAACATTATCCAGGTCATTGTGTTTTCCACCGGCCCGTAAGCACTTTTGGGAAGTGACAGCCTTTTTATAAGGGCGCACCTCTTTACCTGTAAAAACATCCTTAAATTGATTCATGCCCGCATTGGCAAACATCAAGGTTGGATCATTTTCTGGAACCAACGGGCTGGAAGCCACATGTTCATGGCCTTGACTTGTAAAATAATCAATAAAAGTTTTTCGAACGTCTTTTAAACTACGCATATGAATTTGTCTTTTTTAAAAATACGAATCATCGATTCGCTGCCAAACAGTTACTTTGAGTATAAGATATTCAATTGAACCAAGCAATCCAAACACAGTATTTATGGAAGGCCAACTTAGTAATTCAATTGGTCCCACCATCCATAAGGCTTTAAGCCCTAAAATAAGGTATTTCCTGAGCTAAAGAAGAATTTTGACAAGAAAGAAATATCTATTTTCCAGAAAGCTTTCTCTGTGGTTTTTTAAGAAAAATAGATGGTAGC
>CAZDVK010000001.1:0-181359 GCA_964508915.1 uncultured Verrucomicrobiales bacterium | reverse complement strand
GGGGTCGAAGGTTCGAATCCTTCAGGGCCCACCATATACACAACACCCGTAAAAACTTTTGGTTCAAAAAGTTGAAATTGAACGGGTTGCACCGCACTTTTTATGCAAAAAATATTTTTGCCGACCATGGTAAAAATATTAGCTAGGTGAAGGGGCATATATGATAAAAATTTTTCTTAATTACTTGGTTCTTTTCATGTGATAATAAAACATGAATTTTAAGGAATCAGGACTTTTGTCATGTTTGCTTCGCAATTGACAGCACCTCATGTTTGTCCACAGGTTTTAGTGTTGGTGCCGCACGTGGGCGGAATGGTTTTGTTAGGGGCGCCCACAGTTTTAATTGGCTGTTTGCCTGCTGCTCGGCAGCTTGACTTAGGGATTTGTATGGGGGTTGGTCTTCCTAACCCTATCATGATGGGGTCGGCAACAGTGAAGGTTCTTGGTATGGGGCAAGCGCGACTAGGCGACCCGATGGCCCACGGTGGTAAGCTTGTTTTTGGCTTTCCCATGGTGATGGTGGGTGGGTAAAAAGGGAAATAAAAAATATTTCCCTAAATACTCCAGTTTTCGTTCTTTTTCAGATATGCCTGTCAGGTTAAGACCCTGCAGCGACAGAACCTCCTGCTGCATGAGATCCTGCGGCGCTACTTCCTGCTGCGTGAGACCCTGCGGCGCTACTTCCTGCTGCATGAGACCCTGCAGCAACAGAACCCCCTGATTTGTTTGATCTTTCTTCTTTTTCTATATTCTTAATTTCTTGAGTAATATCTAACACCCTTACTAATGAAGCATAAAGCTCGTGCTTTAGTTGTCCTTTGTTTTTTTTCTTTGAGGCCGGCTTTTTAACTGATGAGGGTGGTGGGCTGCTTGGTTTGCTGGCTTCTGTTGAGGCAATGGCCTCGACAGAGAAAACCAAGGTTGTAGTTGTCATAAGAGCTAGTAAATGTTTTAGCATGAACAGCGTTCCTTTTTTGGAATTGATAAATCTTTCGTTAAGTCCAGATTTACATAAAAGGGTTAAAAAATAGTTAAAAATTTAACTGATTAATCCAAGATATTAAGACTATCTTCCAAGTCCTTTTTTTCGTAAGGTAGAAGACAGAAAGCAAAAAATGCTTACATAAAAAATAACTTGTGTGTCTCAAAAGGCACGCTTTTAGGGTGGTCAATTGACAAAAAGGGATACGACAGAAACAAAGGCTTGTCCTCAGGTTTATAGCGCACACCATCCAGTGATTGCCTCTATTGATCTTGGTACAAATTCATGCCGTTTGTTGATTGCAAAAGTCAACGTGGCCGGCCTTCGGAAAACTTTTTTTCGTCGACGTGTGAATTTGACGGGGTGGAAAATTATCGATTCTTTTTCCAAAATTGTGCGTCTTGGTGAAGGGCTTCATAAAAACAATACCTTATCTGACGATTCCATTGAACGAACCATGGAAGCACTGGCAACGTGCCGTAAAAAAATTGATCAACATCACGTTATGTACTTACGTTCCGTTGCTACAGAAGCGTGCCGTCGGGCAACAAACGCCCACATGCTTATTGATCGTGCGAAAGAAGAACTTGGCGTTAATTTAGAGGTTATTACAAGTGAGGAAGAGGCCCGTTTAGCCTTAACGGGCTGTGCCGCTGTTTTGGATGCAACAATTCCATACGCTGTGGTGTTTGATATCGGGGGGGGTAGTACAGAGGTTATTTGGCTTAAAATTAATGATCAAGTACGTCAAAAACCGGGTTATCCTGTTCCTTTTCAAGTCATTGATTCCATATCCATTCCCTATGGTGTTGTAACTGTTAGCGAATCTTATGCTCAATTTGCATCAACCCCTGAAATTCACAGGGACGTACGCACTTATATTTCCCGTGAATTGAAGGAATTTATTGACCGAAATAATATTAACCAGTTTGCAAAGCAAGAAAAATTACAGTTTATCGGGTCTTCTGGAACGGTCACAACATTGGCAGCTGTTCAAATGGGGTTGCCTAAATATGAACGGCGCCTGGTTGATGGTGTGCGCATAAAAACGGAAGATTTACATACAATTAGCCAAGAAATCTTGTCCATGACTCAAGAAAAACGTTCTTTGCACCCCTGTATTGGAGGTGGTCGAGCTGACTTAGTTGTGGTTGGTGCTGCCATTTTAGAAGGCATTTGTGATGCCATTCAGGCTGAAGAAATGTGCGTTGCCGACCGAGGTGTGCGTGAGGGGATTTTATCAGAGCTTTTAATGAAGGTTTATAAAAACCATGGTTGATTTTGGTCCAATTCTAGATCAAATCCGGGAACGTTTCGTGTTATCGGACATGATTCGTCAGCAAGTAAAGTTAACACGAAAAGGTCACGAATTTAGTGGCCTTTGTCCATTTCATAAAGAAAAAACCCCATCCTTTACGGTGAATGATCAAAAAGCATTTTATTATTGTTTTGGGTGTGGTGCGCGGGGTGATGTGATCACTTATGCGATGCATCAAAGAAACCTTCCCTTTAAAGATGCTGTGGAAGAGTTGGCCAAGGAAGCGGGCATCGTTATTCCAAAAACCACAAACATTAAAACGGAAGATGCCGAAGTTTTAAATGTTTTAGACGAAGCATGTCAGTTTTATGAAGCGAACCTTCAAAAAACATTTGGCGATGCAGCACGTACTTACCTTGAAAAGCGTCAGTTTTCAAAAGAAACTGTTTCTTTTTTTCGCTTGGGCTATGCACCTGATGAGCGAAAAGACGGTATCAGTCTTTATCAAGCCCTTGTAAAAAAATTCCCGAAAGACCTTTTAATGAAAACGGGGTTATTTTTGGTACCTGATCATGGCGGTGATCCGTTTGACCGTTTTCGTGGAAGGCTGATGTTCCCCATTCATGACCTTCAAGGTCAAGTGGTGGCTTTTGGGGGGCGTACTTTGGGAAATGGCGAACCTAAATACCTGAATTCCCCAGAAAGTGTTCTGTTCCACAAAGGAACACTTTTGTATAACTATCATCATGCTAAAAAATACGTTCGCCCTGATCTTCCCTTTGTTGTGGCAGAGGGGTATTGCGATGTGATTGCATTGTATCAGGCCGGATTTCAAGGTGCTGTGGCGCCCCTGGGTACAGCTTTGACGATTCAACAAATGGAACTAATGTGGCGTCGGTGTCAAAACCCTATTGTGTGTTTTGATGGTGATTTAGCGGGTCAAAAAGCTATGTGGCGTGCTGCGGAACGGGCATTGCCACATATTACAGAAGAAAAGACCCTTTGTTTTGTACCTCTTCCCGCGGGCGAGGATCCTGACAGTTTATTGCGTCAGAAAAAGAAGGATTTTTTGAACGATTTATTTAAAACCCCCATACCACTTTCAGCGGTTGTATGGGAACATACTAAAAAAGATTTTGAACCTCTAAATGCATTGAGCCCTGAAAAAAAAGCATTTTTTAAGAAAACACTTTCAGACCAAGCGGCCTTAATTCAAAATCAGACGGTGCGAAATTTTTACCAACAGGATTTACTCAGGCGTTTCAGTCAAGCTTTTTTCAAATTGCACGACGCGTCAAAACAAAAGCCCCTTGATGTTACCCCATTAGTTGTAAAAAAAAATACCCTCTGGCAAAAAATATTATTGGCAATTATCATAAGACACCCCAAATTATTAATAGAGGTTTTTGAGCAGTTTTTTCAAATTCGTTTTGAAGATGATGAATTTGCAAAAATTCAAAGTTTTTTGAATCATTATGATATGACGCAAGAACAAGATACACTTGAGAAAGCTTTAGTGGAAGAAGGTTTTGGACCGGTATTGAATAGTATTTTTGATCGTTCTTTACTTGTTCATGCCCCTTTTTTAAAGGAAGGGGCTGCGGAGGCAGATGTTTTAGAGGGATGGAATCATATCTGGAATCGTCATATTGTTCAAAGACAAATCAGGCAAGATTCAAAAACTTTGGTCGACACGATTAAAACATCCTTGGATAAAGATTTATGGCAAAGGCTTAAGACTTTAAAAAACAGGACGCTAACCCAGTAGAGAGTGACACTTTTTTGGTACGTAATAAGGAGCAAATTTTTAAATGGCAGGTAAAGCAATGAAAAAGGTTGAAGAACCCGTTTTTGAAGGTGAGATGGATATTCCTTTGATGGAGCTAAGTAAGGCAAATCCTGCCTTAAAGCGTTTATTGGCGCGTGGCAAAGAAAAAGGGTATGTCACTTACGACGAACTGAATGAAGCTTTGCCTCAAAGCCAGCTGTCATCAGAACAAATTGATGAAACAATGACCATGATTGCTGATATGGGAATCAGCATTGTTGACAGTGATGAAGTGGAAGAGGGCGCCTTATCAGGCGATTTAACATCAAACCTAACCATCGATGATTTCAGTTTTGAAGAAGCTGCCGAAGAAGGGGAGGAGGACGTTTCTGGACGTACAGATGACCCCGTACGTATGTATTTGCGTGAAATGGGAAATGTGGAGCTTTTATCACGTGAGGGTGAAATCGCTATTGCCAAGCGTATTGAAGCTGGCCGTGAAACAATGGTGGGTGGATTATGTGAAAGCCCTTTGACATCTGAAATTCTAAGTGATTGGCTTCACTTGCTAGAACAGGGTCGCATTCAAATTCGTGAGCTGATAACAGTTGATACCAGTATCAGTGAAGAAGATTTAGAAAAAGAAACAGAGGTAGAGGATGACCTGGTTGATGACTTGGAAGAGTCAGATGCAGGTGATGCTGTACCAGAGGTGGAGGATGCCAATCGCGGCAAATTAATAAACCTTCTTCAAAACCATCAAGCTTTATACAATGATTTATCAAAGCATCAAAAAAAGCTTTTGGAAAAAACCGGTGCTTTGGTTGCTGAAGACGAAAAATACCAAGCCCTAAAAGTAAAGTTGATTGAAAATTTTGATGAATTGAAATTAAACATGTACCGTGTTGAAGATTTAATTCATGAACACAATGAATGCAACCGCCTGGTGGCATCTATAGAAAGAAACCTAGCTAGTCTTGCTGATAAATGTCACGTCAAGCGTGATCAATTCTTGGAAAATTTTATTAATCAAAGTTTTAATGAAACTTGGTTTGAAAAAATTCAAAAGCTGGCTGATAAAAAAGGCTGGGCAGCGTTTTTGGATCAAGGTTCACAAGACATTCAAAAGCTTTTGGAAACAGTTAAAAATATTGAAGGCCGTGTTCACCTTCCATTTTCAGAGTTTCGTCGTATTATTACCGTCATTCAAAAAGGGGAACGGGAATCATCACGTGCTAAAAAAGAAATGATTGAAGCAAACCTGCGTTTGGTTATTTCCATTGCGAAGAAATATACAAACCGTGGACTTCAGTTTTTGGATTTGATTCAAGAAGGTAATATTGGGTTGATGAAAGCTGTTGATAAATTCGAATATCGACGTGGGTATAAGTTTTCAACGTATGCAACATGGTGGATTCGCCAGGCTATTACCCGTTCTATTGCCGACCAAGCACGTACTATTCGAATTCCTGTGCATATGATTGAAACCATTAATAAGTTGGTGCGTACATCACGCCAAATTATGCATGAAATTGGCCGTGAACCCACACCTGAAGAACTATCTGAAAAGTTAATGTTGCCTTTGGATAAAGTTCGCAAAGTCATGAAAATTGCCAAAGAACCGATCAGTCTTGAAACACCTATTGGTGATGAGGAAGATAGCCACTTAGGTGATTTTATTGAGGATAAAAATGCTGTGTTGCCAGTGGATGCTGCAATTCATTCCAATTTAAGGGAAACCACCACACGTGTATTGGCAAGCCTTACACCTAGGGAAGAACGCGTTTTACGCATGCGCTTTGGTATTGGTATGAATACAGATCATACATTGGAAGAAGTCGGGCAGCAGTTTGCCGTGACCCGTGAGCGTATTCGTCAGATTGAAGCAAAGGCTTTACGTAAGCTGAAACACCCAAGTCGATCTAGAAAACTAAGAAGCTTTTTGGATACATAAAAGTAAAAGGCATGATTTATGAAAGATAAAATTAACGAAGCCCGTATTTTTATTAAAAAGTCCTTTGATCGCCTAAGGGGCTATATTGAGCAAGCTTTGCCGCATCACGCGATTATGCCGCAGGCTGTGTTGATTTTTGATAGTTTACTGGCTTTTCTTTCATTATTTATTGCTATTTACTTACGGATTGGCGAAGAATTTTTGGAATATTCACCAGAATATATGCTCAAAAATATGTTCGTTTTTTCCCTTGTAACCACAAGTATTTTAATGTGGATGCAAACCCATAAGGCTATTTGGCGTTATATTTCCATGGAAGACATGGTGCCTTTGGCTTTAGCAGGCGTATTGGCTAACATTATTTTCTTTCCTTTAATGCTGCTGATGGCCCAACAGGAATCGTTACCTCGGTCGATTCCGTTGATTAATACATTGGTTTTGGTTGTTTTGTTAGGGTTACCCCGCTTTATTTATCGTGCGGCCCATGAAAGGCATGTACAGCAAAAGCGTCGGGCTGCTGATTCGGGCGCAATTCCTGTTATTGTCATTGGTAATGGTGATGAAACAGATACATTTATTCGTGAGGTTCAAGGCAACCCTGATCTTCCTTATAATCCGGTTGCTTTAATCACAACCGACCCTGATGATGTGGGCCGTCGTATTCATGGTGTGCCCATTTTAGGAACAATTCCAACCATATCTAAGGCACTTAAAAAGCTAAGTAAAGATGGTATTATTCCACGGCAAATTATTGTAACAGAACCCAACCTAACGGAAGCACAGAAAGAAGAAATTATTTCTATTTCGTCTTTAGAGGGTATGACCTTGATGCATATGTTGCAGCATTTTTCTATAGACCCTGTGGATACAAAACAAGTCAAAAAAGCTTTAACTGAATAATGTCTTTTAAATTTGAGTACGTGACAACAAAAAGATCATCCAAGGATCTTGCTGGCCGTTTATTAAAGGAACATGTTAAGCCGTACATGAAATTATTTGGCGTTGCGTGTTTTTTTATGGTCATTGCAGCTGCGTCTACAGCTGCATTGCCATATCTACTAAAGCCTGTATTTGATGATGTGTTTACAAAAGCTGACCCCGTTTTATTGGCAACTTTCTGTGGGGCCGTCTTGGGGGCCTTTGTTTTAAAGGGTGCATCTTCTTACGGTGAATCGGTTGTTATGACCTATGTGGGTCAAAAAATAATTTCAGATATTCAAAATCGTTTGTTTCGTCACTTAATGCATGCCGATTTGGCTTTTTTCCACAGTACAAATAGTGGAGATTTATTATCCAGATTCACAAACGACGTGAATATGATGCGTACGTCTATGTCAAACACGATCATTGGGCTTGGAAAAGATTCGTTAACGCTAGTTTTTTTAGTTGGCGTTATGTTTTACAGGGATTTTACATTAGCAGCCGCAGCATTTTTTATTTTTCCAGTTGCCATTTTACCTATTGCGAAACTTGGGCGCCGCATGCGCAAAGTAACCTACAACACACAGGAAGTTTTGGGGGAATTCACAACACAGCTGACCCAAATTTTCCAAGGTATTCGTGTTGTTAAAGCTTACGGTATGGAAGAATTTGAATCTAAACGCGCAGAAAGAAAAATTAAAGATATTTTCAAACTTATTTACAAAACCGCCCGTGTTCGTTCAGCCGCCCACCCAATTATTGAAAGTTTAGGTGGTCTTGCCATTATTGTGGTTATTGCCTATGGGGGGTATCAGGTTATGAACCATACCCGTACAACCGGTGACTTTATTTCATTTATTGCTGCCATGTTATTGGTGTACGAACCTATGAAGCGGCTTAGCAATTTGAATTCCAATATACAAGAAGGCTTAGCTGCCGCCAGTCGTGTGTTTCAATTGCTTGATATCAGCCCAACTATCACAAGCCCAGACGAACTAAAACCTATTTCAATCGCTCAAGGAAAAATAGATTTTGACCAAGTCAGCTTTAAATACCCAGATGGAACCTATGCCCTTAAAAATGTATCGCTGAGTATTGAAAGGGCCCAGACAATAGCCTTGGTTGGTTCAAGCGGTGCTGGCAAATCGACCTTTATCAACCTAATTCCCCGGTTTTATGATGTTACCTCTGGTGCTATCTCTATAGATGGTGTGAATATTCAAGACTTTTCGTTGCAAAATTTGCGTCATCATATTGGTTTGGTGAGCCAGGAAATTTCCCTTTTTGATATGTCCATTCGTGACAATATTGCTTACGGAGCAGAAGAGGTTGAAGACAGCTTAATAGAGGAAGCCGCAAAATGTGCAGCTGCCCATGATTTTATCAGTCAGTTGCCAAAAGGGTACGATACATTTGTGGGTGAAAACGGCGTTAAACTGTCAGGTGGTCAACGTCAACGCATTGCCATAGCCCGTGCTATGTTGAAAAACCCAAAGATTTTACTGTTAGATGAAGCCACATCAGCCTTAGATACCGATTCAGAACGGCAAGTTCAAGAGGCCCTTAAAACCCTGATGAAGGGGCGCACAACTGTTATGGTAGCCCATCGTTTGTCTACGGTTGTGGATGCAGACATGATTTATGTGCTGAGTCATGGCAAGGTTGTTGAGCATGGAACCCATGCAGATCTTTTGGCGCACAAAGGGATATACGCACGGTTATGGCAAGCCCAATCAAAGGGTAAATAGAACTCTTCTTACAAAATATTTTATTAAAGTTACAAAAAAATACGTAAAAAATTTTTTTGTTAATATTTTTCGTTTATAGTCATTGTAAAATAAACTAAAAAGGGTAACGTTCATGAAACAAAATAATTTTCTATATTCATCTTCTTTGGCATTAGTGTTTTTATGCTCTACAGCTTGTCACCAAGTGTTTTCTATGGAGGAGGAGAAAGAACATGATGAAGCTATTAGACTTAAAGTTAGTTCATCCCATGCTGATATTGACGTTAAAGAGCTAGTTGAAGTCACAAAAACATATATGGACCGTGTCTTTCGTTTAGGTTCCAAAAATCCTTTATATCTAGATTTTCTTCTTGATGGAACCGTGCTTTTAATGGGTTCTGAGGACGCAAGCAAAAAAGTAAAAGGCATTATTCAATGGGGGTTTGTTGTTGCTTGCATCGAAAAATTACAGGTTATTAAGGGTGCGCAGGAAAAGGTAAGGGTCTTTTTAAGACGAAATTCATCTGCCGTTGAAAGGCTAATTGCCGATGGAAACCCAATTGTTAGACAAGCAGCAGCCATTATTAATGTGGATTTTCTTGAAGAATGGCCGGAATTGAAGGGAAGCAAGACAGGGCTTTTGTCAAAAACGCAGCTCCTTCTTTCTGAAGCGTGCGATTCCGAAAATGGATTTGTTAAATTTCTGGCCTTATCCAGTTTGGCTGGCGCAGCTAAGCAAGAGGGATTGTGGGAAGAGTTTTTCATGTATAGCCTTCAGGCACTTAATTCTGCAATTGATCAAGAGGGGGCATTAAGTGTTTTGTCTGATTTGAATGAATTCTCAAAAACAGGTAGCCTAGATGTAGAGGTTGTGGCTGCTAAGGAGGCTTTTTTAAAAGGTTTTTTGTCCTCTCCAGATGATGTTACCAGAACCGTGGCAAAAATTACCCTTTCTAATTTCTATCAATGCAGAGAATATCCTTTTTACCAACCTTCTGAGGCGCTGCGGATTTTGCGAGATTTATTAGGTGATGCCAGTGTACTTGAAAGGCTAGGTGCTACAGTTGAAGGAGTTCAGTTGGCAATGGCTTATCTTCTTCACTATGGTGCACATGATAGGGTAGATGAAGTAGAGGCAGAAGCTATTTATCGCCAAATTATAGATAGAATGGTTACCATGGATGGGGCTTTAAATAAGGTGCAAAAAGGAAACTTTGAAAGAGCAGTCCAAAATCTTTCTAACTTAAAAACTTTTGGCCATGTTGTTGCAAATCATGAACAAGCTATCGAACTAATTAATAGATTCTTTGATATGCCAGACTTCTCAGAAGATGTGAGAGACCAGCTACTTAATAACTTACAACATATTTATCAGTACGGTCTTATGGGGGTCAAGGACCACAGAAAAGCTTTGAGTTTAGTGGAGGCTCAGATTAGGAAAACCAAAGAAAAAGGTCCTCGCAATTTAATGTTAGTAAAGTTAGCACGTTTACTAACTTCTGGTGACCCCGGAGTTAAAGATGTAAAGCGTGCCGTTAGAATTTGGGAAAGGGCTTTGGCTGAAAAATGGTCTGAGGAAGAGCCATTAAATACTCTGGCGTATATTTATCGCTATGATCTCAAGGATACAGACAAAGCTGCTGGTTATTATGAGCAATTATTAGAGCTTAATAAAAGAGACCCTGAAAAAAGAAAAGGTATCTTGCAAAATCTATTTTATTTATGGACTGCACAGGATCATGTGAGATTAGTTTCAGCACTTAAGGTAGGCAGACAAATACTGGAAGAGTATGGCCAAAGCGATAATGCTGTGCGATTGGGTGTTTTAGAGGGGCTTTCTAACGTATTCGATAGCCACTTGCGTGATGTTTCTTATGTGGATGTTATTTTTGTCAATCAAATGTTGATGAATGATGCTTGTTCCCAAGAGCAAAGTAAAGTTCAGAGTTGTTTAAGAATGCATAGAGCACACATGTTAGAGAGAAGGTATGACGATATTATTCCAAATTTGGAAAGTGGCTTGAACTTATTTCCGAATAATCCAGGTGTTTTGTATGCATACTATGACTTTGGAGAAGATCAAAATTTTGGCCATCTTGTTCCTATGGGAAAGAAAGCCGAAATTCGTCAACGTTTGGGTTGGTAGTAAAGTTGATAGTAACCATTACACATTGATTACATCACATTGATTACATCACATTGAACTAACTGTGAGCCTCATCCCAGTTTTTGCCAGAACCGCTGTCCACAACCAGTGGCACACTTAAGGTGGCGGCGTTTTCCATAATGTTTTTCAATGCTGTAATGGTTTTGCTTTCTTCACCTATGGGTATTTCGAACAATAATTCATCGTGGACCTGAAGCAGCATGCGGGTATTTTTAAATTCTTGTGTATTCAATAAATTGTAAATTTTACGCATAGCAATTTTGATGGTGTCGGCATTGCTTCCCTGAAGGGGGGCATTAATAGCCTGCCGTTCAGCAAATTGGCGAAGGTTTGGATTGCGGTCATGAATGGTTGGCACATAGCAACGACGTCCAAATAATGTTTCTACATACCCTGTATCGCGGGCGTGATGAATACATTTATTCATATAATTTTGAATTTCTGGATATTGGGCCAAATACGTTTGAATAATTTGGTTCGCGTCACCTGTTGGAATACCCAATTGCTGCCCCAATCCAAAGGCACTAATACCATAAATAATACCAAAGTTAATGGTTTTTGCCTTGCGGCGTAGCTCTTTATCTACCTGATCAAGGGGCACGCCAAAAATTTCTGAAGCCGTTTTTTTATGAATATCTTCATGGGCTTTAAAGGCATCAATTAATGACTGAACACCCGCCATATGGGCTAAAAAGCGCAATTCGATTTGTGAATAGTCTAACGATACAAGGCAGTACCCAGGGGCTGCGATAAAACATTTTCGAATTTTTCGTCCATCTTCTGTTTTGATGGGAATGTTTTGTAGGTTGGGGTCAGACGATGACAACCTGCCGGTTGCAGCCCCCACCATGGAATAGGAAGTATAAACACGATGGGTGTGTGGGTCACATGCTGTTAATAAAGCGTCTACATAGGTTGATTTCAGCTTGGCAAGCCCGCGCCACTCTAACACTTTATCAGCAATGGCATGGCCTTGAATTTTTAAAGATTCCAGAACATCCACATCTGTTCCATAGGCGCCTGTTTTCCCCTTTTTCCCCCCCGGTAAAGACATTTTATCAAACAAAATTTCGCCCAGTTGTTTAGGGGAGGCCACGTTAAATGTTTCACCGGCTAATATATGAATCTCTTGCTCTAATACCTGAAGCCGTTGGTCAAAATCTTGACCATAGGTTTCTAAAAGATGGGTGTCTAACTGAATACCCGTTTGTTCCATGGCGACAATAACGGGAACCAAAGGCCGTTCAATACGTTCATAAACGGATGTTTGGCCTTCTGTTTGAAGGCGGGGTTTTAAAATGCCGTGCAAAGCTAAGGTAATTTCTGCATCTTCTGCCGCATAGTTTGTGGCTTCATTCAGGGGAACAGCGTCAAAGGTTTTTTGATTTTTACCAGTTCCTGTGACCTGACTATAGGAAATGGTTGTGCGGTCTAAGTGGCGTTTAGCCAGTTCATCTAGGCTATGACCGTGTTTCCCTGCATCTAAACAATATGACATTAACATCGTGTCATCATAACTAACGATGGAGGCATTATATTTTTCTAAAACACCCATGTCGTATTTTAAGTTATGACCAACTTTTAAAACAGATGGGTCAGCCAAAAGGGGACGTAAAAGATTCAGGGCATCTTGTTCCGAAATTTGGCTTTCTGTTGTTTGATGGTGAATGGGCACGTAGCACGCCCCTTCATCTGGAATGGCAAAGGAAAACCCCACAAGTTTTGCAAGGCGTGTGGACAGGGATGTGGTTTCCGTATCAAACCCCACAATACCTTTTTGTGTTGCTTTTTGAATCCATTTTTCAAGGTCTTCGGTTTTTTGAATAGTGCTATATGTGGTAGGTTTTTGGGCTGGTTTTTCATTTTGAATTAAACGATTACGCAAAGCATTAAAACCATGTTCCACTAAGAAGGATTCTAAAGTTTTTGGATATAGTGTGCTGAAGCTTAAATCATTCAAAGATAAGGGAAGGGGGGCGTCTGAGACTAAGGTGACTAACTTTTTTGAAATGCGCGCATTGTCAGCATGACTTACCAAAGCTTCCCGGCGTTTAGGTTGCTTAATGGTGTGGGCGTAGCTTAAAAGTGATTCCAAATTACCATATTCTTTAATAAGCTCTGCCGCTGTTTTAACACCAATGCCCGGAACACCTGGAACATTATCCGTTGAATCACCAGCCAAGGCCTGTACATCAATAACTTGGTGTGGCGGCACACCGAATTTTTCAACTACCTGGTCAGGGCCAATTTGTTTGCTTTTTAAAGGGTCATACATATGAACGTGGGGATTGATCAGCTGCATCAAATCTTTGTCTGATGAAATAATGACCACTTCTATATTTTCTTCTGTAGCTTTTTGGGCATAGGATGCTATTAAATCATCGGCCTCAAACCCCGCTAGTTCCACACAGGGAACGCCAAACGCGGCGCACGCTTCCCTGACTAAGCCAAATTGAGGAATCAATTCAGGTGGTGGTGGTGGCCTGTGTGCTTTGTAATCTGGGTAAATATCGTTACGAAATGTTTGGCGACCCGCATCAAAAATAATCAGAAGTTTGTGGCCTTTGGCTTGGTCGATGGTTTTAAGCAACATATTGCAAAAACCGTATACGGCACCCACTGGAATACCCTTTGGATTTGAAAGCGGCGGCAGGGCATGAAAAGCCCGAAAAATAAAGCCAGACCCATCGACCAAGAATAATTTTTCCACGTTGACTAAACCGTTTGTCATTTTTTTTGGATCATACAGACTTTTTAAAGAAAGAACGAGGGGGGAATCTGCTGTTTTATATTACGGGAATGATTAAACTCCTTCCAACTTAACTTATTGGGCAATTAGTGGTACAATGCGCCTGCTTGTTAGACTGTGTTGAGGGAGAAGAAAAATGTTTAAAAAAATTAAGCTGTCTAAGTTGTGTTTATTAACATGTTTTTGCGTTTACTTAAATTGTGTTTTACCCGTGGCTGGGGCAGATGGCTCGGGCGTTGATCCAAGTGAATTGCAGCATAAGATCATGAGAGTCGCTTCTACTGTGCGACAAGCTAAAGAAGCAGCAGGTAGCTTGGAATCTGTTGTTGTGATTGGAGCAATAGGAAGTGGTAAAAGCACCCTAATTACTTATTTGGCTAAAAGACCCTTAACAGTGGGAAGTGCTACAATGGGCAAAAAAGTTTTAGATACAGAAACTCCTTTACCAGGTTTTCATATTAGCCATGGTATGAGCACTGGAACTAGAATGCCATGCTGTTATCATGATAAAGAAACTGGCATAACTTATTGGGATTGTCCCGGTTTTGGTGATCCATTGGAAGATGATGAAATTACCCATGCATTTTCCATCCGTGAAATTTTCCAAGAACTATCTAAAGTGCGGATTATTTTGGTGGCATCAGAAGAAAGTATTACAACCCGAGGGGGGTCTTTTTTGCAAATGATCAATCGTGTTTATAGCACGTTTGCAGATAAAGATCGGTTAAAAAGTGCTTTGTCGTTAGTGATTACAAAGCAAAGGGATGTTGAGCCTTCAGCACTATTTAGCGATTTGCTTGAAGAAGGTTCAAAAGGAAATAATAATCTAGGGATACCAGGAGTGCGTGATCTTTTAGAGTTTTTTGCATCCAATCCTGGCCGTGTTTCATGCCTTCCTTTTCCCACGGCTGTTGGGCCCTATGACGACGCTTACCGTGAACCGATTCAAGCAGCCATTGCATCCTGTAGTTATATGGAAAACCCTGCCGTATCATTTACTGTGGGGTCAGGTGCAAAGGCTTTATTGAGTGGATTGGGGCTTAGGGCGAACGCGCAAATAAGTCAATATGTTCATGATTCAATTGGAACAGAAATAAACCGTATTTGTGAAGGTTACATAACAGGTCATGCTAAGCCTGGCCGTGCTTTAAAAGCTGATTTTGCCACTTTTGTCGAGCAATTGAATAGCATTCGCATGGATAGGCCAGAAAACTTTACGGCAGATTTGGGTGGCTTTTTAAGCATTCTGGGTGTCCAAACTTTGATGCGGAATGTTTATGATCAGGCGGCTTGCTTGGATTTTTTCCAAACTGTTGACGGTTCTGTTGTTACTCAACCAGACCAATGGAAACTTGCCCTTAATGATGTAACAATCCGATTGAGTGGATTAGCTGGCGCGGAAGAAGTTGCAACAAAAAAACGCGGAAGGCATTTAACTGATACACATGACGTAAAAGAACGATGGACCGAAGAAAAGCAAAGAGGATTCAAGACGGTTACGATTACAAAAGAGAAATGGAGTGATTGCCATGTTTATGCTTTAGATGAACAAGTCATCACCTATTTTCCAACAGGCCCATTTAGTACATGGCCTGCGTCAGGTCTTCCATTAGTAGATGATTGGAGAGAAACAGATGAGACTGAAAGTGAGCAGTATTATTACGGAGAACATTAAAAGTAGTATCTAAACTTTCTGATCTTTTATCAGCCCTAAACCCCAGTATTGTGTTTAGGGCTTTTTTAAAACCAGATAAAAACAGCTGGATCGCCACGCTTCAAACATACTTGGGTAACATTACCTGATCAATGGTTGTGTTTCCTTTTGAAGCCAATCGAAGGTATGACCACTTAATAAGGGAGATAACGTTTTCCAAATACGGTGATGATAGCCATCGATCCAGGCTATGTCTTCGTCTGTGAGCAGTGTTGCGTCAATCAACTTGCGGTCAATAGGAACAAGGGTTAGCGTGTCAAACCCAAAAAACTGACGATTGGGTTCATCTATTTTTTTAACAACAACAACCAAGCTTTCTATCCGAATGCCATATTCGCCGGCCTTATAATAGCCTGGTTCATTGGATAAAATCATTCCGGGTTTTAAAGGCGCTGTACTTATTGATTTGCCAATATTTTGTGGACCTTCGTGAACACCCAAAAAACTGCCAACACCGTGCCCTGTGCCGTGCTCATAGTCAACGCCTGCTTTCCATAAAAACTGACGGGCTAGGGTGTCTAAGGCGTGGCCTACGGTTCCATCTGGGAATAAAGCCGTTGCAATAGCAATATGCCCTTTTAGAACACGGGTGAAGCGATCCTTTTGTTCATCGGTTGGTGTTGTGAAACAAATCGTACGGGTGACATCGGTTGTACCATCAAAGTACTGTCCGCCAGAATCAATTAAATACAGGCCATCTTTGTCTATAATGCGGTCTGTTTCAATGGAGGGTGTATAGTGAACTACGGCGCCATGGGGCCCTGAACTTGAAATGGGGGCAAAACTTTGACTGAAAAAATATTCTTGCTGCTTTCTAAAAACCAACAGCTGTTGGGCGGCTTGCAGTTCAGTAATGGGTTCTTGTCTGGCTATTGAATCTTCTAGCCAGTTTAGGAAGTGAATTAACGCAATAGCATCTCGTTTATGGCAGGCATAGGCGCCCGTTACTTCGGTGGTGTTTTTAATGGCTTTAAAAGGAATACAGGGGTCTTGACCCAAATGAATTTTTGCATTCACTTCTGAAAGTCTATGGATTACTTTTTGAGGGATATATTGTTTATCAACAAGCACACTTTTTTCTGCCAGTAGAGATAGCCCTTCCAGCAATTGTTCTTCTTCAAACCAAAAAACATGGGAACCACAATGTTGGCGAACGGTATCATTTAATTTATTCAAATCTGTGTAAACATAGATGGTTCCATCTTTTTGAATAAATGAAAACATTTGTGCCGTTGGGGTAAAGCGCCCGTCAGAGCCGCGAATATTTAAAAGCCAAGCAGTACATTCAGGTGACCTTAAAAAGAGGGCATCAAATTTTTTTTCTTTTAGAAAATCACAAACCTTTTCCTGCTTATCAATAGCATCTTCCCCAGCCCATTCAATTGCATGGGGCCAAATTTTGCCCTGGGGTTTGGGTGGCTTATTTTTCCAAAATAGGTCAATGGGGTTTTCTGCTAAATGTCTGAGGTGAAAACCAATTTCTTCGCTTAAATCAAACCAAATTTTTAAACTATGGGGCGTATGCAACCAGGGGTCAAACAGAACAATATAATCTTTTTGAAGTGTGTTCTTGATGACATTACCCAGATTATTTAGGTTTTGGACTTCAATGCCTGTGTTTTCTGTTTCTTCACCAGCTTGAAGGATATAACGACCATCTGTTAATAGGCAAACTTGATATTTGGTAACAATGGCAATACCGTTACTGCCGGTAAACCCTGTAAGCCAGGCAAGGCGTTCATCACATAGGGGGGGGTATTCAGCTTGGAAACGATCTGCTTGAGGGATAATGATGGCATTTGCTTCTGAGGTATGAAGAAAATCCTGAAGTTGTTTTATACGATCTACAAAAATGGGAATCTGGGAAAGCGTCATACAAGCTTTGCCTTTTCTAAAATTCTCTTTAAAATACCAATGACGCGAAAATGGTGGTCACAACAGGGATTGAACCTGTGACCCCTACGATGTCAACGTAGTGCTCTACCGCTGAGCTATGTGACCAGTCTCAGCCTTTTGATAGCACAATGGTCAAAATGGTGCAATCCCTAACCAACTTCTCGCTTTTATTTTGCAAAAATCTCCCGCATCGCGGCATCAGCTTGTGTTTGAGTTGCCGCAAGTGTTGCCGTAGTTGTTGGAATTGTTTTTGTGACTGTTGTCTGATTCAGCGTTGGATCACGTAGCACATAGCCACGCCCCCAAACTGTTTCAATGTAATCATCTGTCCCCAAAGCTTCTGCCAATTTACGGCGCAATTTGCAAATAAAGACGTCAATAATTTTAAGCTCAGGCTCATCCATGCCACCATAAAGATGATTTAAAAACATTTCTTTTGTAAGTGTCGTCCCTTTGCGTAAGGACAATAGCTCTAGAATGGAATATTCTTTGCCTGTTAAATTCAAAGTTATATTATCAACGGATGCCGTTCTGTTTTGAAGGTTTACCGTTAGCCGCCCTGTTTTGATCAAAGAATCAGAATGACCCCGTGATCGGCGGACAATGGCGTGGGCGCGTGCCAAAAGCTCCATTTTGCTAAAGGGCTTTGTCAAATAGTCGTCTGCACCAAAACCAAGTCCCTTGACCTTGTCTTCTATTTCGCTGAGGCCTGACAAAACCAAAATAGGGGTCTTAACTTGTGAGTTTCGAAGACGTCTTAAGACTTCAAAGCCATCAATATCTGGAAGCATCAGATCAAGAATAATTAAGTCATATTCATACAATTTACCAATTTCCAGCCCATCTTCGCCTAAGTCTGTTGTGTCGCAAATAAAGCCTTCTGGTTTCAGCATGGCTTTTAAGTTTTCGCAAGTGGCTGAATCGTCTTCAATAAGCAGTACGCGCATAATAAAAAAAACCTTTTTGGGTTATCTTAAATACATGCTAGCAAAAAATTTTATATCTTCATAACATTAAATTTTTTTAAATTTTAGCAATTTTTAATAATTTATTTACCTTTAATTTTATCGATACAAAATACCCTGTTTTTATCACAATTTTTCAAAATGTTGATGAACTAAATCCCACGGAAAGTGAGGCCCAGGGTCAATTTTTCGACCCGGTGCAACATCCGAATGACCAATTATATTACGGGGTGCTATGTTATGTTGGTGTGTTAAAAAATCCAACAAAATCAACAGGTTATTAATTTGCTGTGTTGTGTATGGCTGCCATTCATTTTTTGCAATAAAGTATTGATACCCAAAGTTTTGTAATTCAATTCCTATGGAAAAATCATTGACGTTATCACGCCCTTGCCAATGGCTGATGCCAGCATGCCAGGCACGATGCTCATCTTTAACCAATTGATAAATATCACCATTATCATTTACCAAATAATGACAGCTGACCTTGTAGTTTGGATCACATAACCGAGCTAACGACTCTTGGCATGTTTCCATATCTGTATAATGAAGAACGATCGTATCTATAAGTGTATTGTCTGGGCGTTCGTTGAAATTGGGGGAAGGGTACCAAATGAATGGAATTGTCATAAGAATATTAAATAGCTTGAAAAGAAAGTAGCTCAATTATAATGCCATTTTTTAACTTTGCTAAAACTGATTTTTTTATCATTTGCCTTTTTCATTTTTGATCTTTTTATCAATCATTTTGGCGAGAAAAATACATCTATTTTCAACTTTTAATGGTGTTATTTTTCCTATATCCATTTACGCAGGGGAAATTGATGAATGAGATTTGTCATGAGCTGCTCTTGTTGGATTGCTCTTTTGTATCTATTAGGGTGTGCTTCCTGTCTATGTTTAGAAGGTGAGGAAAGAAGGGCAGGGGTGCCGGTTGGGCAATCTCCTGCTGTAAGTCTAAGACGTTCCAATGCATATGAATGGGGAGAGATCGTCGGCGACTTTATGTTTGAAAATTCCACTCTAGCGGCACCATTTTTAAGTTCAACAGTAGGCGCAATAGCTTTGATGCCGGTAAAAAGTTATATGCGTAATATGGGCTTGTTTGGGGTTGGGGCTGTAACAGGCCATTTGGGTGGATATGCGAGTAATAAAAGCCGTTTTGGTTCATATACAATTCCTACGTCGCTTACTTTAGTTTGTGCAGGATTAGTATTTAACGATAAATTTTTTGTTTTGTGGCCAGCTGTTGGTATTGGGCTTGGGGGCTTTTGCAGTACCGAACATGGAAAATTTTTTGGTAAAAACGTAGGCGATTTTATGGAAGGAGCTAATGACGTGATTAAAATTAGATTATCGAAAAGAAAAAGCTAGCAGTAAGTCATAAAAAATATGGAAGAACCCGCTTTTATTTTTAGCAATTTATGTTTAGGGGGTAAAATGAAAAAATTTTTAAGAACTTTAGTGATGTTTATAGCTTGTCTAAATGTGGCAGTAAGCTCCGATGATCTTAAGAAGTGCGATAGTGGGTGTAATTGGCCTGTGAATTTGGCGGTAGGTCTTGGTACGGTTGTTGGGGGAAAATTATTTTCGGTTGGTATAGATTCTTTAAATAGGGATGAGACAGCAGAAATTGAAAAGCGCAGAAGGGCTAATATGGCTACTGGAGGTTACGAGTGTATTTCTTACAAGGGTGGTGCCCCTGAGTGTTATCCATACCGCTTAGAAATTGAGAGGGGCATTTATGGAGGGGAATCGGAGCGTACCAAAAGGAACCTGTTAAGAATATGTGGCGAAGGGGTTAAACCTTGGTGCCATTTTAAGGTTTCAAATGACGTTTTAGGTTTTGACGAGGGTACAAGAGGTGCGGTAGATCCGCAAAAAGGTAAAGCAAAATTTTTAGAAGTAATGTATAGATGCGTAGCTCCTGTAGAGGGTCGTATCATAGGTCATAAAGAGCAAAAATTCAAAGAAGGAGAAGCGGTTATTTTGGATTGTGCTGAACATTTTAAGACAATTTTTAGAGAAAAATGAGGAATTAAAAATTTCATTGCGGAAAAAATAAATGGAGTTGTCATGAAAATAAAGCAATATTAGAATGCAGTGCTATTATGCTGTGCCTTTTTAATTGTTCAAAAGTGATTTTATGATTCAGCCCATTCGTTCTCTTATTTTTGATGCGTTTTTTTACACGTTTACACCTTTATATTTGGGTTTTTTTATGCCCTTTATGCTTGTGCTTCCTATTGGGTTTTGTAAAAAATTATTTCGCATTTGGGGTGGCATTGTTATGGGGGCCCTTAAATTTATTGTGGGCTTACGTTACGAAATTAAAGACAAAAATATTTTGGAAGAGGTTCTTCAAAAAAGCCCTTGTATTTTGGCGTGTAAACATCAATCTGCCTGGGAAACTATCATTTTTTCGCAAATATTTCCTGATTTTCGGATTGTTTTAAAAAAGGAATTGTTATCCGTTCCTTTGTTCGGTCGGTATTTAAAAAAGCTAAATTCTATTTCCATTGATCGGCAAGCGGGTACAAAAGCCCTTAAGGTGTTAATTGAACAATCCCAAAAATCCATCCAGGAAAATCATTCTATTTTAATATTTCCAGAGGGCACACGGGGCAGGCCTGGTGTAAAAACCCAATATCAACCGGGTATTGGTGTTATGTACAAAAATTTAAATGTTCCTGTCATACCTGTGGCGCTGAATTCGGGTGTTTTTTGGGGGCGGCGTAGTTTTTTTAAAAAACCCGGAACAATTACTTTGCAATTTCTGCAGCCTATTGAACCAGGCCTTGATCGGGACGAGTTTATGAAGACGCTGTCCGACAGTATAGAAAAAGCATGTGAAAAATTAGAATCTTAGGTGATTTACTTTTAGTTAGACGCCAATTTCAAAACAATCAGGCTGGGAAAATAGGGCGCGCAACAACTTGTTATTAAGGCCATGGCCTGAATTGTACCCTTGGAATTTTCCGTATATGTAATACCCTGCCAGGCTTAAGTCGCCAACAGCATCTAACACTTTGTGGCGAACCAATTCGTCATCAGAACGCAGACCTTCCTCGTTCATAATTTTGTTATCATGAATAACAACTGTATTTTCAAGGGATGCCCCTTTAGCAAGCCCAGCATTCCACAGTTTTTCCGCATCTTCATAGAAACCAAAAGTGCGTGCGCTGGATATAATTTCTTCAAAACTTTCTTGATCCCATTGAAAGTTAAAAGACTGTTTTTCAAGGCGTCCGTGAGCATCAAAAACAACGGAAATAATCCGTTCGTTGCTTGGTACATATTCCGCCCAGGCGTTGCCTTCTGAAACACGTACAGTTTTTAAAATTCGAATCCAAGGAACTGTTGTTTCTTGTGGGGCGATACCAGCATCTAAAATCATTTGAGAAAAAAGAACAGAGCTTCCGTCCATAATAGGAACCTCAGGGCCATCGACTTCAATGATCGCATTTGAAATATCAGCACCTGCCAACGCTGCTAGAACATGTTCAACAGTACTGATTGAAATGCCATGTTCATTTGTTAGTGTTGTGCACATACGTGTATCGGTTACAGCGTGGTAAATACCTGAAATTTTATTTTGATTGCCGTCAATGTCAGACCTGACAAACAGAAAACCCGAACCAGAGGGGGCTGGCCTTAACGTTAAGTTTGTTGTTTTACCAGAATGAACGCCCACCCCAACGCAGCTAACAGCACGGGCCAATGTAGCTTGTCGGTTAAGTGAAACCAAGGGGTTGTTAAGGGCAGATGACAACAATTTTACAAAATAAAGAAAATAATCCTAATATTTTAAGTATTATTCGTACTTATTCGTAAAAACAATAAATTATTTGTGACAAAATATGACACAAATTTTTTTCCATACTTTTATGAACGCCCATCTTCTAAGTGAAGCAATATGCTGACACTGAACATGGTTGTTGCAAGTGATGGCAGCCAAGCTGCCAGAAAGATTGGAATTTTTTGGGCAAGCCCGAGGGCGTATACAATATCGTTTGTAAAATGAATCAAAAAACCAGCCAAAACACCGAATAAAATTAATCGGGCAATGTTGTGGTAACGAACATGATGAATGGAAAATGTTGCAGCTAATAGTACCATGGCAAGCATTAAACCAACTTTAGCCAATTGACCATGCCAGTACAGAATGAAGCGGGTTGTCGATAGCCCATTTTCTTTCAAATGTTTTATGTAAAATGGTGTTTGCCAAAATGAAATAAGATTGGGCTCTAGATAACCCTCCCTGACCTTGCGGATTGTTAAAGATGTTTCCACATGAAAAGTTGTGTGATGGCTAAGTTGATTCAGATGGTTCCAAAAATCGGCGTTTTTTAAAACCCATTGATTGTTTTCTAAGGAAGCTTCTGGTGCATCAACGCGCCCTGCGTATTGATTTTGTTCATCAAATAAATAAATGGTGATATCTGTAAATGTGTTGGATGGAATATGGTAGTCTTTGCTGTGAAAAATGGTTGTTTTGCTGTCGATAGATTCGCGGAACCACAAACCATTTTCCAAAATAGACAGTCTTCCCATGGTGTTTTTAAATACAGATTCCTCTAATTGGTAAAGACGGGCCGTCATAGCGGCAGATATGGGGTTTAAAACTGTTAAGTAAAAAAAACCAGTTAAAAATGGAACCAGACATAAGCCTGCGATAAATTGCCATAAAGATGTCCCCATGGTTCGACAAGCTAATAATTCCTGCGTTTGGTTAAGTCGCCAAATAGTTAGAACAGCGGAAAAGAATAAAATGAATGGTAAAAGCGTTTGTATATGATGGGGAATCTTTAAGATAACCATTTCCAGCAGTAATGTTGCCCCCACATCGAATTTCCCCATAGAGCGGCGTAAAAGTTCGATAAATTCAAACAGGCTTACCACAATCATGATGAAAGATGTCGTGGTTAAGAACCAAAAAGAAAACTGCTTGCAAAAATAGCGATTTAAAGTTGAAAAAACGTATGTGATCATGATTTATTCCACCAAAGTACAACGCGTTTCCATTCAAGAAGTAATAAAAGGCTAAGCGCAAGTAGGGGGAGGGTACCGTATAAGATGTAAAGTAGCTTTGGGTGCTCTGTGCTTAGATTTAACAACGCAACAATAGATATGTGCATAACAAGACTGGTAGTTGCTGCAGCTGCAATAACAACACGACCACGCTTACGTTGCATGCTTTGGCGTAACATAAATGCGCATACAACGAGAATGTCTAATAAAGCTAGCCAAGGTGTAATAAGCCGTTGATGTGCCTCGGTGCGCATACGTCCCAACGTTTTGGTATCATAATTGGTATGAGATGTGTCAAAAAGTTCCGTTAATGATTTTTCATAAGGCTTTACGGAACGTTCTTCTTGTTTTTGAAGTGCTTTTGAAAAGTCATATACAAATTCTTCAAAGGCAAAAAAACTGATTTCGTTTGAATTGACGTTTTTTTCTTGGCGTGTTCCATGTTGAAGAACCATAACGTATTGGTCGTTAACTTTCTGTAAAAAGCCTGATTTTGCCAAAATTGTAAGGGTTTTTTCCTGCTCACCTTTTTGAGACGCTGGTTTGAATATGAAAATATCTTTTAGTTGACCATCATTTGTACGTTCCTTGATGAAAACGGTCATACCTTTTAAAAAATTAAAACTTCCTTCACGAATTAGGGCAGATGAAAATTGATTGCGTATGGCGTATTCCTGGTCGCGAAATTTTTTGAAAGAATAGGGCATTACGAAAATATTGATCCAATAGGCTAAAAACGTAAAAAGAATACCTAGCAAAATAAAGGGGCTTGAAATATATAAATTGCTTAGGCCCAAAGCCCGCATCACATGCAATTCATGGTCTGACTTCATTTTATAAAAAACGTGCAAACCTGAAACAAGCAAACAAATAGGTATCATAAGGGCCACAAGGTCAGGGATCAGATAGACGATCAAAGAAAAATATCCGCTCAAGTCAACATTATGGTTTACAATAACCTCAATAAAACGCAATGATTGTGTTAACCATATGGCGCCAATCAAGATGATTAGCAGCGCCATCGAAACATGAACAGATTTAAAGAAAATATAGCGGAATAGAAGCTTCATCTTTTTCTAGAATTTTAAAACAATAGGTCTTATAGTGGGCCCCATAATTCAACAATGGTACGTATCCTTCTGTGACTTTAAAGAGAATACCGTGAAACCACAAATATTTTGTTCAAAACCCATGAATTTTTACTTTCTTTCCTTGATATTTGGATTCTTTATATCAAACATGGCTACCGCTTCCCTGGGGCCTGATCCTGATGCAACGCGACGTTTTTTGGAAGAAGAAGCCCAAAAAGATGAGAAATTAAAAGAAAAAGCTGACTTGGAAAAAAAAGTAACGTCTGAACGTGTGAACAGGCTTGTACCAGGTGGTGCAACAATTGCCATTGTCGTGAATAAAGACGTTATTACACTACAAGATATTCATGACCGTTCTTTGCTTATTTTATTAACATCTGGAATGGAAAGTACGCCGCAAAACATTGCATCTGTTAAGGAACAGGTGTGTAAAAGTCTGATTGACGAAAAAATTCAAATGCAAGTTGCTAAAGAGCAAAAAATTATGGTGTCCGAGCAAGAGCTTAAAGCAGCTATGGAAGGAATTGCCAAAGAAAACAATATGAATTTGGATCAGCTTAAGCAGATGTTTCGTAGTAATGGTATTGCTTTAGCTACGTTAGAGCATCGTTTGAAGGCTCAAATTGGTTGGGAAAGGACCGTGCGCGAAGGTCTAAGCGGAATGGTTCAAATATCTGAAGCTGACGAAGCTAAGGCTTTAGAGGAAGTGAAAGAAAAGCATAAGCGAGAACAGTATGAGTTGCTTGAAATATTTTTACGTGTGGACAACCCAGCTTCGGAAAGAAGTGTTCTCAATGATATTAATCGCATCCATGATCAGCTGCAAAAAGGCGCTAACTTTAGGGTTTTAGCACAACAGTTTTCCCAAGGGGCTTCAAAAGGCGGATACATGGGCTGGCTGACGAAGGAACAATTAGATACACCTTTGGTTTCTGCCTTAGAAGGGTTAAAAATTGGTTCTTTTTCAAGACCTATTAGAATTAGCAATGGCTATAAAATTATTTTCTTAAAAGATATTAAAAAACCAGGTGCGTCAGCTTTTGGTCAAACACAAATTAGCTTTAAACGTTTGGCTATTCCTTTTGATGAAAGTATGCAGGAAAGTGATGTTCAGCGTATTCAGGGGCACATTCAAGAAATTCAAGCATCAAAAAACTGTCATGACCTAGAATCAAAGGCAAAATCATGGGGGTATGAATGCGAGTCTACATCTAAAACACCCTTACTTAATTTGCCTGATGAACTGCAAAAACTAATTCACATAACCCCTGTTGGAAAATGTTTTGCACCTATGAAGGGTGATAAAAGTATTATCATTGTTATGATTTGTTCAAAAGAATCACCGCCGGTCAGATTGCCTAGCAAAGAAGAGGTTCATGAAGGGCTAATGCAAGAACGTTTGGCAAAAGTTGGCCTGCGGGAGTTTAATAAAATACGAACAATTTCATTTATTGAATACAAACCTCATTTGGGGTTAGAACAGTAACGAAAGTTAACTTATGAACTTGCAACACGTACCCAAAGTATGGAATATTTGTTCAAGTTTCCCTTTTTTCGCCGCAGTGGCTCAGTGGTAGAGCACACCCTTGGTAAGGGTGAGGTCGAGGGTTCGATTCCCTCTTGCGGCACCATTTTTTTAGGGGGTGCCTATGACATCATTTCTTCAGCAAACTGACCCAGCTATTTTTAAAGCCATTGAGGCAGAACTAACACGCCAACAAACGCAAATTGAACTGATCGCATCAGAAAATGTTGTTTCAAAGGCTGTTTTAGAAGCCCAAGGTTCTGTATTAACTAATAAATACGCAGAAGGTTACCCAGGGCGACGTTATTATGGAGGCTGTGAAGCCGTTGATGTGGCTGAAGAAATTGCCATTGATCGCCTCAAAAAGCTATTTAACTGTCAGTTTGCTAACGTACAACCCCATTCTGGTTCCCAAGCCAATCAGGCTGTTATGTTAGCCCTTTTATCACCGGGTGATACAATTATGGGGGCGTCACTGGCGTGTGGGGGCCATTTGACTCATGGAGCTTCTGTTACTTTGTCCGGAAAGTGGTTTCATGCTGTTTCTTATGGCGTTGATAAAGACACTCAATTATTTGATTACGATGAAATTGAGGCCTTAGCCAAAGAACATAAACCAAAGCTTATTATTGCTGGTGGGTCTGCGTACGCACGTGTTATTGATTTTGCGCGTTTTCGCTCTATTGCTGATTCTGTTGGGGCCTATTTAATGGTTGATATGGCACATGTGGCTGGCCTTGTGGCAGGTGGTGTTTTCCCAAATCCTGTGCCGTACGCGCATGTGGTTACTTCCACAACGCATAAAACTCTTCGTGGGCCACGCGGTGGAATTATTTTAACCAACGACGAAGCTATGGCTAAAAAAATAAACTCAGCTGTTTTTCCTGGTATTCAAGGCGGCCCTTTGATGCATGTTATTGCAGCTAAAGCTGTCGCGTTTGGTGAAGCATTAACACCCAGTTTTAAAGCGTATGCTAAACAGGTTGTAGACAATGCAAAAGCATTAGGCGATGTATTGCTTGATAGGGGCTGTTTGTTGGTATCGGGTGGAACAGATTCCCATTTAATGCTTGTTGATGTTACCCCTTTTAATACCACAGGTGCCGCTGCTTGTGATGCTTTAGAAAAGGCGCACATAACCTGTAACAAAAATAGCATTCCGTTTGACCCACTTCCACCAACGGTTAGTTCAGGCATTCGCCTTGGTACACCCGCTGCTACATCCCGTGGTTTTGGCGTTGCTGAATTTCAACAAGTTGGGCATATGATCGGTGATATTTTACAAGCCCTAAAAGAAAACAATCTAGATGCCGCCATCCATCAGGTAAGGCAGCAGGCGCTGGATTTATGTAAACGTTTCCCAATTTATCAGGATCAAGACTATGCGTTGCCCCTTTTGCGGACATCATGATACATCTGTTAAAGATTCCAGAACAACCGATGACCAGGCAGCAATTCGAAGGCGTCGAAACTGTGAGGCATGTGGATCACGCTTCACAACCTTTGAAAGAATTCAACTGCGGGATTTTTGGGTAGTTAAAAAAAATGGGGATCGCGTCCCTTTTGATCGGGAAAAGCTGACTCATTCCATTGTAACATCTATGAATAAGCAGGCCTTAGACCCTGATCGGGTTGAGCGGGTTGTAAGCAGTATTGTGCGACAACTTGAAACATCAGGCGAACAAGAGATTACGACAAAGTTAATTGGGGAAATGGTAATGCAAGCACTTTTTAATCTTGACCCTGTTGCTTATGTACGTTTCGCCAGTATTTACAAAGAATTTAACAACGTTCAGGATTTTGTTCGCTTTGTTCAAAGCATGGATGCTGCCCAGAATAATAATTAAAGATGATTTAAAGGTATGAACGTATTTAAGAAACAAATACGTTGACATCAGGTACCTCAAAACAGTAGTATTTCCTTGATTTTATATATTTAGGTGAAGCATGAAAGTAGCAAATTCATTAAAAACATTAAAAAGCCGTCATAAAGCTTGCAAAGTTGTACGCCGCAAGGGGCGCTTGTATGTTATCAACAAGCAAAATCCTCGTTTTAAGGCACGTCAGGGCTAGTAATTTTTGTGACGGGTGAGGGCGATTGCATGCATCCGCGTCTTGTTGGTCTGTTGGTTTGTCCATTAACAAAGACAAATCTTCGCTATGACTCAAAAACGCAAGAGCTTATAAGCGATGCAGCAAAGCTTGCTTACCCTGTGCGTAATGGGATTCCTGTTATGCTGGTCGATGAAGCGCGTCTATTAGATTCATAAGTGCAATATCTGTCAAAAATAATCTCTTGAATTGATTTTTCTGGTTTTATAAACTAATACCTTATAGGTTAGGGAAATCTGTCAGTATTACTGGTTTCGTTGTAAAAAATGGAAAGTTAAAACAAAAAATGAATGATATGGATAAAAAAATACCGATGACAATCAAAGGGCATGACGCTTTGTTGGAAGAGGTAACTCACTTAAAAAACGTTGAGCGCCCTGATGTCATTAAAGCCATTGCAGCAGCCCGTGAGCATGGCGACTTATCTGAAAATGCCGAATATCATGCAGCTAAGGAACGTCAAAGTTTCATAGAAGGTCGTTTGGCAGAGCTAGAGGATCGCTTAAGTCGTGCTGAAGTTATTGATGTGACAAAAGTATCAGGCACCGATGTCAAGTTTGGTGCAACAGTTACGTTACATGATGAAGATACGGAAGAAGTTTCTACCTATCAAATTGTGGGTAGTGACGAAGCTGATATCCGAAAGGGCCTTTTGTCTATTACATCGCCTTTGGCCCGTGCTTTAATAGGGAAAAAAGAAAAAGATTCTGTAGAGGTTGTTACACCCAACGGTAGTAAAGCCTACGTTATCGATTCAGTTAAGTACGTTTAATTTTTACCCTTTTTTAAACAGTTTATACATACCCTATAGGTAGTTGTTCATTAATCTGCTGCCTATTGTGGTTTCTAAAGTATCAACCGTTGCATTTCAGGGAATCACCACAAATCATGTGGGGGTAGAGGTTCATTTTGCCCCGGGTCTTCCCAATTTTTTCATTGTAGGTTTAGCAGATAAAGCAGTAGCAGAATCGCGGGAACGCATTCGGGCTAGCTTTCACCATTTGGGGTTAAGCTTGCCGCCTTTACGCATTACTGTGAATTTGTCCCCAGCAGATATTCAAAAAGAGGGATCTCACTATGATTTACCCGTAGCTTTAGGCATTCTGGCAGCCATGAAGATTTTAGACCCTATTGAGATTGAAAATTTTTATGCCATGGGTGAAATGGGGTTAGATGGAACTTTATCAAAGGTTACCGGTATTTTGCCGGCAGCCATGCATGCAGCCCAACAAAATTGCGGATTTATTTGCCCAGAGGTCTGCGGCCGTGAGGCATCTTGGGCAGGGGCTATTCAAGTTTTAGCTGCGCCTGATTTATTGACGTTGATTCACCATTTTCAGGGAAAAACCTGTTTAGCGCCGCCACAACCTTTGTTGCATAAGGCTAATGAGCAAGCAAATAAGTTAGATTTGAAAGATATTAAGGGGCAAAGTATGGCCAAACGGGCCCTTGAAATAGCGGCTGCTGGTGGACATAACATTTTGTTGATGGGGCCACCTGGGGCTGGAAAATCTATGCTAGCCCAACGTTTGCCAGGAATTTTACCGCCTTTATCACCGCAAGAAGCATTAGATGTTACTATGATCCATAGTTTAGCTGGTTTAATACCTGATGATGGGCTTGTTCATCAGCGACCATTTCGTGATCCACACCATTCGTCTTCTCTTGTTTCGTTAGTAGGGGGTGGAAGCCGTTGTAAACCTGGGGAAATCTCTTTAGCACATAAAGGTGTTTTGTTTTTGGATGAATTGCCTGAATTTGCACGGGCCACATTAGAATCGCTACGGCAACCATTGGAAACAGGTAAAATTGTGGTGGCAAGGGCCAATCACCACGCCACATATCCAGCAGATATTCAAGTAATTGCAGCCATGAACCCATGCCGATGTGGTTATTGGGGTGATGTTCAACGACAATGCCATAAAGCAGATCGTTGTTCTTCTGAATATCAATCAAAGCTATCCGGTCCTTTGTTGGATCGTTTTGATCTCAGTATTTTTGTATCCGAAGTCAAAGCTTCTGATTTAATGCAGACAGAAAAAATAGAGGAGGGGACGGGTCAAGTTCTTGAACGTGTTATAACAGCCCGAAAACGTCAAGAGCTTAGATTTCCGGATGCGCCTAATATTAATTCGCGTTTGTCACCAGAGCAAGTTGAGTTATGTGCCATACCAAGCCCAGATGGACAAGAATTATTGGCGTCAGCCATCGACAAGATGAAGTTATCAGCTAGGTCGTATCATCGACTGTTAAAGGTTTCCCGAACCATTGCCGATTTATCTGACAGTGAAACAGTGGAGCGTGTGCACGTAGCAGAAGCGTTAAGCTATCGGATGCGTACTATGTAGGTTTTGTGCGGATTATTGCGTTTTCTGCAAGGTTGCATAGTTTGTATAATCAATATTATGGAAAGTAAAACCTGTAGTTGACTTTTTAGCTTTGACATCACTTCATTGAATTCTGTTTTTTCATCAAAAGCTTTTTTAAAGTGAATATTCAAGAAACTCCCTCTAATGACCCAGACCTTCCTCAGCTTTTTTATTATTGCGTTGGAAAACCAACACCTCAGAAAGTCAAAGATGCATTAAAAGAATACACTCAACCAGGATTTTGCTTGTTTTCTATAAAGTCCCAGGATCAATTAGTGGCATTCGCTGGTGTTGAAATAATGCTTGAAATAGTTACTATCCACCATTTAGCTGTTTTGCCAGACTATCGACATAATGGCTATGGCCGCTTATTGATTGTTTTTTTGCAAAACAGATTTCCTGAAAAAGAAATCCACGTAGAAACAGATACTGAGTCTATTAAATTTTATGAAAAATGTGGTTTTTCATATTATGCATTCAAAGGAAAGTTTGGTAATACACGCTATAGGTGTAGATTCAGAAAATAATCATGAACCTTTGTAAGGGTTTCAAAAATTTTTAACTGCGGTATAATGCAGCCACAACCCGATGATCGCAAGGATACGCTATATGACTAACAGCCTTTCACATGAAATACTTCCAGAATGGGATTTAAGCGATTTATATACAGCATACGATTCGCCAAAAATAGATGAAGATATTCGCTGGTGCTTGGCACAGGCTGAGGCTTTTCAAAAAAAATATGAACCGTTGTTGAGTCAAAATGCCGCATTAGCAAAAGATTTTTTTGAAGCGATTGCCTTATACGAAAAAATATCTGAAACGATGGGTCGTTTATCATCGTACGCAGGGTTGTTGCTAAGTAAACAGGTGGATAGTCCATCAACTCAGCAGTTTCATCAAAAAATCCAGGAATCCCTCACGCAAATTTCAACGCATTTTATCTTTTTTCCATTAGCTGTTAATCAGCTGGATGATGCAGCCTGGGATGCCATGTTGGCTGAATCAAAAGACTTGCAAAAATATAAGGCATGGATTGATCAAACAAGGCTTTTTAGACCTTATCAATTATCACAAGACTTGGAAAAAGTGTTTCTTGAAAAATCAGTTACATCATCAAGGGCTTGGGTGCGTTTGTATGATGAAACACTTGCATCGTTGCGTTTTCAGGTGGATGGCGACACATTAAACATTTCTTCTGTGACAGATTTGATGAGTCATATAAGCCCAGAGAAGCGCCAAAAGGCAGCTTTAGCTTTAGCTGCAGGCCTTAAAGAGCGTAATTCCATTTTCACCATGATAACAAATACGCTTAGCAAAGATAAAGATATTGAGGATAAATGGCGCCGCTATCCACATTCTACAACAGAAAGGCATCTATCTAACCAGGTAGAGCCTGAAGTTGTAGATGCTTTGTTTTCGAGCGTTAAGGCATCTTACCCTAAGTTATCCCACCGTTATTATGCTTTAAAAGCAAAGCTTTTGCAGAAAAATGCCATTGAATACTGGGATCGCAATGCTCCCCTTCCCTCTGCAGATGATCGAAAAATTTCATGGTTGCAAGCCCAGGCCATTGTATTGAGTTCATATCAGCAGTTCAGCCCCAAAATGGCACAAATTGGCGAACAATTTTTTGAAAAAAAATGGATCGATGTGCCGGTTCAAAATAGCAAAACATCGGGGGCTTTTTCCCACCCAGCCGTTCCATCCATTCACCCCTACATATTAGTGAATTATTTAGGAAAACAGCGGGATGTTATGACCCTGGCTCATGAATTGGGGCATGGCATTCACCAAGTTCTAGCGTCCAAACAAGGGTATTTACAGGCTGACACCCCCTTGACCATTGCTGAAACAGCCTCCGTTTTTGGGGAGATGTTAACGTTTAGAAGTTTGCTAAAACAAGAAACGTCGCCTGCATCACGACAACAGTTGTTGGCGTCAAAAATCGAAGACATGATAAACACAGTCGTTCGGCAAATTGCTTTTTATGATTTTGAACAGCGGGTTCATCATTTACGTCAGCAAAAAGAATTATCTTGTGATGATTTATGTTCTTTGTTCCTTGAAACGCAACGGGAAGCTTTAGGGCCAGCCGTGCATGTGAATGATGCCATCGGCATACTTTGGGCGTATATTTCCCATTTTATTCATTCCCCTTACTACGTGTACGCCTATGCTTTTGGCGACTGCCTGGTTAATTCTTTATATGCTGTTTACGAAAATAGCCCAGATGGTTTTGAAGAAAAATATATTGAATTGCTATCAGCGGGCGGCAGTCAACGTTACCCTGAATTACTGGCGCCGTTTGGGTTAGATGCCAAAAAACCAGACTTTTGGTTTAAAGGTATTTCCATGATTGAACACCTGATCGATGAATTTGAAAAAACGATAGTTTAAAATGTCTTTATTGCGTCATGGCATTACTGTCGGCGGCTATACAGCCATAAGCCGTGTTTTGGGGCTGGTGCGTGAAATTTTCATGTCCCATATTTTAGGTGCCAGTTTTGTGGCTGACGCTTTTATTGTGGCTTTTAAATTTCCTAATTTTTTTCGCCGTTTTTTTGCCGAAGGGGCGTTTAATGCCGCTTTTGTTCCGCAATTCGCCGGAACTCTTGCTACGGAAGGTATGGCAAGTGCGCAAAATTTAGCGCAACGTGTTTTTACCTATATGGCCTTATTTTTATTAGGCTTTGTTATTTTTGTGGAATTATTCACGCCTTTGATTATGCCATTAATTGCACCGGGTTTTTCCAATACGTTGGAACGGCTTACATTAGCCACAGACTTCACCCGTATTACATTTCCTTATATTTTCTTTATATCTTTGTGTGCTTTGTGTGCTGGGGTTTTAAATTCTTTGAATCGTTATGCTGTGGCGGCATCGGCGCCTATTTTATTAAATATTGTGATGATTGCAGCCCTTGTTTTTTATAAACAATGTGAGTTATCACCCGGTTATGCTTTAGCATGGTCTGTCTTTTTGGCAGGTATTATTCAATTTATTTGGATGATGTGGGCATGTAAACGGCACGGTGTAGCCTTGTTTGTTTTTCCAAAGTTTGACCGGGATGAAAAAGTTAAAAAAGTTTTCCGTTTAATGATTCCAGGCGCCATCGGGGCGGGTGTCATGCAAATCAACATTCTGATTGATATGGTTTTGGCATCATTTTTGCCGGTGGGTTCTATGTCTTACCTGTACTATGCAGACCGTTTGAATCAATTACCTTTATCTATTTTTGGTATTGGCATTGGAACAGTTTTATTGCCGCCCCTATCAAAATTATGGCGCCAAAATAAACCAGAAGAAGCTATGAAAACGCAAAATAGTGCTTTAATCCTGGCCATGCAGTTCACAATTCCTGCAGCAGTTGGATTGTTTATTTTATCAAACCCCTTAATTCAGCTAATTTTTGGTCATGGTCAGTTTACACCTTATGACGTAACCCAAACGGCTTATGCTTTGGCGGCTTTTGCCGTGGGGTTGCCAGCGTATGTGTGCTCTAAGGTGTTTTCAACCAGTTTTTTTGCCCAGCAAGACACCAAAACACCCGTTCAAATAGCGGCTGTTTGTGTAGGTATTAATTTTATTTTAAATCTTGCCTTAATGCCGTATTGGCAACATACAGGGTTAGCTATGTCTACAGCGGCAGCTGCTTGGGTTAACATGCTTTTTTTGGCCCTTATTTTATGGAAAAAAGGGGCATTTTTTGTATCAAAACCGCTGATTTATGCCCTTCAAAAAATATTCATAGCGACAGGTGTTATGGTTATTTTTATTTACGGGGCTGTTTCTTATTTACCTTCATCAGCCCTTTCCCTATGGCAGGAAATTGGCCAAGTTTTTGGTTTAATAGGTGCTGGGGCAGTTCCTTATTTCATAACTTTATGGCTGATTGGTGGGAAAATATCACGTTAGGTGATTTGTTATCCCCTCACCCTCATGCCTAACATTAAATGCCCCCTTAAAAATTCCTGTTCCCTGGGGTGGATTCTGTGAAATTGAAGGGCTCTTAAAAATGGTTTCCCATCATCATCAGGGTACGCTGGTACGATAAGCTTTGGAATCCATAGTTGAATAGGAACCCACATACCATCATTTGCCCTGCTATCAGGGCATATATTGGGCGTAGTCCAGGTAAGAAAGGTTCCTAAAAGGAATAGGTCATTGGGGTGAATGGGCTGCTTTGTTTTAAGGCCTTCCCTATCATGGGGATCTTCTTCAAAAACATGTGAATTACAGCGGCATTTTAACACAACAGGAAACATGCCAATACCTTGTTCGTCTTTTAAATGGCTAACCATATGTTCGCAGTAACGTTTGGCTGATTCCCAGTTTTGCCCAACATGAACATAATTTTGCGATTGTTCAATAAAAGCAGGGTCATTAACAAGAGAGCACATGCCATTGCTAACGCCGCCATATCTAGGTTGCAGCCCTTCTTGGCGAATGTTTGCTAAATTCATTTGGGGTGTTACGTGGTAACAGAAAAGATTATCGCCCTCTGTTGCAAAAATAGACTGACTAAAAATTAAGAATAGAGCCAAAAATTTCATAAACTTTCTACCTGATATCGTTTTTTTTTACATAATCGCTTTTAGCACAAGTATTGCGTGTATTTCTACACAAATATTTGTTTTTTTACGTAAAAATGCGGTATTCGTAGAAAAAAGTTAGTCCAGCAAATCTGCCGGGCCACCGGGTTCTAATAACCCAAACCGTGCCGCCAAGGTCTGACACTGAAGATGGGCAGACTCAAAATGAACATGGGGGCCATTCGTATCCAGGCGGTCTTGGGTTCGAATGTCCAGCAGTTGAAAGGTGTGTGTTGACAGTTCATCAATTAAAATTAAATGGCTTTCATCAGATATTTCAGAAAGGTAAAAACGCCCAAATTCAAGACGGTACGTCAATAGGCGTATGCCTAAAGCCAAAAACTGACCATTTAAAAAGTCATGAATGCGTTGCGTTGTTTGGTAGATGATGTCTAATTCTTCAGGTGTTGCAAGGCCCAGGGTTGTCACATGCCGGTCTGATAAAAGGGTTTGACCATCCACAGGGGCTGTGTGCAGTTCCACCATATAGTCTTGCAGCAAAGTTCCCTCTTCAAGGCCCATACGCTTTGCAAAGGTTCCTGAGGCAACATTATAAACCTGAACGTGAAAAGGCAAAGGCTCTGCCACGCGAACAAGTTGTTCATGCATATTAAGGCGTTTGATAAAATGTGTTTGAATACCCATATCCGACAAGCGGGTCATGAGCAGTTCACTTAAGCGGTTATTAACTGCCCCCCTGCCCTGTACAGTTGTTTCGGCGTTTAAACTATCTTTAAAACACAAAACATAAGTACCCGGCTGAAGGCCATTATAAATAATTTTGGAAGAACCATTATGCACCGCGTGGTTCTTAAAACCATGTGCAGACTGACGCTTTTGTTGTTGGAAACCGATTGCCATAAAAACACCCCAAACCTATACCTATTCAATAGCAGATTTTTAAAGGTTATACCAATGTTATATAGCGCCATCCGCGTGCGTTTACAAGATTCCGTCAATCAGTTGAAAAATACGAAAAATTTCAACTTAAAATAATTTATCAACCGTGGCATTTTTTATGTAAGAAAATTTTTCTTGAAATTTAATTCTTTATTAACATATAAAAGTTAAATTTTGGAAAATAAAAAGGTCGCACGATGCGCAAAATTGTTCTGTCAATACTCTTGGTATGCTTAATGTCATCTGCCCATGCTGCTACGTGGGGAGATTGGCTACCTTGGAATTGGAATTTGTGCAAGCGGCGAACAAAGCCCCAAAAAATGGTGGTGGCAGAGGGTCCTGTTTCCCCGGCGTCATCAACTTCTTTTGAAACACTGAGCCCCATTTACCCCCACAAAAAATCCCTTGAAAGTAAGGCGCATGTTGCAAGAATCCCTGTTCAAGACTGGGATGAAAAAGATAAGGAAACATTGGTTCATACAGTTTTGGAAATGGTCGAAAGGTCTAAACCTGGGGCAAAATCTGTGGGAACACCCAAAAATGCGTGGGGTGAAGAACAATTACAGCATCAGGCCCAGCTGGTGACCCGCTATATTAACAGTTTATTTAATGATGGGTGGACACAACCGCAAATTATGCAGGCGGTTTTAGCAACCCTGTCAACAGGGGGATTAGGCTATGAAATTCGGGGAGAAGTCAGGCGTTGGTTAGACCAAACCACTTTTACAGCGTCGTTAAGGGAAGCTGGGTATCGGTATTTTTATTTTAATTCTAAAGGGGTTGACTTTAAAGATAATCTGAATTTGGGCATGACTATCAACCTCAGCTTAGCTTTGGCCCCTTATATTCCCCAACGATTAGCAGCTTTTTGGGATGAATTTACAAGTTCTTTGTTACGGCCTTGTCACCGGTTATTGAAAGATGATAACCCACTTCAACATGCCAAGCTGCGGGCCTTTTTAAAAACCATAGACCCCCGTTTCCATGAACACCGGTTGGAAACAACTTATCCTTTATGGGCAGAAATAACTGGCAACTTTGTTGTTTTAGCATCCGCTGGCGTTATGGGGTTTATTCCGGCCTATGCATTGTATAAAAGTAATATTGGCTTTGATGATACAGCTGATCTTGCCCGAACATTACCACCTTTTTTAGGTGCCTTTTACGGGATGGATTCTTTTGCCCGCTTTCATGTGTTAAAAGATAAACTGTTGGCAGCCTGGTTTGTGGGGCGTCATGATGATGTCGCTGGTGAAAGGCAAGCGTTAATTGACCAAATAAACAACTTAAAAAAACGTGTCTTGACGATGGATGCTAATGCTTTAAAGGGATTACAGCGTCAGATACATGAATTAAAAGACTTATCAACCCTTTTTAATGGGGAATACACACCCCCTGTACAAACCAAAGCATCACAAACACGATGGAAAAAAATATACCAAAAAACAACGCAGGCAGTGCCTTGGGTTTTGGGGGGTGGCGCAGCAGCCTTTTTGGCCTACCTATATTATGTACAAACGGAACAAAGCTTAGCCGATGGATACCAGTATTTTGACACCGGAAAACCCAGCTTGTCTGACACCCTTCGGTTTTTTGGGGTGCGATATGATGTCTTTCAACAAGATACAGCTAATATAGATATTTATAACGGAAATGGTACCGATTGGATAACCCAATGTTTTCAAAGTGCTGTATTTACAGATGGGAATGCCCAAGATGGCGGCGATTTTTACTTTAAGCACTGCCCTGGCGTAAGAAGCCTTTATGATGTGTGGACTTCTAACCCAGGAGATTTTGATTATACAGAAGAATTAGCTTATATATGGTATGACTTTATAGATGGTATTTATGCCGCCAGCGCAGGTATTAATAATACCAATAATGGGGGAATTGGGTTAACAACCAATTCGTATGTTTTACCTACTGGTGGTAAAGTTTTTGCCAATTTATTTGCAGCTGTAACTAGCGGTGCTGCCTTTGGGGTAGCGGCTTATTCGGGTAAAAAACTTGTGGATCGTATCTGGAATAGTTGTTGTTCAAGAAAGCCAGCCCAAGTTTTAGTGGGTAAAGAATATGTTTGGGTAAATGGCATAGTGCTGACTGTTGCGGCTATTGAATCCCTTCTTCGGGCATCCCCCATTGCCTTTACGGGGTGGGTTAATTTGGCACAAACCTTAGACCCTGGCTTTTTATATACTCTACTTGGTGTAGGCACATTTGCTATGGCTACCACCTATTTTGAAAATTTTGATGTGGCTTATACCAATATTCCCCGTTACACCCAAAAAACGTGGGGTTTTCTTAAAAAAGGCATCAGCCGTGTGACTGGCTTATTTGGGTGCCCACTAGAGGAAGCAGACCCAACCCATACATTACGGGCTGAAAATTTGCTAGCGTTAGACCGGTTAACAGGCACCCTCACATCAGCCCAAGCAGATGTTATTCGTGCCATACGGAAAGTAACGCAACCCGCCCATGGGGAATTTGCTTAAGATTTTTTCATATTGCCCCTATTTTATAGGGACAACGATAAAAGAAAAAAAGCGCCCCGAAGGGCGCCTTTTTTTATTAGCCGCCCTTGCTACCACCGGTTTTAACACCAACGGCATGAGCACTGTCAACGAACCCACCAACGGCTACAGCTGCAACAGTTAGTGAGAAAAGGATTACACGTAGTACATTTTTCATGACACGTCTCCTTAGCATAAAGTTCACTTTGACGGTTGGCTTGAGGAAATTACCCCCTTCAAGCGCGATCAAAAAGCAGTTTCCTGCTTCAAAAATAGGAAATAGGGCAGATTTTTTTAAAGTCAACCCTTTAGGTGAAATTTTTTTAAAAAAATTATCCCACGTATGTCATCCCCGTGAAAACGGGGATCCAGAGAAAACAAAAAACTATTTGTTTTCCAATTTTTTTATGGATTCCCTCCTTCGAGGGAATGACAGCGGTGGTGCCTGTTTTTGTACCCAAATTATACGTCGTAAATATCTTTTCTATGCTTAATAGCGACAATAAGAACTGCTTTATCTTGCTGTTCAATGCGGTAAACAATTCTATAGTCACTTACGCGGATACGTCGATGACCTTTCAGGCTGTACCGTAGGGGCTTTCCAAACTTAACCGGGTCTACCATCAGTCGTTCTTCAATGGCATTTTTTATCAAAACCTTGACGCTTGCAGGCAATGAAGGAATATGTTTGTTAACCACTTCATCCAGGTAAATAATTTGATATTTTACTTCCATGCGTCATCATGAGAATAGGTTTGAGCGCCCTTTACATCAAGCTTTTCTGCAACCTTAGACAAATAAAAATCTTCACGCATTTCAAGGGCCTCAAGTGCTAATTCACGCACAAGTCTTGCAACTGATTTGTGTTCTTGACGCGCTAAAGTAGCCAAGAGACCAGCTGTCGTTTCTTCGAATGTTACATTAATTCTTGGATTTTTTGTTGCCATGGATATTAGCCCTCCTGTCCCTATAGATGTGAAAAATGTAACACATTTACATCACGTTGTCAAAGCGGGAAACTTAATCCAGATGAATAACCTTGACTTTTTTCAAAATGTAATACATTGTAATACAAAAAGGAGTAGCGTCATGTTTAGCGTACGATTAGAAAAAGAAACAGAATCAAAGTTGGAAAGTCTTGCTAAAGCAACAGGTCGCAGTAAAAGTTATTATGCCAAGCAAGCTATTCGTGAATTTTTGGAGGATAAGCAGGACTATCTTCAGGCGTTGAGTGCCCTGGAAAAATCGAAAAAAGCTTATACTCTAGAAGAAGCTGCTAAAATACTTGGGGTTGAAGTTTGACGTTTCGCCTATCTATTTTGGATACAGCCTTAGAGGACTTGAAAAAACTAGACCCATCTATTAGTCAGAAAATCTTTACCTATTTGACCACACGTCTGGAAGGTTGTTCTAACCCACGGCTTTTTGGAAAACCCCTTACTGGGAATAGGCGGCATTTTTGGCGATACCGGGTTGAAAATTACCGTATCATCTGCCAAATCAAAAACCACGAACTACTTGTTTGTGTGGTTCATGTGGCACACAGAAGTAAGGTCTATAATTAAACCTCTTCCTTAATTTTGTTAAGTTCCTTTCTTCCCCATCATTGACAAACTGCTGCTTTATAGCCCATGATGGGCCCAAAAAGCATTCCTGATTTTTATATACTTATGAAAACATTTCTACACACCTATGACCTGCCTGACGATGTTGTTTTTCAAACATCTGTTGCTGTTGATACAGAGGCCATGGGCCTTAAAAATTACCGTGATCGTCTGTGTGTTGTGCAGTTGTCAGCTGGTGATGGCACGTGTCATTTGGTTCAGTTTCCAAAAAATGATTTCACAAAATCCCCTAATTTAGTGGCCTTAATGACCAACCCGGCTGTCACTAAAATATTTCACTATGCCCGTTTTGATGTGGCCATTTTAAACCACAGTTTTAATATTATGGTGAACCCTATTTATTGCACTAAAATTGCATCTCGTTTGGTGCGCACATTTACAGACAAACATGGTTTAAAAGATTTGTGCAAAGACCTGTTAGGGGTAGAACTTTCTAAACAAGAACAAACATCCGACTGGGGCCAAGAAACCCTGACCCAAGACCAAATTGCGTATGCCGCCCGGGATGTTTTGCATTTACATAAATTAAAAGAAAAACTAGATGCCCTTTTAAGCCGTGAAGACCGCACCCATGTAGCCCAAGCGTGCTTTCAGTTTCTTCCCTATCGGGCGTGGTTTGACCTAAAAGCCGGAGAAGCCCATGACATTTTTAGCTACCAATGTGACTAATATGGATATAGACCTGATTGAAACCAGCCGGCAAGTTATTTTGGAAGAAGCCAAAGCTTTGTCTCAGCTGGCTATTTCTTTAGGTAATTCTTTTGAAAAAGCCATTGAGTTAATTGAAAAAACCCAAGGTCGTTTGATTGTGAGTGGACTTGGAAAAAGTGGTCATGTGGGCCGAAAAATGGCAGCTACATTTGCATCTACCGGTCAGCCATCATATTTTGTGCATGCTGGTGAAGCGAACCATGGTGACTTGGGGATGATTACCCAAGGCGACACGCTGATATTGATTTCCTATTCAGGCGAAGCGCAAGAAATGACAGCAATTATTGATTATGCGCGGCGCTTTTCAATTCCAATTATTTGCATTACCGGAAAAGGTGAATCTACCTTAGCGCGCTTATCGAATGTGGCGCTGGTTTTGCCCAACGCCCCTGAAGCGTGCCCCAATGGGTTAGCCCCAACCACATCGTCCACCATGACGTTGGCTTTGGGTGATGCATTGGCAGTGACGCTTTTAAAAAGGCGTGGGTTTTCAAAAAACGATTTTAAAATTTTCCACCCAGGTGGCAATTTGGGCCAGCAACTGCGTAAAGTAGAAGATTTTATGCATACAGGCCAGAAAATTCCCCTGGCTACCCCCCATCATTTAATGAGCGACTGTTTAGTTCTTATGACATCGGGTGGTTTTGGGTGTTTAGGCATTGTGGATGAAGAAAATCACCTGGTTGGTGTCATTACAGATGGTGACTTGCGGCGGCACATGAACCCGCAGCTTTTAAATCAAAAAGCCCAAGATATTATGACCCAAAACCCCATTACCATGGAGCCAACTATGTTGATGTCAGATGCACTGGCGTTGTTTCAAGAAAAAGCTATTACCAGCGTTTTTATTGTGGATGAAAATAAAAAAGTGAAGGGAATCCTTCATATTCACGACTGTTTGCGTCGTCATACAGCTTAAGTAAGATTTATTGTAATGGCATCCCCTCCTTCTAAAACTTCTGGCGGAAAATCTTCTGGCGGAAAATCTTCTGGAAAAAATGCTTTTGGAAAAGTAAAACGCCTTCAGTCAGGCAAAAAAAGAACAGCTTCTTCCCGTCAGTGGTTACTGCGTCAGCTGAATGACCCTTTTGTTGAAAAAGCCAAAAAAGAAGGGTATCGGTCTCGGGCTGCTTTTAAGCTGATTGAAATTGATGATAAATTCCATTTTTTGAAACCTGACCAAGTGGTCGTTGACTTAGGTGCTGCGCCAGGTGGTTGGTCACAAGTGTGCGTACAGCGTTTAAAAAGCAAAGGAACAATCGTGGCGTTGGATCTGCAAATGATTCAACCCATTACCGGTGTTACAATTTTGCAAGGTGACTTTACCGATGAAAAAATAGTGGAAACCCTTTTGGCAACGATGCCAGAAAAAGCCCATGTGGTTTTAAGTGATATGGCTGCCCCTGCGTGCGGTATGCCCAAAATAGATCACACCCGGATTATGCTGTTGCTAGAGCAGGTTTTTGATTTCTGCCATCAAGTTTTAGCACCGGGCGGCGCTATGGTTGCCAAAGTTTTACGCGGCGGTACAGAACATAAACTTCTGAGTAACTTGAAAAAAGATTTTACAAAAGTGGCTCACTTCAAGCCAGCGTCTAGCCGGCAAGATTCCGCGGAAATGTTTGTGGTGTGTTTAGGGTTTCGCCCGAGTCAGGTTTAACCAGATATTTCACAGAGTTCCAACCATTGGGTTTCAGCGTCATCTTTTTGCTGCTTTTTCAAAGCAAGCTTTTCTGTCATTTCATGAAACATAGTTGGGTTTGTTTGGTATAGGGTTGGTTCATGCAATTTTATTTCGAGAGCCTGAATATCTTTTTCAAGTTCTTCAAGGGTTGCTGGTAATGTTTCCAAAAGCCGCTTTTGTTGATAAGTGAGCCGTTGCTTAGGTGCCTGAACAGGTTTTTCAGCTTGTTGTGGCTTTGGTTTTGCATCCACTACAGGCTTTGTGGACCGCTGACGTAAATAATCATCAAAGCCCCCAACATATTCTTGAACCATGCCGTTGCCTTCCACTGCAATAATGCTGGTTGTCAGCTGGTCCAGAAAATAGCGGTCGTGGCTTACAATAATTAATGTCCCTTTATAATCACTGAGTAATTCCACCAATAAATCCAGGGTTTCCATATCCAAGTCATTGGTTGGTTCGTCTAATACCATCACGTTCGATGGCTGGGCTAAAATCATGGCTAAACTTAGCCTGTTTTTTTCACCACCAGATAAAATACCAACTTTTCCTTGAATTTGTGATTCTTCAAACAAAAAATCTTTCAAATAACCAAACACGTGGCGAGTGGTGTCGTTGAAAAATACTTGATCCCCCCCTTGTGGACACAAGGTTTGAACCAAAGTTTTATTGGGGTCTAAAATGGTGCGCATTTGGTCAAAATAAGCAATTTGTATGGTTTCCCCTTGGCGTACTGTTCCAGAATCAACCGGTTGCTGACCTAATAAAACATTTAACAAGGTGGTTTTACCGGCACCGTTGGGGCCAATAATACCAATACGATCGCCTTTGACAATGCGGGTGGAAAAATTCTTAAGAATGGGCTTATGGGCAAAACTTAATGAAACTTGGTCAGCTTCAAAAACCATTTGGCTGCCCCCCTGCCCGTCTTGCTGCTGCAGGTTGAGTTTGCCATGTTGATTTTTAAGAATAACTTTTTTTTCAGCTCGCAAAGCATGCAAAGCCCGAAGGCGGCCTTGGTTTCGTTTACGCCGGGCTGTTACACCGCGCTGTAACCAATGGTTTTCAAGGCGAAGGCGTGTTTCAATTTTTTCTAAATGGCGCTGCTCATCTGCCATAAGGGATTCTGACCATTCATCAAAACTTGAAAAACCTTTTGCATTTTCATACAGTTCCCCCCGTTCTAACCACCATGTATGATTGGAAACGTTTTTTAAAAATTGTCGGTCATGGCTAATTAAAACCATGGCGCCGCGGAAAGATTTTAGATAGTCTTCCAACCATTCAATCATAGATATATCTAAGTGATTGGTAGGTTCATCCAACAGCAAAACATCACTTTTGTGCATTAAGGTTTGGGCCAAAGCTACCCGTCGTGTTTCGCCACCCGATAAAATTTCCATAGATTGGTTCGGGTTCATTTTTAGCTTTGATAAAACCATATCCATTTCATAAGATTCATTAGCAAATGGTTCTAAATAATCACCAATTATTTTGTTTTTTGGTAAAACGGGGTCTTGCTGCAAATATTCAACGCCCAGGCCAGGTTGAACAAAACGTTTGCCCTGATCAAGGTCGTAAATGCCTGCTAAAGTTTTCAAAAGGCTGGACTTGCCGCTGCCATTTCGCCCCACCAAACAAATTTTCTGCCCCTGGCTAACATGAAGGGTTAGGCCCTCAAAAAGGGGCTTTCCTCCAAAGGTTAATTTAGCATTGGTTAGCGATAGAATGGGTGTAGACATGGAAATTTATTTAGCGACATGCCGTTAGCAATTTTCCACAGATAGAATCTTTTTGCCTTTTATCATCCAAATTAACGTCTTGGGTTTTTTCCCAAACAGTTGGTGTAAAGCGAGCAGGATCCGTTGCGTAGCTTAGAAATTTCCACAGATCTAATAAAACCTTTGCAACCTCATAAGCAAATGAATTATTCCAGTCTAAAGCTTTTATTTGCTCAGCAATAATATTCAAAATGACGGATGGGCAAAATATATTATCTTCGCTACGAAAATACCCTTTCCAGCTAGTAAAAGGGTTTTGGGAAAAATGTGACGCTGTGGAATCATAAGTAATGGATATACTAATGATAGGATGTATATCTTGACCACCTTCTAGAGGCCTTTTTTCTAGAGCCTGCCTATCACCTGATGACAGTTTTCTTTGCATGGCAAGGCTTAAAAGACGCCTGTCTTCCTTTTTAGTTTCAATAATATATTTTTTTATGCGTGGAAAATTTCCGTTAAAGTGTACATCTCTTCTTAGATATAGGGAAAATCTTAAGGTATCGCGCAATGGAAAAGATCTACTTTCACTTGCGCGCTGAAATATATCTAGCTGCTTTTGAAAGCTGCCTTTTTTATCACCTTGTGAAAAAAAGGCATGGCAAGCGCCAAAATGTCCATTAATTCCCTTAACAAGATGAGATTGATCAAGAACAAGTTCCATACTTCTATTGAGTACATATTTTTCATATGGTAAAAAATAAACCCCCATTTCAGGCATACTTTCACCTAAAAATCCTAGAACTTGTTGGGCTGATTCTACTTCAAACGAATTCGCTTGAACGCTATAGTCTACTCCACCAAAACCAATACCATGAAGGGTTGATACAACAACATTTGCCCAGTGTCTTTTTTCGTCTTCTTTTACCGAAGGGTTTATCATTCGTTCATGAGCAAGCTCTAAAAGTGCGTATCCTGCATGTCTTCCTATCGAAAAACGGGCTAGCTCTGACCAATTCTCATGAATTACACCTTTCATTTCATCATCTGTCAAAAAACGACTTTGAGCAGCAGATGCAATAAAACAAAACCATACCATAACCAATAAAAGAATTTTTTTCATGTATCTATCCCTTCATGCTATCTAGGCGAATTTACTTCTTAAAACCTTGCCGTTTAGCAGGTTTTGCCCCTTGTTTTTTCCTGGATGAATCTGAAAACGGTTTTCCAAATTTTCGATCTTTACTTTGTGAATTTTGTGAAAAAAACTTTTTCTTTTTCAAGTCGGGTTTTTTGGGGTCACGGCTATTTGTGTTGCGGTTACCTGATCTTTTAAAAGGTTCTGGGGGTACATCTTCCCCACCAATCATTTTTTGAATGCGCTTCCATTGGTATTCATCATCTCTTGAAATGAATGACAAAGCAAACCCTTCAGCACCAGCGCGCCCTGTACGGCCAATACGGTGAATATAATCTTCAGGACATTGGGGCAAATCATAGTTAATAACATGCATCACATGGGGTACATCTAACCCACGGGCTGCAATGTCTGTTGCTACTAAAATGCGAATTTTTTCGCCTCTGAATGCCCGAATTACTTGGTCACGTTTGCGTTGCTTTAGGTCACCGTGAATGGCTTCTGCTTCGTGATGGTTTTTTTGAAGTTTTTCAGCCAATTGATCTGCCAACCACTTGGTTTTCACAAATACAATAGCCGATCCTTGTCTTTCATTCAGTTCGTGAAGAAGTTTAGAAAATTTTTCATCGTTTCCTAAGCGAATGGATTCCTGCTTAACTTGTGCCGTTGGTTCGGTTCTAGATCCAACTTCAATATGTTTCGGGTCGATCAAATATTTTTGAGAAAGCTTCACAATCATAGATGGCATGGTGGCTGAAAACATCAAAGTTTGGCGCTTTTGAGGCAAATGCTTTAAAATGTCATCAATAGCTTCACTAAAACCCATGTCCAACATGCGGTCTGTTTCATCTAAAACAAGCTTTGAAAAGTTACCTAATTTCAACGTGCCACGTTTCAGGTGGTCATTTACACGACCAGGTGTTCCAATAACCATGCGTGGGTGTTTTTTGAGCGCAAATAACTGTTTTCCCATAGATTCTCCGCCGATAATCAAGGCTGTATAGAACCCTTCTTTTTTGGGAAGAAGTTGACGAATGCTTTTTTCCACTTGGGTGGCGATTTCGCGGGTGGGGGCCAAAATCAAAGAATTTTCATCTGTCGCAAGTAACGGCAAGGCATAAGCCATGGTTTTGCCTGTTCCTGTTTGGGCTGATGCTAACACATCATGGCCAGCTAATGCTTCAGGAATAGCCTGCGTTTGAATAGGGGTTGGTATTGTAATGTGAATGTTTTTAAGGGCATTTGTCAGTGTATCTGACAAGCCAAGGCTTTTAAAAGTTGTCATGAATAAATCCAAATCAAGGTAAAGTTCTTGCTTGGACCCAACCAAAGGAACCTCAACCTTATAAAATTATATTAGGGTATACCTTATATAGGAACCTTATAAGCATATGTCAAGTTTTGTGATACTTGATATTCATCATAAACAACGCTACAAATCTTAAAATGAGATTATATTTAAGGACAGATCACCATTGAAACCCCTGCGCCCTACATTCATATCTGGAAAAGAAGTTTTGCCTTTAGTGGAAGGTGGAAAAGGTATCTCCGTTTCTAACGGCGAAAGTTCAGGCGCCTGGGCTGCAGCTGGAGGGGTTGGAACTTTTTCTGCTGTGAATGCCGATTCTTATGACGAGCATGGTAATTTTTTGGAACAAATCTATCACGGGAAAACCCGTCGCGAACGGCATAATGAATTGATTCAATTCGCCATTCAAGGTGGCATTAGTCAGGCCCGCATTGCCCATGAACGATCTAATGGCCAAGGGCGCATTCATATGAATGTGCTTTGGGAAATGGGGGCTGTGGAACCTATTTTACACGGCGTTCTGTCAGGTGCCAAAGGGTTGGTGCATGGGGTTACCTGTGGTGCCGGAATGCCCTATAAGTTAGCAGAAATTTGCGTGCATTATGGTGTTAATTACTACCCTATTGTATCATCAGCGCGGGCGTTTCGTATTTTATGGAAACGGGCTTATGGGCGTTTTCCAGATTTTCTAGGTGGCGTTGTTTACGAAGACCCATGGTTGGCGGGTGGTCATAATGGCCTTTCTAACAGTGAAGACCCCCTTCAACCAGAAGCACCTATGCCGCGGGTGATCGAACTGCGTAAGGCCATGAATGAATGTGGCCTTCACAATACACCTATTTTTATGGCAGGCGGCGTTTGGTGGTTATCTGAATGGGCTGACTGGTTAGACAATCCTGATATTGGCCCTATTGCCTTTCAATTTGGTACGCGCCCTTTGCTAACCCAAGAAAGCCCCATTTCGGATGCTTGGAAGAAAAAACTGCTTACCCTGAAAGAGGGGGACATTTACCTGAACCGTTTCAGCCCAACAGGGTTTTATTCATCTGCTGTTCGTAACCCATTTTTGCAAGAACTTCAAGGCCGTGCTGAACGCCAGGTGGCCTACAGCATTGCCCCCATGGGCGACCACCTGGCTGAATTTCCTGTGGGGGCACGGGGCCGCTTGGTTTACCTAACGCCGCATGATAAAGAAAACGCTGAAAAATGGGTTAAAGCAGGCTTTACAGAGGCTATGCGCACGCCAGATACAACTTTAATTTTTGTAACACCAAGCCAAGCTGCCATCATTTTAAAAGACCAAATTGATTGTATGGGTTGTTTATCGGCCTGTATGTTCAGTAATTGGGCGCAGAATGAAGAAAACACAACGGGCAAAAAAGCAGACCCACGGTCATTTTGTATTCAAAAAACATTACAAGCCATCAGCCATAGTGACGATGTGGATAACCAGCTTATGTTCGCTGGTCACCAGGCCTACCGCTTTGGCAGTGACCCTTTCTATGCCAATGGCTTTGTTCCAACAGTGAAACAGCTAGTTGAACAGTTGCAAACGGGGTATTAGGCATATGTCTGTTATTGTTCGTTTTGCCCCCTCGCCTACAGGTTTTCTACATATTGGTAGTGCCCGTACAGCATTATTTAACTGGCTTTATGCGCGACATCATAAAGGTAAATTTTTGCTGCGTATTGAAGATACAGACCGGGCACGTTCAACACCCGAAGCGGTGGATGCCATTTTTGAAAGCCTTCAGTGGTTAGGGTTGAATTGGGATGAGGAGCCCGTGTTTCAATTTGCCCGTGCTCACCGCCATGCAGAAGTGGCGCATCAACTATTGGCAGAAGGAAAAGCTTACCACTGTTACTGTAGCCCAGAAGAATTGGAAACCATGCGTGAAGAAGCGCGCGCCAATGGTTTGCCACCGCGATATAACGGCTATTGGCGTGACCGCGACCCGAAAGAAGCGCCTGCCGGTGTTGCACCTGTGGTTCGTTTCAAGGCCCCACAAACAGGTGAAACAGTCATTCATGATCATGTGCAGGGGGACGTTAAATTAGATCATAGTCAGTTAGATGATATGGTTTTATTGCGTGCGGATGGTACGCCAACCTATATGCTGTCTGTGGTTGTAGATGACCATGATATGAACATTACCCATATTATTCGGGGTGATGACCATTTAACGAATGCTTTTCGTCAATACCAGTTGTATCAGGCGTGCGGCTGGAACGTACCAGAATTTGCCCATATCCCTTTAATTCATGGACCCGATGGGGCTAAGCTTTCTAAACGCCATGGGGCTTTGGGGGCTGAGCAATACAAAGAAATGGGCTTTTTACCGGAAGCCATGTGCAATTATTTATTGCGCCTGGGGTGGAGCCATGGGGACGATGAAATTATTTCCCAGGAAAAAGCCATTGAATGGTTTTCAAACCTGGGCCATATAGGCAAATCCCCTGCCCGTTTCGATACAGACAAATTAACGCATTTAAATGGCCATTATATGCGTTTACGACCAAACTCTGAATTGATGGATTTGATTAAACCGATGATGGGGAATGTTTCAAAAGAAGCTTTAAGCCACATTGAACACGGCATGAATGGCCTAAAAGAAAGGGCCAAAACTTTAGTTGAATTGGCCCATGGTGCGCAGGTATATGTGGCTGTGCAAGATGATGATGACAAGGCCAAAGCCTTTAAAACGGCTGTCAATCAAGACCTTTTGAAACACGTGGTTGAACGGGTGGCAGCACAAAGTGATTTTACCCATGACGCCTTGCAAGATATGCTCAAAACATTGGCCTTAGAATTAGGGCGTAAAATGGGTGATCTGGCCCAGCCAGTGCGGGTGGCCTTAACCGGACGCACCGTTTCCCCCAGTATTTTTGAGGTGATGGAAGTGTTAGGGAAAGAGAAAACCCTAGAAAGATTGACGGCATTTTAAAAATGCATTTATCAACTGCATCTACACTTTGTTGACGATTCTGTTTAGGTTGATATACTGCTCCTGCTTAATTAATAATAATCTATTTTTAAAATGAACTTTTTAAAGTCCCTTCCTTTTCAGCTTTGCTTATCAATTACTGCTTCTTTTATGTTGGGGCAACTTCTTAGTTCTTATGCGGTTTCATTGTTTTATACGGTAAGTTCTTTATTCATTGAATTTATTTTATTTACACTGCCTGTCATAATATTTGTTTTTATTGTGCGGGCTTTACTGAATATATCGCAAAAATCATTTTCTTTATTGATATTGATTTTTTTAGGTGTCACAGTTTCAAACTGTTTGGCCCTTCTTGTATCGTATTTCTTTAGCATTTCAACATTACCATTTTTAGGGTTAGGTCACCTGCCTGATTTTGCTGAAAAATTTAAATCCGCCATTGAACCCTTAGTTAGTTTGGAATTGCCTACACTTATCAGCAGTGATAAGGCCTTAGCCTTTGGTATTGCAATGGGTGTTGGGTTTGGTTTTTTAAAAGAAGAAAACACAATCAAGCAACGTACAAAGAATTTGTTCATAAAATTAGGCGATAAAATTGGTGCATTCTTGAGCAAGGTTTTTATTCCACTTTTACCCCTATACGTCTTTGGTTTTTGTTTGAAACTAAGCTATGACAATGCGTTGGTACATTTATTTCAGCAGTACGGCAAAGTTTTCTTCTTAAGCGTATGCTTGGTAACTTTTTATTTATTGTTCCTTTACTGCTTGGGAAATAAAGGCAATGTTTCAAATACCATAAAAAGCGTAAAATGCATGTTTCCTGCCGGCTTAACAGGTTTTAGTACCATGTCGTCCATAGCGACAATGCCGGTTACTTTGACTTGTACCGAAAAAAATACATCGGATAAAAGCTTTACAGATTTGGTTATTCCATCGACAGCCAATATCCACATGCTGGGGGATGATTTAACCATTGTTGTGACAGCCTTGACATTATTATCTGTATTTGGGCTGCCATGGCCTGATTTATCTTCTTTTATTGTTTTTGCATGCGCATTTTCTGTTGCAAAATTGTCATGTGTTGGCGTTCCAGGTGCTAGCGTTTTGGTTGTGTTACCCGTATTACAACAATATATGGGATTTACGCCTGAAATGATTAGTATTTTGACAACTATTTATGTTTTGCAAGATCCATTTGGAACGTTTGCCAACGTCATGGGAAATGGTGCCTTTGCGATGATTATTCAAAGGGTTTTTAAAATCATACCTCTCATGTTAGAAAAAGCTTTACCAAAAAAAAACTCTAGATAAGATAAAAATATGCAAGGACCCGAAATACAACGAATGATTCATGCGCTTAGCCGCTTACCTGGCCTTGGGCCACGATCCGGCAGGCGGGTGGCGTTGCACCTTTTGAAAAAACGCAATCAAACCTTGGCGCCTTTAATTGAAGCCTTGCAAACAGCTTATGATACAATTCAAACATGTTCTGTGTGTTTTAATTTAGACACGCAAAGTCCCTGCAGTTTATGCTGTGATGCCAAACGTGACCCCCATTCGTTGTGTGTCGTTGCGGATGTTTCCGATGTGTGGGCTTTGGAACGCGCCCACGTTTTTAAAGGGAAATATCATATTTTGGGCGGGCTTTTATCAGCGATGGATGGCATTGAACCTAAACATTTAACCCTTAATGCCTTGGTGGAGCGTGTTCGCAGTGAAGGTATTACAGAAATTGTATTGGCGTTAAGTGCCACCATTGATGGTCAAACAACGCTGCATTATGTTGTTGAACAACTTTATGGTCTGCCTGTTTCCATAACCACCTTAGCTCATGGTGTTCCCATAGGGGGAGAGCTTGATTACTTAGACGATGGAACCCTAGCAACAGCTTTTATGGAAAGAAAAAATGTGGCATGAGATTTCTGGTCACATGTTTCTTTTTCATATTTACGAGTACGGCAAACGCCTCTGATAAAATCTCCATTGTCGTTAGTTTTAGCATTCTAGAAGATTTTGCCAAAAATTTATGCCGTGGTATCGACGAAGTTACCATTCAAACGCTTATTCCACTTGATGCGGACCCCCATATTTATGAACCCAAACCTAAAGATATTATCGCATTGGGTCAGGCGCATATTATTTTTCTGAATGGTCTTCATTTTGAACCTAAGGTAGAAGCCGCTGTTGCCAGTTCAGGGTTTGCAGGAATTATGTGTTACGTAAGCGAAGGAATACCTTGCCGCCTTGATTGCAATGATCCCCATGCCTGGCATAACGTTCACAACGCCATTACCTATGTAAAAAATATGGCAACAAAGTTAAAAGAAATTTTGCCAACCAAAGCAGGTATTATTAATGCCAATGCTCAGGAATATATTAGTCAATTGAATGAATTACACACATGGATTCAAAATCAGCTTGCCTTAGTTTCTGCAGAAAAACGCCTTGTGATTACAACCCATGATGCTTTTTGGTACTACGGTCAGGCTTATAGAGTTCAGTTTTTATCACCGATTGGCACCAGTACGGAAGAACAACAACCCTCTGCCGATAAAATTCGGGAATTAATCAATGTTATTCGTGATAAAGGAATCAACGTCATTTTTGTTGAAAATTTGGCCAATAATAAGCAAATTCAGCAAATTGCGGATGAGGCAAAAATTGAAACCCTAGACACGTTGTATGCCGATTCATTATCTAAAAAAAATGACGCATCAACATTTATAAATATGATGCGCCATAACACATTAAGAATAATTCAAAGCTTTAAAAGGTAAAATTTCTTATTGATTGATAAGAAAAATCTTAATCATCTTCCTCTTCATCCTCGACATCAGATATTCCTGGATCGCTTTTACTTGAGTACCCATCTACACCATCAGAGGTTGATGATCGTCTGCGTCCATCAGGCTTAGGCGCAAATCCTTCGGCGGCGGCGCCTCCCTCATCGTGATCTACTAGTAATAACCGGGTCATTTGCGAAATATTAACCCCTTCTCCGTACAGTTGCTTTGTTATATGAATCAAGGGCGTAAAATCCCCCTGCGTATAGTGACTACCTCTAGCTTTGAATAAATTTAATAAGTTGGCCTTTATCGTATCTACCACACAATCTTCTAAAACATTTTCTGGCCCTAATGATGCTTCCCCTTTGCCAGCACGACTACGTGGCAATGGGGTTTTTATCCCTCTTGGGCTTTTGAGGGGGGCCGAGGTTTCATGGGGCGGCATGCCTATCTCTCCATCAAGTCCTAAGGTTGTTAACTTTGCAATCATATACCCCAGTGTTTTTCCCCTACCTTGCGCTTCTAAAAGGGCATTAACGTATCCAACAAACTCTACATGGGAAGGTTTTTCTATCAATGGGTTTTTGTACTCAAAAAGCGCTTTTAAGTTAGCTGCTGCAGTATTCAAAATACATGATTCATCTATTTGAATGCGATGGGATTGTCTTTTTATTCGCAAAAATAGGTCCCCGGAAACATCTTCAGAAGCTGCATGGGGATGACGAGCATGCGCAGCTGGAGGAGGAGCAAACATTTTCCCTCTACCGTGTCCACGAGGAGGCCTTTTTGAAAGAACAAAAGAACCATCAGGCACAGTGTGTGGGGCGGAAGCACCGACCCTTCTTCCATGTCCTCTCTCATGTTTTCTCATAAAGGGGGGCGCACCCCCATCTAGTTCGTCCATCCCGACAGCAGAAAGTGTATTTACAGTCAAAAACAAAACACTTAGTAACATTACTTTTTTATGCATACGGGGCATGAGGATCTTCTTAAAAGAAATAATTTTATTAAATTTATTTGTTTTTATGACTCACCACAACCACAAAAAAAGCTTGTATCCTTAGAACTTATCTATTAATTTTCTACATTGAAGGAGAGGTGGCCGAGTGGTCGAAGGCGCACGATTGGAAATCGTGTATACGCTAATCCCGTATCGAGGGTTCGAATCCCTCTCTCTCCGCCAGTTTTTTTAACATGTCTTTCCTCCTGACTTCCGTCAAAAAATAATTCTATTAAAATTTTGTAAATTAAAAATTGTGTTTCTTATGACACAACATGGTGAAAATTTTTCTTAAAATTTTTTTCTATATTGATAAAGACGGCCATATGCCCCCTATAATGGGAAACTTTTTTTGTGTTTAATTTTTATTTCTGGAGTTTTTATGAGAATGAATCCAAAAGCGCTTTCTAAATTTAAAAAAATGCTTTTAGCTACATCAGCCGTTGTGTTTACCTCAACAAGTATTTGGGCTAGCGCAGGTCAAGCTCAGGCTCCAGCTCTTAAAATTAACGGATTTACAGTTTTAACAGCAGCTGGTGCTTCTCAGGCTCGTAAAGAAAATGGTGCTGGCGGAACAGATCCACACGTTTCCATAGGGGCTTCTGACCTGTACTTCACAGTAGCCGGTAAGTCAGCCAATGGTATGGACTATAAGTACCGCATTAACTTTCAAACCATCCCAGGTTCCAGTACATATGTTAACAAAAACTATGTAGAGCTAAGCGGTGGTTTTGGTACGGTCCAAGCTGGTGCTTTGACAGGTCCTTTAGATACAATGCCTGAATCTGGTATGAACCTAGTGGGCGGTGCCAATGGTATTGATGGCGGTTTAAATGGTGTTTATAACTATTCCTCTGGCGTTATTAGCGGTGTCAATGTGGTTGGTGAATCCAAACGGGCCACAAAGGTTGTATTCTATAGCCCTGAAGTTTTAGGTTTCCAATTGGGTGTGGCATTTACGCCTAACACGTCCCATATGGGGGACGGCAGCCGAAACAATGGAACTGTTGGCGATGACTTAAAAGCTGGTAACCAAGTTGGTTATTTGTACTATGATAAAACCCATGCACCTTATGGTCGTCGCAATATTGAAATGGGTATTACCTACAAAGGCGCCGTTGAAAAATGGAGCTACGCCCTTTCCGCAACAGCTGTTCGGGAAAAAACCCAGTATACAGACTACTCTGCATATAAAAATTTAAATCGTGTTCCCATGAACAATGCTACCCCCTACCAGTTAACAGCAGCTGTGGGGTATGACAAATGGCGTGTAGCAGCAGGTTATATTGATAACCAAAAATCACGCCTTCCAAAAGATAATACGATTGTGGACTCAGTTGCTTATATGAAAGATGCGTATCTTGGAAATGCTGGTAAAGCATGGAACGTGGGCGCAAGCTATACAATTGGTGCGTATCAATTTGCATCGACCTATCACAGAACTGACCGTAAAACTGATGCCATTGGAAAAGCAAGCAGTGATATTCTTGTAAATACCATTGACCTTAGCGCTTTACAGGGGTTGAAGTTCTTCGGTGAAGTTGACATTTTAAGAACCAAAACCAATGGGACAGCCATTCAAAACCAACAAACATACATGGACACAGTTGAAAAGAAAGGCAATAAAGCTATTGGAAACAACAATGGTGCCGTATTCATTTTAGGAACCAAGATGAGTTTCTAGCTGCTCATTTAAATTGTGTTTTTTAAAAGGCGCCTAAGGCGCCTTTTTTATTACTGTACTCAAAAAAAAAGCCTTCACGGATCCTAGTAATTAATTATAAAATTTTAATTAACTTTTAATTTTTTAGGATCACCTGGCTTTATGGCAAAAAAATTTCCCTTCGTATTTGTGACAATCTTATTTTTTGCAAGCGCATTAAATGCCATGGACGCTGTAGAGGATGCTGTTCCCTCTTCTTCTCCACATTTGGCTCCTGTTGCTTCACCAATAGTTGGTTTTATTAATCAAGCTTTTAAAGAGCGTCATAAACTAAGTAAAAAAATGTGGGACGCTGAAGAGCCTGAACAATGGCCAGAAGGTTTTTTAGAAGCATTATGGCCCCAGATAGAACAGGCTCTTGTAAGTATAAGGGATTTTTTGCTTTCAAACCCTACTTCCGCTACCTTTGAAATGTTTGCAACAGGGACCCCGGATGAAAATGACCTTCCCGGACTTGAAGGTTTTTTAGATGAAATTTTCACCAGCTTTAAAACGCAGGCAGAGGGTTATTTAAGAGAAAAAACTGGGGCTATCGTCTATGATTATATGCATTCTGAGGAAGAAGCCTCAGCTAGCTCATCGCCCGTAACTTTACCAACTTTTGATGATGATTTGGGCATTTTTGATAGATTTTTGGAAAATCGCAAAAAAAGTTTTCAAACTGAACTTAATAAGTTTGTTAGCACCATTCGTAACATCCAAATATTTGACGGAAAAAAACCTTTAGCTCGAAATTTTGGCACAAAGGCTATTCGTTGGGAATTTATCGCAGGTGAGTTAATTACGGATATTGAGATGCTTACAACTTACCTAGTTGCCAATAAAATGATTGAACTTTTTGCAAATCATTCCTTACTGCCAAGTGCTACGACTGAAGATGAAGGCTCTCCATCAAGCACAGTTTCCCAAGCTCAATCAAGTGATGGGCAGGCCGAAACCGACGAAGATGAAGATGAGGCCTCTACCCCTACAGATAGCGAAAGTTATGAAGAGCTTGTCGAAAATTGCGCAGAACTTCTTGGCCTTAGAGCAGATGGGGTAGGTATTGATCATTCCCTTTTGAAGGACCTAATCGATCGATTTCTTCAACTACAAAAGCAGGAAAAAACCTTAGCGGGTGATGATGGCGCAATACACGACATAAAGGTAAAACAACAAGAAGTTTTAAATGCAATAGCAAAAACCTTTGATGTATTAAGATCCTGGCAAGATGATTCTTTCTAATTAGTCCTTGACGGAATCTGTCATTATTGCCATGAATAATCTAATTAAAACAAGTTGGAAGAGCTATGTCAAAAACACCTTGTCAGGTTAATTTAGTTGAAGGTGAAAAGTATTTTTGGTGCACCTGCGGGTTGTCGGCAAAACAGCCATTTTGTGATGGTGCCCACAAAGGAACAGGCCAAAAATCTTTATGCTTTGAAGCAGAAGAAACAGCTACAAAGTATTTGTGTACATGCAAGCAAACGAAAAATCCCCCTTATTGTGATGGGTCTCACAATCAATGAATAACCAGAAATTTCTGTATGCCTTGGGGTTTATTTTTTTGCTGGGATGTTCTTCTTTTAAAACATCAGAAAACCCATGTGTTTACCGGTGCGTATTAGCTGGTGACTTAACGCGTTACGTTGTTGGGAATCAAGACAAACAAGGTCTTTTAGAGATTGTAAACCTTCAACCAACATGCAATGCAAAATCTGTTGATATAAAATTTAGAACCCATTTTAACGTTTGGGCGGACGCCCCTTCCCCATTTAAACTTGAAATTCCTTATTTTATCGCGGTTTTGGATGACCATGAAAATATTATTGATCGAAAAGCATACACTTTAGCATACAAGGGCTTTGGGCCTGTTGACGTGCAAACGCACAAAGCATCCTATGATTTGCCTGAAAACTTCAACCCATCTACCATGCGTGTAGTCATAGGGTTTGCTTTAACGAATTTACAGCGTCAACAAGCGGCCTTGTATCTAGAAAAAAAGCGCCAGCAGGCTGAAAAAAACAAAACCTCAGAGTTTTATTTAGAAAACAAAACTATCAATTAACTTGGTATCTGCACCCAGAATAAGGGCACGATGTTTCCAAGATTCAGCTTTTTCTAAATCTTTTTCGCAGCCATCACCATTTTTGTAAAGGTGATATAGCCAAGCACAAGCTTCTGGCGAGCCCTGGTATCCTGCTTTTTTAAGCCACGCAATACCTTTGCCTTTGTCAGCTGGCAAAATACATTTATATTCCCGCTGAATTCCTTTTATGTATCTTTTTCCCACAATAAATTGTGCCTCGGCGTCCCCGCGGTGGGCTAGTTCTAGTAAATCACAAAAAGATTTATCCTCTATGTGGCCATTTCGGCATTTATTTTCTGCACTTGAATCAAGAGTTGAAGACAGTTGGTACCATGTTTCTGCTTGTTCTGCAGAACGCACGACGCCTTCACCATTTGAATACATCTGCCCCAAGTGAGTTGCAGCTGCAGCGCTACCTTTATTGGTAGCTCTTAGGTAATAAAGGTAGGCTTTTGATAAATCTTGTCGAAGAGGTGATTCGCCAAAATGATACATTTCACCAAGTTTATTCAAGGAATTCGCTGTATTTTGTTGTTCCAGCTCTTGTACGGAATCCTTTTGAGAGCAGGCTACAAGGGCGGTAAAAAGGAGTAAACCAAATTTAGATAACATGTCAATCTCCATAACTAAAAGAAGACTCTGCCTGATCAGTAGCAGGTGGGATAACAAAATACAATTTGGTAAAAAGTCCAGTGGATTAGGCTAAAATTTCTTATCATATTTGGAAGTTGCATTTTTCTAGCGATTTAACGCATAATTGGGCCGTAATTAATAGTAATTTATCCTTGAAAATAAACATGACAGCACAAGAACTTGTTGATGTAATCCAACATTTATTAGATGAAAAAAAAGCTGACAATATTGTTAGCATTCCTATGCCTAAAGAAGCCTTGTTTGATTATATGGTTATCGCAACGGGTGGATCAGGTCGCCAAATTGCCGCCATGGCAGATCACATTTATACAGACCTAAAAAAACGCGGTTTAACACCTGTTCAAGAAGGTGCCCCCAACAGTGAATGGCTTTTAATTGATGCAGGCGATGTTATCGTGCATATGTTCAAACCCGATGCGCGCCAGTTTTATAACTTAGAAAAAATGTGGTTAGAACATCCGTCATCCATAACCAGTAAAGTGTTGGTATAACGTTATGTCTTTTGATGTTAAGCTAACGCGTCTTTTGCAACGTCATGATGAATTAAGGGATTTGCTGGCCAATCACACCATGGCCGACCCTTCTGATTTTGCAAAATTATCAAAAGAATATTCAGATTTAACGGATGTGACAGATGCAATTCGAGATTTGCGTCACCTTCAAAAGACAATTAATGAAGCTGAATCTATTCTAAAAGATTCGTCCATGGATAAGGACATGAAAGAACTTGCAGAAGCAGAGCTGTTGGATGCTAAAGAAAAACTACCCGAAGCAGAGCATGCCATTCGCATTTTGTTACTTCCTAAAGATGCTGATGATGAACGCGATGCTATTTTAGAAATACGTGCCGGTACAGGGGGGGAAGAAGCAGGTCTTTTTGCGTCTAATTTGCTACGTATGTACCAACGATATGCCGCCAATAAAGGGTGGAAATTTGAATTACTAAACACAGCAGAATCAGGACTTGGTGCCATTAAAGAAGCCAGCGTATCCATTTCCGGAAAAGGCGTGTTTGCCCGCCTTAAATATGAATCTGGTGTTCATCGTGTGCAACGTGTTCCTGAAACAGAAGCCAGTGGCCGTATTCACACATCTGCTGCAACTGTTGCTGTTTTACCTGAAGTTGAAGATGTTGATATTCATATTGATGAAAAAGATTTAATCATTGATGTATACCGGGCATCAGGGGCTGGTGGTCAGCACGTCAATACGACAGACAGCGCTGTTCGTATTACCCACGTTCCCACAGGTGTTGTTGTGGCCCAGCAAGATGAACGCTCACAACACAAAAACAAAGCCAAAGCCATGAAAATTTTGCGTGCCCGTATTTATGAGGCTGAGCGCCAGCGTAAAGATGCCGAACGGGCGGCTGAACGCAAAAGCCAAGTGGGCAGTGGTGACAGGTCTGAACGCATTCGCACTTATAATTTCCCCCAAGGCCGTGTGAGTGACCATCGCATTAACCTGACCCTTTACAAACTAGCTCAGGTTATGGAGGGGGAAGCGTTAGATGAATTGGTTGATGCATTAACGGCTGAAGACCAAGCTGAAAAATTAGCCCATATGGCAGAGGATTAAAAAGAAAGTATTTCCATGGCGCGCTATGTTCTAAAATTTGGTGGCACATCCGTTGCCAATATAGCCCGTCTTCAAAACGCAGCACAAATTGTTAAAAGAGAAGCTGATAAGGGACATGAAATTGTTGTTGTTGTTTCTGCCATGGCTGGTGTCACTAACGAATTGTGTGGTTACGTTCAAACTGTTAATCAAGGTGCATTTACTCAAGAGCGGGACGTAGTTCTTGCTTCGGGTGAACAAGTAACAGCAGGCCTGATGGCGCTTATTTTGGATAGCTTAGGTTTAAAAGCCAAGTCTTTTATGGGGTGGCAAGTTCCCATACAAACAGATTCATGCCCATCTATGGCGCGTATTTTAGATATTAATCCAGATAATTTAACACAATCCCTAAAAGCGGGTATTATTCCTGTTGTGGCTGGATTTCAAGGCACTGATGCAAGCCACCGCATTACAACTTTGGGTCGTGGTGGATCAGATACAACAGCCGTTGCCTTAGCAGCCGCTTTAAAAGCCGATCGATGCGATATTTATACAGATGTGGATGGTATATACACAGCCGACCCCCGCTTTGTTCAACGGGCTCAAAAAATTCACAAAATTTGTTATACAGATATGTTTGAACTAGCCGCCCAAGGCGCCAAAGTATTGCAAGAACGTTCTGTAGAACTGGCTATGAAACACAATGTGCCCTTACAGGTTTTGTCTAGCTTTTCAGAAGATAGCGGAACTTTTATTGTGCATGAGGAGGAAAATATGGAAAAAGTGCACGTATCTGGCATTGCCCATAATCAAAACGAGGTAAAAATTGCCTTTATCGATGTGCCCGACAAAGTAGGCGTTGCCGCGAAAATTTTTGGTACACTGGCATCATACCGCATTCATGCAGACATGATTACGAAAAGCTACACCCATGATGGTTTGGCGGATGTAACGTTTACAATTCCAGAATCTGATTTAGATCGGGCTTATACAATTTTCGATATTTTAAAAGATGAATTAAATTTTCCAACCTATCAAGTGAATCGGGAAACCGTCAAAGTTTCATTGGTTGGCGTTGGTATTCGCAATAATTTAGATGTGGCCAGTTCCGTGTTTCGGGCCCTTGCAGAACAAGATATTCAAATTTTGTCTATTTCTACATCTGAAATAAAAATAAGCGTTATGATTGAACAAACGCATTTAGAAAAAGCACTTAATGCCCTTCATGCAGAATTTTTTCAAGAGGTGACCCCATGAATCAGTCCAAACTTCAGGCTTTATGGCAAAAAGGGCGTGATTTTTTAGGGGTTAATTATGCCATTATGGGGGGCGCTATGACGTGGGTTTCAAACCACAAATTGGTGTCGGCTATTTCAAATGCAGGGTCTTTTGGTGTTTTAGCATGTGGTGCCATGACGCCAGACTTGCTTAAGCAGGAAATAGAAAAAACAAAAACTTTAACGTCAAAACCCTTTGGGGTAAACCTGATCACCATGCACCCTTTGCTAGATGATTTAATTGATGTTGCTGGAAAAGCGTCTGTTTCACATGTGGTATTAGCTGGTGGATTGCCTCAAGGGTCGTCTATTTCAAAATTAAAAGACTATGGAATAAAGGTTATTGGATTTGCCCCTGCTTATGTGATTGCCAGAAAACTTGAAAAAATGGGTATTGATGCCCTAATTATTGAAGGGCATGAAGCAGGTGGCCATATTGGCCCCGTATCAACCAGTGTATTAGCCCAGGAAATTTTGCCCCAGGTAAAAAATGTGCCAGTGTTTGTAGCTGGCGGCATTGGCCGTGGTGAAGCCATTGCAACCTACCTTCAAATGGGGGCTGCCGGGTGCCAACTTGGGACCCGTTTTGTATGTGCCCATGAATCACCGGCACATGATAAATTTAAAGAAGCCTTCATTCGTGCCCAAGCCCGAGACGCCATTGTTTCTGTTCAGCTAGACCCCCGCTTTCCCGTGATTCCAGTGCGGGCCCTTGCCAATGAAGCCACGCAAAAATTTATGAACGTTCAGCGGCAAATTATTGATAAGTTTGACCACGGAAATTTAGACCTAAAAGATGCCCAACTTGAAATTGAACATTACTGGGCAGGCGCCCTGCGCCGTGCTGTGGTGGATGGCGATTTGGAAAATGGTTCCCTGATGGCAGGGCAAAGCGTTGGCATGGTCACCAAGCTTCAGTCTACCCAAGAAATAATTGACGAACTGATAGAACAAGCCGAGACTTTTTTGGAAAAAGGCATTTAAAAAAAGGCAGGAGAGAATAAAATGCTGGATTTAACATCATTTCAAAAAGCCATTTCTCAACTAGAGGGGGCTTTAATACTTTGCCATTCTGATTTAGCCAAAGATGAAAATCTTGCCCAACATTTACGTGCTGCAGCCATTCAGGCTTTTGAATTTACTTATGAATTAGCATTCAAAACGTTAAAACGCTTTTTAGAAACAAAAAGCAGCAGCCCGTCCTCTATTCGTGAAATGGATTTTAATGACATTATTCGACGTGGTTTGGGGGAAGGTATATTAAACACGGACATAGCTGAATGGCGCGAATTTAGGAAAAATCGTGGTACCACAAGTCATACCTATGACGACGCAAAAGCAGAAGAGGTATTTTCTTTAATCCCCAATTTTTTGAAAGAAGCCCAATTTTTATTGAGAGAAATTGACCAGCAGCAACAAATCACGGCCAAAAATCATGACACCTATTGATATTCGCGCAGACGATCTAGACATTGTTATTAACATTTTGCGTTTACGCCTTCCTAAAAATACAAAGGTGTGGGTGTTTGGGTCGCGGGCCAGAAACAAAGCCACCCGTGGTTCAGATCTTGACCTAGCCATTGACGCAGGGCGCCCTTTGACCACGAAAGAAAAAGATCGATTGTCTGAAGATTTTTATCAATCAGATCTTTCTTATAAGGTAGACGTGGTTGATATGCAAACTGTCAGCGATTCATTTCGCCCATATATTGATCAGGAAAAAGTGCCCCTTACTTGGGAAAAAGATACATATTTTAATGAAGGTATTCTTATCAATGCCATGCTATTTGCCTGCATGGCAGAACTTTTAGAAAATTTTTTGAAGCACTATCAGGGGCAAAATGTTGAAAACATAGATGCTTTAGAAAAAGCTAAGAAATTCAAAAATAGATGCCTTCAGGATATACCTAAAATTCTTCTAGATGATTTTTATGAAAAATTTGCAACCATAGCCAACCTTCCTCTTAAATCAACTATGGCCTTTAAAACAGAAGATTTACATGAAGAAATTCAAAAAAACACCCACAATATATTAAACATCGTTAGCATGTTTAAAAATAAAGCAGGGGAAGAAACGCACCCTGCCTTTTTAAAATTGATGGAGGCTCTTCAAAAAGACATGAAAGAACCCTAGGCCATCTTAATGGCGGATGGGGTGGGATTCGAACCCACGAAGGAGTTGCCCCCTTGCCGGTTTTCAAGACCGGTGCCTTCAACCGCTCGGCCACCCATCCAATTTGGAATACGGTCTTTATAATGTCTAAAATTCTGCCGGCCTTCAAGAAAATTTTAATGCGAAATGCGTTAAAAAGCGGTATTTGTAGAATAAATCTATTTTTAAGGCAGGTTTTTTCGCTTTGGTTCGTGTTCGTTTTGCCCCAAGTCCCACCGGTTTTCTTCATATTGGAAATGCCCGCGCAGCCCTGATTAACTGGCTTTTTGCCAAAAAGAATAAGGGGCAGTTTATGCTGCGCATTGACGATACAGATTTGGAACGTTCCGAACAGCGCTTTGAAACAGCCATTCTGCAGGATCTTGCTTGGCTTGGCCTAACCCATGACGTTTTTGCCAAACAATCAGACCGCTTTGATCGTTATACCCAGGTCATGAATGAATTAATTGCCAAAGGTCGCTTATACCCCTGCTACGAAACACCGGAAGAATTAGATTTTAAACGCAAGCGTTCCCTGGCCAAAGGGCACCCGCCTGTTTATGACCGCGCATCGTTAGAATTAACCGATGCTCAGAAAAAAGCCTATGAGGCCGAAGGGCGCAAACCCCACTGCCGCTTTAAACTGAACGAAGGTTCTATTCAATGGAACGATATGGTGCGGGGGCATGTGGAATTTCACGGGGAACGCCTGAGTGACCCAGTTTTAATTCGTGCCGATGGGGCCTTTTTATACACCCTTAGTTCTGTGGTGGACGATGTGGATTTTGATATTACCCACGTTATTCGCGGCGAAGACCATGTAACCAACACAGCCGTTCAAATTCAGCTGTTTGAAGCCATCACAAATAAACCATGCCAGCTGACATTTGGCCATACAACTTTATTGATGGATGCCAAAGGGCAAGCATTATCAAAACGCCTGGGCAGCTTAAGTTTGGGTGCCATGCGTGACCAGGGAACTGAACCCATGGCCATTAACAGCCTGTTAGCGCGCCTGGGTACATCGTTACCGGTGGAGCCTTTTTTGAATTTAAATTCTTTGGCAGAAACATTTGATTTGGGAACCTTTAGCCGCACACCACCCCATTTTGATGAACACGATTTAGATATTTTGACCCATAAAATTCTAAGCATCACCCCCTATTCTGATGTGGCGTCCAAGGTTTCGATTCCTGAATCTGTTTGGTGTATGATTCAAGGAAATATTCAAACATTGAAGGATGTCACCGTTTGGAATGACATTTTAGCGGGATCTATTAATGTGACACCCCAAGATAAAAGCTATATGTCACAGGCAGCATCGTTGTTGCCAGAAGGTACGTTAACGGAAGAAACATGGAAAAACTGGACAGCAGCTTTAAAGGACGCCACAGGCCGTAAGGGAAAAGATTTATATATGCCCCTGCGCCAAGCGTTAACGGGTATGGATCATGGCCCTGAAATGAAGGATATTTTGCCCTTATTGCCACGTGAATTGATTTTAGAAAGGCTTCAAAAGGCAGCTGGCTAAAAAAACATTAAACAAACACGATTCTGCCGACTGTTAAAACATTTTTAATAAGTTATACCCTACCCTTAAGGTATGACAGTAAGATTTATATCATACGAGCAAGTGCGGCTCCCGACTTTTTTAACACCTCCTTCATCGAGAGGAAGCGGTGCCCCATTGCCAAACCCTGCAATTTCCCTGGACACTGTTTCTTCCTCTCAAAAATCTTTAACTTTATTTGACCTGTCGTCCCATCAGCGCGCCCGTGAAGCCATTCAATTTGCCTTAAAAATGCGCAATAAAGGGTTTCATGTTTTTGTGGTGGGTGATGACCGCACAGGCCGCATGCATTCCACCATGGATTTTTTAAATCAATTTGCCCAAACATTACCGCCATCTCCGGACTGGGTGTACCTAAATAACTTTAAGCACCCCCATACGCCCCTTCCCTTTCCTTTGCCAACAGGCATGGGGAAATTATTGGACGTTAAGCTAAAGGAATTAATTGAATCAATACGCCAAATAATTCGTAAAAATTTTGAAAAACCCAGCTATACGAAGCAATTAAATGCCTTAACAGTAACGCTGCAGAATCAAGTGGACCAATCTGTTATTGAAACGCAAGCTTTTGCCAATGCCCGTGGTTTTGACATTGTTCAAACAGAAGATGGTTTTAATATGGAATCTAAAAACCCTCAAGAACCTTTGAACCAAAAAGACATGCAGGAAATTCGCGATCGTCTCAATAGCTTATCGGCTTCTATTAACTTGGCCACTCAACGAATTGAAAAAAAAGAAAATGAACTGAAACAGCAACTGGCGCAAAAATCAGTCAGCCCCTTGGTTCAAAAGTTTCAAGAGGATTTCTTGCCCTATTTGGGTGATTGGATTCAAGACCTTAAGGAAGACATTTTAAAACATATTGATGATTTTATATCCTCTTTAGATGATGAAAATGCATTGGAAGCCCTTGAAGAATGGTACGCCGTGAATTTATTTGTCAGTCACGACACAACACCTTCTTCCAAGGTTTATTTAGAACCAAACCCAACTTATGAAAACCTATTTGGATCCATTAAATACCGAACCAATGCCAATGGGTCTGTTGAAACAAATTTTACCATGGTACGCCCAGGTGCCCTTCACCTAGCAAACGGTGGAATTCTTGTGTTACGTGCTGATTCCCTTGCAAACAACCCAGATGCTTGGGAATCATTGAAAGCAGCGTTAAGGGATAAAGTCATTCGTATTGAAGAACGCCTAAGGGAAAACAGTTTGCCCCTGGTAGATGCACCCCAACCAAAAAATATTCCTTTGGATGTGCAAGTATTTTTAGTGGCATCCCCCTATTGGTATTACAACTTCTTTTTTAATGACCCTGATTTTCGCACATACTTTAAGGTTAAGGCGGAAATTGACCCAGATTTGCCTGCCACACCCCAAAATATTTATGTATATAAAAAATTAATTCACCAAAGCGCACAGGAAAAAGCAGGTACCGATATTACGGATGCAGCCGTTGACTACCTTATGGGGCATAGTGCACGGTGGGCCGGTCACCGAGAGCATTTAAGTGCACGATTTGAGTTGATTTTTGATATTCTGATGGAGGCTGGCGTTTTAACCGAAAATGACTTTATTTCGGAAAATACAATTCGCCAAGTTCTTCAAAACCGCCGCCTTAGGAATTCACGCCTAGAAGAAGTTAGCCTAGAAGATGTGGCGTCAAAACAGGTATTGATTGATACACGAGGAAAAGCTATAGGCCAAGTTAATGGGTTGACTGTTATTAACACAGGCGATCATGAATATGGGTTACCCAGTCGCATTACAGCGCGCGCTTATGCTGGTGATGAAGGAATTGTGAATATTGAACGCCTGACGGATATGGGGGGACCAATCCAACAAAAAGGCACTCTCATTATTGAAGGGTTTCTGAAAGGCCTTTTTGCACAACACTTTCCTTTATCTTGTTCGTGTTCTTTGACGTTTGAACAAAACTATGGTGGTGTGGAAGGTGACAGCGCCTCTATGGCAGAAGTCGTGGCTATTATGTCATCCCTATCGGGGTTTCCGGTGCGCCAAGATGTGGCCATTACAGGGTCTATGAATCAATTTGGTTTAGCACAATCCGTTGGGGGCATTCATTTTAAAGTAGAAGGTTTTCATGCTGTCTGTCGAAAAAGCAGCCTGACAGGAACCCAAGGGGTGATTTTACCCCAATGGAATGAAGTGCACCTAACGCTACGTGAAAATGTTGTTGCAGATATTCAAGAAGGAAAATTTTTTATTTGGACCGTTCAAAGTGTGTTTGAAGCTTTGGAACTGATGCTTGAAAAACCCTGTGGTTTGCCACTAGAAAATGGAATGCCTGTCATTACTGCCCGGTCTGTTTTTGCCAGCGGCAGTATTTTTGATGCTGCCTTTAAAAATTTAAAGAAATATCATGCAGGCTTAAAATACAAAAAATAACAAAAACATTGCCATTTTAATAAAAAAATTATATATTTCCCAAAAAAATAAATAATATACAAAAAATTGATAAAAATTATACTTTTTAACATCTTACCATTCTTATTTTCTGCAAATCTGGTTTTGGGTGCCACATCATTTGAAGTCGATACCGGTTCTGAATTACATTTTCCCTATCGTCTGCTTCCCTTTCTAGATGATACCGATTCATCCTTTCTCTCTCCGCTCAATGACCCAGAAAGTCGTGAACGTGAGGTGTGTATGGCGCTATTCAATATACCAGCGGATCAAATGTCACTTTTAGAAGGTGTTACAGCCACCATGACATATGAAGCAGGGACTTTCGAAGTTGAACTTCCTATCAAAAACCCCTTACACCCTAGTCATAGAACAAAATACTGGCCCTATAGCGGCGATACTTATATTTTCCCCTATTATTGGTTACATTACTTTCTTCCATCTGAAACATTTGATGGGGTAACATCTGCAAGCCCAATACTGATACCTGGCATTTTTGTTATTCCTCAGGAGGAACTTACAGATGATTGTACTGTTGTTGATGAAACAGAAAAATGCTCTGGTTTTATTAAGATAAAAACTATTATTAAAAATCCATTCCGTAGCAAATAAATAAGTGTCGATTTTTGGCCAGTTCATTCGGATGGCACTGCCATTGCCTTTCCTTATTATTTACTGCCGTTTCTAGATGTTGAAAGCACGTTTAAACATGTTACCGCTGGAAGTTCTGATAGGATTGATGGTTATTTTGAAATTCCAAAAGACTTTGCAAAAGAAAGCTATGTAGTAGACCTTGTTAATAAAGCTAACAAACGGCCGCGTTCCTATTTCTAATCCCTATAAATTTTAAGTTAAAAAGCTTGTGCCGTTTTCCTATTGCACAAGACCATCATTTATTTCAAACATACGCTGCATCGCGCGCCATTGTTGAGCAACAGGCTCTGTCAGTTCAAATGTTCCACCTGTCATATCTGCATAGTCATGGGCTGCCAACAAATACAAGTTTTGCTGGTGCAGGCTTTGTAAAGACCTATCTTCCCAATCAAGATCCGCTCCAAGCACACCCAAAGCAAAATCACCCTGTACAAGAAGAATGTCATCCACAGCCTTGCGGATACGTTTAAATTCATCAACCGTGGCAGGTTGAGGGTTAATACCATAGTCTGCGCCCTTTAAAATGTCTAAAGCCCGGGTTGAGACAACCCGTTTGGCATCAGCACCCGATGGTGCTAAGTCAAGATCCAGTTCATGAGCCAACGCATTAGCACGGGTTAATGTTTCCACAGCTCGTAATGCATTGGCAGAAGAAGCGGACATAGAAGCGGCACCCCTGAAAGCATCTTCATGGTTGATCAACGAATCTATCATGGTGGGCGCCAAAACACCGCCCCTACCCTCATCCACTTCCCACCCAACCCAAAAGGCTGCAGCGGCATGATCTGTGGCTGTGTGCTTGAAATAGTCATTCGCATACAGCCAGTCCCAAAGGGCTGGTGTTACAGCTGTTTGGCCTGTTACATGGGCATAATCTAATCGATAATAGTCGGTGAATTGGCGAACCTTTGGTGTTTCCCCTTCATATAAGTGATTAAGCCTTTCTTGCGCAGTTTTATAGTGCTCCTCATATCGAAAATTATCAGGGGTAACAGTGTTAGAAATTCTTAAGCCAGCCATCAAAGCCCGCATCCGCATTTCTAAATCCTCTGTACTTTTGACAAGATCGAATTCATAACCACCGAAACTGCAAGGACTCAGTAAAAATTTTTGCCTCAAAGGTTCACATGCTTCCATCAGGGCTGACAGAAGACCAACTCTCCATGTTCTATTTATTGCTGGGTTTGCCATAAATTTCACAAAAAGGTCTTGAAGGTCTGGTGGAAAATTAGAGCGACGATTTCTTAAAAATTGTGTCCTTTTATATTCGGCTAAAGCTGCACTGCCATCCCTTATGAAAACATCATAAAAACCGCCATCACCGTTAAAGGCAACAAAGTGCCCTCGTTGCGTAGGTGATAACAGACTACTGATAACTTCCCTTAGCGGCTTAAAACCATCACCTGAAAAATTCTGCAAGTAAAAGGGCAGCGGATACCCAGCTGGTGCAACTTCCAAAAGCTGTGGCATACGCTGAATCAAACCGTGCCAATTTGGAAAAAATTCGGGGGAATTATTATCGCAAATGCCTTTTAAAAGATAAGGCGCCAGCTTTTTCATGAAACGTTCATGATATTGCTTTAAAACCCTTTCTTCAGCATATAAAATAGCTAACAATGCATAAGTTTCTGGCTTGAAAATGCCAGTCATGCTAGTTCGTATAAAAGTTTCATCGCTTATTATTTTTCCATATTCACGTTTCAGTAGGGCTAATTCCAATGGCCGATCTTTAAAATAAGCGTTAGCAACTGGAATTAGATCGCTTTTTTGTGGATATAAAAAATAAAAGGGAAGACTTACACCAAGTGGTGCCTCTTCCAAAAGACTTGGGAACATCCCCAACAAAGGAAGCCACACATCAGGTGTTTCTTGGCCTTTTTCAACAATGGCCCTTAAAAGATAAGGCACTATTTGTTCTGAAAAATTTTTATGTAGCTTTCCCTTACCATCCTTAAAGTACTGAAAAACAACCTGATAGGTTTCTGGTGGCAAAATATCATTAAACACCCCTGAAGCGGCAAGGCTGTTTAGTTGTTCAACAGCTTTGTTTCTATCTTGTCCACTTCTTACGATAACTTGAAGAATAGGAGATTGGCCAACCATCCCCCCATTCATAGCATCAAGAATCTCAACATTGCGAATCATCTGGCAAAAAGGTTGCCAAAGGTTTAACACGCCACCTATTCCAACCTCATGTTCAGGTGGGCAAGACAGAAAAATAATATCTGGATTCTTTTGAATAATACGAATCAATATGTTTTTATATGTTGAGTCTTGTCCCCGAACTAATTTTTTTAATATGTAGGGTGCTATACGTTTTATAAACTCAGCTGAATGTTCAAACGTTGAATTTCCATAGTGATCAAAAGCATATTCATATACCCATGGCTCATATTCTTTACTAAAATCTATATCTGCTGTTGCAAACAATTCCGGATGAAATAAAACAATACGATCCATGTTGTCACGTACTATGGAGGTAAAGCTTATGCCGGGGCGCCTGTAAAATTTCTCTTCGGCCAGCTCTTTGATATGGTCTTTAATCGGGTATTCAGCAACAAAAGGGTACTTACAGCCGGTGGGGACCACAGTCAACAACTCAGGGATTCGATTAAACAAACCTATCCAAAGCGTTGGGTTATCCCGGCCCTTTTCAAGGATTACTTTTAATAACTGAGGGGCTATTTCTTCTAAAAATCTCCCTCTTAATGGACCCGTTTTGAATTTATCCCCTAACAGGCGGTAAACGTCTTTTGATAAAACACCATCCAATTTAAAAACAATGGACACCCCTTTATCTCTGTAAGGTTCAAAAATTTTTTCAGGGGTCTCACCCTCCAAAATTTCCTTAAGTCTGGCCTGACGTCTGTCGAATTTTGACCCTTTTTTATCGTCCTTTTTTTTCTTATGTTTCTTTTTCTTACCTTCTTCTTTTGACGAAGCAGTATCTTCAATACCCACCACTCCACTATCTGCTGCTGCAGCTGCTGCCGCAATTTCATCATCTGCTGACATGGCAGCCGTACTTAGTTTCCAGGTAAGAAGGCAAACTGCGATGAAAAATTTGATCATAACTACTTGGCTCTTTTTTTGCTTTTTATTTATTATGTACAATTATTTTATTAAAATACCATTAATTTATCTTTCAATTCGTATAATTTTTCTAAAGCTTCTTTTGGGCTTAAGGAATCGATGTCTAATTCTTTCAATGTTTGTTCAATTATACTTGCTTGGACCGGGGGCTTTGGGCGTGCCAACGGTAGCTGCATTTGAGGTGTATTACCGCCTAATGATTGCTTTTCAAGGGTTTCCAACACATCATACGCGCGCTGTGTCACACTTTTGGGAAGTCCTGCCAATTCCGCCACGTGAATACCATAAGATTTATCAGCCACACCATCGGCCACCTGATGCAGAAAAATAACCTTCCCTTCCCATTCTTGAATACGCATTGTTAAACATTTTAGGTTTTTAAAGTCTTTTGTTAACTGGGTTAATTCATGATAATGGGTTGCAAAAAGGGTACGACATTTCACCCGTTCATATAAATATTCTGTTACAGCAAAAGCCAACGCCAACCCATCATACGTTGCTGTACCGCGGCCAATTTCATCTAAAATCACAAAAGATTTTTCTGTTGCTTGGTGCAAAATGGTTGCCGTTTCAACCATTTCCACCATAAAAGTAGATCTTCCCGCCGCCAAATCATCAGATGCCCCCACGCGGCTAAAAATTTTATCTACAACACCAATAATCGCCTTGTCAGCAGGCACAAAGCTGCCCATTTGGGCCATTAAGATAATTAAGGCGTTTTGGCGCAAATACGTGCTTTTACCGGCCATATTAGGCCCTGTTAACAACGCCACACGTTTTTGATCCAACTGACACCCATTACTGATAAAAGTGTTTTTATTTAAAAACGCCTCTACAACTGGGTGGCGGCCTTTTTCAATAATTATATCTTTTGTGGTGTTCAATGTAGGGCGGCAATAATGATGCTGACCCGCTAAATGGGCTAAGGCTGATAAAACATCTAATTCAGAAAGTGCCTTGCACACCATTGTAAGCTGTTCCCGTTCAACCTGAATAGCTTCCAGACACCTTTGAAATATTTCTAATTCTAACGCCAGGCCATGGGCTGCTGATTGTTCAATGGCTGTTGCCAGGTTATTGAGTTCAGGCGTTGTGTAGCGCAGGCTGGATGCTAATGTTTGGCGGTGAATAAAGTGAATAGGCACTTTGGGCGCATAGCTGGGCGTAATATCAATATGGTATCCAATCACCCCATTGTGGCGAATTTTCAAGGTTGGAATGCCCGTTTCGTTGGCATACTGTTCTTGCAAAGCTTGAATTAGTTTTTGGCTATTATCACGCAGGCCCCGCGTTTCATCCAACTCTTCATTAAACCCAGCGCGCACAAAATGACCATCTCGGGCTAGGTGGGGAAGCTCATCATTCAAAGTACGTTCTAAAAAGTTCAATAAACCATCAAACCCCTCTAAAGGGGTCAGCCAATGGCTAAAAGGTACATTTTTTTCTTGTAATATGGTTTTTAAATTTTGGGCTTGTTGTAAACACTTGCGCAAAGCCCCCATATCCCGCGGGCCCCCACGCCCCATCAATAGGCGTGACAATGACCGTTCTAAGTCAGGGCATTCAGATAAAAGCGCACGCATTTGCTGACGCAATGTTTCATTTTCCAAAAGATAAGAAACCTGATCTAAACGACTGTTAATGGAATCTATGTCCAGTAAAGGCGATGCTAACCATTGCGCCAATAAACGCCCGCCGGCTGCGGTAACGGTTTGATCCAAACAAGAAAGCAAACTACCGTCATACCTACCGCTTTGGGTTTGAAATAATTCCAGGCTTCGTCTTGTTGCCGCATCTACCTTTAAAAAACTTTGATCTTCTAAAACGGTGGGGCGATGCAAATGCTGTACGGTTTGTTTTTGTGTTAGGTACACATAATCTAAAACCATGCCGGCCGATTGAATCATGGGTTCTGTTAATGGCCCTAAAACATCCAAAACTGTTAAATTAAAAAATTCGCACAGCCGTTTTTTGGCATTATCACCATCAAAGCGTGCCTGGGGTAAGGGCGTTAATTGGCGTTTCCAAAGCTGCCAAATGTCTTGTAAGCTTGGCAAATTATAAAGCGTATCGGGCAGTAAAATTTCAGCTGGGTCTAACCGCGCTAATGCTGCCCCCATTTGGGATAATATTGTTTGTTCCAGCATAAACCGGCCTGTAGATAGCTCTACAATGGCAACACCCACTTGATTTTTTGAAACAGGTGACAAAGCCACTAAATAATTAGATTTTTTAGGCGGCAACAAGGTTTCTTCTGTTAATGTTCCTTGTGTGACAACCCGAACCACACCCCGTTGTAACGGGCCCTTGGCGCCCCTTTTTTTAGCTTCTTCCGGACTTTCCATTTGTTCACAAATGGCAACCTTATATCCCTTTTGAATAAGCTTTGCCAAATACTGTTCATAGGCATGAAAGGGAACCCCACACATAGGGATATCATCGCCATCATCTTTGCCCCGTTTGGTCAGCGCAATTCCCAAAACACCCGCGGCCAACACAGCATCATCATAAAATAATTCATAAAAATCCCCCATGCGGTAAAACAACAAACACTGGGTGTATTGTTTTTTGATGTCCCAATACTGCCGCATCATAGGGGTTGATGCCTCAGGTATTTTTGGGTTGGTTTCAGAAAATACGGAATTCAACAAAACGAATCAATTATTATGAATTTTGACAAAACTATAGCTTTATTAAATGTTGTATTCAATGCATTCAACAACTTCTTGTTCGGGGGCTAGACAGCCTATACCACCTACCCTACACTTAAAAAAGTAAGAATTATTGTTGGAGAAAGCTATGCATTATTTTTTGATTGTTTGGGTAAGCCTATTCATGAGCCTACCTATTTTTGCTATGGAGGATGCTGAAAACATTGCCCCACCGCCGCCTATTGGGGTTTTAAGGTCACCACCTGCATTTGAAATGCGTGAAACTGCTTATTCGCAAGAAGAACTGGAAAAAACACTTTTGCCCGTGTGCCAGCCTGCTGCATGTGGCCTTTTAAAAAGATTTTTGGATGTTTTGCATGCACCTGATTTTCCAGACCCCAAACATCCAGTTGCATCTTTAATTGAAGGTTGGAACTGTTTGTATGGAAAACTGGTCAAAAATAACATCAATGAGCCAGGGCAACTGCAAGCAATTCGACAGTTAATGTTCTTACACAAAAGCCATCTTCCCTCAGATCTGCAAGAAGAAATTCCCCCAACTCTAAAAGCCTGTTCACGATGTGTTGGGTTAATACCCGTCTCCCCCTTATCCCCCGCTTCTGCGAAAGATGGTGGCTCTGCCTAAAACAAGGCCATAAATCAGCCCTGCCATCAGAATAATGGTGGGGCTGGCTGGCCAGTTGCAATGGTAAGAAATCAACAGCCCCCCATAGGATGAAAACACTCCAATCAAAAGCGCCCATTGGAAAATTCGAAAAAGCTGATTTGACAGCAGCTTAGCGGTAACTGCTGGAATAATCATCAGCCCCAAAGCCATCAAAGTACCTAAACTTTGGCAAGCAGCCACTAAGTTCACAACAATTAACCCCAAAAACAAAGCGTTGTAATAAGACACCTTCACTTTAAGTGATTGCATAAATAAGGGGTCAAAGCAGTCGTATACAAGGGGTCTATAGAACAAAGCAAAAACCAACAATGTGGTGGTGGATGTCATACTGACAAACATTAAGCCATTCGCATCTACGGCCAAAATATTACCGAACAATAAATGCATAATGTGGGCGTTGGTCCCCTTCATAGATAAAATAAAAAACCCTAATGCCAATGCAATCAGGTAAAAACTGCTAAATGTGGCATCTTCTTTTAACGTTGTTTTTTGAGATACAGCATAACTGAGAAGGGCAATTAATAAGCCTGCCAAGGTACCGCCCACACCAAAGGCCAACGAATTCATGCCAAAGAAAAAATAAGCCAAAGCTATACCAGGAAGAACCCCATGGGAAAGTGCCTCCCCCATCAAACTCATGCGCCTTTGAACCAGCATAACACCAGCTGGCGCACCAGCCAAAGCGCTGGCAAAAGCAACCACCAAAGCCCGCCGCATAAACGCGTAGTCTGTAAATGGAGTAATAAAAAAATCAATTATTCCCATGTGAAAGCCGAAAATGTCATTCGTTCTAACGTATCAGGTGTCAACACATCCTTTGTTTTTCCAAACCGGCTGCTTCCCTTTGCTAACAATAGGGTATGTGGAAAAAATTGACGCACAAGGCTTAGGTGATGCACCACCACAAAAATAGTTTTTCCCTCACGAAACCACGTCAAAAGCAAGTTCATTAAAATATGAACTGTTGTTTCATCCACCGCTGAAAAGGGTTCATCTAGCAGCATAAAGTCTGCCTGCTGAACCATCAACCTTGCAAATAAAACCCGTTGAAATTGCCCCCCACTTAAGGAACTAAGGGGGGATTTGGCAAAATCACCCATTCCAACAGCTTTCAATGCTTCGTGAATTTTTTCTATATGTATCGCTTTGGCGCCCTTAAACATTCCTAAATCAGCATACAGCCCCATAGCGACCGCATCAAAAACAGTTAAGGGAAAATTTCTATCTAATAATGATTGTTGTGGCAAATAACTTAAACGACCATAGGTTTGTAAAACTTGCCCTGTATGGGGCAAAAGCCCAGATAATGCCTTTAAAAAAGTTGTTTTTCCGGCGCCATTGGGGCCCACAACAGCTACAAAATGAGGACCTTTTAGATAAAGATCTAACTTATCTAAAATTACTTTAGAATCAAAGGCGCAAGAAAGCCGGTCAACAGTAAGCATAAAAACACATCATTCAAAGATGGAATCAGAATAATATAAAAAAATCCACATCACAAAGGTAAATTAAGCGCGGTAAATTAAAAGGGCAGATTTTGTTGGTTGATTTTTTTTGTTAAAAAACATAACGTTCCCTTAGAATATTTAGAAAGAAAGATGTTTCATTCTTCAAATTTATTGCTTTTATTTTCCTTCTTTTTTTGTCCTTGCAAAAGGCAGTTGCCTTATCCCCTCTTCGCTCCTTATCGCCACCAAAGCACTTACGAATTGCTGAAGCGTTGGTTGGCTACAAGGGTTTTTCCTGCTACCAATTCGTTCAAGAAGTTATGAAATACAGTTACCCACATGCTTGGGATGATATGCTTTTACTTCGTGAAGAAATGAAGACTAAAACCCCAAAATCTTATTGGTCAGATGATTTTATTCCCTACACCTATACCCAAGTTGATCTTTCAAAAGCTTATTACTGGAGGCGACTTGGTCTTGAAGATGCCACGGAAGGTGATTTACTGGTTTATCTGGACCAACATTATGATCCTGACCCAGCAAGCCGTGATAAAAAATGCCCTTCAGGGGGCACACATGTGGGTATTATTCAAAAAATCCTTAAAAAGACTGAAAAACAATACAGTTTTGTTCTGTTAGATGCTTCTCAACGGGGGAAAGGTCGACACATTAAATCACCAGACAACATCCCCCCCTATACTTTGAACCAAAGGCTTTCAGGCGTAGTTGCCTATAGCCCTGTCACAATCACAAAAGAGGGTGATTCCATTGAGGCGCCCCTGTATGAATTTGGATTTTGCGGTTATGTTTACCCAAACAAACACGTCCATGTTATTCGATATATTCCAGACGAAACTGCGTGGATTAAAGAATAAATTTATGGTTTTGTTGATGTGTTCTGTCCAATACAACATGCACAAACAGGCATTGGCACTTTTCTTTTTTTAAGGGACTTCATCAGCTCTTGGTAAAAGGCAAGTGTGAATTTTTGCCCTGGATCTGGGGCTATGGTAACGGATGCTTCGACTGTAGCCCCACCAGAGGGTCCTAATTTACTAACCCCTAATATTTTAAAGTCCCCCTGAATCAGCGATGAAAAATTTGGATTTTGAGAAACAGAATTAAATGCATCCCAAAAAGCAGATTCAACCGCCTTTAGGTCAGCATCATATGCAACTGTGCAAGAAAACAAAGGGGAATTAAACTGTCTTGAATGATTGATAACCTGGTTGACTTCAGAAAAAGGAATGGTTTCAAGCTCACCCGTTCCATGGCGCAGGTGAATACACCTTAATGACATTGTTTCAACAAGTCCTTTATTTCCCTTAATGGTTATATAATCACCAACAGCAATGTTTCCCTCAACCAGTGTCAAAAAACCATTGATCAGATCTTTGACCAAAGTCTGGGACCCAATGCTAAATGCCAACCCTAAAATACTAAGGCTATAAACGATAGGCATAATATTGACTTTTAGCTCACTTAAAACCAAAAGAATGGTCAAGGCTGCCAAAAAGAAGTGAACGGCAGATGCGACAATAGGTGCCACAGTCCGAATGACAGAAAGGCTTGATTCTGAAAGATGAAGGGGTGTGTTGTTATCAAGTGCTTTTTGCGTATAACGGGTTAAAACATGGTTAATGATTCGACGTACTACATAGAAACTAATAATTAAAGCAACGATCCGAAGGCCAACAACCCCCCATTCGGCTATCTTAATTTTTGTGATATAATAAAAAGAACCTATATTTTCCATGAAACTACCTGTCTATTTCACCAAAAACTACATCCATAGAACCAATAATGGCGACCACATCCGCTATCATATGCCCTTTTGACATAAAATCCAACGCCTGCAGATAGGTAAAACCAGGCGAACGAATCTTGCATCGGTAAGGGCGATTACTGCCATCTGACACAAGAAAAACACCAAACTCACCTTTGGGGGCTTCTACCGCTGCATAAATATCTCCTTTTGGTACGTGAAAACCTTCTGTGTACAATTTAAAATGATGAATCATAGATTCCATAGATTTTTTCATATTATCACGTTTGGGCGGTACAATTTTCGGGTTATCAATCAAAACAGGACCATCGGGCATTTGTTCAATGCATTGCTGAATAATTGACGCACTTTGGCGCATTTCTTCAACACGAACCAAATAACGGTCATAACAGTCGCCATTTTTTCCAATTGGAATTTGAAAATCAAAACGTTCATAAACTTCGTAAGGTTGGCTTTTGCGCAAATCCCAAGGCATACAGCTTGCCCGAAGCATAGGGCCTGAAAACCCCCATTCAATTGCTTGTTCAGGTGTCACCACACCAATGCCCACTGTACGCTGCTTAAAAATGCGGTTTTCTGTTAGTACATTTTCCACATCATCCAAAAGGGGGATTAAGCGCTTTGTAAAAACCAAAATGTCATTTAAAAGCCCGGGCGGTAAATCAGCTTTTACCCCCCCTACACGCACATAAGCAGCGTGAAGACGGGCCCCGCTAACGCGTTCATAGAAAACCATAATTTTTTCCCGTTCTTCAAACATCCAAAGAAACGGCGTCATGGCCCCTATGTCTAAGGCATAGGTTGCAATATTCAATAAGTGGTTTGCAATGCGGGTTAGCTCAGAAAACAACACACGGATATATTGCGCCCGCACAGGTGGGGTGACTTCTAACAACTTTTCAATGGCTAGAATAAAGGCGTGTTCCTGATTAATGGGGGAAACATAATCTAACCGGTCAAAATAAGGCAGGGCTTGTAAATAAGTCTTATATTCAATTAACTTTTCTGTACCGCGGTGCAAAAAACCAATATGCGGGTCAGCACGGCGAACAACTTCACCCTCTAAATCTAAAACCAAACGTAGCACACCGTGTGCTGCTGGATGCTGGGGGCCAAAATTGATGGTGTAGGTTTCTGACATATTATTTTTCCCCATCCATATTTTGATGAATGCACCCCTCCCAAGGGCTTTGAAAATCAAAATCACGGTAAGGCTGATCTAGATGAACGGGTTCGTGTTCAACCTGCCCCGTTTTTTCATCAAAATAAACCTGCGTGTAGCCCGATAAAGGAAAATCTTTACGCAAAGGGTGCCCTTCAAATTGGTAGTCTGTCAAAATTCGACGCATATCTGGGTGATTTTGAAATGAAACGCCAAACAAATCCCAGGCTTCCCGTTCATACCAATTAGCATTTAAAAATACGGCGGTTATTGTGGGAACAGCTTCATTTTCTGGAACACGCAACATCACAAACAGCCGTTTGTTTTCCTGGTGGCTTAGCAAATTATAAATAACGCGAAATCTTTTTTCCTTATGAGGTTCATCAACCACCGTTAGGTCCACTAATTGGCGAAAAAATGTTTTTTGATGATCACGTAAAATCGTTAAAGCACGCACAATAGCATGGGGCAAAACTTCAACAACAGGGGTATTATCTTTTAGATGATGGATCTTAATAAAATCAGCACCCAAAAGTGTTTCTAAAACGTGTTCAAATCCGTTTAAAACATGATCAAATTGGGGGGCATCAACCAAAGAAAAAACCCTTAAGGTAAAGTAATTAGTACCCCAATACTACTTCTTTCAAAGACAAAGGGTCAATGAGAAGATGGTCTTGCTTAGGATTTTGTCAACCGCCTGTAAACTGTTCTTTTAAAACACGCTCTTCCAAATTATGAGTTGGGTCAAACAGCAAATTAAAGCAAATTTCCTGATTTTGGTAAATGGTGGCTTTTTGAACCAGCTCAATTGTTTCTGTATCTGCCGATACGGAAACGGGTCGATTGACAGCATCTAAAACGCGAATTTGAATTTCTGCTGTATTCGGCAACAACGCCCCTTTCCACTGGCGGGGACGAAAAACACTGAGGGGGGTTAAAGCCAACAAAGGGGCGTTTAATGGCAAAATGGGGCCATGGGCAGACAAATTATAGGCTGTACTGCCTGCTGGTGTTGCCACAATGAGGCCATCGCCAACCAGCTTTTCAAGGCGAACCTGGTTATTCACAGAAATTTCCAGATGTACCGCCATAGAAGATGTGCGCAAAAAGCTAACTTCATTAATAGCCAATTTTTGATGTTGGTGGCCATCAATGCTTGTAGCTTGAAGGGTCAATGGGTGCAACGGCGTTTTTTCTGCCTGGTGAATTTTTTCACATAATTCATTAAAAGAAGATATTGCTGAATTCATTAAAAACCCAACTGTGCCACAGTTGATACCATAAACAGGTTTATGGGCGTTTTGAAACGTGTGCAGCGTGCGTAACATAAAGCCGTCACCCCCTAAGGCCACAATCACATCTGCCTTTTCAACGTGAACATTTTGAAAATGGGGACTTTTTTGAAGATTTTGAAATAGTTTTTGGGCTTTATCCGATGATGAAACGGCAAAATGTAAACCTAACGACATGAAAATTCTTACTTTTAAGGTATGATGGCTAAGTCTATTTATAGCGTTTATTATCTAAAACAAAAAGCCACCTGGTTTAACCCAGATGGCTTTTAATTAAGTCAGCAGTATTATTCTGCTGCTGGGGCTGGAGCAGCTCCACCAATAATTGCTGAGTCTCCACAATCAAGTGGCATTGTATCTTTTTTAAGCTTGTCTAACACAGTACGATCTCCAACAATTCTTTGGGTCATATCTGCTAAAACCTGTGTTGGAACATTCCCCTTACATGCTCTGTCAACCCGTGGGGTTTTTTTGTCATCCTGCTTTTGCTTTAAAATTGCACTGTAGTCTTTGGTATCCATTTGAAAAAACTCTTTCAAATGTACAGCTGCAGCAACTTGTCTTGCCCTTAAGCAGGAATAATGATAAAGGATAGTTGCTCTGTTAGCACCCTCTGCCAAACCACTGGAACCAACTACGGGTGATGTGTTTAATGCCAAAGCTTGTTCTTCAAGCATTACAGGCCCAACCATGCCAGCTCCACCTTGATCCGTAGGTTTGTATGCATTTTGAAGGGTACACTTGTCAAATACAGCTTTTGAAAAGTTTGGATCGCTCATACCACGCTCCATCAAACATTTTCCAATTTTTTCCAAATTTGGAAGATCATCATGCTTAATTTTCTGACCAAGGCTAGCTGAACAAGTTGCAGAGCCAAGGGCATGAGCATGTTCTGAAATACCAAAGCTAATGGCAGCTAACGCTGCGTACTTTATAATTGTTCTAAATTTCATTTCTCTCTCCATTTTATAAAAAGTTGACCTATACCGATGATTTAAAAATAACAGTCGAAAGGTTAATATTTCGTAAATTTTAATTTTTTTTTTTAATTTTTATGCACGTGATGCTAGATTAAAGAAAAATTACGCGGAGAAATTCTGATGGGGCTTAGCTTTAGCCATTTAGTCTTATTAGTTGTTATTGTGCTTGTTATTTTTGGGGCAGGAAAGTTACCACAAGTCATGGCGGATTTGGCCAAGGGTGTCCGTGCGTTTAAAGATGGACTTAAAGACGAAGACAACAAAGATAAGAAAGATAAGCAATGACCCAACAAATTGTCGAACAAGCTTGGGAAAACCGGGCAAATCTAGCTGTTACTGTAGAGCTTGAAGAGGCCGTATTTGAAACGTTAAATGCCCTTGATGCTGGCACCCTTCGTGTGGCTGAAAAAACAAATGGCACCTGGCAGGTGAATCAATGGGTGAAAAAGGCTGTTTTGCTTTCCTTTCGCCTAAAAAATAACGAACTTATGACATCGCCCCAAAACCCATTTCACTGGTTTGACAAGGTTCCATTGAAATTTTCCACCTGGCAGGAAAACGCCTTTCAGCAAGCCCAAATTCGATCTGTTCCCGGTTCTGTTGTGCGCCATTCAGCTTATATTGGACCTAACGTTGTTTTAATGCCCAGCTTTGTGAATGTGGGTGCGTATGTGGGCGCTAACACCATGGTAGATACGTGGGTAACCATTGGGTCTTGCGCACAAGTGGGCGCCAATTGCCATATTTCAGGGGGTGTAGGTATTGGGGGCGTTCTAGAGCCTATTCAAGCGAACCCCGTCATTATTGAAGATAATTGTTTTATTGGCGCACGGTCTGAAATTGCCGAAGGCGTCATTGTAGAAGAAGGGGCTGTTGTTTCCATGGGGGTATTTTTGGGGGCTTCCACCAAAATTGTGGACCGTCAAACCGGTGAGGTTTTTAAAGGCCGTGTCCCTGCCTATTCCGTGGTGGTGCCGGGTACTCTACCCTCTGAAAATGGGGGGCCAAATTTAGCCTGTGCCGTCATTGTAAAGCGGGTAGATGCACAAACACGTAGTAAAACAGCCATCAATGATTTGCTGCGGGATTGATTTTTTTGATATTAATCAGATGTTGAACAAATGCCACATATATAAAAAAAATTTTGCAAGTCCTGTTAAAATTAACGAAATTTTAAAGATTTTTTTTGAAAATGGGTACACCCCTGGGTGGGTGGGGGTTAGGGATGGTATAAAAGTTAACAAAAGGTTAATGGGTTTAGAAACCATCTCTTTTTCACCTTCTCTTTTCCCTGATGTATCAACAGCAAGGGGAAAACATGTCTGATTTATCATTTTGGGTTGCTGATAATTCTTTGCATGTGGCCATTCGAATTAACCAATCAATTCATAATTTTCAAAACACCTTTTCTCCCCCTGCAACACAAGCAACAGCTTTGGTGCCCTTTCTCAAAACATGTTTAGGGGAAGTTGGCAACCCACCGTTAACAACTATTATTGCCCCGCGAGGGCCAGGCAGTTTTACAAGCTTGCGTGTTACCTTAGCAACCGCCCAAGGGCTTTCTATTGCATTCCCTAACGCCCAATGTTTTGCACCGTCACATTTTGAGGTGATGGGGTTTTATGGCCGTCAAAAATTTGGCCCAGAGGTCCCCTTTTTGCTACTTATTGATTCGAAACGGAACAATTATTTTGGGCAATTATGGAACCCAGCCCCAGAAGTGCCTGAATTTTTAGACCCAGATCAGGTGGAAGAGCTTCAAAAAAAAATCCCCCGCCTTCAGGTAATTTATGACCACGATTTCTTAAATTTTTATGCCGAAGCGCAAATTCATTTGTTAGATGCCGTCCCATCACCAACAGCAGAGCAAAAGGTTTTTGCACCTTATTACTTTTATACGCCCGCTTATGTCAAAAAACCTAATATTGCATGACTTGCAACTAGAACACGCCGAAACATTAGCATCAATTCATAAAGCGTGCTTTGATGCATCATGGGATTTAGCATCTTTTCGTCATTTCTTTCAAGAATCTGTGTATGGCCATGTTTTTGGCTGGTTGGCAAACCTGGAAAAAGTCCCTGTAGGGTTTATTTTATGCAGAACCGTCAGTGACAGTATTGAAATTTTAACATTGGGTGTCATGCCAAATCATCAGAAAAAAGGTATTGGAACCCTATTGGTTAATAAGCTGGTTGAAGCGTCAAATTATCCAATTTTTTTGGAAGTTTCTGTGACAAATGATGGGGCTATTCACATTTATGAAAAATTGGGTTTTCAAAAGTTAGCTGTTCGAAAAAATTACTATAATCAACCGAATAATACGTCATTAGACGCATATTTAATGAAATGGGACCCTAAGCAAAACGTTGAATCTTAAAAAGTTATTACGTTTTAAGAAGTTCTTTGATAAAAAGATTACCATCCATTAAAGCCATCAATTCATTCCCAATAAGATGTGTTCCCATTGTAAATGGTTTCCACGACGGTTTTAGGTTATCTGCACTTAAAAAAGGTGGTGTCACCACATGCACGTCACCAACATAGTCCACAATAAAAATATACCAGTCGCCGTTACATTCAGTCACGACGCCCATTGTGTTGTCCCTGTTTCGAAGAGGCGTAAGGTGCAAACAGGCACCTGTATCAATGACTGTCACAATATGTTCATTATAATTTGTGATTCCCAAAATAAATTCTGCTGTTAACGGAACGGGCGTATAGGATGGTTTAGATACCACGGTATGAACCGAATCTGCAGATATTCCTACTAAAAATTCACCCACGTGCATGGCTAAAAAATGGTGTGCCCCTGCTGTCATTTCATTACCCCTCTGAACCACTTGAAAAAAAATCTAGTAAATCATACAGGTCTATAACCAGCACGGGGTCGCCGTTTCCAACAAAAGTTATACCTGAAAAATAGGCACTATTTTCCAAAAGTGGGCTTAAGGGCTTTAAAACAATTTCCAACATATCAAGAACGTGATCAACCACAACCCCGAATTTAATATTCCTAATCTCTACGATGACAATATCGTAATCTTTTTGAATGGCATGTTGTGTTGTTTCTGATGAAAGTTTCAATACGTCACTTAAATGCAATAATGGAACTGACTCCTGAAGTAACTGAAAATTAAAGGTGCCAGATTTTATAATTGAATCCACATAATGCTGTGGCATTGCAAATTGTTGATTGGATGCCTGCACCATTAAGACAGGCATGATATTGTAGGTAATAGGAATTTTAATAGTAAATAACGTGCCCTGCCCTGGCCAAGACTGCACACCAACAATTCCGCCAAATTGCCTCAGGACTTTTTTCACATGATTCATTGAAAAACCTGGATTAAAAATACAGTTTTGTAGTTGCAAAACGTTTAGCTTGGACACCGTATCCACATCAAAAGCACCCTTATCTTTAAGTTTTTGCTTTATTTTTTCACTATTAATGCCACGGCCGTCATCTTTAAGTTCCACAACAATTTGTTCATTTTCGTAATACGCTTTTAGAAAAATGGTTGCCGTCTGTTGTTTTTCAGCCTGCTGACGTTCTTCAGATGTTTCAACTCCATGCTGTATGGCATTTTTAAGCATATCAATGAATAAGGGTTCTAGTTTTTCTAAAACATGACAGTCCAATTCCGTTTCACCACCGGAACATATCAAATTTACTTTTTTATTAAATTGCGAACCCAAATCATTAATCACGTGCGACAATTTGGAAAATAAAAATTCAATAGGTTGGGCACAATTTTTCATAACCTCTGCGTGTAAACAAGTAATTAAGCCATTCAATTGATTCATTATTTCTTCAAAAGAAGCCCCCTTACAGGTTTGACCATTTTGAAGAAGGTCATTACGCACCAACATAAGTTTTTCAATTGTGGCCTTTAAGTTACTCAACAGTTCAGTATGAGGATGCGTTCTGTTCAATGTATTTTGATCTTTTTTTAAGGAAGCCCCCTTAGATTTAGGTGGAAATTTAGCTGCTTTAGACTCCCTTTTAAGGTGTTTGTTTATGCCGGCATCTGGTTCTGTAATAACCTGCTTGATCTCCTCTTTATCTTCTTCCGGGAAAGGGTTACCCTCTCCTCCTTCAGTGTTTGGCTCTATGATCCACTCACCATGGATAAAACGTTCCAATTCTTTAATATGCTTAAGGTCATCATCTAACGTTGTTGGGTTTTCTATTTCTTCTGGCTGAATAATATTTTTAAGATGATCAATGGTTTCATAAAATGCATCTATGATTTCTTGCGCGATGGTTATTTTTTTATCATGAATGGATCTTAAAGTGGCTTCGGCAGTATGCACAATATTTTGAACCCGACTCAGCCCTAAAAAACCAGATGTGCCTTTCATTTTGTGCAGTATAAAAAGGGCTTCACGAAGGCAATTGTCGTTTTTTGGACTATCTTCTAAAATATTAAATAGTGATTTCAGTTTGGCCAAACTGTCATTTGTTTCTATTAAAAATTCAGCTAAGATATTTTCCATCTTGTTTTCTGGTAAAAATAAACCACACACTATGATTTTGAATACAATAAATTAAAAACACGTAAATAAAGAATCAAAAATGAAAGAAAAAGTTAAAAATACTCTAACAATTACACCAGATCTTATTCAGTATTGTGAGAATCATTTTACAGACCCTAACCCTATTCTTCAAAATTTGCGTCAGCAAACAGCCACCATGCCAGAAGGGCATATGCAAATAACCCCTTTACAAGGGCAATTACTGGCTTTTTTTGTGAAATTGATTCAGGCAAATCGTATTTTAGAAATCGGAACATATACAGGCTATAGCTCACTAGTTATGGCTATGGCCATGCAACAAGGGGGGCATATTACAACCTGTGACAGAAATGCTGAATGGACAAAAGTTGCCAAAAAATATTGGGCCTTAGCGGGTGTTGACGGTAAAATAACGCTGCGCCTAGGGGATGCTTTGGAAACATTAGAAAAGTTAGTAGCAGAAAAACCTGAACCCTTTGATATGGTTTTTATCGATGCCAGTAAAAGGGCTTATCAAACCTATTTTGAACAAACATTTCCCTTGGTACGCCCCGGCGGACTATTGATTATAGATAATACCCTTTGGTATGGGTTCGTAACTGATAGTAATACAGACAATGAAAATGCCAAACTGATGCAAAAGTTTAACAACTTTATTAGAAATCACCCGGGTATTGAAAAAACCTTATGTGGCAGTCCCACTGATATGTTTTTGGTTGTCATGAAAAAGTAGCTTTTTCGTCAAAAATCTTTCTGATTATAAAATCAGCAGGATGCTTCCTTGAAAAATTTTCGTACAGAAATTGTCATACGCGTCTGTTGATAGGCATGTATGTCCATGGAATCAAGCTGTTAAAAACCTGATCAATCCACCCCGCCCACGGAAAAACACACGATATGTTGCTGATGCGAATAGATAAACCGCATTCTTGTTGATAAATCCCTGAATCCATTAAGCCAGCCAAATGAAACTGACCACCCACTTTTAAGTAATAGGGAGAACCCGAACAACCCTTTGAAAATGCGGCATCTAATTCATGGGTTTCATCATCAACAGGTTTAAAGTAAATTCCATGCCCCTCGTCTTTATGGTCCTTTTTTAAAAGCCTTGGAATTTGAATTTTTCGCCCACCTTCCACAATTCGTTCTAAACGTTGGACGCTTAATGTTCTTGAGCGATCAGGCAATTCATACACTTTTCCATCAGCTCCTGCATAGTTCACTTTAGCATAGCTGATCATATAACCATTGCCCGTTGTGCTTTCTGTTATGGGTTCTTTAAGAATGGAAATATCTTGAAATCCCTTAATGGATCGCCCTTTTAGAATGGCGACGTCATAATTTTTCGGGTCTTTAGCATAAAGGGGATGAATAAAAATTTCATAAAAATCAATAAAATCACTATCGGGAAAATAAAGTTCAACAGTTGAAATAACATCACTTTTCACTTCAACACAGTGGGCGTTAGTTATAGCCATGACCAAACCACTTTGATTATGAAAAACACTTGCTGTACCTGTTCGGTAGCTTTCCTTACCCAGAATACGCACCACTAAATTTCCTGTATTTTGCGCAATTTCATCATTTTTTCCCCGTTGTATGGCTTTTTCAGCTGCTATGGCATTTCGAAATAAGGTTCCAACCCATGGCTCTTGAAAATCATTTTCTGCAAAAGGAGGTTTTGACGCACCCGTTTTCTGGCCTTTTACCTGTTTGTGCGAAGAATTTGGGGGAATTTTTTTTGCTTGAGAACGTGTGGATTCCCTTTTACCAATGGCTTGTTTAAACTCCCTTTCGGCTGCTTCTTTTGCCTTCTTTTCCAGCACTTCAACAGCGTGAACATATGCCGTTTTATAAAACCGCACAAAAGGGTTATCTGTATCTAGATGAATGGCAAACGCTATTTTTGGTAAAAATCTGTGCGTCCCATACTGTGTTTGTACAATTTGTTCTAACTTACATTTTCCTAATTCTAAAAACCTTTCACAGGTTTGAATGTGCCTTTTCACTGAAGGTAATTGTGAATTTTGAAAAGCAAAATCACCCTTCATATTACAACCAATTGCAAACAAAGCGTCATATGCCACCTGTGATTCTTTTTCAGACGCTATTTCTGTTTCTGAAATCCCGCCAAAACCAATTCCATGAAGGACAGATAAAATAACGCGTGCGTAGTAAGAAGCAACATCTTCTTTTTGATGGTCTGGAAATGGATTTTCTTGCATCTTATGATAGGCAACTGCAATGGCTTGGTAACCTTTATGAGCCGTTGGAAGCGCTTTATTCATATCATTAACATGAACATCTAAAAAATCGTGAACCTCAGCCGGCGTTAACAGGCGCGCAACGGAATTAAAACTGAAAGCACACGTAAAAAACAGGATAAGGAAATAAAACCCCCTATTAAACACGGTTAATAGGTTCCCAGCCGTAGTATTTGTTGCTCTGTTAAATAAATTCCAGCAAAATCTGATACGGACTTATATAAGTCATTGATAATAGATGTGACATCACTATCATATTCTGAAGCGTTAGCACCAAATTTGTCTGGGTGTACCGCTAACCATAAAGACTTAACGTCTTTCTTAACATTGGGTTTTAATGACCATGTTGTTGCAGATTTTTGAAATAAAGCCCCTCGCAAGGTTTTTTCAAAGCACAAAAATGCAAAACCTTCTTCTTTAAAATCTGAACGATAAGATAAATGCAACTTATAGTTTTCATTTTTTCGTAACTGCGCATAGGCAAAAACAATAGGCGTTGCCTTTTGATCTAAAACCTTTTTGTTTTTAAAAAGCTTTCGAATGGTTTGAACTAGTTTAAGGGATTCAAGTTTTTGTCCAAAAACCTGATCTTCTTGATCTTGCCTTGTTTTTTCTGCATTCAGATTTTTTAAAAACGAATACTTTTTAAAAATCAGGCCATCGCTTCTAAAGTCAGCAGCTTCGTATTCTTTTTGTTCCAGTCTTCGCGTTGCATTAATGCCTTTAACGTATGTAAAGGTATCACGCTTCAAAGAGACAAGTTTCCCCCATTCCACAATTTTTTGGCATGATGAAAAATGATCTTTTTCAGTTTGTTTTTTAGGTTTGATATCAAAATAAGATTCAGAATCAGGTAAATTCAGCCCAATGGCATACAGCGCTAAATATGCACTGCGTGTTTCTGAAGGGGATGCTTTTTTTGTTTGGTTAATACCGCCAAACCCAATTCCCCGCAAAGCAGATACAATGACCGACGCGTAAAAAACCCTTTCTTTTTCTTCCGCTTCTAAGTCATCACCAAAATCGGGACGAACCATTTGTTGTTTGGCAAATTCAACAACAGCATACCCCATGTGGTATTTTTCTTTTTCCTGAAGTTGAACCAAAAAAGGACGATGCTGATCTACGAAATCAGTCATTTCCTGGTCAGTCAGTAAATTAGCCTGACAAGAGTTTTTTAAAGAAAAAAGTATAAACACGAATAATAACACACGTGCATACATGAATATTACCCAACGCAAAATAATCAATAATTTTATATTGCGTTAAATAAATTAATTTTTTACTAAAGTATGTAAAATCGTTTTTTTATAAAGTAAAAAAATTATATTTAAAAAATATTTTTAAGTATTTTGGCAGGTACTTCTTTCACGTCACCCGGCTTCATAGAACCCAGTTCAAACGGACCATAAGCCAGTCGAATCAGCCTATTTACCTGCAATCCAACATGCTCCATCAGCTTTCGAATTTCACGATTTTTACCCTCTTGAAGGGTGATTAAAATCCAATGATTTTTAAGGCCCGCAGCTATTGAATCAGGAAGGGCAATGTCAACAGGTTTATAATGGATGCCCTCAATGCTGCAACCCTGACGCAATGGTTCAATAATTTTTTCGTTCAAATTACCAAAAACGCGTACCTTATAAACCCGCTTCCAACCCGTACTTGGTAGTTCCGCTTTTCTTGAAAATTCCCCATCATTCGTCAGCAAAAGAATCCCTTCGGAATTTAAATCTAGACGACCAATAGAAACCACCCGCGGTAGACCTTTTTGTTGCAGATCATCAAAAACTGTAGTCCGTCCTTCCGGATCCTTATGGCTAACAATGAGGCCAACAGGTTTATAATACAGCCAAACACGTGTTTTAGAAGGTGGCCCAATCAGGACGCCATCAACCTGGACCTGATCACCTTCTGACACAAGGGTTCCAAGAACTTTAATAATATCGCCGTTCACCCGAACGCGACCACTGGTAATATAAACTTCTGCCTGACGACGAGAGCAAACACCAGCACGACCTAAAAATTTAGATAAACGTTCCATGGATATTTACGAATTCCGGCAAGCTTGAATAAATGCGTCCAAAATAGCTGTATCCAGCGGACTTACGTGAAATTCTGGGTGCCACTGAACCCCTAAACAAAACTTATGTTGTGTAGACTCAACCCCTTCGATAATTCCATCGGGTGACCTGGCATTCTCAACCAAACCACTTCCTAAAGTTTTAACTGCCTGGTGGTGAATGCTATTGACGGGTGCCTGTTTTTCATGAGCCAAAGCACCCAATAGTGTGTTTGGCGTAATATCAACCATATGCTGTGGAATGTCACGATCTTGGACTTGAACATGATTAATATCAGATGAAACCTCATCTGGGATGTGTTGGATTAAAGTCCCGCCTAATAAAACGTTAATAATTTGCAAACCACCACAAATACCTAAAATAGGTTTATTGGCGTCTAGCATAGCTTTTGTTAAAGCCATTTCAAATTGCGTACGTAGCGGCCTTATATTGACTGTGGGATGTTTTTCTTTAACACCGTATAAGGCAGGGTCAATATCAAAACCACCCCCGCTGATAACAAGCCCATCTAACATTGACACATACGCTGGAATGTCTTCTACATAAGGCACCATAACAGGTATACCGCCTGCTAAATAAACAGCTGTACAATACCTTTCCCGAAGGGCATACCACGGATGGCGCGCATACCAACGGCCCCCCTCTTCTTCTGCTGGGTCAACACGATCAGATGTAATTCCAATAATGGGTTTCATAACAAAATTGTCTTCTTTTCAAAATTTAAAAAAACAGTTGGGTCAACAGGTGGCCGAATACAGCTAACAACACCGTCTTGCCAAAAATATTCGCCTATTAAAGGGCGGCTATTATAGGTGTTGGCTAAACTTGCCCCATAGGCCCCTGTAACACCAATAATTAAAAAATCACCTGCCTTTAAAGAAGCTGGTAATTGAATATCTTGGGCAAAACAATCAGATGATTCGCACACAGGCCCCACCACATCAACAACCATAGAGGGTCCTTCTTGGTTATTCAAACAATAAATAGGGTGTACAGCATCATACAGGGCGGGACGCATCATGTCATTCATGGCAGCATCCACAATGACAAACGTTTTATAAGGCGTTTTTTTTATGTAAAGGATCTTGGTCACTAAACTTCCCGCCTCTGCCACCAAGAAACGCCCCGGCTCTATTATGTATTCGCATCCTAAAGGATCAAGAATAGAATGTACCATTTCTGCATAAGACTGTAAGGGAAAGGCTTTTCCACCATTGGTATAATCCACTGCAAAGCCACCCCCCAAATCCAAACGTGAACTTTGAAAGCCTTTTTGATTCCAGTCTATAACCAGATTTTTTAAAAAACAAAACGCCTCTTCATAAGGGGACACATCCCATATTTGAGAACCCAAATGAACGGAAAACCCTAAAAATTGAAGTTGTGGATTTTTTTTCAAAATATCAAAACACTGGGGAAGTTCTTCTGAAAAAATACCAAATTTATTATGGTGTGTTGCCGTTGTAATTTTATGGTGCGTCTTGCCAGAAATATTTGGGTTAACACGCAGGCATACACGCCCGGGTTTGTTAAACTTTGCCAATAAGCTTAGTTCGGCAACAGATTCAACGCTAATTTGGTCAACTTTTTGATCCAAAGCGTTTAGTAATTCTGCTTCTGTTTTACCAACGCCGGATACGACGATTTTATTCGGTGAAACGCCTGCAACCAAAGCTCTTTCATACTCTCCCAACGAAACAACTTCGACACCACATCCCTGTGTGTGTAAAAAATGAATAATATGATGATTTGAATTGGCTTTTAATGCATAACGCAATTGATAGGGATTCAAAAGAACAGAATCTAAAGCGCTGGATAGTTTATGAACTTGGTTACAAATACGTGGCCCGTCGTAGATGTAAAAAGACGCTAGAACTTGCCTTGCAAGTCCTTGAATTATTCCTTGGGTTGATGCGGATAAGTCCTTGGATATGAGTCTGGCTCCACAGGTTCAAGGTTACCCTTTCGTCCACATGAACAAAGGGTTAACAGACACATAACTACCAGAATAATGGTGGGCGATGAAGGGATTGAACCTCCGACCCTCTCGGTGTAAACGAGACGCTCTACCGCTGAGCTAATCGCCCACAAAGACTTTGTTTTTGTCTTTGCTTTCAAAACAAAACCTTTATAACAAACTGATATTTATTTTTCAACAGCTTCTTTTAATTGTTTGCCTGGACGGAATTTTGGCAACTTTTTAGCTGGGATTTTAATCTTTTCGCCAGTTCTTGGATTGCGGCCTTCAGTAGCTGGTCTTTGTGAAACAGCGAAAGTTCCAAAACCAATTAATCTGACTTCTTCTTTTTTCTTCAAAGAATTTTGGATAGATTCAAATGTTGCATCAATAGCGCGTTCAGCATCAGCCTTTGTTAAACCTGACTTGCTTGCAACAGCTGTAATAAGATCACTTTTATTCACGGTCGTTACCTTTCATTAAAGGGGTTGTATATCGTTCATAAACCATAGTAATCAGCCTTTTTTATGGGGGTCAATATGATTTGTTCTGATTTTTTCAGTTTTTGCGATTTTTTTTATCTTGCATTTTTCTGAAATAATACAGCCCATCCCTTTAAAAGTGCCATTTTGAAAAAATTCACTTTCATAATCAAGTGGTTTTCAAGGGGCTCAATCAAACGGAAATGTTTTTATTAAAATTTTTATAATCTTTTCAGTTTTAAAATTATATCCAAGCTGTTTCAAAGATGTCACACCATATTCCCTTAATCCGCACGGAATGATGCCGGAAAAATGGGAAAGATCAGGATTTACATTAATAGAAAATCCATGCCACGTAACCCAACGAGAAACACGAACCCCAACAGCCACTAGTTTTTTTTCTTTATTTTCGTCATGAACCCAAAGCCCAACACGATCTGGAGCTAAAAAAGTTTCAATACCAACTTCATTTAAAGCGTTCTGACACCATTTCTGTAAATTTAATATATATTTTTTAATGTCTTGCAAATTTCTTTGCTGAAGATTCAACATAACATAGCAAATAAGCTGACCAGGCCCATGATAGGTATACTGCCCGCCTCGACCTGACTGATGAACAGGAAAAATTGGATTTAACAAATCCCCGCTTAACGCGCTTGTGCCAGCTGTATAAAGGGGGGGGTGTTCTAAAAACCAAATAAGTTCCTTTTCAGACCCTTCAAAAATTGCCTGCACGCGGGCTTGCATTTTTTCTTCAGCCAACTGATAAGGAACCGGGTCTTGTGATATCAGGCAGTTAACGCGTGCGTTTAGAAATACTTCCTTCAATAAAAACCCCGGCCTAATAAGCCAAAAAATTAATTACGCATTATAAATAGGTTGAATAAAAAAATAACCTAATAAATCAATTTCTTGAAACGCATAATCATACATGTCATTCAAAGAGATATCCATAAAACTGCACAATTTATACAGGTCAACAGCATCAATGGTTCTAAGACCGTTTTCAAAATCTTCAAGATATTTCGCATCAAGATCTGTGCGACACGATAAATCTTCAGTTGTAATTGAACGAGACAAACGTTGACGTTTAAATTCAATCCCCAACAACATGTTGAATAAAGTTTCATATTCACTTTGAAACCCCATCGAACATTCTCCTCAAAAATACCAGCGTATCCATTTAAATCGGCAAAACTGATGTTTTTTTATCATAGATAAGCTATTTTTTTCGTCAAGAAAAAAATTACGTATTTGTGCGGAATAATCCTCATACCTTTTGCAGCCTAATTTGTACTTGAACAAAGTTGACAATAGATGTATATTCGCTCTAAGTCAGAAGAATAAAGGAATTAATCATGTTAAGCAGAATACTAAAAGAAAAAATTACCGAAAAAGGCATATCAACACACGCTTTAGAAAAAAAGGCTGGACTTAGACCAAGTGCCATCCAAAACATACTGTATGGGCGGTCTAAAAACCCAAGCATTCATATTATTCAAGCTGTAGCGCAAGCGCTTGGGTGTCGTGTTTCTGACTTGATACAAGAAGAATCGTCTGAAAATGTTTCCTCTCATGCGTCTAGAAATGCTCCCTGGAATCAAGAGCTTTACCTAGCATGCTTTTCAAAAGTTCATGAAATCCTAAAACAGGAAAAAAAAGTACTCAATCGCGACAAAATACATGAACTTGTAGAGGAACTTTATTTGTACTCTGTCAGCAACGACTTAAAGGACCCCGATCATTTATTTTGTAGTTGGATGGTTAAAAAATTAGTTTAGAATTTTTAAGAACTAAGCTACAGATGTAAAGATATAAAATTATTAAGGAGCTGTTATGTCAGCAGCAGCTTTTTCAAAATTAAGGTCCATTTTAAAGGAAAGCGTGCTGTTGCTTTTTCTTACGCTCCTTGTGGTCGGCGTAACGGTTATTTTTACTACATCTTTCATTACTTCAAAAATTGATACCGACAAAAAATTAAAAGACGCATCTGAAAAAATACTTTATTTGCTAAATTCTTCGTTCGAACAAGCGCAGCAAATTGTTTTTAGAACTGGCAAAGCCCTTTCTTTGCAGGAAGATATTGATCCAGAAACCTTGGAAAAATTGCTTAGCAAAGAGGATGACAAAAATATAAAAATCAAGCAATTTGATTCTTGGCTTGATATCGGTTGGATTAATGAAAAAAAAGAACTTGTGTATGACTGGAACTACGGTACCCACACCACACCCAATGATTATAGTTCGTTTTTTCCTTTTCAAGCACTGTCCCAAGAGCCCTGGAAATTCGTCTTATCTAAAGTACGGATTAGCCCAATCACTGGCTTACGAGAAATTCCTGCTGCCCTGTGTGTAACTAATAGTAAGGGAAGAATTTTAGGCTACTTATGTGTTGGCTTTTCTTTGGCAGATTTAAACAGCAAAATTCGTTCTGTTTTGCCCACTGATTACGTGAATTATGTTGTCCTAGACAAAAACCTATCTATTATTGTGCAGTCAGAACCCCACAACCTAGACATGGATAGTACGTTTTTCCATGACAATCTTTTTGAAAGTAATCTTCAATTTTCAACAGAAGGTTTTTTGGACCGTGAAATACAATCAAAAAACGTCAAATATACCTATTTTCGAAAAATAAAACCCTTCCACATGAGCGTTCTTGTAGGGGAAGACCAAAACAAATTTATTTTAACGGTACTTAAAAAATCAGCCGTTCCCATGGCGTCATTTACTTTTTTATGTGCCTTTCTTTTCTTTGCTTATATTTTTTCTCGGGAACGTTTTTTTTCCAAACTAAAAAATGCGAAAAAGGCAAAAACCCTTTTTCTAGATGAAGTAGCTTCATGTATGAAAGAACCTTTGGATGAAATTATTTTAACATCTGAAATTTTAAACCGTTATCATCAAGGTGAAATAGATCTTGGTATAACGGAGGTAAGACAGGCATCTTTAGTTGAAAGAATTCACATGTCTGCATTAAATTTGGATACATTTACCCAAATTGATGATTCATGTGTTACATTCGATGTTAATCAAATTGTGAATGAATGTATTTTGATACAATTTCAAAATTCTTTCTTAAAAAAAATAAAAATCGCGCGCCATTTTTCAAACAATCTGCCTTTATTTTATGCAAACCTTTTGCGGTTTAAGCAAATTATTGTGGGTGGGCTAGCTATTAGTTATGAATATTGCCACAAAAAATCTTCTGTCGTTATAGAAACGTCTCTTAAGATTGAAACGAACAAGACATTTTTAATTGTTTCTCTGATAGATGATGGCTTGCCCCTTGATGAAAACACTCTTCGGCGCTTAACAGGTTTGAGCAAAAGCCCTCGGTCTTTTTGTGCCCCATTAGCTAGTAATTTTGATAACCTTGAAAAGCTTGTTCATTTAGAAGATGGCACAGTCCATTTAGAACCTATTCCTCAGAATCGTGGTAAAAAAATTGTTATTTGCCTTCCGTTCTACTCTGACAAAAATACAGCAGCCCATGATGATGCCGAGCCAAGCAATCTGATATCCTTTGAAAGAAACAAGAAAAATAAAGAGCTAACCATATAACAACATGCTGCAATAAAGCTTACCTAATAATGCCATCTAGGGCGTCATACATCTCGCTACCAACCTCAATTGTTTTGACGTTACCAATAAAACGTTTTTGATCCTCTATCATTCTAACATACACAGCTGTAGAACTACTGGTAGAACCTTCATACGCAAAAGGTTTTAAAAATCCAACATTGCCTTCAGATGGGAAAAACAATTGATATTCGCCTGATTCCATTGTCGGGCCAAAAACACTGGACCTAATTTCCGTGAGGCCATTAATATTATTAAAATTCGCCAAAGGAATTTGGCAGACTTTAACCTGTGTATTATTATCAAAATGTGCAATGCCGTAGCCAAATTGATCAAATTCAAAATTAACAAATTTGCCAGGCGCCGCACCATCATACGCTATGTTTTTATAGGCGTAGGTATCACCTTCACTGACAACACCTGTATTTGTTCCAGCCACCCCCAAATTCATAGCGATATTGGAATCTGCCGGAGGATTTCCCCAGGCTACACCTAAATTAGGCGCTGTGGTCGTTCCAAGGTCAATGGCCCCTCCGATCCCAGCAGTTCCACCATACGTTACAGGAACCCCATGTGCATCATAATCAATTCGTAATCCACTTTGATACGGTTCGCCAATAGCAGCCACTGCATTAGGGTCTTGAACGGTTAATTTCCACGCTTGTGTTGCGCCCGGTGCAAAAGGGCCAGCTTGTGGCACTTTTTCCCAAACCAACCGAAGACTTCGAATATTTCCCAAAGAATCATAAACATTTAGTGTTTCATTTTTTGTGTATCCATCAGCCGCTTCGGCGGGAAGTTGTAGTGCCATTGTCACATTTGCCGTCGCTTGTGGAGAAGCCTGGAATGTATTCAATTTAACAGGTTTTAAATTGGTCAGCGTTGTCACATCACTTTTAACAGGTGTTCCATCTGGATTTACGGCAAAGGCTAATAAATACTCACCTTTTCCATTTACTAAATATGTATCTTGGTCTGGGGCAAACGTTGCATCACGGGTAAAGCCAAGATTTGTTGTGGATGTTAAAACATTATTAACAGGCACAAACCCAGACCCAACAATGCTAAAATTCGTTGCAACTTTTGAATCAATGGGCGTTCCAACAGCATCTAAGTGACGTAAGGTTGTAAATTCAACGCCGTTAATTTGTTCATGAATAGAAAAAGAGGTTAAGAATGTTTCAAATTCACGACCAGCCACAGCACCCGCTGCAGCCAAATTCTTTGAATGGGATGCAAATCGTTCACCATAAGCATTAAGCCCCATAATGGGCATGGCAAAACCCAAACCACGACTATTCGCACTAAAATTTGGCATGAGTATCTCCCTATAGATCTACACCAGTTTGGGTAGTTTGTTCCATGACTAATGGAACTCTGCTTTGCATTTGCTGATATTTTCTATGGAAACGATCAACAGAATCAATTTTGACATCCCCATTCATGAAATAAGCTTTGTTATGATTTTCATCAAACATGACAGATGTAATGGGGGCTACGATGCTAAGCTTTGAAACAGAACGCGTTCCATGTCCGTCCATAGCATATAAATCTGCTTGATAGACCCCTGAATCAACAGATTCACCATTAGAATCAGTGCCGTCCCAAATAACTTTTTGTCGCCCTGCCTTAGGGTCAATCATAATTTTTTGGACAATCGAATCGCCATTACGAATCAGCATAACAGCTTGTGCAACCCCACCTGGCAATGTGGCAAAGAATTCTTGATTGCTTCCATTACCATCGTAACTAAATGTATCACCTTCGTATTCAGCCATACGCCCCTGAAGCCTTGCCATTTCAAGGCTATGAAGTTGACGACCTAATACATTTTGATCTTCCATGAGCATGTTTGTTTTGACCTGCTGAGTCGCCTGCATCATGCCCATTAATGTTCTTACCATTTCGTTTGTATCTGTTTCATCACCTGGAATTTGGTTTTGAAGCTGGGTTAAAAACAGTTTTGTGCTGAAATCAATTTGTTCCTTAATGTCATGAATCATGAAATCGCCCATGGCAGACGAACTCATGACGCTATTCATAGCAGCAGTCGCCTGGATACCCTTTTCAGGAAGTGGCATAAAAGCAGTGTCGGCTGACTTGGGTGATTTTCCTGAACTTGGATAAAAACCACCAGGTAAAGACGTGCTTTGAGGGTAAACGGATGGTGTTGTGAGTGGCATATTAAATTTCCCCTAATTCATAAATTCGAACAGTATCTGGACCTGTTTCAAGGTTATACCCATGAAAAATTGCCTCTATGTTTTTTTTGTACTGAGACAAGATTTGTGATGTTTCAGACGATGATGTCTTAAAATCAGCTTCTAAAACTTTGTTATCTTTGATCGTAATCCCTACATTCATTTTTCCAAGTTGTTGGTGGTTCATTTGCACCGAAAACCGAGACGTATTACGGTAGATTTGGCCCAATTGCATTTTAAAATCAGCTAATATTTGCTGAATCATTTGTGCTTGATGAATGCTGCCCTCTGATAAAGAAGACGCTGAAGCAGTCCCCAAAGTACCATCTTGGCCCATGTCAAAACCTGTTTGCCCACCTTCGGATCCTTTGGAATGGTATTCAGAACTGACTTTTAAAACAGGGTCTGAAATACTGAGTTCGCCATCAACGGATGTTGAAGGTTCCAAAACTGTTGAAAAACTTGATGTTTTTCCAACCCCTGGTAATTGCAAAGGAACTTCATGCAGCAAAAGGGATGCTGTTTGAGCTGCTGGCAAGCCATGCTCAACACGAACTTGAACACCTTCAAAAGTGTTTTGCTGATTTCGGTGCCCCAAAGCAGCGCGATTGTGACCAACATCTTTAAGTGGTGGCGCATCCACAGGGGCAGCAGGGGCATGAGGTATATCAACTTCACCTTCTTCATGAAAATCAGACAAATCATCAGGACCTGTTTTTCCTAAATTTTGCCCTGCTGAATTTTCTGCACCTTCAGCCGACGAAACCCTGTGCTGCCTTTTATTAATGAATGATATTTTCTGTAACAGTTCGTCTTCAATACCAACATCTACCATCTGAGAAAACGTTGTTAACCCTTCCACAACAGAAGGAATGTTTTCTTTTTCTGCTTGCATTTCCTTACCTTCAGCACTATACAAAGCTGATAAAAATGCCATGTGAGATATGATCATCAAAAAATACAATTCTTTAATTTCTTAGTGAAATTTCTGCAAACAACATGCCAAATGAAAAATATTTCTAATTACCTATGTTTTTTTGTATAATGAGCGTGTAAGTTTATATGCTCTGATTTTTTTATTTTTTGGCTTTTTTATTATGTTTGTTTTTCGTTTATTTATCAGCTTCTTGTTTTTTATAAAAATAATATCTGTAACATGCGCTGAATCCTCTGCCCTTCCCCTGCCCCGCTTCGTTAGCTTGCGTTCCAATCTTGTTAATATTCATGTGGGGCCCGGAAATCACTACCCCGTGGAATGGCAATATGTGCGCCAAAACATGCCTGTTGAAGTCATTGCAGAATTTGACACCTGGCGCCAAATTCGTGATTGGCAAGGCACAGAAGGCTGGGTTCATAAAAGTTTGCTTTCAGGAAAGCGTCATGTTTGGGTTCTTCATAAAATTCGAAAGCTATATAAAGACCCTGCAGAAAAATCCAAAATAGTAGCCCAAGTAGAACCGGGTGTTGTGGCCAATGTTCTGGAATGTCAGGGTGCTTGGTGTCGTATTGAAATAAAAAGCAATGGCCAAAAATATAAAGGCTGGATGAAACGGCATGGTGTGTGGGGCGTTTACCCTAACGAAACAAAAACTTCTTGAAGAAAAAATGTTTAAAAAGTAATGCGCCCTTCAAAATGGCGTGATAAAAAGTGTCATAAGAACACAGCTTTGACGTTATCCATTGATTCAATTAGCCCTTTTTGAACCCGAAATCCCCCAAAACACAGGTACGCTGTTAAGGCTAGGCGCCTGCTTGGGCGTTCCTGTTCATATTATTGAACCGTGCAGCTTTGTATTTGATGACGCACGTCTAAAGCGTTCAGGTATGGATTATTTAAACCATGTGAGCCTTACGCGTCATAATAGTTTTGATGCTTTTAAAAAAAATGCCCCTGGTCGCCTTATATTGTTAGATGTCAATGGGACAACGCCTTATACACATTTCAATTTCTTGCCCACAGATACATTGTTACTAGGGCGGGAAAGTAATGGTGTGCCCCCTTTTGTTTTTCAAGAATGCGTTACAACCTACATCCCCATGCGCCCCCAACAACGGTCATTAAACGTGGCTATTGCCGCCGCCATGGTATTGGGGGAAGCTTTGCGGCAAACAAATTTATTCCCAAACGGAGATCTTGAATGACCACAAACACGCAAAAACAGCTTCTAAGCGATTGGTTTTCTGAATTGCAAAAAAAAATTTGTAGCGCCTTTGAAACCTTAGAGCAACATTTAAGGGAGCAACAGCTGGAGACTGAAGAAACATGCGGGTCATTTCAATTCAAGCCTTGGAAACGGGATGAGCCCACGTCCCCCACGCATGATGGTGGTGGTGGCTTGCAGGGCCTTATGAAGGGGCGCGTTTTTGAAAAGGTAGGTGTGAATGTGTCCACCGTGTATGGCCGTTTTTCAGAAAATTTTGCAAAAGAAATACCGGGCGCTTCTGAAGACCCTACTTTTTGGGCATCAGGCATATCGTTAGTGGCACACCCATTAAACCCTTTTGTACCAGCTGTTCATATGAACACACGCCATGTGGTCACCACAAAAAGCTGGTTTGGGGGTGGCGCTGATTTAACACCAACTTTTGAATACCCAGACGATACAATTTTTTTTCACAAAAGCTTTGAAACTGTATGTGATCAATACGCAGGTCATAATTACACAGAATACAAAAAATGGTGTGACAGATATTTTTACCTACCCCACCGCAATGAACCCCGTGGCATTGGTGGTATTTTTTATGACTACATTAATACCGGCAATTTTGACCATGACTTTGCTTTTACAAAAGGTGTTGGGGAAACGTTTCTGAATACATATGTGGAGCTTGTGAAACGTCACATGCATAAGCCCTGGACCCGTGAAGATAAACTGAAACAACTGGTCAAACGGGGCCGTTACGTAGAATTTAACCTGCTGTATGACCGGGGAACGGCTTTTGGCCTTAAAACCGGCGGCAATGTAGAGGGCATTTTAATGTCCATGCCCCCTGAAGCCCATTGGCCGTAAGAGCTTACAGTCTTATTTTTCCAGTTGAGATTATGTAAATAAAATGAAAAAATAAATTTCAGCAAATAATTTATTAAGGGCGCTTTTCCATAAAATGCTTATTATGTATATTTCTTGCATTTTTGCTTCTTTTGCCCTTACATGGAGCACATCTGGATGCGATGCAGATGCTGTTATTAGAGAAGCGTTTCCAATACCCTTGGAAAAAGTAAAAACAAACTCTCATCACGTTATATTTTCTAGCAATAGAAAATTTGTATGTTTAGCAAAACCAGCAGATCATGATTTTTCTGCCAGTTCAGAAATGAATGTATACATAGAAAGTGTACAAACACTTTCCTGTTCAGATACAAGTCTTAAATATATTGCGGAAAAAGCTTGTACCGGAGATAGGGATGCTATCAAAGCTTTCGCTTTTTTTACTGGATATGATCCAAAAATGCTAGGTGGCTTGTTTACATCACAAAGAATAAGTTTTCTTGTCCTTGGCAATATCCATAAAAACCTAGCCGTTGATAGAGAAGTGGAATTTGGAAGAGATAAGCATTGGCAAAAATTGTGTAGAGTGGCATTTTCTCTTTTTGAGGATTTTTTGCGCGCGCTACCGATATCAACAGACTACCTAGCCTGGATGACTTTTGCAGAAGAAACATCTTATGCATACTGCCTTTTAAACAGTTTTTATACATCTAGCACCCCTACCTGGGAAAACCTCACAGAAAGAGCGAAAACCACTTTAGAAATTATTTTGGATTTGGAAAGTAAAGATTATTGTAAAAAATATATATTATTTTTATGCAATAGTATGCAGAAAACCTTAACCCCTTTTCAAAAACGACTTTCAAGAATAGTGAGACCAACCGATGAAGAAAAGAAGCACCTTAGTCTTTTGATGAAATACTTACATGCTGTGGATGATGTGGTGAGAGACTTGTACACAGATGCTGATCTATCCGATTTAAATGTAGCGGCTGCCTCTAAAGGAGATTTTGGCACAACTCTAACGCGTCCCTAATATGCGTTGGAAATGTCTGGTATTTTTCACAAAAGCTTTGAAACTGTATGTGATCAATACGCAGGTCATAATTACACAGAATACAAAAAATGGTGTGACAGATATTTTTACCTACCCCACCGCAATGAACCCCGTGGCATTGGTGGTATTTTTTATGACTACATTAATACCGGCAATTTTGACCATGACTTTGCTTTTACAAAAGGTGTTGGGGAAACGTTTCTGAATACATATGTGGAGCTTGTGAAACGTCACATGCATAAGCCCTGGACCCGTGAAGATAAACTGAAACAACTGGTCAAACGGGGCCGTTACGTAGAATTTAACCTGCTGTATGACCGGGGAACGGCTTTTGGCCTTAAAACCGGCGGCAATGTGGAGGGCATTTTAATGTCAATGCCCCCTGAAGCCCATTGGCCTTAAGAAATTGTTGAGTTTTGGGCGCTTTTCGTTTTGAAAGCGCCCTGTTTCTTGTTACTTACTCCGCTTACTATCGGCACCATCTGCCAAAAGATCGGGATACAAATGCTTAAAATCCTCAAGGGACATTACCTGCACATTAGTTTCATCAACTGTATTTGTTACCCCTTCTACATGTCTTCCATAAAAGGCAACCTCTCCGGCCTCAGCTTTCTGCTTTATCGATAACATATGTGATAAAATCTTAGTGTACACGTCAAAATCAAGTTCAGGATCAGGCCCCATGTTTTTTTGATGCAAAATATAAGCTATGGCTTTTTCTTCTGCTTCTGCACGACTAAATCCACTTTCCTGAAATACCTTTAATAAAAGAGCAGCCCATTTTTCAGATTCCGTTATTCTTTCCTCGACCACTCCCTCGTCTCTTACAGCAAAACCACTTGCGCCAGCGGCCCTGTCCTTAGCGTGCTTTAATCTAACCGCATGTTTACTTACTCTACTGTCCCCCATACTCTTAATTTTTGTTCGTAGGGAACTGCTTAAAGGTAGCTCACCCACGGTGACCGCATCACCATATGTAAGAACAGCCATTCTACGAACAGCTTCTGTAATTTCTGCGCTTACCCTGAATACTTCAGCTGCTGATCTGGCAGCACCCTTGCGGGCTGGTGCTGCTGCAGCTAAGGCAGCAGTCTCTTCTTCTCTAGCCTTTTCTGCAGCTTCTTTTTCTGCTTTCTTTTGAGCACGGCACATAGCTACTTGCCTTGCCACCTCATCCGAACGAATTTTTTCAAATGTTTCTAAAAATTCCCGACGCATGCCTTTTTTCATACCCATCGCCATCGTTTTAATGGCGTCATCTTTTTCATCACAATCCATTAAGTGACTTTGTTGCCGTAAAGCAGCCCTTTGCATAACCTCACCTTCAAAAAGATGTTCTGGGATTCCTAAGCTCATTAATTTTTTACATACATCAGTTTCGCGAAAATCTTCTAACCTAGCTTCTTCAAGGGCCTCTGAATCTGGCATATCGTCATCCCCAGCTGCACTAAAACTGTTGATGAGCATTCTCATAAACTGTAAATCCCTTCCTTCCACCATGTCTGTTGCCAATCGACTCAAGGCCGCACCTGTCAAAACACCTGGGGTGGATGGCACAAAAAGGGCGTCAGGATCATCAGAGTCTGAGGCCTGAGAAACTGTAGAAAAAATCAAAGAAATTAAGATCAAAATCTCTTTCATATGCATGTTTATAAACATCCCGATAATTATTTGAAAACAATACAGACTTATATAGGTTCTATTATTTTATTTTCAAGGTCTACCGTCTACAATGCCAGCATATTTTTAACATGTGTTGGAAATGCCTGATATTTTTCAGATAAATTCTTTAAAGATTCCGGGCTTTCTTGCCCGTGCAATCCTGTTAGAACCAACAAACTATGAATACCAAAATTGTTGGCACCTTTAATGTCTGTTCTTAAAGAATCACCCACCATGAGGATTTTCTCTTTTGCAATCTTTTGTCCAGTCTGCGTGCATGCCATGTGGTAAAGTGTTTCATAAACACACGTGTCTGGCTTGCCATGATAACGGACGGTTCCCCCCATTCTTTCATATTCCTTGGCAATGGAACCGGAACATAAAACCAAATCGTTTCCATAAAAAACCTGCAGGTCAGGGTTGGCACAAATAGCAGGCAAACTTTTTTCAAGGGCAGACTTTAAAATTTCTTCGTAATCAGCCAATGTACAATCCCACTTTTCAGTGCCTGTGATCAAAATAAAATCAGCATCACTGATAGTGCTCACCTCAGTATAATCAAGACTGGTAAACAAGTTTTTATCCCGTTCAGGGCCTAGGTGAAATAAGTTTTTGCCAAGGCCGTTATAAAAGTCATCAGGCCTATCTTTTAAATGGTTATGACATTCAAAACCAGACGTCATCAAATCATCATAAAAGTGTCTGGGAACCCCCATTTCTGTTAACTTTTTAATGGCAGCGTCTGGCATGCGCGGAGCGTTTGATAAAAGGTAAACATGTTTTCCATTATCTTTGAAGTATTTGAAAACCTCCATAGAACCAGGAAAAGGGGTTTTGCCGTTATGGGTTACCCCCCACAAATCAACAAATAACACATCATAATTATCAAGGAATGAAGAAATCATCTTATTTTACTCCACCGTAACGGATTTAGCTAAGTTGCGAGGCTGGTCAATATCAGTCCCCTTCAGTAATGCCACGTAATACGCCAATAACTGGGCTGCTAATGTTACCAAAAAGGGTTGAACAAAGGCATGTGATGTTGGCAACACCACCAAGGGGATAGTTTCTTCCATTTGGGATTCAATGGCTTCTGACCCTAACGGGTCTGTAATACACACAAGCCGGGCACCTCGGGCTAAAACCTCTTGCATATTCGATAAGGTTTTATCAAACCAATCGTTATGGGGTGCCAAAACCACAACAGGCATGGTGGTATCAATCAAGGCGATGGGCCCATGTTTCAGTTCACCAGCTGCATAAGCTTCGGCATGAATATAGGAAATTTCCTTAAGCTTAAGTGCCCCTTCACAGGCTATAGGGTACAGGCTCCCGCGCCCTAAATACAAAGCATGCTTAGCTTCCACCAGCTGTTTTGCCAAAATCTTGTATGTTGCTGTATCGCGAAGGCCGTGGCTCATCATTCCAGGAACAGCTTGCAAAGCTTCATAAAGCCCCTGCTCTACCAACGTTTGTTTTTGATGGGCAGCTTGTAAACATAGCCCCGCCAAAATCATTAGCTGTGCCGTAAAGGCCTTTGTCGATGCCACACCAATTTCAGGGCCGGCCAATATTTGCAAAGAATAATCAGCTTCCCGGGCAATAGAACTGTACGGAACATTGACCAAAGCCAAAACTTTTTTACCTTCTTTTTGAACAAACCGCATGGCATGCAGTGTGTCGATGGTTTCACCCGATTGGGAAATAACAACATATAACGTTTTTTCTGGCAAAACAGGGTTGCGATACCGGTATTCTGATGCAATTTCTACATCGACAGCTATTTTTGCGTAAGTTTCAAACCAATATTTGGCCACACAGCCCGCAAAATACGATGTACCACATGCCAAAATGCTAATTCTATCATATTTCGCCCAATCAATATCTACCCCTTGAAAGTGTATATTTTTTTCCTCTAACGGCAAAAATGACTGAAGCGTGTGACTTAAAACCGTGGGCTGTTCATGGATTTCTTTAAGCATAAAATGATTAAAATCTGCCTTGGTCGCCGATTCTGCCGTGAAAGATGTTTTGGTTGTTGGTCGGTTTACAGTTTCGCCTACGCAATTAAAAACAACCTTCTGGAACCCTTCGTCGTTTTGCTGAATGAACCCCAAATCACCTTCTTCCAAATAACATGCGGCGTTTGTCCAGCTGGAAAATGACAAAGCATCGGATGCCACGTACCAGGCATCATCCCCCTGGCCGATAACCAACGGGCTACCTTGGCGTGCAAAAAATATGGTTTGTGGCATTTTAGAATACAATATGGCCAGCGCAAAGGCACCCTTCAGACGCTTCAAAGTTTTTTGAAAGGCCGTTTGAAACTCACCTGTTTCTTTCAAGTAATATTCAAGAAGGTGTACAACCACTTCTGTATCTGTTTCACTTTCAAATTGAAAGCCGTGGGCTGTTAATTCCTGGCGCAATGTTGAAAAATTTTCAATAATTCCATTATGCACCACCGCAATTTGAGTGTTCGAATGGGGGTGCGCATTCAATTCAGTAGCTGCCCCGTGTGTGGCCCACCGGGTGTGACTTATACCTGCTGTTCCCTCAAGGGGGGACGCCTCTACCAAATCTTTTAAATTAGAAAGCTTCCCCGGCGAACGGCGCCGTTCAATAGCCCCGTCGATAATCGTTGCAAGGCCGGCCGAATCATACCCTCTATATTCAAGACGTGACAAACCTTCCAACAAACGCTCTGCCACAGGCTTTGAGCTAATAACGCCAAAAATTCCACACATATATCTATAATCCTATGTTTATGAATGCATTTTTATGCAGTTTTGTATTTTTTACCAGCAGAAAGTGGTTGTAATTTCCTCACCTCAGCATCTTGAAACAAAACTTCCTCTAACGACTGTGGAAGATTAAATGAAAAGTGATTTAAAGCATTTTTAACATGTTCCATAATCCCTAAAAATGGAATGTGACATTTCAGAAATTGATCTACGGCTATTTCATTCGCTGTATTAAAAATTAATGTTTTGCCTGTTCTTAGGCTTTCACGGGCTAATTTCAGGGCTTCAAAACGGGTTTCATCTGCATCAAAAAACGTTAAGTTTTGTAATTTCGGTAAGTTCAGACGTTCAACATTATTAGGTAAACGTTTTGGCCAAAACAGGCCATACGAAATAGGTGTACGCATATCAGGTACCCCCATTTGCGCCAAAACAGAACCATCATCATAAGCCACCATAGAATGAATGATAGATTGCGGGTGAATAACCACATCAATTTTTGATTCATCCATTTGAAACAGATGGTGCGCTTCAATCACTTCAAGGCCTTTATTCATCAAAGTAGCTGAATCCACAGAAATTTTAGCCCCCATAGACCAATTGGGGTGTTTAACCGCTTGTTCTGGCGTAATGTCTTTTAATTCCTCTAGTGACTTTTTGTAAAAAGGGCCACCAGATGCCGTTAAAATAATTTTTTCAATATGAGCTTTGTTTTGATCTTCAAACACCTGAAAAATGGCACTATGTTCAGAATCAACTGGCACTAACTTTGCCCCACAACGTTTTGCTTGTTGGGTCATAATTTGGCCACTTGCAACTAACGATTCTTTGTTAGCCAAGGCCACTACCGTTCCATGGGAAAGCGCTGTATAGGTTGCATGAAGGCCAGCTGTTCCCAAAATTGCAGCCATAAAACAGTCAGCTGGAATTTGTGCTATTTCAACAATGGCCTGGGCCCCGCAAGCAGGTTGTGTGCGTAGCCCCTGAAGACCTTCTTTTAAACGGTCATATAAAGATTCATTTCCAATAACAGCGTAGTCAGGCTGCAGTTGGTGACACTGTTCAATGAGTTTATCTACATTGTTCTGAGCCGTTAACGCAACCACGTGAAAAATTCCTGGATGCTGTAAAATCACATCGACTGTGCTAACACCAATAGAACCTGTAGACCCAAAAATAGTCACCCGCTTTACCATATACTACCCCTGCCCAAAACATCGCTACTTTAAGGTGACACTATACAATTAAAAAGGGCATAAAAAGAAGTAACTTTCCATTCTATTTGCTTTCATAAGCTTATTTTGCTAAATTTTTCCCATCGCGGTCGTGGCGGAATTGGTATACGCGCAACGTTGAGGTCGTTGTGGGTGAAAACCCTTGGAAGTTCGAGTCTTCTCGACCGCACCATAATTGCTCTATTCACTAGAAAGAGTCTACTCCCTTTGAAAACCCCTAGCCTATTTGAAAAAAATATTAAAGAAGGTGCGCCATTGGCTGAGCGCCTGCGCCCTAAAAATATTAATGATATTGTTGGACAAGACCCTATATTGGGGGAACAAAAACCCCTGAGGCGCTTTTTAGAAGCAAAAAAGCTGCCGTCCATAATACTATGGGGGCCGCCGGGATGTGGAAAAACAACCCTAGCACGGTTGTTAGCAAAAGAAGTAAACTTTGCCTTTGACTGCGTGTCTGCCATCGTAGGTGGCGTTTCTGATTTAAAAAAAGCTTTTGAAACAGCAAAAGAACGAAAACTTTTGGGTCAAAACACACTGCTATTCGTTGATGAAATTCACCGTTTTAACCGGGCTCAGCAAGATGCATTTTTGCCTTCTCTTGAAGATGGCACAATAACCCTGGTTGGTGCCACAACAGAAAACCCATCTTTTGGACTGAATGCAGCCCTTTTATCACGGTGTCATGTTTTGGTTCTGCAACGGCTTCAAGAAGAACACCTGGAGTTACTTCTTCAAAGGGCAGAAAGTTTTGAAAAAAAATCACTCCCTCTGACGCCAGAAAGCAGACAAACACTCATTCGCATGGCTGACGGCGATGGACGAACTATTTTAAATTTTGCAGAAAGTCTATTTCTGTATGACGTTGAGCCCCTATTAACACCTGAACAATTAAGCAGTATTTTGCAAAAAAGGCCCCCCATTTACGACAAAGCGCAAGAGGGCCATTACAACTTAATTAGTGCACTTCATAAATCAATACGTGGATCAGACCCAGATGCTTCTTTATATTGGTTTTGCCGCATGGTACAAGGTGGTGAAGACTTAAAATTTATAGCAAGGCGTTTAATTCGAATGGCTGTAGAAGACATTGGCCTTGCGGATCCAAAAGCTTTAGAGCAGGCCATGGCAGCACAAAGAGCTTACGACTTTTTGGGGTCCCCTGAAGGAGAATTAGCTTTGGCACAATGTGTAGTTTATTTGTCCATGGCGCCCAAATCAAATGCCGTTTACGTGGCTTATAAAAAGGCCCTTCAAAAAGCTGACGAAACAGGCTCCCTTCCTCCCCCTGCGCATATTTTAAATGCGCCAACACAACTCATGAAAAATCTAGGCTATGGCAAAGGGTATATGTATGACCACGATACGGAATCAGGGGTTTCTGGGCAAAATTATTTTCCAGATTCCATGCCACGCCATACATTCTATGCCCCAAAAGGAATTGGCCACGAAGAAAAAATTCTAAAGCGCCTTTATGAACTCAACAATTTAAGACAACAAAAAATAAAATATAGTGAGAACACCATAATTTGAGTACACTTCATCGTCATTGCGAGGAGCTAAAGCGACGAAGCAATCCATTAAAAATACTGGATCGCCACACCCCATGCGGGGTTCGCGATGACGTTCGGTTTATACGCAAATTGCAAGACTTTCGCTAAATTATTCCCTAGAATGAATAACAGGCGATGGGTCCATGGCATACCGGCCGGGTGCCGGCTCAATAATCTCTTTTTTTCTGGGTGACTTCGCCTTCGTTAAAGGACCATCAAATTTTTGAAGCCAATCACTCCACGTTAACCACCAAGAACCTTCTTTTTCTTCAGCTGTTTTGATCCATCCGCCTGCGTTGTCCACTGCCTGTTTATTCACCCAATGGTTATATTTCTTTTTGCTTGGGTGGTTCATAATTCCAGCCACATGCCCAGAATCACCCAAAACGAAAGTTGTTTGCTGAAGAACACGGCACCCCTCAAAAGCAGCTTTCCAGGGAACAATATGATCACGTTTTGTTGCCACAATAAAAGTTGGAACACACAATTGATGAAAACTAATTTTTTCATTGGATACACACATACCCGTTTTCTTTAACAAACTGTTGGTTGAAATAATTTTCAAATATTCAGAATGCATTTTCTTAGGAAGGTTCGTGCAATCGCTGTTCCAATACAAAAAATCATTGGCTTTTGGTCTTTTCCCCATCAAATAGGTATTGATAAAATTGTTCCAAATTAAATCATTATCCCTTAAAAAGCTAAAAGCTTGCATCAAATGGCTACCTGGAAGAATTCCATGTTTTTCCATCAATTTCATTGTGCTTTCAATGGAATCCTTACTAACTAATGTGGCTAAATCTGATAATTTTGAAAAATCAAAAGGCGTTGCTAAAAATGTAGCTGATATGCAGTATTTTTCTTGTTTATCTTTTAACAAGGCCAATGCCGCTGCTAAAGCAATGCCACCTACACAGAACCCCAACGTGTTAAGTTTAACATGTGGGTTTTTAGCATGAATTACCTGAATAGCCTTTAAAACCCCCTTTTTCAAAAATGCCTCCAACCCCACGTCGTGGTAAGACGGGTCTGCATTGACCCATGAAATTAAGTACACTTTTCGACCTTGTTCAAGGTTCCACTTCACAAAAGACTTATCTTCTGCCAAATCAAAAATATAATATTTGTTAATCCACGGTGGTACGATCAGAAGGGGGTTTTGGACATTTTCCTTTTGTGTGGGGTAATATTCGATGAGTTGGAAAATTTCATTTTCAAAAACAACTGCCCCTTTGGTTTTTGCAATATTTTTACCAATTTTAAAAGCTTTAACGTCTGTTTGTTCTGGTAAGAATGTTCCATCAGACAGGTATTTTTCGAAAAAAGTGTTTATTCCCTTTTGAACATTTTCCCCTTGTTTTTCCAAGGTTTCGCGAATAACAGACGGATTCGATAAAGGAAAATTCGTAGGCGCCAAAGCATTCAGTATGTTTTGGATAAAAGGGTCTTTTTTGCTTTTCTTTTTTCCCTGCCCCAAAATTTCCCAAGTATATTTACAATTTAGTAAATAGTTTTGTTTAATTAAATTAAAAATAGGGTTTTCTTGCCATTCAGGGTCTAAAAAACGTTTATCATCTTTTGAAGGAACGATTTCCTTTTTGAGATTACCATCGGTAATGTTTTGAAGTATTTTACCTAAGTCTTCTGAATATCGTACAAAAATTTCTTGGAAACTATTGGGGCAAAAAGATTCTGCATCATCAGCGTCAATTGTTTCTTTTTGCTCTAATGATTTTAAAAAAGTGCAGTAAAACTCTTCCCACAACTCGATCATACGGTGTAGCCCCCCTACCCTTTAAGGTAAGGGGTAACCATTAACAGAAAATTAATAACAAGAAAATTCCTAGTGAATACGCCTCAGGATAATAGGACCTTCTCCAAATTCTATAAGCTTCCCGCCATCACGGTCCTCCAGTTCCACATCAGATGGATGCTCGGCAATGGTTAGCCCAAGGGGATTATAAAAACCATTCAGCTGCATAAGCGTTTCTGTGACAAGGGCTACTCCGGTTAAGGAGTGAAACCTGTCATAGGCATCTTGTTTTAGAAATAAATTGATAAGGTGAGATTCTTCAGGCACCTTTCCACTTAAAGATTCTGGAAAAACACAGGCACATATATTGCATGATGAAACGCGGTACGTTCCCCCTACATTTAAAATTTTTCTTATATCTGCTACAAATGCCGCCGTTATAAATGGTGATGCTTCCGCCACAATAGCATCGTACATTTTGCCCTGTGATTGAATATAATCATAAACTCCAGAATCATAAGAGCTGCCCACAATAGTTGGGTTCATAGCTGCTGAAATATCTACCGTATCGGCGTCATGATGATAGTCACGGCCATAATGTTTCTTGCCCTTTGAAACAAACGATAGATCTGCTGGGTAATTACCGCACCCTAAAACAAGTTTTGTGCGCGCTGCATCTAACTCACGCAACGGTACAACACCATAAGCTGTAAAGGCTGCCTCGGCTTCTGCAAACGGTGTTGTCATATAAAGCTGACTGAAGCATGTTTCAGCTTTTCCAAGACCAAAATCCAGAACACTCACTGGATAATAAACGGGGTTGAAATATACGCTCTCAGGTGATAAATGCCAGTTAATTTGACCTCTAAAATATTTTTCCTCCTTGGCAAGCTCAGCCTCAGCGGCCTCCCCCGAATAAGCTGTCTGAATAAACGTTATAGAATCTGTATGATGCTGTTTTGATCGTTCACATTCTCGCCTTAGCTGAAATTCGCGAAACTGTTGAATTAATGTAAAAAATTGCTGAGGTGTCATGTCTGCTGTAGATGGCTTTCTTTCCTCCGAAGGTGCCACTGCAAGGTGTGCACCTTTATCGTGATAACTTCGAAAACCATGCAGCCGCTTGCTTTCTGGAAGAAAATCCGTGTTAGCGGCATATCTGTTAATCATTATGGCAGCTGTTACACGGTCTGGAACCATACCATACCATTGAAACCAATCGAACTGACCACCAACCCCAAAAAGCATAAATAATGCTGTCATTTGATAATGATTTTGTTTTAAAGCATCCGTATCTGCCTCATGCCTTACCGCCAACTCTGCTATTTTTTCTGGCAGCTGCCTCCTATACGCTAACCAGCGGCCTAAATTTAATAATTCACAAGCAACAATAGACGTATCACTTTCCTGATCCTGCCAAGGGTAAGCAGCCAATTCATCGGAAATAATACCAAACATTCTGGCATGTATATATTCAAGTGTCGCATAGTAGCTCTCCCCATGACCTTCGGCTGTCAATATACCGCGCCATGCAACACCTAAATGATGAACCTTCTCTGCAGGTGACAGACCATCTAATACAGGTTCTGTTTTTGTGTTAGTATGATGAAAAACAATTTGGGTTGATAAATCAGCCCCATCTTCTAAGGGTGTACTTGGGTTTTTGATCATACGTTTGAACCCGTCAGAAACGTCTCGATCAGAATATAAACTGCCCTGACACGGGTATAAAAACAAAACACTAATACCTAATATGCTCAAAAAATTCTTCATGAATCCTCCAAAAAAAGTAAAGAACCTCTTCTTGAAAGATCACATGAGGGCTATTAACAAAGGGCTAATCAGCCAGTTATTCTCGGCGATGTATAGGCATTAGGATTTGCAAAGGATTTATGAAAAAATTAAAGATTTTTTTACTAATTTTCTTTTAAAATGTTTATAAAAGATTCGTGTGTTGGAAAAATTTTATGCTTCCCCTGCATACCATGCGCAGTTATCGAAAAAGGAAGAAATGGGAAAATTCACCCCATTATAAAAAAAGTTCGTCTAAGAATTTAAAACTGTTTCAAATTTATCGATACAATCCAGACAAACAAAACCAGCCTTTTTTTGAAGAATTTGCCCTTGATCTAAAACACTGCGGCCCTATGGTTCTGGATGCTTTGATCCACATAAAAAGTGATATGGATTCAACGCTTACTTTTCGCAGATCATGCCGCGAAGGTGTGTGTGGCAGCTGCGCCATGAATATTGATGGAACGAATACCTTGGCATGCCTTAAACCCATTTCGGAAATTAAAGGCCCAGTACGCATTGCACCCTTGCCCCACATGCCCGTTGTTAAAGATTTAGTGGCTGATTTAACCCACGCATATAAACAGTATGCATCCATTAAGCCATGGCTTCAAAGCAAAGAACCTGCAGGCATACGTGAACGCCTGCAATCACCGGAAGAACGGGCGAAATTAGATGGGTCTTGGGAATGCATTTTGTGTTTTAGTTGCTCAACCAGTTGCCCCAGTTACTGGTGGAATGGTGACCAATATTTAGGGCCCGCTATTTTATTGCAAAGTCATCGGTGGATTTTTGACAGTCGCGATACAGCCACACAAGAACGTTTGGCCAGCTTAGATGATTCTTTTAAACTGTACCGGTGCCACACCATTATGAACTGCACCAAAACCTGCCCTAAGGGGTTAAACCCAGCCAAAGCTATTGGGCAAATTAAAGAAGAAATCGCATCGGAGTAAAAAGTATTTCTTTTGGTGTCATAAAATTTGCACCCCGGTTTCTTTTGCATGGGCATAAATAGGCAAAGAAATTGCACCTTTGTACTGAACAACAATATCTATTTTTCGGTCGTCAAATCTTAAAAAAAGCTCACGCATAAAATTAAACTTGGCATCTAAAATATGACTTGCATCCATTTGTGACTCAACGAACAAATCTATGTCTCCGCCTTTTTTTGTCATATCTGCCCGGGACCCAAATACCCATAGATGGTCACCCGACTTGAAAGTTAATAAAAAGGCCTGCTGAATCTGGTCAATTTCTTTTTCAGACAGCCTTATTTTTTCAGACAACATACCCCTTTATTCCTGTCTAAGCAGACGATCCATATCTGACCGTTGTTTTTTAGAATAATTGCTTGGGTTGGTATCCTCTTGAACCTTGGCTTTTAAGTTAGATAAATCTTCCGCCTGTTTTTGGGCTTGAAGTTTTTTTATTTCATCTTCCGACTGCGGTTTTATCGTTGGTGCTTTCACAACTTCTTGCCGGGCTTGCTGCTGCAGTAGTTCAGTTGCCACATCTGCCATGGGGCTTGCAACAGCTTTTAAAGGGGCAATATCTATGGTTGATGCCTGATTTGCACTCCGAACAAAATTCTGTGCAGATGCAGGTAATGCCTGAAATAAAATGTCGCTCACTTGATAAATCATTGACGAAAAACGACCATTTTTAACAGCTTCTGGATGATGGGAACGCTCCACGAAAGAAGACATAATAATTTCAACAATACAAATAAAGACAACGCCACGTAAGATTCCAAAGGCAGCCCCAAGGGACCGGTTCACTCCGCCCAAAGAGCTTTGGCGCACAACATGTGATAGAAAATGACTTAATAAGCTAAATAAAATCAGAAAAACAATAAACAAACCAACAGCCGTCACACCATCAGCCAGCAAGGGGTTTTGAATATGTTGACGGCAAATATGGCGTGCCAAAGGTAAACAAAAAAATGTTCCAAGGCCAGAACCACCCCAGGAAACAAGGGACATAACCTCTTGGACCAGACCACGAAACAACCCCATCAACGACGAGATTAGAACAACAAGAAGAATACCAACATCAATACCGTTCATTATAACTCACTCCTAAACAACGGTACAAACTTCGGCAAAATCGAGTCGTGGTAACCGAGGGTGTAATTTTTCGGAAATACCATAGCCTAGGTTGCATAAAAAGTTGGAACGCCAACTTGTTCCTTGAAAAAACAACTGATCCACCAACTGTTTGTCAAAACCACCCATAGGTCCACAATCCAGCCCAAACATACGGGCCGCAATTATAAAATAAGCTGCTTGCAAACTTCCGTTTAAAACAGCAGTTTTTTCAATTAAATCAGCGCTACCCGTAAACCACGGTTTTGCATCCACGTGAGGAAATAAAACTGGCAATTTCTCATAAAACTCTAGGTCATAGGAAAAAATGGCCGTTACAGGGGCCTGCATGGTTTTATCAATGTTCGCCGGCATCAAAGCTTGCTTTAATTTGTCTTTAGCTTCTTTGCTTTGCACAAATAGCACACGTAAAGGGCAGCAGTTAGCGCTAGTGGGGCCCATTTTGGCCAAGTTGTAAATTTTCTCAAGAATCTCAACAGGAACAGGTCGATCTTGCCAGTGGGAATGGGTTCGCGCCTCAAGAAAAACCTGATTTTGCGCCTCTAGTGATAGTGGCGTAGACTCCATGGAAACCCCTTTTCAAAAAGTTATTAAGACCTTTGATCTAACGTATTTTTCTTTGAAATTCCGATACCAGGCCCAAAACCAACCTTAAAAAAAGGTGTCTTTTCAGAGTTTAAAGAAGATTCGTCAGAATCATTGTACCCAGTATACACCTCTCCTTTAGCATCTGCCCAGTGGCTATAAACACGATGTTTATAAGCAACATTAAAAACGGACGATGCCGAATGGTAATATCGAACAGCTTCTTCCCACGAACCATATTGGTTATAAAGCCGCTTCATTAATTTTGCCGCATATTCAATATTTGTGTACGGCATAAACGCTTCTGACAGGGTTTTAAATTTTCCGCCATGAGACTGCAGATTAATTTGCATACAACCCACGTTAATATTTTTAGCACCCTTGGCTTTTAGTTTTTCCACATGCGCAACAGCTGATTCTTTTGAACTAAAAAAATGTGACCGCCCCCGCGCATAAACTGCCCACGGACGTTCTTTAGATTCAACCCGTGCGATAGCCCACAAAAGTTTATGGGGAATATCATACTTTTTTTCGAAATGTTCTATTAATGTTGCGCAATTTAAAGAATCTTTTAGATTGCTATTTTGTGTTTTTGGTCTGGCAATACTGCCGTACGATTGAAATGAAAAAGCTGCCAAAGCAGCCACTAAGAAAACAGTTTTTTTATTCATAGGCGTTTTGTTTAACCTCCAAAACTTCGGGAACATAAAAACGCAGCATGTTTTCAATACCCGATTTTAACGTAGCTGATGAACTTGGGCAACCAGAACATGCCCCTTTCATATTTAAATAAAGGATGCCATCTTCGAAACGATCAAAAGTCACATCCCCCCCATCTTGCGCCACAGCGGGGCGAACGCGGGTGTCTAATAACTCGCAAATTTGACGAATAATGGGGTCATCACTTTGAACAGCAGATGACTGGCTATTATCTTGAAACAATGGTAAGTCATTCACAAAATGGTCCATCATCGTGCCCAATAAAATAGGCTTTAGCAGGTACCAATCGAAATTTTCCGCTTTGGTAATGGTAATAAAATCAGCCCCAAAGAAAACGCTTTGTATTCCTTCAACGGCCAATAACTGACGGGCCAAAGGCGACTGAATCGTGCCATCTTTTTCAAAAGAAACCGGCGATTGATCGTCAGCTAATACGGCCTGCCCCGGCATGAATTTAAGGCTGTTTGGGTTGGGCGTTTCTTCTGTTTGAATAAACACTTTATTTAACCTTGGCATTAAACTTTCTGCAGGCTAGCGCATTTTTATTTTATCTGTCAAACAAAAACAGACCAGAAAAATAGACTTTACTATTAATTATGAATAGATCAATTGACACAAAATCAAGAGAAGTAAAAAAACTAAAATTAATATCTTTTACCGCTCTCCCCTTGCATTCTGGTGAAAATGCATGTACCAAAGAAGTATTCTGATAAAAAGAACATAAGGTGTATATGGCAAGACAATCCACCACTTTGGGGGCCTTTACAAAGGAAGGCCTTTTAAAGGCGTATTATCAAATGGTTCTGATTCGCCGTTTTGAAGAAAAGGCGGGGCAGTTGTACGGCATGGGGCAAATTGCCGGTTTTTGCCACCTTTATATTGGGCAAGAAGCTGTTGTTGTTGGCCTTCAGGCTGCCATGCAGCCGCAAGATACAGTTATTACCAGTTACCGTGACCATGGCCATATGTTGGCCTGCGATATGGACCCAAAAGGTGTGATGGCCGAATTAACAGGCCGCGCAGGGGGGTATTCCAAAGGCAAAGGCGGCTCTATGCATATGTTTAGCCGTGAAAAAGGTTTTTTTGGCGGCCACGGTATTGTTGCAGCCCAGGTGCCTATTGGTGCGGGCATGGCCTTTGCCCATAAATACAAGCAAGATAATGGTGTTTGTTTAACCTATTTTGGTGACGGTGCAGCCAACCAAGGCCAAGTTTATGAAGCATTTAATATGGCAGCCCTTTGGAAGCTGCCGGTGGTGTTTGTGGTGGAAGATAACCAATACGCCATGGGAACATCTGTTCACCGGGGCGCTGCCAACGGTGACTTTTACAAACGTGGTGAACCTTACGGCATCCCCAGTCATCAAGTGGATGGAATGGATTTAATAGCCGTGCGTGAAGCGGGTGATTTTGCCATTCAACATGCACGTTCTGGTCAAGGGCCTGTTTTGTTGCACATAAAAACTTACCGGTACCGTGGTCATTCTATGTCTGACCCGGCTAAATACCGCACAAAAGAAGAAGTTGAAAACATGCGTGAACATCATGACCCGATTGATCGAATTCGAAATCTTCTTTTGAAAGAAAAGCTTGCTTCAGAAGATGAATTAAAAGAAATAGATCAAAAAATAAAAGTTATTATGGCTGAAACTGTGGAATTTGCACAAACTTCACCTGAACCAGACGCATCTGAACTCTATACAGACATATTGATTGATACTTCAAGGATTTTTGCATGACAGAAATGATTACCGTTCGTGAAGCCTTGCGCGATGCCATGGCCGAAGAAATGCGCCGTGACGAAAATGTGTTCGTCATGGGAGAAGAAGTTGCTGAATACCAAGGCGCTTACAAAGTTACCCAAGGGTTACTGCAAGAATTTGGTGCTAAACGTGTGGTAGACACCCCTATTACAGAACACGGTTTTGCAGGCCTTGGCGTGGGTGCTGCCTTTTTAGGGTTAAAACCTGTGGTAGAATTTATGACGTTTAATTTTTCCATGCAGGCCATTGACCAAATTATCAACTCGGCCGCCAAAACTTTGTATATGTCGGGCGGCCAAATGGGTTGCCCTATTGTATTTCGCGGCCCAAATGGTGCGGCTTCTCGGGTGGGTGCCCAACATTCCCAATGTTTTGCCAGCTGGTATGCCCACTGTCCGGGCCTTAAGGTTGTGTCACCCTATTCAGCCATGGATGCTAAAGGGTTGTTAAAGTCTGCTATTCGTGACCCAAACCCCGTTATATTCCTTGAAAATGAGCTTTTGTACGGAAAAAGTTTTCCAGCGCTAACGGATCCAGATCATATTGTACCAATTGGTCAAGCGGCCATTGTGAGACCAGGTCAGCATGTGACGATAACAGCTTTTTCCATAACAGTGGGTTTTGCCCTAGAGGCAGCAGAGGAGCTTGCGAAAGAAGGAATTGAAGCCGAAGTTATTGACTTGCGTACCATTCGCCCCTTAGATACGGAAACTATTTTATCATCTGTTCAAAAAACAAACCGCATCGTCAGCGTAGAAGAAGGCTGGCCTTTTGCGGGTATTGGGTCTGAAATTGCTGCCCTTGTATGTGAACAAGCCTTTGATTACTTAGATGCCCAACCCGTACGCGTTGCAGCTGAAGACGTACCACTTCCTTATGCTGCTAACCTAGAAAAACTTGCATTGCCCAGCGTTGAAAAAATTGTGCGCGCTGCTAAAATGGTTTGCTACAAATAAAGTAAGGAGCTTTCTATGCCTGTTCAAATTTTAATGCCAGCCCTAAGCCCCACCATGACTGAAGGGAATTTGGTCAAGTGGCATAAAAAGGAAGGTGATACTGTTAAAGCAGGTCAAATTCTGGCTGAAATTGAAACAGACAAGGCCACCATGGAAGTGGAAGCTGTGGATGAAGGTGTTTTAGGGAAAATTTTAATTCCAGAAGGTACCGACAGTGTCAAAGTTAACAGTTTAATTGCCCTGTTGTTAGAGGATGGCGAAGATAAAGCGGCTTTGGAAAAATTTGTAGCCAACGCACCTGTTAGTCAACCTTCTGCCCAAAAAGAATCAACAAGCAAGGTGGAATCTTTACCACAAAGCGCCCCAAAAACAGTTAATTCCCAACATGGTGATCGCGTTTTTGTGACACCGCTTGCCAAACGTATTGCTGAACAAAACCATGTTTCTTTGAATGTGATTCAAGGCAGCGGGCCCCACGGCCGTATCGTTAAATTAGATGTGGAACAGGCCTTGGAAGGAAAACCTGCTTTGGCAGCAACACAAAGCTCTGGCTATACAGATGTCAAGTTAACAGGGATGCGTAAAGTTATTGCGCAACGACTCACAGAATCTAAAACCACCGTTCCCCATTTTTATTTGACTATTCAATGTGAATTAGACGCCTTGTTGGCTTTACGTCAAAATATGAACTCTGGAAAAAACCACGCAAAATTATCTGTTAATGATTTTATTATTCGTGCTTGTGCCTTGTCCTTGATGGATGTGCCCGAAGCCAACACATCTTGGAATGAAACAAGCTTACGTCAATATCATAGCGCTGATATTTCTGTGGCCGTTGCCATTGATGGTGGCCTGGTAACACCTGTTGTACGGGGCGCCCAATCTAAAACGATTCGCACAATTTCAGAAGAAATGAAATCATTAGCTGAAACAGCACGGTCTGGAAAACTGGCCCCTGAAGCCTATCAAGGTGGGACTTTTTCCCTATCGAACTTAGGCATGTTTGGAATTCATGATTTTTCAGCCATTATCAACCCGCCGCAGGCCTGTATTTTAGCTGTGGGCGCTGGGGTCAAACAGCCTGTGGTTAAAAACGACCAATTGGCGATTGCAACCGTTATGAATTGCACCCTTTCACTTGACCACCGGGCTGTAGACGGGGCTGCTGGGGCTAAATTTTTGCAGGTTTTCAAGGAATATATTGAAAACCCCTATTCTATGCTTTAGGCATTTTAATTCGTGATTCCAAAACACTTCCTTATCATGTCATCCAACAAAGCCCACAATCGTAGCCTGTGGGGCATTGGATGGATGAGCTTCTTCTGGAGCACGGCTTCTGTCATGGTCTTTACCCTTTTGCCAACGTTCTTAACGGAGGTTTTAGGGGCTTCAAAAACTAAAGTAGGCATGATTGAAGGCGTGGCCATTTTTTTAGCTTTCTTAGCCAAGGTTTTTTCAGGTGTCTTAAGCGATTATCTAAAAACCCGAAAACCCCTTATTATGTTGGGCACCTGCATGAGCATTTTTGTTAAAATCATGTTTGCTGTGGCAACAAATGTGGGGTGGATTTTTATAGCACGGTCTGTGGATCGCCTGAGTAAAGGCGTGCGATCGGCCCCAACAGATGCTTTAATTGCAGATCTGTCACCCCCCCAACAAGAAGGTACCAGCTACGGAATTCGGTATACTTTATATACACTTGGTGCTGTATGTGGTGGTGCTGTTGCTGCCATCTTGATGCACTTATTTCAAAATTATAGGCTGGTTTTTTGGTGTTCTTTAATACCTGCAACCCTTGCCTTGGTGGTTTTAATTGTTTTTGTAAAACCCCCTTTGGAAGAAAAAGCTTTCAAAGAAAAACCGTGGCACTGGCGTGATGCTAAATTATTACCCCCCATTTTCTGGAAATTATTAGGAGTAACTTTTTTATTGATGCTGGCGCGCTTTAGCGAAGCTTTTTTAACGCTGCATGCAAAAGAAGTTGGCTGGTCACTGGCCGCCCTTCCCTTGTTGATGGTTGGGTATGACATTGTGAATGCAGCTATTGCATCCCCCATTGGAAAATTGGCTGACGGTTACAATCGCCAGAAAATTCTGTTATGGGGTATTTTGGTTCTAACGCTAACCAACATCTTAATCATAACCCTTCCCTTTAAAAGCGGCATATTAATTGGCATGTTATTTGCGGGCCTTCACATGGGTATGACCCAAGGCCTTATTGCAGCGCTGGTTGCAGAAAATACCCTGCCCCATTTACGTGGCACAGCCTTTGCCTTGTATTACTTAACCAGCGGTACGGCTGTTCTGATTGGAAATTGGGTAGCTGGTTATTTGTCCGATCTATCAGGTGGTGTTATTGGTGCTTTTTGGGGCGGACTGGTTTTTACCCTGGCCGCAGCATTAGCGTTAATTAGTCTTATGTATAAACGTACCGAATAAAATTCTAAAATACTTTTGAATTGAATAAACACCAAAATTTCCATACTTTACTGAAAAAAACAAAATCACCTTGACAAAGTAAAGGCCGATGAATAGATTTGTTCAGCTCAAATTATTGCATCAATAATTCGTTTTTAGCCTAATTTCAAGGGGGGTATTGTGAAAAAGTATTTAGTTCGTATAGCCTTGCTAAGTCTTAGCGCGGCACATGTACAGGCAGACATTTTAACGGATGATCAAGTGAGGGATTTTTTCTCAAGAAACGGTGGTGCAATTTTAGAAGTTCAAACAACAAAGCAATTGCACCCAGCGTATGCTACGGTGCAATTTGCCCTAGATGAAATGACAAAAACACAAGTTAGCCCTGACTTAGAAGCAGAAAGAACCCATCGCCGTTATCTTCAAGACCTGATTGGTTCGATTCTAGGCCTTGGTAAGGGGTTCGGCGGTATTAGCACAACCCAAGTAGCAAGCGCTGCTGAAAGGCGTGCGGCTATTTTTGCCTTAGGTGGGTTGGCCCTTAATGAAAAAATAGATAAAAAAGCCCCTGTTTATAAACGTCCCTTTAGTTATAAAACTTATTTTGTAACAGAAGCCGAAAATACAGGAAGAAACCCAACAGAACAAAGTCATCTAGGCACCTGTAGCCATGTATATGACCTTTGGTTTAGTGAAAGAGAAGAGGAAAGAGGCTCTGGCGGTGCAGGTCTTTCGCCCCAACATACGGAGCTTTTAGACCTTATCAATGGTACACGTCAACATGATGAGGAGGAAGTCAGAGATTTAAGCTCTTTAGTACACCAGTACCACTATACTTCACGCCTAGAAAATGTGTGGATTGAATATATAAAAACAGAACTTCAGCCTTTCTATATGAATGTTGATGAGGAATTGGGGGGGAATTGGTTTTTTTCCTGTGAAGCAAACAATATTTTAACATGGTTTGCAAATTTTACTTTTTCGTTGGAATTTCAAGAAGCACTCAGAGAATTCACATCCTCTACTGAGGAGGAAAAAGTAAGGGAAGCGGGTAAAAAGGTTTTTAGTTTTCTAGTGGCTAGTCGCCCCCTCAGAGAGATTTTATTTCGAGCTGTACCGAATTTGAGAGATATTTACGAAATTTCCCCAAATATTGAAGAAATTATTAGTAAGTTGGCAGAGATTCAAGGCGGTTTAAAAACACCTCAAATCATACGCATTCTAGAGGTTTTTTTACAAATTCTTAATCAGGGCAAAGAACACCTAACGACTATGCGACTTAGTTTGGACTCTGATATAAAGCGTTTGTCTAACGCAGAAGAAGCTGCCCTCATAGAAGTTCAACGAAAGGTACGTGACCGAAACAATGCTCGGTATCAAGAGGCGCTTGCGAAAGAGAAGGAAGATAGAGACCGAGAAGAACAAGAAAAACAAGATAGATTGGTGGCTAGAAAAGCGGAAGAGGAAGCTAAACGGAGACGGTTGGTAGAATCACTGAAGGCGGAAGAAGAAGAAACTGTCAGACAGAAAGCCTTAGAAGCTGCACAACAATTAGCCACACAACGATTAGCTATGGAAAGAGAACAAGAACAACTTGCCCGAGCAGCTGCTGCAAAGCAAGCCGCAGACCGTGAAAGAGCAGCACAAAAAGCTGCAGAAATAGAAGCAGCCGTTGGCCCTTTGTTACGAGAGATGGAAGCACGTATTGAAGTGTTGCGTGCTAAATATGAAGGCAGAGCTATAAAGACAATGGATGAAGAAATTGCAGCGTTGCAATTATACAAAGCAGGTGTTCATGTAAATGGCATTCCAGGGTATGTCGTACTTCTGGAGTTTTTTAAATTTTTCAATAACTTTGCGCACAGTACCACTTATCTTGATGAAAAAATGAAAGCCCAAAGTATGCTGGAGCGATTAGCTGCTTCTGATGCACTTCGTTATGCTTTACTTAGTAAAAACGAGGAGAGAGGGTGGACGTTTAAATATTCTAACGATCCAAGCCGGGGAGACCTTGCCCCAGAATGTTTTTCGGATTTCAGTCGTGCTTTGAAAGAAATGGTTGGAGGAGGTTCTACTCGTTGTTTTGAAGAAACTTTTCCACTACTTCGTGATCTGATTTCAAAGAAAACGTATACTCAATATAAGGGTAGTGTTTTTGTTACTGACGAAAACATAGAAAAAGACCGTCAGCGTCGGGAAGCTAACGAAAGAAGATACGCTGAAGCCAGGAAAGCAAAAGAAGAAGCTGAAAGAGAACAGCAAAGAGCAAGCGCTCAGGGAAAAAGAGACGAAGCTGCCCGAGAAGCTGCAGAAAAGATGGAAAAAATATTAGCCCTCGTGCGCGCTGAGTGGGAAAATATGAACAAAGTGGTGCTTCCAGCCCTTCTGGTAGATTCTAATATTTTTGGTACCTTTCCCCCACCTGTTGTTATTGCATATATGGAACTTTATTTTACTGACCTCTTTATTAAGGAATTAAATTTTGAAAGATACGATGTGGTACCGGAAGCTGTGAAGACACAATTTTTAAATATTTTAATGAGCAGAGACGAAATAAGGAGTGTTTTATTAGAACGTGTTAGCGACACAAAATGGAAGTTAAGAAATAAAGCTTATAAACAAATTAGAAATCTTCAACGGACTGTGCACGCTGACAAATTAGGAGAAGTAGTAACCAAAACAGGCATTATGATAGAGGCAGATAAAATTGTGGAAACTTATTCTAAACTTTCTAATGTTCAAAGTGCCATGGTCAGCTTTTACAAGGCACTTGAAAAATGCCAAGAAACCGTAATTGATGGCCCTCCTGTTGGGGGTGACGTTGCTACTGGTGCGGGTGGCCCTGGTGGTGCAAGCGCGGCTGCTTCTGCCGCTTTTGAAATAACTGCCGTCATAACTGATGCATCTGCAGCCGCAAATTAATTTAAACGACAAAAAGCATTGCTTCATTGGGGCGGCCTGGTTTTCAACCTCTGTGCCGCCCTTAGCTTTGATTAGTCTTATGTATAAACGTAAAAAACAAATCCCTAAAATACATTGAATTAAATAAATACAAGTATTTCTATACTTTATTAAAAAAACAAAATCACCTTGACAAAGTAAAGGCGAATGGCTAGATTTGTCCAGCTCAAATTATTGCATCAATAATTCGTTTTTAGCCTAATTTCAAGGGGGGTATTGTGAAAAAGTATTTAGTTCGTATAGCCTTGCTAAGTCTTAGCGCGGCACATGTACAGGCAGACATTTTAACGGATGATCAAGTGAGGGATTTTTTCTCAAGAAACGGTGGTGCAATTTTAGAAGTTCAAACAAGAAAGCAATTGCACCCAGCGTACGCTACGGTGCAATTTGCCCTAGGTGAAATGACAAAAAGACAAGTTGGCCCTGACTTAGAAGCAGAAAGAACCCATCGCCGTCATCTTCAAGACCTGATTGCTTCGATTTTAGGCCTTGGTAGGGGATTCGGCGGTATTAGCACAACCCAAGTAGCAAGCGCTGCTGAAAGACGCACGGCTATTTTTGCTTTAGGTGGGTTGGCCCTTAATGAAGAAATAGGTGAAGATGCAGAAGGCACCCTTAGCTATGGTACTTATTTTGGAACAGAATCCAAAAATACAGGAAGAAACCCAACAGAACAAAGCCATTTAGGTACCTGTAGCCATATATATGACCTTTGGTTTCGTGAAAGAGAGGATCTTCCTCCATCTGCATCTGGGTCTGGCATTAGTTACGGTGGAATTGTAGATCTTATTAACACAACACGCCAGGCTGACCAAAGGCTATATGAAAAGGATGATACCTATCGAGTGTTACATCCTCAGAGTATATATAGAGGATTTGTGGATAAATCTTTAGTAAAGGAGTCGAAAGAAATGGTATTTAGGCAATTACGAAAATTCTATCAGAATGTTGACACATATTTGAATTTTGGTAATTTGGCTGATACTTTTAAAGAATTTGCAAGTTTTGAACTTTCTTCACGCTTTCAAGGTGCCCTGGAACAGCTTTACTTTTATGATGATGACAGTGAAAAACAAGCTGGCATCGAAAATACATTAAGTATCTTGCTAAGCAACAAAAAAATCAGAAAAACGTTCTTTCAAAAAACCGGAATGATGTGGAAAGTCAAATCTAAAACTATTGATGTATTAGAAGGCATTCGGCTTAAAATACCATTTTGCTGGGTTACTAGGGTTTTGAATAATTTCATGGAAAATCTTAAAAATTGCGAAGGCTTTGGCATAGAAGAGGGTAGCATTTTTGATGGTGACGTTTTAACTGCAGAAGAAAAAGAAAATTTAGAAACTGTAAAAAAGCGAGCGCTGGAAAACTACGACGATTATTATTACGATCCTGATGATGATCGTTATCATGGTTATTATTATCGTGACGTCCTCTTCGCCCACGACGAAGATGACGAAGATGGTTTTGGTGGTGATATCTTGACCGATAGGGAGGGGGATAGTGCTGTAGATTTAGAAACCCTAGAAAAACAAGGGAAAGAACGACCTACTGAAGCTGCCGGCTTTCTCACTAGTGGTTTGGAACAGAGCCCTGCAGCCGCAGCAAATTAATTTAAACGACAAAAAGCATTCCTTCATTAGGGCGGCCTGGTTTTCAACCTCTGTGCCGCCCTTAGCTTTTTCAGATGATGTGAGGAACCTCTAAATAGTTCCCTCTAAACCATCATCGGTTATACGTGATCTGGAATGATGACGGCTTTTGGGGCGACTGGTTGCAAATTCCATAGAAGAAACACCATTTTTGCCCGCTACTTCAATTTGAAAAACTGTCTGATCAGCAGGTTTTAATAACTCCACCAGCTGTGCAACCGTTCCAATTTTACTGCCATTGACCATACGAATAACGTCACCTATTTGGCCTACAGGTCCAAAAAAACCACTATCCGAAGTAGGTGGTACATGGGTTATGACAACCCCCTTAACTTTTTCATCTAGCTTGAATTGTTTAGCAAGTTCTGGCGTTAAATCAGCCACACCGTAACCTGATAACATATGTTTACCGCCCAGCAATGTTACTTTGGATGGGTCGGCCATAGGTTTGGGTGCCTCAGGCTTTGTTGCCTTCCCATCGCGGTAATCTTTCAAAAGCATTTCTATTTCGGATGCCGGAATTGCAAAGCCTAATTCAACCCCGCGTTTTCTAGATTCTTCTGTTGGAACAGAATCCAAAATACCAATGAGTTTACCATTTTGAACCAGAGCCCCCCCTGAATAGGCCACATCAAAAGGCTTAGACACCGTCACAAAAGGTGTTGTTACATCATCCGTAGCAGCAGACAAAGGAATTTCTTGAATCATGTTCCCTTTCCGCGTTAAGGCAGCCGCAAAGGTTTTGATATCTTTTTGGGGTTTTTCTTTTGAAATTTCAAGTTTTGGAAACTTGACACCTTGCGGCGCATTTAGCTTCAAAAGCGCAAGACCATTTTTACCATTATGATAAACAACCTCTGCCTCCACCTCTTTACCATCCTGTGTCAAACAAATAATCTTTTTTGCCTGAAGCACAGCCCAAGCGTTGGTTACAACCAACCCACTTTCATCAACACAAACGCCTGATAGGCTAATAACCATTTTTTCAGCATGACCTGCATGGGGGGCACCAAGCATTCCCCCAAACGGAAAAAAGAAATCAAAAATATCATGCCGTTTGACAAGGTGGATTGCATGCACATTCACAACAGCGGGTGCCACGTGCTCAAATACACTGGCATGGGCAGAATTTCTAGCCAAAGGCGTTAAAATAATAAGATTCATCAAAAAAATGGAACCATACATACAACGTTTTAAAATACGCATTAATGCCTCCCTTTTTTAAAAATTAAAATTTTCATTATTTAACTTAATATGGATGTGTAAAAAAAAAGTTAACGCGCCCCTGTCCAGGTCAGATCTAGTGGAAACGTCACTTGCTCCACAAGTTTCCCCATTGTAATAGTCCCCTTAATTGTAACTTCAAGGGCTTGCTTTTGTTTGTTAAAACCATCAACTTTCACAAACACATTTTTAATGCGGGGTTCGTAAACATGAATGGCCTTTTCACAAAGACGCGCAATATAAACCCACTGATTTGAATTGGTTCCATCAAAAGACTGAAAATCAGGCATTCCAAACATGGTTGGTAACGCAAAATTCAAGATATTGTCTTGCATATCATCATAGTCTTTTTTGGGTGCTGAGCGCCTTGTGTTCAAAATTTTGGATATTTCGCTAATGACGGAATCCACCACGCCATTCACATCCATAAAATTTTTTGAATAATCTTCCGAAGCTTCGGCCGCGTCATCATCTATCAGAAGGTCAAATAATGGTTTTTTGATACCATAGAAAGGTTTGGGTTCTCGAAAATCAATGGCTTTTTTCATAAGACATTTTTTCTTTTCAGTAAATCTGTTTTATTCTCTCATTTTTTACATTATTTTCAAAATTAATCTTATTAAAGTCACTGTTCAGCATGTTGTTCGACAAAATATTAAAGTTGATTTCTAGCCATCACACAAACCACGAACTTTTGAAAAGTCAGGAAAAAATCCAAAAAAACTATAAAACATGCCCGAATTCCTTAGTTTTTCAAAGTGACACAGATGTTTTAGCCTATGTCAGCACACGCATGCCGGCAACCTATGCCGTTTTGAAAAAATGCTTGGCAGAATTGCCAAATACCTTTTCCCCAAAAACAATTTTAGACCTAGGGACAGGCCCTGGAACCGCCATTTGGACGTGTTTAGATTATTTTCAAAACGTTGAAAAACTGGTCGGGTACGATGCAAACCCAAGCTTATTAAAATTTACCAGTGGAATACTAGAGGCATGCAATGTTTCAAACGTAACACTTTACCATGAAAACTTTGATCGTTTTACAGATTCTCAAATGTTTGACTTGATCATTCTAAGTTACGCCCTGAACGAAATGTCTGAAGAAAAGGCATGGAAAATTTGCGAAAAGGCCGTTCAAAATTGTCAGGGCTTTTTAATTATTACGTTACCTGGAACGCCAAAAGATTTTAATCGCCTGCTATTTTTGCGACAAAAGTTTATTGAAAAAAATATTCCTATCTTGGCCCCCTGCCCCCACGCAAAGCCTTGCCCCCTTTCTAACAATGATTGGTGTCACTTTTCTGTGCGTCTGAACAGAACGCAGCTTCATAAAAACTTAAAAAAAGGAACCTTAGGGTATGAAGATGAAAAATACTGCTACCTAATTTTAGGCAAAAATCCCGCAGATAATTACAGCCGAATTATTAAGCGCCCCCTTACACACAAGGGCCACATGCGTATAAGTTTATGCACGCCTAACGGAGATGAAACAGAACAAATTTTTTCCCAAAAACTTGCCACCTATTCAACCATCAAGAAGAAGGATTGGGGTGATCGCCTTTAGTTTGCGTATAATAAGCGCAATCCGCCTGGACGGGGCAAATAGAACATTTAGGGTTTCGTGCAACGCATATGTAACGACCATGCAAAATCAACCAATGATGCGCATGGTCCCGGTACTGTGTTGGAATAACTTGTTCCAGTTTCTTTTCAACATCTAATGGTGTTTTACCCACAGCCAAACCTGTTCGGTTGCTAACGCGAAAAATGTGAGTATCTACCGCAATTGTTGGCATACCAAACGCCACATTCAAAACCACATTTGCCGTTTTTCGCCCCACACCTGGTAAGGCTTCCAGATCTTCCCGGTTATGAGGCACTTGCCCTTTGTGTCTATCTAACAGCATTTCTGATAGCTTAATGATGTTTTTAGCTTTTGTTTGGAAAAGGCCAATACTTTTGATGTATGTTTTTAGATTTTCAAGACCTAAGTCCAGCATTTTCTGGGGTGTATCTGCCACTTTAAACAAAGGTTCCGTGGCCTTATTAACCCCTTTATCTGTGGCCTGGGCTGACAAAACCACAGCTACAAGCAGTGTATAAGGGGTTGTATAAACAAGCTCTGTTTGTGGATGGGGGTTTTGCTTTTTTAAAATCTCAAAAAACCGCCCCACATCCATGTCAGCTATCCTGCTAATTTTTGGGCTAATTCATCGCTGAGTTCGAAATTGGCGTACACGTTTTGTACATCATCATTTTCTTCCAAAGCGTCAATCATTTTTAGCAATGTTTTGGTTGTATCTTCAGGGCACGTAATGGTATTTAAAGGGCGCCAAATGATCTTGGCCTCTAACGGGTCGCCTACGTGTTCTAGTAAATAGTCCCGAACTGATGCAAAAGAATCCATCGAACATGTAACTTCTAAGACTTCGGCCACTGCTTCCACATTATCAGCCCCAGCTTCAACGGCCTGCTCAAACATTTGGTCGAAACTGAATTTTCCAGCATCAAATGTTAGCAAACCAATGCGTTCAAACATAAAACCAACACTACCCGTTTCACCAAGGTTGCCGCCATGCTTGCTAAAAATAGAGCGCACTTCTGAAGCAGTTCTGTTACGGTTGTCAGTCAGACCTTCCACAATAACAGCAACACCCCCTGAACCGTACCCTTCATACCGCACATCTTCATAAACAGATGTATCTTCACCACCTAGGGCTTTTTTCATAGCCCGTTCCACATTGTCTTTGGGCATATTAGCAGCCCGGGCAGACGCCAAAGCAGCCCTTAAACGAGGGTTGGAGTTAGGATCAGGCAAGCCAGATTTTGCGGCCACAATAATTTCACGGGCAATTTTGGCAAAGGCCCGTGCCCTTTTGGCATCTTGAGCACCTTTGCGATACATAATATTTTTAAATTGTGAATGTCCTGCCATAGGGATATGTCCTTTTATGCTTTCAGCTGAATCACGTTGTCTTGATGTTTAAAGTATAGCCGTTCTTGCACATCAACAATAGCCAAAGCTGCCATATTAACAATGCTTCGTACTGTTGTGGAAGATGTCATAATATGTGCCGATTCTTTACATCCCATCAAAATAGGGCCAACCGTTTCAGCATCAGTCATGGCATGTGCCATATGGTAGGCAATATTGGCTGATTCAATGTTGGGGAATATTAATAAGTTAGCAGGTCCTTGGAAAGAACCATTTACAAAATTACGCTGACGAACTTCAGGTAATAAGGCCGCGTGGGCATGCATTTCTCCTTCAACAGCCAAATCAGGCATCTCTTCCCTTAACCAAGCAATTGCACGTTGCATTTTGGTAGCTGATTCTAAGCGCGATGTGCCAAAACTAGAGTGAGAAACAAAGGCTACCTTTGGCTCCACCCCAAAACGGCGCATTTGTTCGACGGATAGTTTCACCATTTCAACCAAATCAAGTTCAGATGGATCTGCATTCACATAAGGGTCACAGAAAAATAAAGGCCCCTCGTCACGAATCAGTGCACATAAAGCAGCACACAAATCATGTCTTTCATCCACGCCAAGAATCGTCCGAACTTTTCTAAAATGATCCACATACCGCCCATGCGTTCCGCAAATCAAAGCATCAGCATCGCCTAAATGAACCAAAAGTGCACCAATAACTGTAGTGTCTGTCCGCACAATAGTTTTAGCCATATCAGGCGACACGCCACGGCGTTCCATTAAGCTTAGGTAAGCAGTCCAATAAGCATGATAACGTGGGTCATCATTTGGATCCACCACATCAAAATCTTTTCCAGAAATAATACGAAGCCCCAGTTTTTCAATACGACGTGAAATAATATCAGGTCTGCCAATCAAAATGGCCCGCCCCACATTATCATCCACTAATGTCTGAACTGCTTGTAAAACCCGTTCATCTTCCCCTTCAGAAAAGGCCACACGCACCGGTTTTTCTGTTGGCCGTTTCGCCAAATCAAAAACAGGCTTCATGGTTAAGCTTGTTTCATAAATGAAGTGCATTAGCTGTTCGCGATACGCCTTCATATCATGAATAGGACGTGTGGCAACACCTGTTTCCATAGCAGCTTCGGCAACCACGTGTGCCAATTCTAAATATAAGCGTGGGTCAAAAGGCTTTGGAATAATAAAGTCTGGACCAAATGTATGAACTTCCCCCCCGTAAGCACCGGAAACAACATCTGATGCTTCGGCACGCGTTAATTCTGCAATGGCTTTCACGCAGGCAATTTTCATGGCTTCATTAATGGTTGTAGCCCCCACATCTAGTGCACCCCTAAAAATATAAGGGAAACACAAAGCATTGTTCACCTGATTGGGGTAATCTGAACGACCAGTTGCAATAATGGCATCAGGTCTAGCCTCTTTAACCAAGGGTGGTAAAATTTCCGGTTCTGGGTTAGCCAATGCCAAAATAATTGGCTTTTCAGCCATAGACTTCACCATATCTTGGGTGACAACACCCGCTACCGATAACCCTAAGAAAATATCGGCCCCCACCATAGCATCAGCCAACGTATTCGCTTTCGTTTCACGTACATATTGACGTTTACAATCATCTAAAGTATCTGTTCGGCGAGTCGATAAAACCCCTTTTGAGTCACATACAGTAATATTTTCTTTTCTAAGGCCTAACTGAACCAATAAGTCTAAACAGGCCAAAGCCCCTGCGCCTGCACCGGATACAGCTAATTTCACAGATTCAATTTTTTTACCAACCAGATGTAGTGCATTTAAAACAGCAGCCCCCACAATAATGGATGTGCCATGCTGGTCATCGTGAAATACAGGAATATTGAGGCGTTCTTTTAACTTCCGTTCAATGTAAAAACATTCAGGTGCCTTAATATCCTCTAAGTTAATACCGCCAAAGGTGGGTTCTAAAGATGCAATAATTTCAATCAGCTTATCGGGGTCTGTTTCGTCAATTTCAATATCAAAAGCATCAACGCCTGCAAATTTTTTGAATAATACAGCCTTACCTTCCATAACAGGTTTAGATGCCAAAGCCCCAATATTACCCAACCCCAACACAGCTGTTCCGTTACTAATAACAGCAATTAAGTTAGATCGTGCCGTTAATTCCGCCGCCTCTAAAGGGTTTTTAACAATAGCCCGGCAAGGTTCTGCCACACCTGGTGAATAGGCCAACGCCAAGTCATGTCGTTCACGCATGGGCTTTGTAGGAACAATGGCTAATTTTCCGTAAGGTTTTTTTCTGTGATAAGCAAGGGATTGTTGATACACATCAGGCATAAATAATTCTTCCTAAGTTCTGATCTTTTTTAGCTAGGTTTAATCCAGTCATTTGGCTTTATTAGTAGCCAGAAATAAGGAAAAAGTAAAATTAAAAAGATATAGAATCGCCTGGGCCTCATTTCATCTTTCACAAGCATTGAAATGACGTAACAAAAACATAATAAAATACTGCTTGTCTTTTTTAACTACCCAAAAGTCTTTAACAGGGTTAATTTACGCACTATAAAACACATAACTTAGTCATCCTGAGCGTTCCATTGATTCATCACGAATATATTATCGTTGCAGGCCCTACAGCCAGTGGGAAGTCTGCTTTGGCTTTAGATTTAGCGCATCGTTTGAATGGCGAAGTAATCAATGCCGACAGCTTGCAAGTATACAGCCACTTAAAAATCTTAACCGCCAGACCTGATAGCCAAGAAGAAGGCATACCACATCATTTGTATGGATTCCTAAGCGGCGATGAAAAATGCACAGCTGCCCTTTGGGTGCAAAAAGCTGTCGACTGCATTTTAGAAATTAAAAACAAAGGTAAGCTGCCTATTTTAACGGGGGGAACAGGTCTCTACTTATGGGCTTTAACACAGGGAATTGCCCCTATACCTGAAGTGTCAGAGGCCACACAAAAAATGGTAGATGCTGCTTTGGAAAAATACGGTCGCTCTTTTTATGATTATGTCGTTAGTCGGGATCCTCATATTGCACAGCACTTTCACGCTAATGACTATCAACGTCTAGGGCGTGCTTTAGGTGTTTTTTTAGAAACGAATAAATCTATTGCTCATTGGCAACAAGAAACAAAGCCTTTGCTGGATTTACAGCATCTTTGGTGCGTTTTAGAGCCTGATCGCCCCCAACTATATGAACGAATTAATCAGCGATTTGATAAAATGATTAAAGCTGGCGCCATTGATGAGGTTAAACACCTTCAAAGCCTACACCTTTCCCCGGACCATACCATTTACAAAGCCATTGGCGTTCAAGAACTGGAAAAATACTTACAAGGAACCTGTTCTTTAGAAAATGCAGTAGAGCAAGCGCAACAAGCAACACGGCAATATGCCAAGCGACAAATGACATGGTTTCGAAACCAGGTTAAAAAAAAGGTGGTGCTTTCTGAACCTGATAGCGATACAATCTCTGAAATCCTTCTTGCACGTGAGGATGCAAAATGCTAACACGAAACCGAATTATTCTACTGGCTGCTTTATGCGTTAGTTCTTTTTTCTTATACGTTGTTTATAAAAAACCAACTCCTGATTTTGTGCAGCCGGAACCATTGCAAGTTACCCTGCCAGCAGAGGTATCTTTACCTGTTGAAGATGTTGTTTTGCCAAAACCAAACTGCGAAGATTATGATCAAAGTCTGGCAGAATTAGTTGATTATCAACCAACCCCTAAAGAACCTTTCTTTCAAGCCCCCTGCCCTATTTCCCGTGATTTACAAAAAGATATTACGTCACGTATGCAAATTATTGGCTTTGGGGCCGAACAAGAAAACCGTCCATGGCTGTCTATTGCGAAACGAATGGAAGATAAAATTCCCCTAGAGGAATTTAAAAAGAATATTCGTAATTTCATTATTATCATTTTAAAACTTCAAATGCCTAATAATTTCCATTTATTTGGGGCTTCTGAGGCTGGTGACCTTATGGCATTTGCCCGTCATGCCATATGCGATGAAGTAGCTGTAGCACACCATCATATAAAGGGAGGCATTTTCCCTATGATTGGCCAAGATTACGTCGAACATGCGTTTGAGATTTCAAAAGAAGATCGTGTTTTATTTGAAACTTTATATCGGTCTTGTCGCATGACCGCTGCCAATGCATACCGCTATGCCCCAGGTCGCTTTACCCGTGTAGCATTTTATCCAGAAGCAGCCGATTGGAACGCAATTTTAACAGCTTTAAAAATTGATTCCAAACGCCCTAATGAAGTGGTATGTACCTATAAGGGTAAATAATTCAGAAAAAACAGTCAGGAAGATTTTATGGATTGGGATAAACTGCGCATTTTTCACACTGTGGCTGAAACGGCTAATTTTACGCATGCTGGGCAAGCGTTGAATTTAAGTCAATCGGCCATTAGCCGTCAAATGAGTTCGTTAGAAGAATCACTGGGCGTTGTTTTGTTCACACGTCATGCCCGTGGCCTTGTGCTGACAGCTGAAGGGGAAATACTTTTTAAAACAACGCGCGGTATTTTTGCCCAAATTTCGGCAACAACAACTAAATTGTTAGAACAACAAAATAGCGGCCGTGGGTTTTTAAAAGTTGCAGCAACTGTTGCCATGGGGTCTGTTTGGTTGGCACCTCGTTTACCCCGTCTATTCAAAAAAAATCCAGATTTAAGCCTTCAGCTTATTTTAACGGACGAAGCTGTGGATTTTACGGTGCGTGAAGCAGACGTAGCTATTCAGTTTTCAAAAAATGAAACCGATCCTAATTTGTATTCAGATCCATTATTTACGTTCAAGCTTCGGGTTTATGGCAGCGTAGATTACTTTGAAGAGCATGGTTACCCCGAAAAACCAGAGGATCTAGATAAACACAAAATCATTACCTTCGGCAGTCATTCAGCTTCACCTGTTTTGGACGTAAACTGGCTGCTTCGCCTAGGTGCCAAACCGGGCATGGTTAGGGAACCCTTTTTAGAAATTAATAACGCGTATGGTATTTTGCAAAGTGTCAAAAATGGTTTGGGAATCGCTACATTGTCAGATTACATTGCACGCGACCACCCCGACCTTGTCCCCATTTTTCCAAGTCTTGACTGCCCAAAAGTTAATGTTTATATGGTTTACCCCCATCAATTAGCTATATCTAAGAAAATTGCAATTCTTCGAACCTTTTTAGACCAGGAACTTCACTTTACCCATGGCTAAAACAGCAGTTGTTTTATTAAATTTAGGCGGCCCTGATTCTTTAGAGGCTGTGCGTCCATTTTTATTCAATTTGTTTTATGATAAAGCCATTTTAGCTATGCCAAACCCATTTCGGTGGTTATTGGCCCAATTAATTTCAAGAACGCGCACAAAAAAAGCCCAAGGCATTTATGCACGTATGGGCGGGAAATCACCTTTATTAGAAAACACAATTACCCAAAAAGACGCATTAGAAAAAGCTTTGGGTGATGACTATAAAGTTTTTATCGCTATGCGGTATTGGCACCCGTTAACAGATGAAACCGTAAAAGCCGTTCAAGATTATGACCCAGATCAAGTTATTTTATTACCACTATACCCCCATTTTTCAACAACCACAACGCAATCATCTGTAAAAGAATGGGACCGTTTGGCGAAAAAACAAGGTTTAAAAAAACCAACCCGGGGCCTTTGCTGTTTCCCAACAGATAACTTATTTATTCAGGCCCACACAGATGCTTTACATACTGTTTATCAGCAAGCACAACAATTTGGTAATGTTCGTATTTTATTTTCAGCCCATAGTTTACCCCAAAAAGTCATTGATAAAGGGGACCCCTACCAATGGCAAATTGAAGAATGTGCCAAAGAAATAATCAAAAATTTTAAAGAAAAATTTCAAACCCAAACCGATGACTGGCGCGTTTGTTATCAAAGTAAAGTGGGCCCTGTGAAATGGTTAGAGCCTAGCCTAGATATTGAAATAGAACGCGCAGCCCAAGATAAAATAGCTTTGGTTGTGGTTCCTATTTCTTTTGTGTCAGATCATTCTGAAACGTTGGTAGAATTGGACATGGATTTTTCTGAAAAGGCAAAAAATTTGGGCGTGCCATTTTATGGGCGGGTCCCTGTTCTTGGAACCCACCCATTGTTTATTGAAGCATTGAAAATTTTAGTAACTAGTTGCCCCGGGCAAACATTGTGCCCAAAAGGTCAAGGCTATTGCTGTCCTTCTTCTGGAACATCAAAAATAAAATCTTTTAATTTTTCAAGCGCCTCTGGGTTTTGAGTTTGAAACCAATCCATCAAAAGGTCCCCTTGGATAGCGGATGCATCCATCTCCATCTCCTCCTCATCGTCTTCCTCAGCGTCGCTTTGACCACTAGATGTAGCGGAATCTGACCCGTCATCTTGATTATTTTGAAGGGGTTCTCCGTCTTCTCCTTCATCATCTTCACCTTCGACAGGAACGATAGAAATGCCAACTGCGCCCACGAAAAGTTCTTCACCCCCTTGCCCAGCGTCTGTTTCACCTGAGTCTTGAAAAACCGCAGCAACACTATGGCCATTATCCCCCAGAACCTTTTTGGCAAGCTCATTTGTAGCAAGCTCTTCAAATTCTGCCATTAAATTTGTAGAAAAATTTTCCCGTTGTCCCCTAAAAAGCAAAAAATTCCGAGTTTCAGCGGGACCGTGGAATGGTTTTTGGGCTTCATGAACGCACCGTATTATTCCCGCAACTTCCCTTTGTAAAAAATCTTCAGTCGATTGCCAAAAATAACTTGGGATAGCGGCTATAGAACCATCCGCTAGGCGGTTTTGCAAGGCAGCCAAAAACATAGCAGCTGTGCTTTCTTTAAATCCAACCACAGCACCTTTTACAAAATCTTCAGTATCAGGCGCAACAACAACAGAGCCTGATACTGTAAAAATATCTTGCCTTTCTGATAAAAACGCATGAATTCTTCCAAATATTTGCGCTTCAATGTGGGGCCATAAAGTGGTCTGAAATCCGTCTGGCCATTGTTCAGCTTCTTCTGCCATAAACTGACGATTGTTTAAGTTTTTTCGACGATCAACTATTCCTGTAATAATGCCTACAGTACTGGTAGATGCTGGAACAAGCGCTGGCGGCACAGAACCCTCAACCACATCAGATGGTTCCATAGCCGTAATAACTTGTGTTTTAAACATTAAAAAAAGAAAAATCCACATAAATCTTGAGGACACGCGCATACAAATAGACCCTTTCCAAAAAAAGAAAATTCAAGAAGCTTTTTGTAAAAAAACAAGAAACTTATCAAAATCTTCCCATGCTTTTTAAAAAATTAAAATATTTTTTCTAAAATTTTAGAAAAAAGGTCACTTAAAACTTTCAGTCTTAATTATGGATAAGAAATACCTACGATTATTAATGTAATAAGTCTGGGTAATACTACAAGAAGGATGGCCGTATGGAAAAAAGCCGTTCAATTTTTTGAATGGCTTCTTTTTTCGCGACCAGAACCAAACAATCGCCTACGCTAATGATCATGCGCTCTGGCATTAGGTAAATTTCACCATTCCGCACAAGGGCCGCTACCATCACAGAACCCTTTAGGGTCACATCTTCAACACTAAGGCCAATAATATAATTGGTTTCTCGGGCTTCAGCTTCTATAACCTCAGCATAATTATCCCCTAGGGTGTGGATAGACCGCAAATGCCCTTGCCTTACATGCTGCAAAATAGTTGAAACTGTAATAGCCCGCGGGTTAATAACGGCATCAACTCCCAACGATGTCACCAAGGATGCGTAATTCATATTATTTAACAGCGTCAATGTCCGTTGGGCACCACTGCGCTTTGCCAACAAAGACGCCAAAATATTAACTTTATCGTCATGTGTTACAGAAATTACTGTTTCACAATTTTGAACGTTTGCTTCTGATAAAACATCGTAATCCAGAGCGTCACCATTCAAAACCTCTGAATTTTTAAGGGTTCGTGCGGCCAACTCAGACCGTTCAAAATTCCGTTCAATCATTTTAATTTTGACATCGCTTTGGGTGGATTCAATCTCTAACGCCAACGTCTTGCCGATATTCCCCGCACCCACAATAATAATGCGGCGCCCCTCAGCCTCGTGATATCCCATAGCTTTCATAATATCGGGGATGTTTTCTGAATGGGTCATTAAATAAACCTCATCATCAGCTTCCAACGTATCTGACTGGGTTGGAACAAAGACATGCCCTTTTCGATTCACGCAAATAACCGCCACGTCAATATTGGGTAACAAGGTTGGAAAAAGTCGCAAGGGCGTATTAATCAAAATTGATTGTGCAGAACATCGAACCCCAATAGCCTTCAAACGGTCTTGCACCAGGTTAATCACGTCAAATGCACCGGGAATGCGCGTACTACGACTTAAGGATTTAGCAACTTCTGTTTCTGGGGAAATAATGACATCAATGGCTAATCGTTGCGGATGAAAAAGCGCTGACCAAGCGGGCCTTAAATAGCTTTGATGACGAATACGGGCAATTTTTGTTTCAACATTGAATAATGAATGGGCCACTTCGCAGGCAATCATATTCACTTCGTCAGAGCCTGTGACGGCAATAATTAAATCGGCATCTTCAACACCAGCTTGCTTCAAAACATCTGGGTGTGACGCAAACCCTAAAACGGGTTGAACGTCCAACTTATCACTGATACGTTTCAATACATCGGCGTCTTGGTCAACAACGGTAATGTCATTCTCGTCAAAAGCCAGATAACGCGCGATGCTATAGCCTACCTGCCCTGCGCCAAGAATAAGAACCTTCATATGGTCAAGCCCTTATCAAAATTATGCTGTTTGAGCTTCATCAAAATCATCAACGACAGCATTTTTACCCTCATATACACCTAATGCACGAAGTTTTCTGTGAAGGGCTGACCTCTCCATTCCTACAAATCGTGCCGTTTGAGATATATTACCTGAAAAACGTTGCACTTGAGCCAATAAATACTCACGTTCGAACGCTTCACGCGCCTCACGCAACGGTAATACAACAATATCTGCAGATTTCGACTGCCAGTTTTTGGTAAATGTATTGCCCTGAACAATTTCAACAGGAATGTGATGGCTTTGTATAGGTTCGCGGCTATCCGCACCACTCATAATTAAAATCCAATCAACAACATTTTTAAGTTGCTGAATATCACCCGGCCAATCATAAGCCTGAAGCATTACCAAAGCTTCTGACGAAAAAATTCGTGCTGGAATGTTATGGGCCGCAGCAGCCTGTTCTGTGAAATGACTCACAAGAATTGGAATGTCCGTCACGCGATCTTTTAATGGTGGCAACTTAATATGGGAAACACTCAAGCGATAAAACAAGTCCTCCCGGAAATCACCCAATTGAATTGCGTGCTCCACATCATCAGATGTGCCCCCAATGAATCGAATATCCACATCAATTTTTTGGGTTCCACCCAGTCGACAAAATGATTGTTCTTGCAAAACCTTCACAAGCTTTGCCTGAATGGGCAAAGGTATTTCTGTTATTTCATCGATAAAAACAGTACCCGTATGGGCCTGTTCCAAAATACCAATTTTGCGGGGCGTATCATTCGACAATCCAAAAATTTCTGTCCCAAATAAATGCGCTTCAAGTTGTTGTGGGTGGAAACTTGAACAGTTTATAGAGAAAAAAGGCCCATCAGAACGCTTGGAACGATTATGAATTTCCCGAGCAATAGAGGTTCGATCGCTCCCAACAGGGCCACTAATAAAGACCCGCCCATTTGTACCAGATATTTTTTCAATATTTTGACGAACTTGGTTAATAGAAGATGATTCACCAACCAACCCGGTATCTAAACGGGCTATAATTTTTAATTCATCATTTTCACGGCGTAAACGTGCCGATTCAACGGCACGATGAACAATTAATAGCAAACGATCCGACTGAAAAGGCTTTTCAATAAAGTCATAGGCGCCTTTTTTAATTGCCGAAACAGCTGTTTCAATTGTTCCATGACCGCTCATCATAACAACGGGCACATATGGATGATCACGCTTAATAATATCCAAAATTTTAAGTCCGTCGCGCTCACTATCGCCTAACCAAACGTCCAAAACGACTAAACTTGGCTGGCGTGCCTTTATCATTTCAAGGGCGCTCAGTCCATCTGCAGCTACACGGGTTGTATAACCTTCATCACTTAGAATTCCAGAAACTAAATCCCGAATGTCTTCTTCATCATCTACAATCAGAATGTCATGTGCCATAAGCTACCTTTCGTGTTTCTTTGCAACGCGCGCAAAAACCATTTTGATCAAGGCCCCGCCTAATTCAGGGCTGTCGAGAAGCTCCATGGTTCCATTATGGTCAGAAACAATCTTGGATACAATGGCTAATCCAAGGCCTGTTCCCTTTTCACGTGTTGTGTAATAAGGTTCTAAAAGTTTGTCGCGCCCTACTTTAGGGAAACCTGGTCCATTGTCTTCGATAGTTAAAACCAAGTTATCATCATCTTCTTTCAAGTTCAGGCGAATTATACCATTCTGTTCATTTGATTCAATCAGAATATTAATTGAATTTTGCAAAATATTCGTAATAACTTGGGCCATTTGCAAAGGGTCACATTCCCACAACAACGTTTCAGGAACGCCATCATATTCAAATCGAACAGATGGCGCCGCCTGCTTTTCCAACAAAAAAGTTTGATACGCCAGTTCATTAATCTTTACCCAAGTGATTCTGGGGTCTGGCATCCGTGCAAATGACGAAAATTCATTAACTAAACTGCCAATATGGCTTACCTGACGAATAATTGTATCGATACAACGATGAAAGGTTTCAGGATCTTGGGTAATTTGGCTAGAATACTTGCGTTTTAAACGTTCTGCAGATAGTTGAATAGGCGTCAGTGGGTTTTTGATTTCATGGGCAATTTTACGGGCCACATCAGACCAGGCAGCTTTACGTTGGCTGGAAACCAAGTCTTTTTGCTGCTGCTGCAAACGTAAAGTCATTTGGTTAAATGACTGTGCCAGATTATCCAATTCATTATTCCATGACTCTTCTTCAATTTTAATAGACAAATCCCCTTGGCTAACGGCTTCAGCTGCTGAAATAAAACGCACAATCATGCGGACCAAAATTTTATATAAAATCAAGGCCACCCATACAGATAATAATAAAAGTAAAAATGCCACCAGGAAAAAGAAAACAATGAATGTAATCTGGGCACCTGAATGCTGCTGCGATAGCTGCAAATAGTCTTGAATGGCGCCCTTTGTTCGGGAAATGTGTGACAAAACTTGGGGGTCAATTAATTTGCCTATAAAAAGATACGTATCTGTCAGGGGGTCAATGCGAACAAGGGCACGAACACGATCATCATATTCCCGTACAACAATTTCATCAGCCTTAACACGTTCAAAATCTGTTACGGAAATTTTCGCAATTTCAAGGGCAAACGTTAAATATGACCTGGCGATAACTTCATTACGACTATTAAAAATCAAAACTTCCCCCAACCCCCGTGCATCGGCTTCACGGTCAAGAAATTCCTGACATTCTTTTGGGTTTTCAATAAACGTTGCCATTTGCGGCTTAAGGGATGCCACCAAAGATTGCGCATCAATGATAATGGCTTTTTGATGTTCCTTTAGATAAGATTCAGCCACAACACGGGCTTCATCAAGGGCGTTACGAATGGGGCGACTGAACCAATTCTCGATCCCGACGTTAAAAAAAGGTGCAGCAAAAACAGCCACACAAATAGCGGGCGCCACAGCACTGAAGGCAAATAATCCAACAATATGAATGCGCAATTTAGCGCCAGCCAACCCCATTTTTTGCTGCGTCCATAACTCTGCCACCCGACGGGCAATAAGGGCTGACAAAGCGAGCAGTAGAGTGACATCAATATAGATGAAAACTAATAGTAAATTGGTTTTATCACTTAAATTTTGTTCTTTTGTCAGGGCCCAATAGGTTCCAGCACCTGCAAAAAACGCCACAATACCCAAAACAATAGGAAGCCTACGCCAAACGTGGTACTTACGGGCGAAAACAATGAAACTATTAACTGACTCTTGTAGTGAAAATATACCCATAACAACATGAATAAATACCTATACTTCAATTAATAACAAGCATTTATCAATATTTCCACGGAAATTAGCATTCAGAAAAAAGCATCCCAATAAATAGCTATGTCCAGAGCTCTTAAACCTTCGATTGCATGAGAGTCAGGCCCTACTTTACATAAAACTAAAAAATTTTGATGCCTCTACCACCCAAGAAAGTATTTACCAAGCCGCCAACTGTTTCTTTCACTTTTTGTGTTGTGTCGCCAACGACTTCGTCAACTTTTTCTTGCACCTTTTGTGTTGTGTCACCAACGACTTCGTCAACTTTTTTCTTACCAGCCTCCACGGCCTTTCCTTTTAAACCACCAGCTATTTTTTTGGCTTTTCCACCCAATCCACTTTCTTTTTCTTTTTTTTCCTCAACAGCTTCTTCTTCTTTTTTTTCATCAACCCAAGGTAAAACAGAGCTTCCTGTGGCTTTTAAAGTCACAAAACCGCGCCATTCTTCTTGTTTAACCAAAAATGTCTTCATGTCGGCTTTTCCCTGGTCACCCATAAACATTTTCTCAAGTGCCGCAGCCAAAGCCGTTATTGTATAGCGCTGCAAAACACTTTGATTGGGGATCATCCCCATATAAACCCCAATGTTATCTATAACGGCCAACATCGCATCTGTATTAATATCTTGTGGTGTTACTTCCTCAGTTCGCCGTCCACCGCGACCTGACACAGATGACTGTGCCATTTGTTGCTCAAAAGCACCCATAGCTTTTTGAAGGGTTTGTTCGTATTGGCTTAAAGCCTTTTGATCTAAAGCTGCACAGCTTGTACGACTTTGACAGTTTTGACGATTTTTCATAAGCCTCTGAATAGCAAGAATTTTCAACAAATCAGGGTTAAAGCTAGCTTTCAAAACCTTTGGCGATATTTTAAACCCTTTTGGCACATCTATAGCGCGCAAGCCTTCCGTATAAGCTTTTTGATATTCAGGTGTTAAATCTTCAAAAATCTTCAAAGCTGTTGGAAAAACATCTCGATTCAATTCGTTTTGAAGCAAGGTTGGTAGAAAAGCAAATTTTTGCTCAATAGCGTTAAGAATCTCTAAATAATCACTCAGTGATTTTAAAACATCTTCCTTATTGCCATAATCAGCATCTGCCAGTTCACGTACTTGCTTCATCTTTTGAAGTAAGTTTAATTTTTTTGTTTGTAATTTTTTGGCAAAAATCCCCAAAGCAGATTGAATTTGCTTAGGGTCCACTGTTCCATCTTCTTCCACAAACTGTGTCATAGCTTTCCATAACGCGTTGAAAAACTTATCATTTACAGATACCTCTGTTCTTAAAAGAGTTGGGTCCTTCAGCCGCTTTCCCTCTTTTGCCATAATATCAGATGATTTGAATGTTTTCGTTGGTGTAGAACCCTGAGGTGATATTGGAATACTAAGTGTAGCCGATGGTGAACTTCCTTTTGATCTGTCTCCATAGCTAGATCCACCCATATAGTTGCCACCATACCCCCCTCCGTATCCTCCTCGGGAATGATAAGAAGATGCAAAAATAGTTTCTGACACAAGGCAGAAAGCAATAAGTATAAAAAATGATACTTTAAATAAATTCATTTTATCGTCATGAATTAAATTAATTATTTATATCATAGCTTTTTATTTGTTAATGCTTGGTTAATAAGATAGTTTTTGTTACAGTAAACAGACCATTTTTTTGAATTTTTTGATTTATCTATGACGTCTTCCCTTGCTGTTCTGGATTCTTTTTCTAGCCATGACCGTCAATCAACACTGGTTCCTTTATCTGAAAAAGAAGTGTTGACTCATAACCTAGAAGCTGAACAAGCATTGCTGGGCGCTTTGCTTTTAAACAACGCATCCATTGAACATGTGGGTGATTTTTTAAGGCCTGATCATTTTTCAAACAAGACACACGGAAAAATTTACGAAGCTATTGAACGTTTCATTGACCGCGGCCATATAGCTGACCCCATTACGTTAAAAGATTTTTTTGATCGGGAAAAAACCCTGGAAACTGTGGGTGGCGCGCAATATTTACTAGATTTAGCTGATAATGTTATTTCTATTATCAATGTCGCCGATTATGGTCGCTTGATTCACGATCTGTATCTACGGCGCCAGCTTATTGCTATTGGTCACGATATGGTCAATGAAGCCCGTGAATTTGACCTGGATGCAACAGCTTATAACCATATTGAAAATGCTGAAAAAAAGCTATTTGATCTGGCAACCAAAGGGCAAACATCTCAAAATGGCGTTGCTTTTCGCGATGCTTTAGCCCAAGCCATTCAAACGGCAGAAGTCGCCTTTAAACGTGATAGCCATGTGGTAGGCGTTACGACAGGTTTTCTGGATTTAGACAAATATTTAGGCGGCCTTCACCCATCCGACCTGCTGATTTTAGCCGGACGCCCATCCATGGGAAAAACAGCCCTTGCCACGAATGTGGCGTTTAATGCCGCCAAAGCGTTTGCGGACACAAAAAAAGATGGCGCCAATGTGGCCTTTTTTTCCTTAGAAATGTCCGCTGAACAATTAGCATCTCGTATTTTATCCAGCGAATCCAAAATTTCGTCTGATAAAATTCGCCGCGGTGATATTCGATCTGAAGATTTTCCCTTATTTGTGGAAGTCAGCCGTCAAATTAGCAATATTGGCCTGTTTATTGATGACACCCCATCCCTCAGCATTACAAGCCTTCGGAATCGGGCTCGACGCCTTAAGCGTCAACATGATATCAATTTGATTGTCATCGACTATTTGCAATTACTCGAAGCAGGTGGGTCACGCCGGGGTGGGGGTGATAACCGTGTTCAGGAAATTTCTGAAATCACCCGTGCGCTGAAGGGGCTTGCCAAAGAACTAAACCTACCTGTTTTGGCCTTATCTCAGTTGTCTCGCGCCGTTGAACAGCGCGATGATAAACGCCCCCAACTTTCTGATTTGCGCGAATCAGGCTCTATTGAGCAAGATGCCGACGTAGTTATGTTTGTATTTCGCGAAGAATATTATGAAGCCCGTCGTGAACCCCCTGAAGGGACCGATAAACATATTGAATGGCAACGCCGTATGGCCGGCATATACAATCAAGCTGAAGTCATTATTGCCAAACAACGTCACGGTCCTGTTGGAACAATAAAGCTATATTTTGATGGTAAATTAACACGTTTTGGTAATTTAACAGAAAGTCCTTTATAAAAAGAACCAAAGTCTGTTTCACTACGTAACGTATATGGAGCGATGTGTTTTGGTTTGCAATTCTGTAAAAAAAAAACTAAAGTAGCATAAAATTTTAACAATAAAATAAAATCAGAAGTAGGAGAGTGCAACTGTGGCATCTGATAAACCCGTCAACGTCCAAGATGTTTTTTTAAATCATGTTCGTAAAAATAAAACCTCTTTAACCGTTTTTCTCATTAATGGCGTTAAACTTCAGGGTGTTGTCACCTGGTTCGACAATTCCACAGTGCTTTTAAAACGTGAAGGTCATTCTCAGTTAATTTACAAACACGCCATTTCAACATTAATGCCCTTATCTCCTATTCAATTGTTTGAGGCAACTCCCCAAGAAGAAAGTCATTATGCTGACTAGATTAAAATAAACTCAGGCATTTTATGTATACACGAATAATACCTGCCCAAAAAGCAGGTTGAAAAAAACAAAAAGTACTCTCTATATAGTAACTCAGAATTAATATTTTTTTTGAGTTCGTTTAAGAATGAAGTACATTTTGCAATTTGTGTTTTTAATGGCCTGTATAGGTTTTGATGTTAAGGCGGCTGCCCTTCAGCCCTTTCAGCTAGATGAGATTTCTGTCTTTGTCAGGGCCCGAAATGCAGCTTTAAAGGAAAACCCTGATCTGGCTGAAGGTTTTTCCTTTACATGGAACAACGACACCCGGCAGGTTACCTATGGTGACGCTGCACATCCAGTGCTACGCCAGTTAGAAGAGGCACAATACGAACTAGCCACCCATATTTATACTCGTATTTATGAAAATTTGCGCACCACTTTTATAGAGGACCACGCAAGAACAACTAGGTCACGCCCCTATTGGCAAATAGCAAGCGGCGTTGGGTATTTGGGCGGTGTATTAGCGCTAAGATATACAAAACTTATTGGCACCTTGCCATTTGTGGACGAACATGACCTGGCATCGCCTAAAGATTTGGTTAAGGTTTCCCTTGTGGGTACAGCAGCCCTTCACTGTGCCAAAAAATTTAAAGAAGCAGTAACTGATAAATTTCTAACCCCGGCTGTGTTTTCTTTAAGTCCAGTAAGACTTGAAGAAGAAGTCCGCCTTTTATCAGTTATTACTGCAGTACGTACATTAGAACAAGGTGAAGGAATTCCTGTTGATAGAGAAATGCGTATTGTTCATAACGTCATTGATTGCATGCGTGCCGCAACAGCACGGCGCCTTTTTTTACAACATGTGGCAGCAGCTGTTGTAGATCGCCCAAGAGCTATTCTCCGCCATCTTAGAGGGTTTCAACCTTTGCAAGCACCAGCCGACATGCACGTGGAAGAAAAAGGGAGTAATTATGTCTCCCAATTGTTAAAGCTTCATTCAAATCTACCATCTTATAATTTATTCTACAGGGGAAATTATGATTTGATTGCACCCGAATTTGATGCTATATTCGCGTAAGAGGAGAAATAAGATGTTTTATAAAAACCTCATTCAATTTTTAAGTGTTCTGTTGTTGGCTACTTCTGTTTTTGCATCAACAGACCTGAAAGAAGCAGAGGAAAAACCCGTGCATGATGCCCCACTTGTTTTGCATAGAGTGGGGGATATAGCGTGGCCTGAAGCCGTTTCTAAAGCTGTAGGTTTAGAAATAGAACCCGTCCACACCACAGGTGTTTATCAAAAATATAGATCTCTGGAAGAAAGGCATAGAAATGCCTATGCGGGAATGATAGCTTCTTTTGAAAAACAGTTTAAAAAGCCTTCTCACTCCCATGGTCTGGTTGCATCTTTTTGTCAAATGGTGGAGCAAATGGTGAATGAAGGTTACATTCCCGCTGTCATCAGATTGTCTGCAATTTTTCAAGATGGGTTATATGGGTTTCCTCAAGATTTGCATTTTGCCACCCAACTTCTTAAATCTGTTCCTTTTAACGCCGAAACCATAAACCTTCTGGATGCCAGCGCTGTTAGATTGATTTTAAGATGTAATTTTTTAAAGGATACATCTTTGGTACCTGCTGCTGAGATTTTGCATAATAGCTCATTTACACTTGGCGATTTTGTAAGGGGCAGCATTGACGCCCCAAAAGTCGTTGCTGACTTTAAAAAACCAGAATGTTATGGCCCCCTTCTTGCCAAGGCCTTTGCCTCAAGCGACGAAGGTGTGACTTGTGACGAAGATAAAAAATTTAAATAGTCCAGTGCGGTTGTTATTTGCTTGAATTTTTTGGTTCATTCCTGAATAGTAAGGCTTATGACACTTATTCAAGTTAATAACTTAAGCGTTAATTTCAAGCAAGCTCAACAAGCAGAATTACAAGCTGTTCGGGGTGTTTCGTTTTCATTAGATGCCGGGGAAACCCTGGCATTAGTTGGGGAAAGCGGCTCAGGTAAATCAGTAACAGCTCTGTCAATTTTGGGTTTACTGCCCTACCCCCAAGCTTATCATCCAACAGGCAGCATTCTTTTCCAAGGACGTGACGTTTTAAATGAAAAAGAATCTTTCTTAAGAACCATTCGCGGGTCTGAAGTGGGGGTTATCTTTCAAGAGCCTATGACGGCCCTAAACCCCCTTCACACCATCGAAAAACAAATTGCAGAGCCCCTCTTGGTTCATAAAAATATGACAAAGGAACAGGCCAAAAGTCGCGTTAAGGAACTTTTAGATCTGGTGGGCTTTAAAGAAGGAATCAACCGTTTAGACGCATTTCCTCACCAGTTGTCTGGTGGCCAACGACAACGGGTGATGATTGCCATGGCCCTGGCATGCGAACCCAAACTTTTAATTGCCGATGAACCCACAACAGCCTTAGACGTTACCCTTCAAGTGGGAATACTAGATTTAATTCAATCACTTCAAAAACAATTTAACATGGCGCTACTTCTTATTAGCCACGATCTAGGCGTTGTAGGACGTATGGCTGAACGTATTGCCGTTATGCGAGAGGGAAAAATTGTTGAACAAGGACTGACACATGATGTATTTCAAAACCCACAGCATTCATATACGCGTCACCTGATCGAGGCAGAACCCAAAGGTTCCCCCACCCCACTCCCGCCTGAATCCTCTACCATTCTTGAAGCTAAAAATTTATGTGTGTCGTTTTCCCAAGAAAAAGGGATCTTTTTTAAGAAAAAAATTCACGAAGTTAAAGCCGTTGATCACGTTTCTATAAGCATACGTGAAGGGGAAACAGTAGGCATTGTGGGGGAAAGTGGTTCAGGAAAAAGCACCCTTGCCTATTCTCTTTTGCGGCTACAACCCATTCAACAGGGTACCATTTTATTTAATGGCCATTCATTAGATACATTATCCTTGAAAGAAATGCGCCCATTAAGACAACGTCTCCAGATCATTTTTCAAGACCCTTTTGGGTCACTGAACCCACGGTTTTCTGTGCTTCAAATTGTAGAAGAAGGGTTGGCTGTTCACAAACCCCATATGACCTCCGAAGAACGTGACCAAGCCGTTGCCAAAATTTTGGAAGAAGTTGGATTGGACGCTAATGCAAGGCACCGTTACCCCCATGAATTTTCAGGTGGTCAACGTCAGCGCATCGCTATCGCCCGCGCCCTTATCTTAAATCCACAAGTTATGGTTTTAGATGAACCGACCTCAGCATTAGATCGCTCTATTCAAGCAGAAGTCATGGATTTACTGCGCACCGTTCAGCAAAAATATGGATTATCTTATTTGTTTATTAGCCACGACCTAAAGGTAGTTCAGGCCATGAGTCACCGAATTATTGTGATGAAAGATGGCCAAGTTGTAGAGCAGGGTGAAGTCGATCAAATTTTCAATCATCCACAAACAGACTACACAAAAAATCTAATGGCTGCCGCTTTTCGCATTCATTAAAAAAGCTTTATCCGCGACGACGGTTCGTTTTTTCAGCCTTAACCGGTTTTTCCTTTTTTTCGGAGGCCTCGCGCTTATCCAAAGCAATCTTTAAATCCTCGCACGTGGAAACTGCCCTAATTTTTCTTTTTTCGGAATCTGAAAGTGGCAAAACGCTTTTGTACCTCTCCTTATCTTTGCCATAAAGAAATGCTTTTGACACAAGATGCTCTGCAAATTTACATCCCCACTCACTCTCTCGTTGAACAGTTTTTATAAAATTGAAATAAACATCTTCAGGAAGAAGCTTTTTAATTGTTTCCCACAATTTTTTCTTGAATCCATCCGTCTGCAACACAAAGCATTCATCAAAAACATCATTAAAATTATTGTGAATGTACTGTACACACTCAATAAGTTTTCTTGTGAATTTTTCCATAAACTGAACTTTTTCACCATCTGGCACGCCATCGAATAGTTCTGATACTTTACCTTCTAAGTTTGTAATACCTGGCTTAATTAGAGCCGACATAATCAACGAATAATCCGCATTCTCAGGGTCCCCTGCAATTTTTCTAAATTGATCATCTATAAATTTTCCATCAAACCATGCTAACCTACCCGCAAGTTGCCAACACATCTGACCAGATTTCACCCTTTCCAATTGATCAGGTGTAAGTCGCGGATTTTGTCTTTCAAGTACTTTTGCTAAGAAACGTGCTCTATCCAAGCTATCAGGGCTTATATAATCTAAAATAACTTGAACAATCTCGGGAGGAAGGTAGTTAGATACTTCATTAACCTTCCCCCTAAAAGCCAAACAATCTGACTGATTTGGATCTGAAACTAGATCAACAAGTTTTTTTACAAAGGCTGCAAAAAAAGAATCAGGATCTTTTGCTGCTATTTTTGACATTTCAACAAAAATAGGTGACATTAAAGTTTCTTTCGCAGACTCAGGGCTTAATTTTTCATAAACCGAATCAGAAACTTCGGTAGATTTTTTATTGATAAAAACAGTCATGAAATTTTTGACATGATCCCAGGGTCTTTTTATTTCATCCCACTTACCTTTTTGGTTGTAATGTTTCCAGGGGCTCACCAAACATAAAGCAAAACATTCTTGTAAGGCTTTAACCCCCTCCTCTGATTGCGCTTTTGCAGAGGTAAAGCTTTCAGCCAATTTACGTGTACATTTTGTATTACAGTTGAAACCAGCTGCGTAATCATCATGTATTAAAAATTTAGCTTTCTTGGAGGGTTTAGGGGTGACTGATTCATCCTCACTTATCGGTGAAGTTGCCTTACTTTCTTCACATTTCTTTTGGTATGCCATAAATATACTACGGCATTGACTGTATTGTTCTTTAACCTTCTCATTTGTCCCATCGGGGTCTTTTTTCCTACATTCAGCGATGCACTCACGTGCTTGCACCCCAGCTTTGTCCTGATCATCTTGGCTGCAACTTAAACTATCAAAATTAATCTGGGTTGGATCTGATTCCTCCTTAGATGTTTCAGCAGAAAATCCACAATAACTAAACCCCATAAGTGCAAAAAAAACTAAGAATAATTTAAGTGCCATAATAGATTAAAGACCTTTTTAAAAATAAGAAGCTTATGCTCTACTGTTACCAAAAAAGAATTAATTTTTACTTAACTCTATGGCCCTGGAGAGTAGTGATGTTTTAGAAAGGGTCTATTTGCGTGTGAACACAGGTACAGGATGTCAATTTTAACTCATCGTGAGAAGGACGATTTACGGCTCAAGAAAACGTCAGAATAAAAATTACACCAAGTGCCGATATAAACTATATTAAATTTGATTAATAAGGAAAAAATTGCCCCCTTATTTCCCCCGAAAATGGGCATGACAAATGGCAACAGCTAAGGCATCCGCCGCATCAGCCCGAATTTTTCCACCTTTTAAAACTGGCAAAAAATATTGAACCATAGTTAGAACCTGGTTTTTGTCAGCGTGCCCCACACCCACCACAGATTTTTTAACCCGATTCGCTGAATATTCAAAAACAGGAATGTGCAACTGTGCCGGCGCCAACAGAACCACCCCACGGGCCATGCCCAATTTTAAAGTAGATGTGGGGTTTTTGTTCACAAACGTTTCCTCAACAGCTGCTTCATGAATCGTGTGCTGCTCCATAACGGTAGTCAGTTTTTGAAATAAATCGTGCAATCGATGGGCTAAATCACCATCTTGATCAGCATCAATAACACCGTGGCCCACGTGCCGAAGACTATTCCCTTCCGACCGAATAATCCCCCAGCCTGTGTGTCGAAGGCCTGGGTCTAACCCTAAAATATAGGTCATAAAAATATTTCTTGATTATTAACTTTATGTTAATAATAACTTGATAAAAATAAAAATAAAGTTATTAAGGTGGAAAAAATAGTATGCCCTTAACAGCAAGTCAGCAAGTCAGCAAGTCAGCAAGTCAGCAAGTCAGCAAGTCAGCAAGTCATGATAAGGGCTTGTTTAATAATTGCCACTTTTATTGTGGGGTATGCAAAGCCTTCTTGGGCTGACATTACAGAAAATGATATTCATACTGTTTTGCGAATGAACCAACGGGATGTTCAGACTAAGCAGCGTGCTATGCAAACACAAATGCGTGCACGCGTCCATATTGCTTATGCCTTTGCCGATTGGTTAATGGAACAAGCATCAAACCCTGCAACACATGAAGATCGTCGTGGTAGGTACGTGAACATGGCCCATTTAGTTTTGATGGGATATGGCTTTGGCGGTGTCAGCGAAACCCCCGCCACCCCGGCTGAATGGAAGATTGCTAGACGTGCTGGTAGCTCCATTGGATTTATAACCAAACAACCGGGTGGGTTAGAACCCACCCTATCTGATGATGGGCCTATTCAGTTGCATTGGTATAATTTGTACCGGTTTTTAGATCAAGGGATCCAAGCTCGGGAACGTGGTGGGTTTGTTGAGCCACCCGCTCTCCCTATGAATTGGACGTGGGATGTTCCAGAAACCGTTTTCAGGCCTAGTATGTATTACCGGGGGGAGAAAAGAACAAAGAACGGTCGAATAACAAAATTTAAGATTTTACCGTCTCGAAAAGAGTTTGCGGCCATTTTCCCTTATTATTATTCTGTGAGGGATGTTATAGCTGAGTATATTCCAAACTATCAAAGTTTTGATGCTTTGCCCACACTTGTTATACGGGGTACACTTTTAGAAGCGGATTATTTGGGAAATAGTGAAGAATTTTTGAGGCAAGAGATGGGAGATATAACAATTGTTCATCTTTTAAAAAAAGACAGCTCAGGAGACCTGACTGAACACAGAGATCTATCCATTGAGTGGATGCTGAACCGTATTCCTGTGGAGAATCGTGCTTGGCTTATTGAAAAACTTCAAAAGCTAACAGCACAGCTTTATCCCCGCACAACAATGGGGGCAAGCGCCACAAGAGAAGCTGAAACGCGTATTGACCCGCAGCTTTTGTATTTATGTACATTTTATAGCCGAGAAGAACAGGAAAGATTTCTGGCGCTTGTGGAACGTTACTGCAAACCTGGTAATTTTTCAAAAACAGATACTATGCTTTTTGAAACGCGTCGGTTTAGTTTACGAGGAAAAGAAATTTTCTTTGACGTAATTCAGAATGTAAGTGTTCAGCAGCTTTCTGAAGATGATAAAATGCATTTCCTTTTATATTTAGCCATGGTCCCTTATGAATACTATGAACAGGTTAAAAATAAATTACTTGAAATGATGAATCATTATCAGATTCGTCGTTTGATTCATGATTTTTTACTACCTCACCTGAAAGGAAATTATGATTTTATAGACCTTTTCGCAGAACGTCTTATCGACTTGTCACGTAGGGTTGATGTAGGGGGGTTAGCAGCCTATAAAGACTGGATTCTTAAAAGTTGTATCTCGCAGATTTTAGGTGAAGGTGCAGATTGGAATCAGGTTGTTGAAGCTGCAATAGCCAAAGCGCGAGAAAATCAAGAAAAAACAGACAAGGAACGACAAGAAGAATTGCTACGACGTATTAAAGAAGCAGAAAAAATGGGGTACTATGGCATGCCATCTTAGGGGGACAAAATGCTTTTATACGTGCTCATCAGGCTTTGAACCCGACTGTTGGTATCAATGTTCACGCTGGTGACCGGGATGCTAGAACGTTGTTAGCTGTTCAAAAACTCATGCAAGTGCATGATGATTTGAATATTGACCCAACTGTTCAAACGGAGCTTTCTGAATTAGAGGTTTTCATTCGAGCAGGCCGTGGTTTTTCAGTGGATATTCAGCGAAAAAGCCCTGCGTGCTTTGAATGGCCCAGTACCAACGTGGGGAAGCATCCGTGGGAATACCACCATCTTAGGTGGTATTAAATTAGAAGAAAGCATTTATGCACATTTCTGGCATTTCTGTAAAATCTACCAAACGGAGGCGGGGTATAAAAACCCTATGGATCTTCGTGAAAAGGGCGATGCCCATACAGCTATGAAAATTGCTTTAGTCAAATCTATGGCGGATGGGGTTGATGTGTGCCCCCAAGGGAAATCTCAACGAACAGCCATTGCTATTTTGCAAGGGCGTCTAGGGGATGTGAATATTGATGGCATAGAATTGGTGGATGAAGCCACGCGCATTCGGATGCAGTTTGAGTTGCTGCGCATGTCATTTGCAGAGTTGGCGCCAGAGGCTGTTAAAAGAAGTGACAAAATTAGATTTGTGGTAACCCGTTATAACTTAAACCCGTTTTAAAATCAGGCTGGCATTCGTTCCACCAAACCCAAAGGAATTGGACATAACAACGTTCAATTCCTTTTTTTGTGGCGTTAACGGCACAAAGTTCAGGTCACACCCGTCAGATGGATTATGTAAATTCAATGTAGCTGGCATCACACCATCGCGCATGGCCAACAAACAAAAAGCGGCCTCAATACTGCCTGCTGCCCCCAATAAGTGCCCAATGGCAGATTTAGTAGATGACATGGCTATTTTATAAGCATGATCACCAAATAAACGTTTAACAGCCTTTACTTCAATGGCATCACCCAAAGGGGTCGATGTACCATGTGCATTAATATAGTCTATAGAATCACAGGAAATATTGGCGTTTTTCAGCGCTGCCCGCATGGCACGAAAAGCACCATCACCATCTTCTGCAGGTGCTGTAATATGGTGGGCATCGCCCGATAATCCATACCCAATCACTTCGCCATAAATTTTAGCACCGCGCTTTTTGGCATGCTCATATTCTTCTAAAACCAATAAAGCACTACCCTCACCTATCACAAATCCATCGCGGTTTTCATCCCAAGGGCGTGAACCCTCCGCTGGTTTGTCATTATAAGCAGTGCTAAGGGCCCGCGCTGCAGCAAAACCTGCCATACCAATGCGGCAAACAGCGGCTTCCGTACCACCGGCAACCATTACATCAGCATCACCAAATTGTATCAAACGGGCTGCATCACCAATAGCATGGGCACCTGTTGCACAAGCCGTAACAACAGAATGGTTCGGCCCCTTAAACCCATATTTAATAGACACATGACCTGACGCTAAATTAATCAGGGATGCTGGTATGAAAAAAGGGCTAACACGGCGCGCACCTTGATCTTTTAGAACAAGCGACGTCTCATAAATTTGTGGAAGGCCACCAATACCAGAGCCAATTATCACACCAGTGCGCTCTTGGTCTTCCTCTGTTTTGGCAACCCATCCAGAATCTTCAATGGCGTGCTGGGCAGCAGCCATAGCGTAAACAATAAAACGGTCCATTTTCCGTTGATCTTTAGACTCTACGTACTTATCAACATCAAATGGAAAAGGACTTTCATCCAATGTTATTGGAACCTGGCCGGCAATTTTTGATGTAATATCACTCACATCAAAAGAACGAACGGAACGAATACCCGATTCACAGGCCAAAAGCCGACTCCACGTACTTTCAGTTCCATCTGCCAAAGGGGAAACAACCCCTATACCCGTTACAACAACACGCCGCATAGTCAATTCAAACCCTGACCCTAAGCAGCTTGCTTAGATTCGATATAGCTAATAGCAGAACGAATTGTCGTAATTTTTTCAGCTGCATCATCAGGAATTTCGCAACCAAATTCATCTTCAAATTTCATAACCAATTCAACCTGATCAAGGCTATCAGCACCTAAATCATCAGAAAAACTGGCACCATCAACTACTTTCGCTTCATCAACACCTAAGTGTTCTACAACAATTTTCTTTACGCGTTCAGCAATATCGCTCATTCGGTTTATTCCCTAAATAAAAGTTTGTTATAAAAAGAACTTTTACACAATCAAAAGTCTAAAAGCAACGGGTTTGTGATTCGCTTAAAAAGAATCTTCTTCCCCGTCCGTGCTTTCCTCATCATCAGAATCAGCAGCGTCCTCTTCATCATCTGACATGACTAAATCTTGATAATTTTCTGTTTCAGGCCACGCATTTTGTGCCGACAAAACATCCTGCAACTCTTCGTCTAACTCATGCTCTATGTCATCAATGAAAACGTTGCGCTGCATACCTTTGATCAACCCTTCTCTTAAGTTGTCCAAAGGGATAGAATTTTCTGAGATCTCACGCAAAGCCACCACCGGATTTTTATCATTGTCTCGTGCAACGGTAATCGCCGAACCCGCAGATATCTCCCTCGCTCTTTTAGCCGCTAACAAAACAAGCTCAAAGCGATTAGGGACATTTAAAATACAATCTTCAACGGTTACACGCGCCATAGGAATCCTTCACTGAGAATTAAACTTTCACCTCAAATCTAAGGGGTTTCCTTTAAAAAATCAACATGATGTTGACAGTGTGGCAAAAATTTAAGTAACGTAACTTTGTTTTAAAATACTTTAAAAGTTAAAGAGCTTTCGTTTTATGCCAACAGTTAAATTTGTTCAGCCCGATGGTACATCTATTGACGTAGACGCTCCTCTCGGCTTATCGCTGCTAGAAGTTGCACACCGCAATAATATTGATTTAGAAGGTGCGTGTGAAGGCTCTTTGGCCTGCTCCACCTGTCATGTAATCGTGGATGCCAGTTGGTATGATTTACTTCCACAAGCCACAGAAGACGAAGAAGATATGCTGGATCTAGCTTTTGGCCTAACCCACACGTCTCGTTTAGGGTGTCAAATTGTCATAACAGACGAATTGGACGGCCTAACTGTTCGTTTGCCCTCTGCCACTCGAAATCTTCAACTTGGCTAATAAATAACCACTTTGTTGTTGCTTAACTACTATACCTCATATTGTTTTTAGCCTGTAAAAGCCGAAACCTTTATAAAAAAGCTTAGGTTCATTTCTTCTGAAAACTTCGCTAAAGTAGTGTCGTAGTTAAAAAGTCACAAGGAACGCCCCATGAACCTCGTCGAAATTACAGAACAAAGTCACCCTGTTGTCCTTGATTTGCGGTATGGCTCCACGAACAATTTCACGAACACGTTAATTTACGAAAAATCACGCTGTTTTTTACATGCAGATGCTTTGATATTACTCGAAAATGCCATCAAGTTAGCAGCCCAGCAAAAACTGCGATTTAAAATTTTTGATGCTTTTCGTCCACAAAAAGCCCAAGAAAAGTTGTGGTCTATTTGCCCAGACCCCATGTATGTGTCACCACCTGACAAAGGCTCGCCTCACACACGCGGTGTCGCTATTGACCTAACACTAATCGATGAAAATGGTAACGAATTGGATATGGGAACGCCCTTTGATGATTTTACAGAACAATCACATCACGGCGCTTCAGTTACCCCACAAGCAAACGCCAATCGATACAAACTTCTAGGCATCATGATGTCAGCTGGGTGGGATTTATATCAAAATGAATGGTGGCATTACCAGCTCTTTAAAGCTCGTGATAATTACCCAGTTATTTTGGATGATCACGGAATGATGGATAAATAAGCTATGTCCATAACGATTGCCACGTGGAACGTGAATTCTGTCCGAATGCGTCTTCCCCACCTGACCAACTGGCTTCAAGAAAAAGCACCCCATGTCGTCTTGCTTCAAGAAATCAAGTGTGAAAACCACGCTTTCCCCAAAGAAGCCATTGAAGATTTAGGTTACAATGTAGCCATTCACGGGCAAAAAACATTTAATGGTGTCGCCATTTTATCAAAACTTCCTTTGGAAGATATTCAATACGGCCTGCCCACCTTTACCCAAGATAGTCAAAGTCGTTATATCGAAGCCGTTGCCGGACACATACGAATCGCAAGTGTTTACGTCCCGAATGGAGAGGCCCTTACCAGCCCTAAATTTCAGTATAAACTGGAATTTTTAGCCTGCTTACAGCAACACTTGGAATCCTTACTCAATTACAATGAAAAATGTGTCATAGGTGGTGACTACAACATTGCACCCAATGATGCTGACGTTTACGACCCCAAAGCTTGGGAGGGACACGTTTTATGCTCAGAAGCAGAACGAAAATCCCTTCGAATTCTAACAAATTTGGGTTATACAGATGCCATACGAATCGATCATACAGGCATTGGTCCCTTTACGTGGTGGGACTACCGAAATCAAGCCTTTGGCAGCGACAAAGGACTACGGATTGATCATTTACTACTATCCCCAAAAGCAACAGACCATTTCGAAAAATCATGGGTAGACAGCTACTTAAGGGGTTTTGAAAAGCCATCCGATCACGCCCCTGTTTGCTGTGAACTAAAAGATTAAACGTGGCAAAATCAGCCCCTTAGACTTCCTCCAGCATCAAACGCCAGCCTGCAGTCATCCCCCATTCATTCGTCGTTAATTGAAAATCAACAAGGCGCATAGAAAGCCAAGGCCGGTAGGTTATGAAATAAGTCGCATCGCTGGCTGGCAATCGAATGGTTCGCTCCGATACCATTGAAAACATCATATTCTGACCCCGTTCGTCTACAACAGAAATAGAATTCTCAACAGGTTTTCGCTCTAGCAACACATCTTTTTCACAAGAAGATGGGTCAACCTTTTGCCACAACCGCTGAATACAACCAACATCCATTCGAATACCCGGACACATGCCCTCTGTGGCCACAGCTGTTTTGTCATGACACGATATCGTACTTTCATACTTTAAAATTGGGGCACCAATAGAAACCAAGTCCCCATTGAACGTACGCTTGAAAATTTTTTGGTGAATGGGTTTTAGCGTTTGCTCACACCCACGCGCCGACAAGGGGGGAAATCCCCCCACACTCAATATTAATTCTGTTTCCATGAATCACCTATTCCGCCCAGCGGGGTAAATCGTGAATAAGGCCCCGACTCCTTTCTCGTGTTATATCAACAAATTCGTCTTCCAAAGTTTTGTGATCGTATGTCAGATAAACGTCGTTTTCTTGATTTCCTTCTTTCATCCGCGAATTAAAACCTCATAAAATTGTTGGACCATGCGCGGACGGTTAGAATTAGGAAGGTCAATAACACTGTTAGCCAGTTTGACAACCCCCATTTTGCCTTCCTGCAAATCAATCGTCGTTCCATCTATTACACTCTTTAATGTATCGGCAACCGTAATAGGCTCTCTGGAAGAAGAACTTTTCCCAACGATGGAGGCTTTTAATTTTAATCGTGCACTAGCTGTATCAGGCCCCAACCGCATGGATGTCCAAACTTCCTCAAGTTCTAAAACAATAACAGGCAGTGTTTCCGTTGATGAAGAAGCCGTATGAACCACTGCGTCATAACCATAGTCTTGAACTAAGCTATTTGTTGAAATTAGGTCTTTTAATGTCTTTAATACGCCAAAATCTATCATTCAACTTCCTCCATTCCGCAGTCTACTGCTGTGAGCTGAATCCAACGACCTGATGGGTCCTCCTGAAGTGAATTCACAATAGTTAAAATTTTATGATTCCAGCGTAGCGCGTTATGATATGCATGTCTAGCATTTCTGTTAAAATTTTTTTGCATGACTATTTTGTATGTCCCTAAAATTTTTGAAAACGGCAAATTACCATATTTTTCGCCAAATTTTTGATTTTTTCCTGAAACTTGTTTAATAAAAACCCACGCGTCAGGCCCCACTTCTTTTTGCTCAAATACAAAACCTTCGTCGTTTTCAATTTTTTTTATATTTAATAAAGTTATTTTATTTCTCATGAAATTGATGTTCACGAATCCACTCCCAAACTCCGAACCACATACGGCTGCAATAACAACTGAAAAAGTGAGTGAGTTTGAATTTTGCAATTAATGCGATTTTCGTACAAATCACCCACAGCCAACAACGCCGCCTGACGAATAGCTGCAGGAACATGACGAGGTGTTTCGCTATAACCGCTTTGATAAAATACTTCAACAATTGCCTCACGAACAAGGCAACTTAGAATTGGTATTTGGCCACTTGTATCCAAACCATAACGCCGAACAGGCAAACGAACATGATCTTTTGATACAATATCAACTTTTTCAATATCAACTAAGGGGGGGTTGGGAAGTGGAATTTCTTCCACTCCCTTACGTCCCTTAGTATGCCAGGTTAAACACCATGTTTTGATCAACAAAGAACGACCTATGTACTTTTCTACTAAATCCGTAGCTGAATAAATAAGCGTTTTTATATATTCATCTTCATGCGGGTGCTCTATTCTCAGGTGGCTTTTAACATCATCCAAACTTAATAAATCAAGCTGATTTGGCTTAACTAAGGTAACGGACATTCTTAAACCTCATCACACACGATAAACTTAAGGGCGTCAAAATTAACCACATCGCCGCCCACACGTTTTGTCACATAAAACTCCACATAAGGTTTTGCACTATACGGGTCACGCAAAACCTGAACACCTTGTCGGTCAACGATCTGATAACTCTGTGAAAAATTGCCAAAAGCAATAGGTGTTGAAACTTTTCCACCACTTAAAGCAGGCATACAATCACTTATAACAACCGGATACCCCAGCAACGTTCCAGGTGCCTTATCAACCAAACCTGGCTGCCACAAAAAATGCCCTGTTGATGGGTCTTTCATTTGCCGAATAGAGGATAATGCCGTAGGCGACACCAACCAAGTGGAACCATTCAAGTATTGTGTCTTTAATGCTGTCATGACATCGAACAAACACTCAGGCCCAACTAACTGCCCCACGGCACCTGTCCGAACTCCCTCAAACTTTCCAAAACACCCTTCGCCCGTAGGCACAACAGGGTATGTCAAAAAACCTTTTGGCTTATTATCTCCATCTCCGCTCACAAATGCTTCTTCCTCAGCCACAGCCATAATGTTGCTAATTTTTTGAACAAGCCACGTTTCTAGTTGAACAGCTGAATCATCCAGTAATTTTTGACTAATTTTTGGCTTGGCATACATATAATGCACAGGAATTCGAACATGATTTAACTCAGGTGTTTTGGTTTCATCACGTTCTGTTGACTCACTAACCCATCCAACACTAGGCCTATCTTTTTCTGCTAAAACCTCTAGGCTGTCAGACGTGATGGTTGTTACACGTGCCAAACGGCGTATAGGTGACAGGGCCTCTAAATTTTCAAAAATCATGTCCCGTACCGGATAAGGCAGCAAAACACTTCCTGTTTCCGTGCCGCTGGTCAATGACTTATGGTGCAACCCCTGATCCCCACTCTTTAAATATTCCAAAAATGGACTCGGGTCATAGGTTAAGTTGTCTTTATACTCAAGCATGGGTCGTTGCTGGCTCATATATTTCCTTTCTCGGTTTTGTTGATTTTCCTGAAACTGTCGAAAACTGTTTTCTAGTCTACAAATGGCAGTTTCAATTTTTTCATAAGCCGTCATATTTTTTTCCTTTCTGGGATAAAAAAAGGGGCAAAAATGCCCCCTCTTTTGATTAACTAAGTATTTTGCGCTTAAGCGGTCATTAACAATCTCTGCAAATCCAATAATCGTTGCAACCACCGCTCAGCACCTAACCCGAATGCGTTCTTTACATCACACACCCTGGCTTGTTCGTTGGCAGCAAATGTCACCAACGAAATTTCTTGCAAATCAACCTCCTGAATAAAACGTCCGCCAGGACGACGGCCTGATTTAATAAGCCGAAACCCAATAGATAAACTGTCTATGACCCCTGTTTTCAGTAAGGCATAAGCTTCTCGTCCTTTTTGCAAATCCAATAACAATTGACCTGTTACAAACAAGCCATGCTGATCTTCATAAATATCTGTCCAAAATCCAATAGGTTGCCCAGCATCATGTTGCCATAACATTTTTGGCCATTTATTTTGCTGATGCCACGTCTTCAGGCTTTTTTGAAAAGCCCCTTTCATAACAACATCACCCTGACTATCTTGAATGTTAAAAATACTGGCATAACCTGAAAAACATCCATTTTCGTCACAATTTTTCATATGCAACTTATGTACATGGGTTTGCATAATTTTTTCCTCCCTCAACACTTAAAATATTACCATCTGGCAAGGGGGTGTACCCTAAAGCCTCCCGCTTTTCATTTGTCGTTAAAAAAGACGCGTTCGCTATTTTTGCCCACAAAGCTTCACGCCGTGGCGCTAATGCTGGTATAGAATCCAGGTCATATCCCAACCTTAAATTTTCCCCAAAATAAGGGGACAACCATAAATTCATCTCTGTCACAATCAACTCAGCCAAAGGCAAAATTGTATCTTCCCATAAATGAAAACGTGCCTCCTTGTAATTGGCAAAAGTTGCATCGCCTGGCACACCAACCAACATAGGTGGAACACCAAATGCTTGCGCAATTTCACGGGCTGATAAATTTTTACCCTCTATAAAATCTAAATCTTTAGGTGACAGGCCCATTTCTTCCCATTTACAATCACCCTCTAAAATCATGATTTTGCCAGCATTATGACCGCCCTCATAAAGTCTGCGCAGGTCATACCGTAAACTTTGCCGCTGTTCTTCCGTTAAGGTTTGCCCATAAGGCCCCGGCTTCACCAACAATGCCCCTGACGGCCTTCCACCATTTTGCAGTAAAGCCAGGTTATGCCCCGCCACAGCATTATGCTGGTCAATGGCTCGGCTCGCTGCCTCCAACGGGCTTAACCCGTACCAATCATTTAAAGGGTTGTAATTTTTTAAATGTAAAACTGCTCCGAACCCATCGGCACAATCACTCGACAGAATCTTTCTCTGTCCATTAACTGTGTATTCATAGGCTTCTGGAAACCCATGACCTCCGGGAACCACACGCATGCGGTCTGGGCGCAAAGTGTACAATTCAGATGGAACGCCATCTACATTAAAAACTGCCTCAATATACGTATTACCAGACAACAGCAAATAAGATACCGCCGCTTCCATAAAAGCTGACCCAGCCTGTCTTGGACTTGGGCATTTCAACAAATTTAAAAATGGGTGATGCTCTACCTCATGCCGCTGATGATTTTCATGTTCGTACAAAAGAATGGGTATACTAGCAACACCTTTGGCAATCAAACTAACGCATCGATACACAATGGCATTTCGGCTATACCCCTCCTCTGCCAAACGGCCATAATTCTGCGGTGTCCAAACAGGTTGACCAACCAAATAATAACTCGTCAATGCGCCAGTATGACTTGCCTTTTGCTCATTTGTTGCTTGGCTCTGTCTTTCAAAAGGCAAACGCCACCGCTTCATGATAGACATCACGACATGCTCCTTAATAAAAAATAAATTGTTCAGAAATAAAAAAAGGCACTGAATGTGCCTGAAAAGAAAAATCTAAAAAAACCGCTTAAACTATTTTTAAGCATAATCAATTTGTATAAAAAAACAGTATAAAATTCAAATTAAAAAACGTCCCATAATTTTTTTTAAAATTAACTAATTATTAGCTTTTTACTTGTAGATAATTAGTTATAAACATTTTCGAAAGGTAAACATTATGAATATTTTAAAAGCCATACTTTGTTTCGCTGTGTCTTTTTGTTTTTTGGAACACCCAGCAGAAGCATCGTCAAAATTGAAAAAAAAGGCAGGAAAACAATTAGTTAAAAAAGCTGCCAAAGGCGGTAAAGCTAAAAAGGTAACTAGCCTTGCTGATAAGGCAGCAAAATCAAAAGCAAAACTTGAAAAGAAAACTGGAAAAATTCAGGATAAACTCAATAAAGCTCAAGAACAACTAGCAGCAGCTGGCAGCATGGCTGATACATCAGCCCTAAAAGCAAAGATCGAGAAACAAAAAGCTAAACTTGCTGTTGCTGCAGGTGGTGCTGCTGGCATTGCTGCAATGGCGCAATTAGACAAAGCAAAAGTTGAGGATTTGGAAAAGAAATTAAAGGAAGATGATGAGCTTCCAGATAGTGATCCAAATAAGCTATCAGCAGCTGAAAGACAAGCTATTCAAGAAAAAATTGATCGCAAAAAAGAACGCCTGGCAAACGCCGCTGCTAGCTCCGAATCCGCCCCTGCTGGTTCTGGTGAAGCTGGTTCCGAATCTGCCCCTGCTGGTTCTGGTGAAGCTGGTTCCGAATCTGCCCCTGCCAGTTCTGGTGATGCTCCAGCTGGTGATGCTCCAGCTGAATCAAAACCTTCTGGTGATGCTGCATCTGGTGATGCGCCACCTGCAGAAGGCGGAGAAGCTCAACCTACTAACTAAAACAAAAGTTTTATCACTTAATAAAAAAGGCCTTCCGGGGCCTTTTTTATTATAAACATGTTACTAATGAATGATGTGTTTCTTGTAACAACCCAAAAGAATAATGATAGTGCGCATGTTCTATAATTAGATATGTATCTTCTTTTGATTTTTGAAACGAATCCCAATCATTCAAAGACAGCTGAAATTTTAAAAAATGAACCGATGATGTCTTTCCATCTTGACTTCGATCCACCTCTGTTTCAGAAACAGCCTGAATTTTGTGATTCCCAAATTTTAAAAAAATATATTTTTCAATACCATCCAAAAGCCTAAGCATTTGGTTTCTTAATCCCAAATCCTCAATTTCTATCATCATGGTGGCAACTAATTCTTGTCCGCCATCAGGCAATTTTTTAGGGACCAAAGGCTCATAAGCCAATAATTCATCCTCCAACTGCTGCTCTCCACCATTTTCAATACGCAACATTTCGTGAATTTGCCACCAAATGGTATCGTAACTTTCAAAATAAAAGGAAATATAAGGCCCTACTTGAATGCGCCTATTTTTTTTAATTTCTAAAATTTCCTGACGTTTTTGCGGACGAATTTCAAGAAAATCCCTCAATGGCAAAATTGCCTGCCTTGTAATTGTCACAAAAGCCCTCCTGGACTTAATAAATATCTATTGAAAAAACACTTATACCAATGGCATTGTGAAAGCAATGGTTCTTTTTTAAAAATCACAAGGATTGTGCGTGTTTCAAGTTACTCTCAAAGATGGTAGTCAACGGTCTTTCGATGCCCCTTTAACAGGGTTAGCCCTGGCCACCTCTATATCGCCTCGTCTTGGTAAAGAAGCAGTTGCCATTCGTGTAAATGGTGACTTATGGGACTTAACACGCACACTTCCCAATAATTCCACCATAGATATCATCACAAAAGACCAAGAAGAAGGTCTAGAGGTTCTGCGCCATGATGCAGCACACGTGTTTGCAGCGGCTATCAAAGAATTATTCCCAGAAACCCAAATTACCATTGGCCCTGCCATTGAAAATGGTTTTTATTATGACGTGTTTCGGGAAAAACCTTTTACAACCGAAGATTTTAAAACCATCGAAGATCGCATGACCCAAATTGTTAAGCGGGATGATGCCTTTGTTCGGGAAGAATGGAGCCGAAATGATGCCATTCAGTTTTTTAAAAACATGGGCGAACATTTTAAAGCAGAAATTATTGAAAGCATTCCAGAAGGCCAACCCATCACTCTATATCGCCAAGGCGACTTTATAGACCTGTGCCGCGGCCCCCATATGCCATCCACTGGAAAAGTTGGGACAGCTTTTAAGCTTATGAAACTAGCAGGTGCGTATTGGCGGGGTGATCACCGTAACCCCATGCTACAACGTATTTACGGCACAGCCTGGGCTACTGAAAAACAATTAAAAGACTATTTATACCAATTGGAAGAAGCAGAAAAACGTGACCACCGCCGTTTAGGGGCTGAATTGGAATTATTCCATTTACAGGAAGAAGCCCCCGGCAGCGTATTTTGGCACCCCAAAGGGTGGGCCATTTATCGCACACTGGAAACATTTGTGCGCAAACGCTTAGAAAAAGACGGCTATGTAGAAGTCAAAACCCCACAAATTTTAGATCGCAGCCTTTGGGAAGCTTCTGGCCACTGGGAAAAATTCCGTGAAAACATGTTCACTGTTGAATCAGAAGATAAAACCCTAGCTGTAAAGCCTATGAACTGCCCCTGCCACGTACAAATTTTCAAACAAGGTATCAAAAGCTATCGTGACCTACCCTTACGTATGGCGGAATTTGGTTCTTGCCATCGTAACGAACCATCGGGTTCACTACACGGTCTTATGCGTGTACGGGCCTTCGTTCAAGATGACGCCCATATTTTTTGCACACCTGATCAAATTATTTCTGAAACGAAAAAGTTTTGTGATCTCCTTCAGGGCATGTATCAAGCCCTTGGGTTTCACGATTTACATGTAAAATTTTCAGATAGGCCAGAAAAAAGGGCCGGAAGCGATGCCATTTGGGATCAGGCAGAACAAGCTTTGAAGGAAGCTTCCACAGCCGCTGGCCTTGACTATATTTTAAACCCTGGTGAAGGCGCCTTTTATGGCCCAAAACTTGAATTTGTTTTAAAAGATACTCTAGGACGTCATTGGCAATGCGGCACGTTACAGGTGGATTTTGTCCTTCCTGAACGGTTAGACGCTACTTACATTGGGGAAGACGGCAAACGCCACCGCCCCGTTATGTTGCACCGCGCCGTTTTAGGTTCTTTTGAACGTTTCATGGGTGTTCTTATTGAACATTATGCCGGAAAATTCCCTATTTGGTTGGCCCCCACCCAAGTTGTTGTTGCGTCAATCACTGATGAAGCAACACCTTATGCAGAAAATCTGCACGCTCAACTCGCTGAAGCTGGCATTCGAAGTCATTTGGATACACGTAACGAAAAAATTAACTATAAGGTGCGGGAGCATTCCCTTCAGAAAGTGCCCTACATTTTGGTAGTTGGCAAAAGGGAAGCTGACGAAAAAACTGTCGCTGTGCGTACCCTAGGCGGGGAAACACAACAAGTAATACCATTTACCCAGTTTTTAAAAACCATTGAACAAGAGGTGGTAATTCCCTAAAAAATGAACCCACCCTACCTTATCAGCCCTTTATTACAAAAAAACCTGCGCATCAGTCACGGTTTTTTCACGCGCCTTGGTGGCGTTAGCGACGGGCTGTTTAATAGCTTGAATACAGGCCGGTTCAAAGGTGACAGTGATGATAATGTTTTTGAAAACAGGCGCCGCATTGCGCATGTTTTTGGCAAAACTTTAGATGATCTGATAATCGTCACCCAAAGACACACAAATATCGTTCATGTAGTGGATAGTTCCTGGCAAGACACTCCTCCGGAAGGTGACGCTCTCATCACAACAAATCCTAACCTTATTTTATCTGTTCAAACAGCTGACTGTGTCCCCATTTTGTTAGCTGATTCTGAAAAACCTTTAGTTGCTGCCATTCACGCGGGGTGGAAAGGGGCACTGTCTGGCGTCGTCGTCAACACAGTTCAAAAAATGCTTTCTATGGGTGCCTCACCAGAAACACTTACAGCCGCCATTGGTCCTTGCATTTGGCAAGATTCATACGAAGTTGACGATGCCTATAAAAGTCAATTTGAAGGTTTTGAGCAATTATTCAAACAAAACCGTCCTGGGCATTTTCTTTTTAACCTTCCTGGCTATGTTGAAGATCAACTCAAAAAACTTGGCATTCAAAATATCAGCCCATCCTTAGCCGACACGTGCACCCAACAGCATCTTTTTTTCAGTAATCGCCGGGCTTTTTTAAATCAGGAAAGCACTTTTGGTGTTCAACTTTCTGTTATCAAAATAGAACAAAAAAATTGAATACGAAAAAAAAGGCACTATATCTTATAGGTGAAGGCCCTTTTATTGAAAATATAATGCTGTTATTCGCACTTTATTTATTAAGTCAAGTTTCTTGCTTTGCGCTATGCGGCAGCCCCGTCCATACGCCGGAGGATTACATTCATTTTGCAAATGAACGCCCTTCTTTTGATTCAGCGTGTGGAATTTACGATGAAAAAACACAAATCTCTCAATCGGGCGTTTTAATTTCGCCCGACATTATTGCCACGGCAGCCCATGGTATTGTTGGAATTTTAGGCAAAGCAACACCATCTGACTCTGATCAAACAACCGTTGTGCCTGTTGAATCTGTGAAAATTTATTTTGCTCAAAATGGCGCAATATATACCTACGAAGCTCAAGCAGTTATTATCGACAGCCGTTATCTCGTCAGCGACCCAGGGGCTCATGCAAAATACGACATTGCTTTTATAAAACTAAAGCACCCTATTACATCGATTCAGCCCGCAAAAATGTTTAGAAATGGTCAAATTAGCAGCGACATGCCCTTATACGTGGCAACATTTGGCAACGCAGACCGCCCAAAAGAACCCCTTCAAAAACGGGCTTTCATGCTGTGTGAATTAGACAATTATTTTGCTCATCCGCTTGATGGCGATAGTTTAGCCTTATCCAGGTCTATTCTTCTATCATCCCTTTTTTTTAAACCCAATGAACATCTTGATAACCCAGGCATTAATGGTGATGAACTCACACAACGTACCTTTGAAGCCAACCAAAATTGGCTTAAGTATGGAAAAAAACCTTATGCCTTGGCATTACCCGGCACAAGCGGTGCCCCTGTCTATGTAACTTTAAATACAAATGGAAAACCAACAGACTATCTTTTGGGGGTTGTCACAAGCTTCAGCCACTTGTCAGGGCGATTCCAAGCAGGTTTCTTCCAAAAAGAGCACGAATATATATTATCATCACCCCGTGACGCGATTGTTGGCTCATATCAAACAATTTTGGCGCTGCCATACCTTGAAGATACGCAAGCCATCAGTAAAAAAGGCTCCAAAATTTTAAAAGCTTTTCGCCCAGACCCGTTTATCGCCAATATGATTTCCAAACTTCGTTTGTGGCATGGTTAAAAATCCATGACCGAAAAAATCACATCTTATGAAAAAGGCATTCAGTCAGAAAAAGCGGCTATCTGTTTTCTTGAACAAAAAGGTTACGAACTGCTGGCACAACGGTATAAAACAGAATACGGGGAAATCGACCTCATTGTATCAAAAGAAGATACATTAGCCTTTGTTGAGGTCAAGCAAAGAAAAAAATATGAAGATGCTGCCGAATCCGTTACCACCCGTCAGCAACTCCGCATTCAAAACGCCGCTGAAATCTTTTTGCAAGCCAATCCCCATTTAGCATGTAAATATACTTTTATTCAATTTGATGTTGTTTTAATATGCAACACAAAACCCCCTGTGCATTTAGAAAATGCCTGGCAAATGAATGGATAAAAATTGTGACACAGTTTATTTTCACCCTATCAACCTTATTTTTATTATCAGCTTGCGTACCTGTTGTTATCGGGTCTGGCGCTGCCATTGGAACGTTGGCAACCCGTGAAAAAGGGGTTACCGGAACAATGTCAGACAGTCAGATGTCAACATTCTTAAAGGCAAAACTGTACGCCTTTAACCCAGATTTACATGCCCAGGTTGGTGTCAACGTTCAAAATTCTGAAGTTTTACTAACAGGAACCGTGCAAACACCTGAATGGTCTGTAGAAGCAGAGCGCATGGCCTGGGAAGTAAAAGGTGTAAAACAAGTGAATAACCACATTGAAACAACAGAAGATCCTGAATCTTCAGGGGTTATTAAGGATTCCTGGATTACAACAAAAATAAAAACAGACCTATTTTTTACAGAAAACGTCCGATCCCTCAACTACAGCATTAAAACTGTGAATTCTGTTGTTTACATTATGGGAATCGCCCAAACCCAGGAAGAACTGGATTATGTAACAAAATCAGCCAGCACTATTGATGGCGTGAAAAAAGTTGTGTGCTACGCACGATTAAAAGATGATCCCGACGCTTAAGCCTATTAAAAATGACAGAACTTCCCAATATTATTGGCCGCAGCCGCCAACAACTAACTGAAGAATTTGAAACCCTCAATATTCCAAAGTTTCGTGTTCAACAAGTTTGGAATTGGCTGTATCATCATGGCGTTCGTCATTTTGATCAAATGGCTAACATTTCTGAACCACTCAGGCGACAATTAGCAGAAAACTATGCCTTGTTCAGACCTCAAGTAGTTGCTTCGCAAACATCAACAGATGGCACACAAAAATGGCTTTTGAAATTTCATGATAATCAAGAGGCTGAAACAGTTCATATACCCGAGGTTGACCGTGGAACTTTGTGTATTTCCTCACAAGTGGGGTGCACCCTCACCTGTAAATTTTGTCATACGGGCACACAACTTTTGGTTCGAAATCTAACAGCTGATGAAATTGTAGGGCAAATTATGGTGGCACGGGACGTGTTCAATGAATGGCCCAGCCCAACAGGTCAACGGCACATTAGCAATATCGTCATGATGGGTATGGGTGAACCTTTATATAACTATGAAAATGTGTCCCAGGCCCTAAAAATTATTATGGATGAAAAAGGTATTTCGTTATCTAAACGACGTATCACGTTATCTACATCCGGCGTTGTTCCTATGATTCGCCAATGTGGTGAAGAATTGGGCGTAAATCTGGCTATTTCCCTTCATGCAGTGCGCAATGACTTACGAAATGTTTTAGTGCCCCTCAATAAAAAATACCCCCTTGAAGAATTATTACAAGCCTGCCGGGAATACCCAGGCCTTAGCACAGCGCGCCGCATAACCTTTGAATATGTCATGTTGAAAGACGTCAATGACAGCGATGCCGATGCGAAAGAATTGGTTCGACTGATTCGGGGAATCCCAGCAAAAATTAACCTTATTCCTTTTAACCCCTGGCCAAATGCACCGTTCGAACGTTCTACACCAAAAAGAATTGCCGCTTTTGCTGAAATTGTTTACAAAGCGGGCTACGCCTCACCCGTTCGCACCCCACGTGGGGAAGACATTCTAGCTGCCTGTGGTCAGCTGAAATCTGAAAGCCAGCGAATCCCTAAACACCTGCAACGGGGCGAACATTAATTTTCATTTGACGTATAACGGGGATTTCCGATGGGCAACGCTGTAATCATTCTATAGGGTCCCCACTATTTCCGCCACGGTCGTTTACCCAAAATTCGTGACTGTGACACAACAACCACCTGGTCTTTTTTCTTCCAAAAATACATGGTTCTTCGAATATTTTTAGGGTCTAGCACATAATTTTTATGGGGTGTTTTCATTTCATAAATATCATTCTCCCAAGGCTGAATGGGTGCATTGCCATAAACCTGGGCCCACTGTTTTTGAAAAAACTTCCCCCGTTTGGGGTTTGACACCCATAAAATACCGTTGTCTTCGTACAATATAATCTTGGCACTTTTATCCACAATAGCTGTCGGCAACCAGGAATAAGTGGCGCCCATAATAAATGCTGCGGCAATAATAGGAATTCCTATAAAACGCCACCTTTTTCGCCATAAACATAACCATAAAAAGCCAAAAACAAATAAAATCAGCGCAGCAGGTGCTGGGGTTTTAACGTACATAACAGCCCCTGGTAAAGATGCCACCCATTGGGCATAACTAATTAAAGCTTTTAAGCTTATATTGCACAGGCCAAAAGCCCACGACCAACCGCCAAACAAAAGGCTTATTAACGCAATCATCAAAGCCGGCATAATAACAATACCAACCAGGGGAATAGCCACCAAATTTCCCGTAATGGCCTGAAGTGTTACACGGTTAAAGGTGCTTATGATAAATGGCATGGTGGATAGTGTGGCAATAATAGTTGTCACAACTAATGAAACCACATAAAACCAAAACCCTTTGATTATTTTACCTTTCACAAGCTCATAAAAAGCAACCAAACCTGTAACGGCTGCAAATGATAGCTGAAAACTAACAGAAAATAGACTTTCAGGAAAAATAAGCAAAACCCCAACAGCCGCAAAACTTAAAGACCTTAAGGAAATAGGGTTTCGGTCAAACACAATACCCATCATAACAATGGTCGTCATAACCAAAGCACGTATGGCTGGAATACCAAACCCGGATATGGCCACATAAAAAACTGTTACAGGAATTGATAAAATTGCAGCCAGTTTCTTTAGGCAAAACTTATTAGATTCTTGTAAAAAAAGTACCAACCCCCGCCGAAGAACTAAAAAAACAAGCCCTGCCAAAAGACTGACGTGAAGGCCAGAAATGGCCAAAATGTGTGCAGTTCCGCTATCAGCAAATTGCTGGCGAATGGTATCTGGAATGCCAGAACGGTCACCCGTAATTAATGCCGCTGCCATATGCCCAGAATTTCCAGGCATGTGACTACGTAAACGCTGCGTTATTGTTGCACGCGCTTCAGAAAGCCACGATTCAGGGGTTTTTTCAAGAAATTGGCATGGCTTTGTAATGCGTCCATAGGCCCCAATACCAGCGAAATATGAAACAAATTGTGGGTCATACCCAGTAAGGGTAATGGGTTTTGGAATGGGCCAAAATGTAATGGGACATTGAATTTTTTGCCCAGCCAAAAAAAGCTTTTCATCATGTGCCTTGCCAGATAGGAAAACACGGGCTTTTTTAAATGGCAAATCTGGCGGTAAATGCCCAAGAATGAATCGGGTTTTTTTGCTATCGTCTTTATTCTTCTCAACACTTTCAATAATGCCTGTAACCTCTTGCTGTTTTAACCATGTATCCAAAAGTGGCGTATTCAACATAACAGTACGCAATTGCGCCACAGAAAAACCAAAAGCAACAGCACATAAACCATGCAAAAAAAACGGAATAGACGTTGCAGCCAATACGTGCGTACGGGGTGCAAAATAAAGCAAAGCACCCCACACCATAAGCGCTAAGAAACCAATGATAGCTGTCAGAAAAATAGGCGGCTCATTGAAAAGCGACATGTATAAAGCAATGCCGACACCCAAACCAACAGGCCACCAAAGCAACCATTGAGGCCGTTCTTGAAGAAGCAAATTAGGGCCGCCGGCGCGCACGCAAACTATAGTAAAGGGCAAAAGGCGTTAAACAAAACCACAATACGCAACTACCAGCTACATAAAATGTCAGCAACTTGTCTAGGTTCATTTCAATTTTCAAAACGTAAATTCCCATCAAGCCGCCCCCAATTAAAGAAGCCACCAAACCAAAATACAGGGCACTGCGGCCAAGAAAGGCCAACCAAATTTTTAAGGCTGACAAAAAATTAACGGAAGATACAGCTGTGTAACTGTCGCTCATTTCCTCAACAGAAGAAGCCGTCGACGTATCATGAATAACATCATTCTGAAAAGAATCGCCCACTGTCATTTGTTTCCATAAATCAGCCTGTTTCCACTGTGATGGATCTGTACTTAAAACAGTATGGGTTGGTTTAAAAGGTGTCATAGCAAACCTATCCTTTTTTACATTTTTTATTGGGTGAAAAAAGACGAATCAGGGTGAAGTTTTGTGTTTTTTTCAACAAAAATTCCCGCATACCATAAATGATATAAGTGGCACCGGTAACCCAGGCGGCATAGTAAAACAAAGATGATGTTGCCACAGGCTTAAACAACGAAGCACCCCAACAAGCCATAAACCAAATGGAAAACAAAATAAGCGCCCCCAAAAAATGTTGCCCCCATCCTTTTATATGATTGGGCCTGCTAGATTGGTTCACGTTTTCATGCAAAAAGGTTTGTTTACCTTGCTGTTGGGGGAATTTTTTTCGTGCCATGGTCATATCTTTTCCTTTCTTCTTGTTATTATTGTGGCACCGCAAAAGTTAACAAAAAGTTTAAATTTTTAACTAAAATAGATTTAAAAATTCAAATTTTAGGCATGAAATTCTGGGGCAAAATGTTGGAAATTTTAAAAATATTCTGATAATCAAAGAAAATTTTTAGAAAGTGAAATCAAACACCAATCCCTTCCTTAGAATGGGTGTCATGTCTTTTTGGAATGTGTCTTTACCGTAATAGGCTTTTTGAACTTTTAATTCTTCTGGCACATCTTCGTTGGGTGTTTCAGAAAAAATCATAGCTGATAGCTCTTCCAAGGCATCTTCAATCTTTCGGTGGGTATTGTCCATATCAGCATCAGACGCCGTGCCAAAAGATAAAAATTCAGCGCCAACTACCTGACCAGACGCACCAACATGTCCCGTGGCCGGTTCCTTTCGAAGCCGTCGAAAATTTTTTTCATGGGCCAACGTAACTGGCAGCATAGGAAAAAGTTCACCTTTTTCTGTGATCTAAAAAGTGAAATAGGGTAATAAAGCAAAAAGTCAATAAAAATTCATTTTTTGTTAACCTGTTTTTGCTATAACAGTAAAAAATATAAATTTACGAAAGGTATTCGTTACCATGAAAAAATTCCTGTGGACTATCTGTTCAATTTCTTATTTATTTATTTCCCCAACATCCTTTGCCGGTAAAATTGAAGAAGCTGAAATTAACGGGTTTATGGCCTTTCTTCAACGTGATAGAAAAGCGGAGTGGGACAAATTAGGTGACATTCACCCGGCGTTTAAGGTGGCTCGGCTTGCTGCGGAAGAAGCCAGGCGGGATGTGCCGCCCGTTATAAAAGTCAAAATGATGCGTATTATTTCATCAGCCCTGCGTGGAATCGGGTTTGGTGGCATCAACAAAGCCCGTCAAGCAACCGCTGAAGAACGTTTAGCAGCCACTGAAGTTGCCAATGTGTTTGGCCAATTCACCACCGCTGATTCTGGCAGTTTTGTTGATGCTGCAGGTGATGCTTACGAAGCTGCCCATTATGGTGTTGTCGACCAATTGGTGCAGGCAGGAAGGCACCGTGAACCTGCCTGGGAAAATGCTGCAAAAATGGAGGAAGATTATGTAGATAAATATGGAAACTATGAATTTACCCCTCTAGAATCACACCCCTTACAAAATTTAATGACATTCCACTTTCATCGCAGAGATCCTAATCAACAAGCTTCCACGTCTATTTTAATGCGCTGTCAATCATGGAATGATGTCCCAACTATCCTTGATTTTAAAGTCGACGGTGATGATTTAAGTGGCGTTTATTTGCTATCTGACCTGAATGGAACTTTATATGGCGCAACAGGTCAGACGCATTATGAAAGGTTTCAAGGTCAAATGTTTGCAAGTAAACTAGATGGCAAAGAAGCATACATGGAAGCAGATAGTATTTCAAGACGGATGCAAAGAAAATTTGAACCAACTGAAAAAAACAATACACGGATTGGATCGGCGACAGAAGGCTCTTCTGAAAAGGTTGTCTTCGCTGAACATGAAATTCCTCAGGTTATTGATAACTTTGTTTTAAGGAATGGTGCTTTTGGTCTTGTAACTTATTTCAAACGCGGTGTAAGTGACCCGGCCTTTAGAAATCGTGACGACTTTTATGAGGCCGCTCCTGAAACAATTGGAAAAAGATTAGGTGATAGAACATGGTACAAAGAAATTAGGGGAGGACATGCAAATTATGACGGTAAGGGGGCGATCGTCACAACTGGGAATGAAAAAGTTTTAAAAGGGGAGTTCTTAGAAAGTTTTGTCCATGAAGGAGGTTTGCCAGACACTGAACTAGTTGTTTTCCTTGATGATGTTCTGGAACAAGACATTAGTGTTTATCAACATTTAATTAGGAACAATATTCCTGTTATTTCCTGCTTCTACGCACCTATTATGACCCCACCAGAAGCCCGGGTAGCCTACGCTAAAGACCCAAGAATAATGGTTGCAAACCCAAAACCAACTGTCCGTCGCAAATGGCAGCCTGCCGGCAGATCTGCATCAACAGGTATGGGTAGCGGGGCTGCTGCCGCCTCAACAGGTACGGTTAGTGGAGCTGGCGCTGCATCAATAGGTAAAAGCTCCTCTCCAGCGTGGCCTGCTTCAAGGCGTCATCCGGTGACAACGCCTCTTAATCCCCCATTCGCTAGATAATATACATCTGTCATACTAGTCCACTCAGAAAGGCAGCCCCTTTCTGAGTGCTAATTGAGGGCGTTTTTTTAGGGGTTTATATTTTTTCAAACACACATGTAGCGGCACCCTATAGAATAATTACAATCCATTATGTCCCCCGCGTAGGCTGGGATGACATCGATTTTGCGTATTTTTTTATACCCAAATTATAGTGGTTGCACTATAAACGCCAAAAACCCCTGTTTTTCGTACAGTTTTTTTGTTATTCCTATACATATTGTGAAAATTGCTAGGTCAACAAAGGTTTTATGTCCCTCACTCAAAAAGATGTATTAAAAATTGGTCGCCTGTCCCGTATTAAAGTTCTGCCCGGTGAAGAAGAAGGCATTGCCCTTCAGCTGAACGCCATTTTGAAATGGATGGAAGACCTACAAAAAGTTGATGTTTCAGGTGTTGACCTTTTTGAAAACTTCACACAACCCCAAATGCCAGAACGGGAAGATAAGGTCACAGAACCGAATCGAGTTGATGCTATTTTAGCCAACGCCCCCGCATCTAATCACCACATGTTCGCTGTTCCTAAAGTTGTTGAGTAATTTTCATGTCACTAATTAATTTAACATTAGCTGAAGCTAAAGAAGCTTTATCCAAAAAAGAATGCACGGCCGTAGAATTAACCCAGGCCTTTATCAAAAGCATGGAAGACAAACGGGCTTTAAACGCCTATATCACAGAAACCTCAGAACAAGCTTTGGAACAAGCTAAAGAATCTGACAAACGAATTGCCCAAGGAACCGCCGGCACCCTAGAAGGTTTGCCTATTGCAGTTAAAGATTTATTTTGTACAAAAGGCGTTCAAACCACAGCCGGCTCCAAGATTTTAGATGGTTTTATTCCACCCTATGAATCCACCGTAACCCAAAATTTATTGAACGCCGGTGCTGTATTTTTAGGCAAAACCAACATGGATGAATTCGCCATGGGGTCAGCCAACCTAACCAGTGCCTATGGCCCTGTTATTAGCCCATGGGCACCCAAAAGCAACCCATCTCAAAAATTAGTACCCGGTGGCTCTTCCGGTGGTTCGGTTGCTGCCGTTGCTGCCCGCACAGCATTAGCGGCCACAGCATCAGACACAGGGGGTTCTATTCGTCAACCCGCTGCTTTTTGTGGCCTGGTAGGCATTAAACCAACATACGGTTTGTGTTCACGGTGGGGCATGGTTGCCTTTGCTTCTTCCTTAGATCAAGCAGGCCCTGTAGCCCACACAGTAAAAGACGCAGCCCTTATGTTACAGGTGATGGCAAGTCATGACGAAAAAGATGCAACATCCTTAAATGTCCCCATCCCAGCGTATGCTGATAATATTCAGCCCAATGCCAAAGGCCTTCGGGTGGGTATTGCCAAAGAATATACAGAAAACCTAAATGGTGATATGAAGGCTTTGTTTGAAAAAGGGGTTGATTGGCTAAAACAAGCAGGCGCCACCTTTGTGGACATTAGCCTTAAAATGACAGAACATGCCCTGCCCGTTTACTACATTATTGCCCCTGCCGAAGCATCCGCCAACCTAGCCCGTTACGACGGTGTACGGTATGGTATGCGGGCAGATGGCCAAACATTAGATGAATTGTATGAAAATACCCGCCGCACCTATTTTGGTGATGAAGTACGCCGCCGCCTATTTATTGGCACATACGTTTTGTCAGCCGGTTACTATGATGCCTACTATGTGCGGGCACAAAAGGTTAGAAAATTGATTGCGCAAGACTTTGACCAAGCCTTTCAAAAAGTTGATGTGATTTTAACGCCAACAACCCCAACAGCAGCTTTTGGCCTAGATGACAGCCCAACAGACCCCGTTACCATGTATTTGAATGACATTTACACAGTTACCGTGAACCTGGCGGAATTACCCGCTATTTCCGTGCCTGCAGGCTTAACAGCTGATGGATTGCCGCTTGGTCTTCAACTGATTGGGCCAAAATTGTCAGAACAGCGTTTGTTTGATGTGGCCAGTGTTTTAGAACAAGCAGCTGGGTTTAAAGGAATTTAAGGGGTTTTGGTATGACAAATAAGAATTTAGTTCAAGGAAACACAGGCCTTTGGGAAGTTGTCATTGGCCTTGAAGTGCACGCCCAAGTGGTTTCAAAGTCAAAATTATTTAGTGGCAGCAATACAGAATTTGGCGCTGACCCAAATACCCAAGCCACTTTTTTAGACGCGGGCATGCCCGGCATGTTACCGGTTATCAACACTTGTTGCGTAGACCAGGCCATTAAAACAGGCCTTGGCTTTCACGGAACAGTAAATAAAATCAGTATTTTCGATCGAAAAAATTATTTCTATGCCGACCTTCCTTTGGGGTATCAAATTTCTCAATTTTCTTACCCCATCATATCGGGTGGGTATATTGATATTGATTTAGAAGGCGATGAAACCAAACGTATTGGTATTACGCGCCTCCATTTGGAACAAGATGCCGGAAAAAGCATTCATGATTTGCACCCTGCCCTTTCTTACATCGATTTTAATCGGGTGGGCATTGCCTTAATGGAAATCGTATCAGAACCAGAAATGCGGTCATCGGCCGAAGCCATGGCGTATGTTAAAAAGCTGCGGTCTATTATGCGGTACTTGGGTACATGTGATGGTAACATGGAACAGGGAAGCTTGCGGGTAGATGCGAACGTATCTGTTCGGCGCCCGGGCGAACCCTTTGGAACACGCGCGGAAATTAAAAACGTGAACTCCATTCGATTTTTAGGTCAAGCCATAGAATATGAAATTCAGCGCCAAATTGGTATTTTGGAAGATGGTGGTAGTATTGCCCAAGAAACGCGCCTGTTTGACCCAAGCAAGGGCGAAACACGTTCCATGCGCAGCAAAGAAGACGCGCACGATTACCGTTATTTTCCAGAACCTGATTTAAAGCCACTAGTTTTAACAGATGACCGCATTGCACAAGTTCAAAAAACCATGTGTGAGTTGCCCGATGATAAACGTAACCGTTTCATGAACGATTACGCCTTAAGCACTTACGATGCAGGTATTTTGGTAGCTGAACAGGAAACAGCCGATTACTACGAACAAGTGGTCAAGGCATGCAAAGCAACAGATCATAAGCAAGCTGCAAAATTATGTGCAAACTGGCTGATTAGTGAAGTATTTGGGCTCATGAATAAAGAAGGAAAAACGTTAGAAACACTGCCTTTTCCGTCAAATTATTTAGCCCAACTTGTAGATTTAATTTTGGATAACACCATTTCCGGTAAAATTGCCAAAACCGTGTTTGCCAAAATGTGGGAAACTCAAAAAGCCCCCAAAGTTTTGGTAGACGAATTAGGGCTGGTGCAAATTACGGATACCAAGGCTATTGAAGAGGCCATTGATCAAATTTTGGCCAGCAATGCTGATAAAGTGGCTGAGTACAAAGCGGGCAAAGAACAATTGTTTGGCTTTTTTGTTGGCTCCGTCATGAAAGCTATGCAAGGAAAAGCAAATCCCGGTGCTGTAAATGACATTTTGAAGAAAAAATTATCTGCTTAAAAAAAACCAGTCGATTAATATCGACTGGTTTAAAATCAAATACGACTTATTAAGAACCGTGTGCAGCAGAATCTGAAGGTGATCCACCCTCTGCTGCATCCCTTGCTGGACTTGCTGCCTCTGTTCCACCGTCACTCTTGTCAGGGGATCCAGTTCCTGATGCTGCAGCAGCAGGTTCTATATAATCTCCCTCTTCCCTTAGGCGATTTTCAAGCTCTTTTTTAGACTCAACGTAAGGAGGTGTTCCTTCTTCATAGTAGCTAGCCCCTACAACAGCAAATAAAGTTCCAATATTTTTGGATAAGTTAACCTCAGCACCTTCTAACTTTGTTTTACAAAACTGAATAAGTTCATCCTTTTTGTAATTTCCAAAGGCTAGGAATTTAGAAAGAACACTTACCTCATCATAACCAATATCCCCAACAAGACCTGCTCTGTTAGAGGAAATACGCGCTAATAGGTTATAAAAACTGACCACAAATTTTGCCTTTGTTAAGGTATTTAAAACATTACATTTATGCTTTACCGTTGATTTGGCCGAACAATTCATACACATAAGCATTTTTTTAAAATCGTCGTCGTCTTTTATCTCATCCATGTTTCCTTTGAAAGTTGGTAATTTCTCAAAAAACGTATTTCCGTATGCTTTTCCAAAACTTCCTGTACATTTTGTTTCACACTTAACTTTCTGGGTAACTATTTTTGCTGGAATATAAAGGGGCGAAGCAGCTAAAGCCCCCAAGGCAACAACAACATCTATAGCACCACACCCAAAATCCACACCTTGGTCACGACACCACTGGCCTGGTTTTTCTAAAACTTTTTCTTCTGAGGACATTTTGGCTGCTAAGCTACTTAGCCAATCAGCCTGTGTTTGTTGTATGCTACTTGTTGTTAGCAACACAGCTACACATAACATTTTTTTCAATGACATTTATCCACACCTTTCCTAAATAAGTTAATAATCGGAACCCATTTAGTGTTCCAGTAAAATAAACGACTGTCAAATCCCTCGTCTTAGAATAATCAATTGGAAGAAAAATCAACCACGCTAGATTTTTTGCTGTTAGTAAAAAATTAATTATTTAGAGCTATATATTATATTAATTATTAATCTTTTATAATTAATGGAAATTAATATTATAAAAATACATTCACTCATATTACTAACATTGTGTATATGTGCAAAAAATTTGCACGCCTCTGACCCAGCAGATAGCCCTGCCAAACCCCTAACTGTTAGATGTTTAGGTTCACTTGGTGCTTTCTATGGTGAATTTACAATGAACCCTGATGAATTTTGTTTTGATAATATTCGACGTCAAATCATAACCTATCAAAATACACACAAACCTGACAAAGACTTCATTTACACTGGTAAAATGATTCTAAGAGGCACCCGACTATTGCACGATTGCCCCCCCAGTTCTTATACAGGTCTTGTTCAAGAAGCCCTTTCCATGGGAAGAGAAAATTTAATAACCGTCGGTATCATTCCAGAGATTCAAACGCCCCTCATTTTAAAAGACTCCACCACAGGCGAATTAACATTCTTACGTTACGGGCGTTACGACAGCCCCGCTGAACGTTTCGCGCATTTTAGTCATCAATTAGGGCGAAAACTAAATGGCCTTAGGTTCTATTACAGTCATGATTTTTTGCCATTTATAATGGACGGGCAGGCATTTTTAGCAGCCATTGTAAGGAGTCCAGCAGGGGAAATACTTGGATACGAAGAACCTGACTCCGCAGAGCCTGATGGAAAAAAATTTATTCCCATATCATCATTTGATATTTCCAAAGGCATTCCAACAGCCACTGGTTCTGTTGTCGTATCTGATAGATTGTGGGACACTTCTTCTACTGACCACCCTACCTACGTTGAAGCCATTTACGATGCACTTGACACCGACAGAGGGAACATCGCCTCGTAGCTAGTTTATTGCGACATATAATTGAAAAAATCTTCTGTTGTATTGGCATCTGCCCATAAAATAGCAGGCGTTTCATAAGGGTGACTTTTTTGAAGCCATGCAACCAAACTATCTTTCTTGCACCATAGAACTTTAAAAACAATAGCAACCTCTTGGCTTTTTTCAAGCACCCCCTGCCATTTGTAAACAGAGGTCACATGCTGAAAAATATTAGCACAGCTAGCCAAACCTTTTATCACAGCGTCTGTTGCCAGTTCATCCGCCGTATCTCGAGATGAAACAGTTGTGTAGACAATAGAAATTTTTTCCATTTATATGAAATCTTCATCAAAATAATGGCGTGTATCTTTTAAATAATAATAACCAGACTGAAGGGTCAAAAACGCGGCACCCCACATACAAAGCTCACCCAAAACCAAAACAGGGCTTCCAAAAGCAGGCGTATCACCCAGCAAAAGAAGGCTAATGGCCAACATTTGAATAGCTGTTTTATATTTTGATACAAGCGTGACAGGTACCCTTACTTTAAAATCACTTAGGTACTCCCGAAGGCCTGAAACCATGATTTCGCGGCACAAAATAACAACGGTTGGCAACATGGTTAAGTGACTAATGTGGCCAAAACCAGCCAACATCAACAACGTGGACGCCACCAGCAATTTATCCGCCACAGGGTCTAAAAACTGCCCAATACGCGTTGTTTGCGACCAAGCGCGTGCAAAATACCCATCCAAATAATCTGTTAAGCAAGCCGCAATGAAGACCACAGCAGCAACCCATCGACCACCCACTGTATGGATATAGAACGAAATGACAATGACAGGAATCATGGCAATTCGAAGCAGTGTTAGAAAATTGGGCAAGGTTGAAAACATAACGAAGAAACATCAAAACGCTTTTATGCACTGTAGCGAAATTAATGCTATTTGTTAAGATGGTTTTAAATATATAAGAAAGATTGGTTGCGGGGGCTGGATTTGAACCAACGACCTTCAGGTTATGAGCCTGACGAGCTACCGGGCTGCTCTACCCCGCGGCAGAACTGTTGTTAATACTTACGGTATCTATCTGAAAGATGCAAGAAAAAAAAGAACAAGAAACTGAATAATCTTATTGACTTTATAGCTTAAAAACCTTATCTCTTTCTTATTACAGTCCCCATCGTCTAGAGGCCTAGGACATCGCCCTTTCAAGGCGGCAACACGGGTT